>NZ_BARE01000006.1 GCF_000367345.1 Sphingobium xenophagum NBRC 107872
CCAGCTTTTCGACAAGCTCAGGGATGCTGCCGACTTTGATGCCGGGCGCGCGCGCGGCAGGTTCCTCGGTCCTGAGGATTTTCAGTCTTGCATCGACATTGACGCCGTAATCGGCGGGGGCCTTTTCCTCGATCGGCTTCTTCTTCGCCTTCATGATGTTGGGAAGGGAGGCGTAGCGTGGATCGTTGAGGCGCAGATCGACGGTGACGATGGTCGGCAGGCTGACGTCAATCACCTGAAGGCCGCCATCGACTTCACGGGTCACCTGCGCATGGTCGCCGTTCAGCGCCACCTGCGAAGCGAAGGTTGCCTGGGACCAGCCAAGCAGCGCCGAAAGCATCTGTCCTGTTTGATTGGCATCATCGTCGATCGCCTGCTTGCCGAGCAATACCAGGCGGGGCGCTTCGGCCACGACCACCCCTTTCAGCAATTTTGCGACATCGAGTGGCTCTACCGGCCCGTCACTCTTGATGAGGATGGCGCGATCGGCCCCCATGGCGAGCGCCGTGCGCAATACGTCCTGCGCCTGAGCGGAGCCGACGCTCACCGCAATGATTTCATCTACCGCGCCCGCCTCTTTCAGGCGCACGGCTTCCTCGACAGCGATCTCGTCGAAGGGGTTCATGGACATTTTCACATTGGACAGGTCGACGCCAGAGCCGTCGGTTCTGACGCGAATCTTGACGTTGTGATCAACCACACGCTTGACGGGTACCACCACTTTCATTCGGCAATCCTCTCCAACATCCATATGGATCAAGGCGTTGCGACCTCCCATTCGGTTGATCCGGGACCGGGAAGCCGCTCCCGTGACAGAGCGGCCGGACAGTCTGCGGATCGCTCAGGAATGCCGTCAGTAAGGAGTAGGTTTGCGACGCAAGTCTGGTGGGGAAAAGAACATTTGCGTCAGTTTCTTGCTATCTCTACGACATGTCAGATAAAGTTCATAAAAAGGGAGGCCGGCGATGATTCTGTCGTCGAGAGAAGTGGAAACCCGTTCTCCGACAGCGCTGAACGCCGCGATGCGGCGTCAGGCGAACGGCACGCGCCTGTCGGTGGGCTTCATCCTGACACGGCGCTTCACCCTGTGCGCATTTGCGAATTTTATCGATGTCCTGCGACTGGCTGCTGACGAAGGGGACCGCAGCAGGCAGATATTGTGCGACTGGAAGATATTGTCGAACACGATGGAGGCGGTGTCCTCCAGTTCTGGTGTCACCGTTCAACCCAATGAGCGATTGGGCGATCCCGCCAAGTTCGACTATATCGTGGTCGTCGGCGGCCTGGTGGATGAGATAGGCAATGTCGGCAGCGACTATCTGGAATATCTCAGGAAAGCTGCGGCCGCGGGGATACCATTGGTGGGTATTTGCACCGGCGCCTTCATCCTGCACGAAGCAGGCGTCCTCAAAGGCTATAAATGCTGCGTCAGCTGGTTCCATCACCGCGATTTTCTGGAGCAGTTCGATGGGCTAGAACCGGTTGCCGATCAGATATTCATCGTCGACAGGGACAGGCTGACCTGTTCGGGCGGGGCCAGTTCCGCACATCTCGCGGCCTATCTTGTCGAAAAGCATATCGGCCGTGCGCAGGCCAGCAAAAGCCTGCACATCATGATCATAGACGATGCGCTGAATGCTGAAAAGCCCCAGCCGGGCATTCCCCTCCAGTTCAAGACGCAGGATCCCATCGTTCGCCGTGCCCTGCTGATTACGCAGCAGAATATCGATGCGCCGCTGTCCGTGGCGGAAATCGCCCGTAGGATGGGCAAGAGCAAAAGACAGCTGGAACGCCGGTTTCAGACAAGTCTGGGCATGTCTCCCCAAGTCGCCTTCATGGACGTGCGGCTGTCGATCGCCCGCCATTTCCTTGAAAAGACGGATAAATCCATCACCATGATCGCGGTGGAATGCGGCTTTTGCGACTCGTCGCATATGAGCCGGATGTTCCGTCGCAGGTTCGGCCACTCTCCGTTCGAGAGCCGGGTGTCATCGCCGGGCCGGGCTGGCACGATGCCGCTGGAATTGGACTGTGCTGCGCTAGAGGATATGGGCGAAGCGTTTATTCCGGACACCGACTGGATCACGATCGGCAAAGATCACTCCGCCATGATCTGACCGTGCATGGCGGCGGCCAAGCGCAGCGACCTGGCTTCCCTAACCTGGCTTAGCTGTGTCGAAGGCAGGGAGCGAACCCCCTGCCTCCGATCGATCAGGCGGTGGCGATGCCGCCATGTGCGGGCGCCTTGGCCAGCAGGCTGGCATCGGGCGAGCAGGACACCGCCAGATAGCGTTCGAACTGGGCCAATATGTCCGCAATGACCTGTTCCTGCGACATGCCCATGATGTCATATCCCCGGCTTCCGTCCGAAAAGAAGGTCCGCGCCTCATGCCGTTCGCTGATGTTCGCTGCCTCAATGGGTGAGAATATCGGCAGCTTGTGAGACCCCGGCCGGACCCCATACAGGAAACCGCGGCAGTCGGGCGTGGCCGAATTCAGGCATATTGCGCCATCCTCCCTGGAAACGAACGCGGTGCGACCGCTACGGGTGAGCTCCGCTGCCACCGCTTCCAGCGCAGGAAGCACGGTTTTGCCGATGAAGTCGACCACATCCGCCTGTTTGGGCGTGTGGAGCGCCAGCGCGAGCCGGGCCTGCCAACTGGGTTCGGGCGCGAAAGAGGGAGCGCCGCGCGACCGGCCGTTGCCGACTTCATATTGCGCGACATCCGCCTTCATGCCCTTGAACAGGCCAAAGATCAGGACGAGCATCACGAGCGCAAAGGGCAGGGCGGCAATGATGGTCGCCGCCTTCAGCGCGGCCAGGCCGCCCGCGATCAGCAGAATGATCGTGACCAGTGCTTCCAGCACGCACCAGAACAGCCGCTGCAAGGTCGTGGTCTGCGTCTTGCCGCCCGATCCGATGATGTCCATCACCAGCGAGCCGGAGCTTTGGGACGAGATGAAGAAGATACCCACCATGAACACGGCCAGCGCCGACGTCGCCGTGGCCCAGGGTAGATATTCGAAGAATTTGAACAGGGCGATCGAAACATTGCCCGATACGGCCTTCGATATCGCGCCTGCGGCTACGCCTTGATCCAGAATCAGGGCCGTGTTGCCGAACACGGTCATCCAGATGAAGGTGAAGGCGGTGGGCAAGAGAAGGACGGCCAGAATGAATTCGCGCACTGTCCGGCCGCGCGAAATGCGCGCTATGAACATGCCGACGAAGGGCGCCCAGCTGATCCACCATGCCCAATAGAACAGCGTCCATGCGTTGATCCAGGGCTTGGGCTCATAGGCGTAGATGTTGAAGGTGCGGGGCACGAAGGAGGTAAGATAAAGCCCCATATTCTGGACCAGATCGCGCATCAGCTGGATGGTCGGCCCCGCAATCAGCACGAACAGCATCAGGCCCAGTGCGAGAATGATATTGATCTCGCTCAGCAATTTGATGCCCTTGGAAAGGCCCGACAGCACCGACAGCGTGGCAATGGTCGAGATGATGACGATTAGCATCACCTGAATCGGAATGGTCATCGGCAGGCCGAACAGATAATTGAGGCCACCATTGACTTGCTGCACGCCCAGGCCAAGCGATGTCGCAAGTCCAAATACGGTGCAGCAAATAGCGAAAATGTCTACCGCGTCGCCGATCCGACCACGAATTCTCTCTTTAAGGAGAGGGTACAGGCCCGACCTGATCGTCAGCGGCAGATTGTAGCGATAGCCGAAATAGGCGAGCGAAAGGCCGACCACGGAATAGATCGACCATGCATGAATGCCCCAATGGAAGAAGGTGATGCTCATCGCATCCTTCTGCGCGGCGATCGTCATGGGATCGGCGTCAGGCGGCGCTGCATAATGCATCATGGGTTCGGCCACGGCATAATACATGAGGCCGATGCCCTTGCCCGCCGCGAACAGCATCGCGACCCAGGACCCGAAGCGGAAGTCAGGCTCGCAATCGTCCGGGCCAAGTTTCAGATTGCCATATCGGCTGATGCACAGGATCGTGACCGAGAACAGGAAAATCCCGACGGCCAGCAGATAGAACCAGCCTACTTCGGCCAGAACCCGTGCCTCTACGTCCGACAGCAGGGCCTCCGCCTGATGGGGGAAAAAGGCGCCGACCCCCAGCAGCAGCAGAATGATGCTCACCGATCCGAAAAACACCGGTGGATTTATGATAAACCGGAACATCACCACGCCCCCAATTCGTTATGCTGCCGAATGAATTCACTATGCCGGTTTCGGCCCCCGACATGTTTCGGAGGCCGACCGGATTTGTCACTTTTCAACCTTCGCGCCGCAATCGGAACAGGCCGATCAGGAGCGCAGGATAGATCATGCGGCGTTGAGCAGTCCGTGCGGATCAAGAACAAATTTGGTTGCTGCGCCGTGATCGAACGATTCATATCCTTGGGGCGCATCCTCCAGTGAGATGACGCGTGCGTTGACGATGTCGGCGATCGGCAGACGATCGTGCAGAATCGCCTGCATGAGTTGCCGGTTATATTTGAGCACGGGCGTCTGGCCGGTGTGGAAAGACTGCGCCTTTGCCCAGCCCAGCCCGAACCGCAATGACAGGCTACCCTGCTTTGCCGCATTGTCGACAGCGCCGGGATCTTCCGTCACATAGAGGCCCGGAATGCCGATAGATCCGGCCGCGCGGGTGATTTCCATCATCTGGTTAAGGACGATGGCGGGCTGTTCTCCGCCCGTATGGCCGCGTGCCTCGAAACCAACGGCGTCGATTGCGCTGTCCACTTCGTCGGTGCCGATGACCTCCGCTACCAGATCGCCAAGCCGGTCGCTCTGCGACAGGTCGATGGGCGTGAAGCCGACCTTGGCGGCGTGGTCCAGGCGATCCTTGTTGAAATCGCCGATCATCACGACCGCCGCGCCCAAGATCTGCGCCGATGCAGCGGCGGCAAGACCCACCGGACCCGCGCCCGCGATATAGACGGTCGAGCCGACCCCGACGCCCGCGCGCAACGCGCCGTGGAAGCCGGTCGGCAAAATGTCGGACAGCATCGTCAGGTCGCGAATTTTTGCCATCGCCCGATCGCGATCGGGGAATTTCAGCAGGTTGAAGTCGGCATAGGGCACCATGACGTAGCGCGCCTGTCCGCCGATCCATCCGCCCATATCGACATAGCCATAGGCACCACCCGCCCGCGCAGGATTGACGGTCAGGCAGACGCCCGTGTCCTGCGATTTGCAGGTGCGGCAACGACCGCATGCTACGTTGAACGGCACGGATACGATGTCGCCGATTTCCAGCATTTCGACATCGCTGCCCTTTTCGATCACTTCGCCGGTAATCTCATGACCCAGCACCAGCCCTTGCTGGGCCGTCGTGCGGCCTCTCACCATATGCTGGTCGGAACCGCAGATATTCGTCGACAAGACCTTCAGAATGACGCCATGGTCGATACGGCGGCCATCCGGCGCCTCGAGTTTCGGATCAGCAATGTCCTGTACCGCGACCTTGCCCGGTTCCAGATACACCACACCTCGGTTCTTGCTCATATCCTTATCCTCTCTGCTTCGTACTTTTGGTCGCGACGAGATGTTCGAATTTCCGGCTGGTTCCTTCCGTCGTGGATCGACTCGTCGGCTTGCTGCAAAGAGGAGCATTCTGGTTCGCCGGGGGCCATCATGACTGCGACGCAGGCAATTACAAATGCGCCATGTCGCGGGGCTAACCGGCTTTAGTCAGCATTCGGGCAGATTGACGGCAAGGCCGCCCAGGCTCGTTTCCTTGAATTTCGTGCTCATTTCCTCGCCGGTCTGCCGCATGGCCTCGATGCAATTGTCGAGCGGCATGAAATGCGAACCATCGCCGCGCAGCGCCAGGGAAGCCGCCGCGACGGCTTTTGTCGCGCCGATGCCGTTGCGTTCGATGCAGGGCACCTGAACCAGTCCGCCAACCGGATCGCAGGTCATGCCCAGATGATGTTCCAGCGCGATCTCCGCGGCATTTTCAACCTGTTGCGGCGTACCGCCCAATACGGCGCACAGCCCCGCCGCCGCCATGGCCGCTGCTGATCCGACCTCTCCCTGACAGCCTGCTTCCGCGCCGGAAATGGAGGCGTTATGCTTGATCAGCCCACCAATCGCCGCGGCGGTCAGCAGGAAGTCGGAGACTTTCGACGGGTCCGTTCCCAGGCAATGATCCAGATAATAGCGCAGCACCGATGGCACCACGCCCGCCGCCCCGTTGGTCGGCGACGTCACAACCTTGCCGCCCGCCGCATTTTCCTCGTTCACGGCCATGGCATAGACGCTGAGCCAGTCGGACGAGGCATGAGGCTGGATGGAGTTGGACTTGCGTTCTTCCATCAATTGGCGGTGAATATGGGCGGCGCGACGCTTGACGCGCAGGCCGCCAGGCAGCTCGCCGTCCTGCCTCAACCCGCGCTCGATGCATCCGTTCATGACCGACCAGATGCGCGCCACGCCCGCCTCGACATCGGCCTCGTCGCGTGACACCGCTTCGTTACGGCGCTTCATTTCGGCGATAGACAGGCCGCTGGCATCCGCCATCCGCAACATCGCCGCGGCATTTTCGAACGGAAACGGCCAGTCCGCGACTTCTTCGGCGGCCATCTGCCGCGGTGCGTTGCGTTCCGCCGCGCTGACGACGAAACCGCCACCGATGGAATAATAAGTTTCGCTCAATACCGGATCACCGGTTTCGTCCATGGCGGACAGGATCATGCCGTTGGCATGGCCGGGCAGGGGAGGGCCATAGTCGAAGATGACGTCCTTCGCTGGGTCGAAGGCCAGATTGGGCAGGCCGGGCAGGCGCAACGTGGTGGTTTCCCTGAGGTCCGCCAGTTCCGCTTCGGCCCTTTCCATGTCGAGATCCGCCGGCAGCCATCCCAGCAGGCCGAGCGTGACGGCCCGGTCCGTGGCATGGCCCTTGCCCGTGAAGGCGAGCGAACCATAAAGCGTTGCCCGAATCCGAACCGCCCTCTGCGATGCCGCGGATTGCCGCAGCAGGTCGAGAAAGGCGACCGCCGCCGTCATCGGCCCCATCGTATGAGAGGAGGAGGGACCGATGCCGATCTTGAACACATCGAAGACGCTTAGAAACATGGCAGGCCTCGTCGATGTCAGGTCAGGTGCAGCTTGCCTGCTTCCCGGTCATTGGTAAATGGGGAAGCGGCGGCATAGATCCTGCACATCGGCCAGAACCTCCGCCTCCACCACCGGGTCGCCTTCCGCACCGTTGCGGGCCAGCGCGTCGATCACGCGCAGCGCAAGCGCGCCGACCTGACGGAATTCCGCCTCCCCAAATCCGCGCGTCGTGCCCGCTGACGTGCCCAGACGGACACCGGAGGTGACTGCCGGCTTTTCAGGATCGAAGGGGATCGCATTCTTGTTGCAGGTGAGGCCAGCCCGTTCCAGCGCATGTTCCGCGTCGCGGCCCTTGACGCCCTTGGGGCGCAGGTCGACCAGCACGACGTGACTGTCGGTGCCGCCCGAAACGATGTTCAGGCCGCCTTCGATCAACGTGTCGCTGAGCGCGCGGGCATTGTTCAGGACATTGCGGGCATAAAGCTTGAATTCGGGTTGCAAGGCTTCACCGAACGCCACCGCTTTCGCCGCGATGACATGCATCAGTGGGCCGCCCTGATTGCCGGGAAACACCGCTGAATTGATCTTCTTGCCAAGCGCTTCGTCATTGGTGAGGATGATGCCGCCGCGTGGCCCCCGCAGCGTCTTGTGCGTGGTTGAGGTGACAATATGCGCATGGGGGATCGGGTCTGGGTAGACGCCGCCTGCCACCAGACCAGCCACATGGGCCATGTCGACCATCAGATAGGCGCCAATTTCATCAGCGACGCTGCGGAAGGCCGCGAAGTCGATCTCGCGCGGATAGGCGGAGCCGCCCGCGACGATCAGCTTTGGCCGGGTTTCCAGCGCCTTGGCGCGCAGATCGTCATAGTCGATCCGCTGGTCGGACTCGCGCACTTCATAACTGACGACGTCGAACCATTTGCCCGACATGGTCACCGGCGAACCATGGGTAAGATGGCCGCCATGGGCAAGCGAGAGGCCCATGATACGATCGCCGGGCTGAAGCAGGGCAAAGAACACGGCCTGGTTGGCCTGAGCGCCTGAATGCGGCTGAACATTCGCATAGGCCGCGCCGAAAAGCTGTTTTACCCGCTCAATGGCCAGCGTTTCGATTTCATCGACATATTCGCAGCCGCCATAATAGCGTTTGCCAGGATAACCTTCGGCATATTTATTCGTCAGGACCGATCCCTGCGCCCGCATGACGTCCTCGGAAACGATATTTTCCGATGCAATCAGTTCGATCTGGTCCTTCTGGCGACCCAGTTCGCGTTCGATGGCTTCCGCAACGGCACGATCTTTCATGCCTGCATGGGACGTGCTCTGCGTCATATCGACATCTCCGAAAATAGCATGGTCAGGAGCGAATTCAGCCAATGGAGTACCGGCTCGGAAATCGCGCGAATGAAAAAGTGCAGTCTGTCCTACTGGTCCGATCGAGACGGCCAGCGGCTAGATCCAGGCCTAGATGTCGAGTTCGATTTCGCGGGCCACGACCTGGAGGAAATGCCACACATGCTCCGAAAAGGAATGCCAGACGTCGATCTGGAACCGATCCTTCGCATCGCGGAGCAAAATGATCTGCGCCTTGCCGTCGAATATCGTTCGGCAACCGCTGCCAGGCGCCATCGCGTCCACATCAAAGGCGATCGCTGATTGCAGCACGAGCGCGGCATCGCGGCCTTCGATCCCGATGCTCACTTCCCGATGGCTGACATCGACCAGACTGTGGGGCTGCTGCGCATAAAGCGCGGCGAAGCCGGCCTCGATTTCCGCCTGGTCCGCAACCGGAACGGTCACATACCATTCGTCGGGACCAAGGCACACAGCCGTCTTTTCGCCGGCATATGCTACGTCGCCGATATTGCCGGGCAGATTGAGGCCCAGAACGGCGGAGGCTGCAATCCGCTGGTCCGGGTCGATGCGCAGGCTGAAGCGCGCTTTGTCCGCAAGCGGCCGGATGGTGAGCGGAAAGGGCTTGTGGAGCGCAATGCCTTCGCCGCTCAAGGGGTGATGAGGATGCATCGTCATGGCGCTTCCTTATGCGTTGAGGCGGGAGTTTTCGGGGTCGACAAAGACCATCCCGGTGATTTTCGCGGACAATGTTCGGTCGGGCATAGGGATGTAAATGGTTTCGCCCATGCGCGAATGTCCGCCCTCTACGACCCCGAAGGCGATCGAGCGATTGAGGCTGGCGCTCCAATAAGCGGACGTTACGTGGCCAACCATCTTCATCGGAATGGGCTGGTTCGGATCAAACACGATCTGCGCGCCTTCCTCCAGCACCATCATGGGATCGTCAGTCAGCAGCCCGACCAGCTGTTTACGGTCCTTCTTCAGCATATCGGGGCGGGTGAGGGATCGCTTGCCGACGAAGTCAGGCTTGGCTTTGCCGATCGCCCAACCGAGGGCGGCGTCGTCGGGGGTCAGCGTGCCGTCCGTATCCTGGCCGACGATGATATAGCCCTTCTCCGCGCGCAGGACGTGCATGGTCTCTGTGCCATAGGGTGTGATTCCATAGGCCTGACCGTCGGCAAACAGCTTTTCCCAAATGGCGCGACCATAGCGGGCGGGGACGTTCACCTCATAGCCCCGCTCGCCGGTGAAGCTCACCCGGAACAGGCGGGTCGGCACGCCGCAGATGTGCCCTTCGGCCACCGCCATATGCGGGAAGGCATCGTCCGACAGGTCGATGCCCTCGACCAGCGGTTCCAGCAGGCGGCGGGCGTTCGGCCCCTGAAGCGCGATGACAGCCCATTGTTCGGTCGTAGAGGTGAGCCAGACCTTGAGATCGGGCCATTCGGTCTGGAGATAATCCTCCATCATGTTGAGCACGCGCGCTGCGCCGCCGGTCGTCGTGGTGACGTGGAACCGGTCCGGCGCCATACGGCCAATCACGCCGTCGTCGCGGATGAACCCGTCCTCGCCCAGCAGCAGGCCGTAACGGCAGCGGCCGGGGGCGAGCTTGGTCCAGGGGTTGGTGTACATGCGGTTCATGAATTCCGCAGCATCCGGGCCGACAATTTCGATCTTGCCCAGGGTCGATGCGTCGAAAATCCCCACCGACGCACGCACCGCTGCGCATTCCCGCGCTACCGCAGCATGCATATCCTCACCAGCCTGGGGGAAATACCATGCGCGACGCCACAGCGACACGGGTTCAAAGGCAGCCCCTTTCGCCTCGGCCCAGCCGTCGATCGGCGTCTTGCGCGTCACTTCGAACAGGCGGCCCCGGTTATAGCCGGCAAAGGCGCCGAAGGTCGTCGGCGTATATGGCGGACGGAATGTCGTCAGGCCGACCGCCGGAACCGGCGCACCCACAGCGTCCGCGGCGATGGCCAGGCCGTTGATGTTCGACGTCTTGCCCTGATCGGTTGCCATACCGTTGGTGGTGTAGCGCTTGACATGTTCGATCGACTTGAAGCCCTCGCGCACCGCCAGACGGATGTCCTTGGCGGTCACGTCGTTCTGGAAGTCGACAAAC
Organism: Sphingobium xenophagum NBRC 107872; assembly: GCF_000367345.1. Classification (GTDB taxonomy): domain Bacteria; phylum Pseudomonadota; class Alphaproteobacteria; order Sphingomonadales; family Sphingomonadaceae; genus Sphingobium; species Sphingobium xenophagum. Next base: position 10,577 of record NZ_BARE01000006.1, read on the forward strand.
GCTTTCGCCTTGCCCGGATTCTGGTCGGTCGGCAACTCGCGGACGCGAATGCCGGTCAGCTCGGTTTCGTCCGTCACCATATATTGGGCGGAACGGCCATTATAGCCAGCGTCGGAGGCTGCGTCGGCTCCGGCCTCGGCCCCTTCTGCCAGCGCCTTGGCCAGGCCGAAGCTGCCATTGCCTGCGCCGACGGTGCGGCTGGCTTCGGCATGTTCGCCCGGCAGGAAAGCCTGCTCTTCCTCATGCCAGTTGAGCTTGCCCTTGGTGTGCGAGAAAAGATGGACGCTGGGCGTCCAGCCGCCGCTCATCATCAGCACGTCGCATGCGATGGTACGCGCGCCGCCGGCTGTCGGGTCGGCAGGGCGCACTCGTGCCGACTTGATCCGCAGCCGACCGCTGGTGCCGGTAACGGTCCAGCCCGCCAGAACCTCGATCCCCAGCGAGTCCGCCTTTGCGCGCAGATGGGAGGAGATGTTGGGGCGCAGGTCCACGATGGCGACAACCTTGCCCTCTGCCTTCGCCAGATCGAAAGCGGCCAGCCAGGCGCTGTCATGCGTGGTCACGACCAGGGCGCTTTGCCCCACCTTAACCCCGTAGCGATTGAGATATGTGCGGGCTGCACCCGCCAGCATCACGCCTGGCCGGTCGTTGCCGTGGAAAACCAGCGGACGCTCGATCGCGCCCTGCGCCAGTACCACCTGCGCTGCACGAACCTTCCACATGCGTTCGCGCGGCGTACCCTGCGGAACATCGGCCAGATGGTCGGTCAGGCGCTGGCACAGGCCGACGAAATTCTGGTGATAATAGCCAATCGCGGTCGTGCGCGGGAGCAGGGTTACATTGTCCAGTGCGGCAAGCTCGGTCATCGCCATGGTCAGCCAGTCCCAGCCCGAACGCCCGTCAATGCTCGCGTCGGTTTCAGACAGCAGCGAACCACCAAATTCCGCCTGTTCGTCGAGCAGGATGACCTTTGCGCCGCTGCGACCGGCGGACAGGGCGGCAGCGATCCCCGCTGGCCCTGCACCGACCACAAGCACGTCGCAATGGACATGGCGGCTGGCATAGGTGTCGGGATCCGGCTGCGTCGGCGACACGCCAAGACCCGCCGCACCCCGGATGAACGGCTCGTAAACCTTGTTCCAGAAGGACTTAGGCCACATGAACGTCTTGTAATAGAAGCCCGCCGAAAACAGCATATAGGCCGCATCGTTGACTGCGCCTATGTCGCGCTTGAGCGAAGGCCAGTGATTCTGGCTATTGGTCGACAGCCCCTGCGAGATTTCCAGCACCGTGGCGCGGGTGTTGGGTTCGAATCGGCCGGGGCCGTGCGTCACGCCGACCAGTGCGTTCGGCTCCTCCGACCCTGCGGCCAATATGCCGCGTGGACGGTGATATTTGAACGACCGACCCACCAGATGTACGCCGTTGGCCAGCAGGGCGGAAGCGAGCGTATCGCCCTGAAACCCTTCATAGCGGGTGCCGTTGAAGGTGAAATGGACCGGCCGGCCATGGTCTACCCGGCCCTTGCCTGCGATGCGATGGTTGGTCACGGGGTATCCTCGCTTTGCACGATCTGCGGACGGGGCAAACTGGCCTTGTATGTCGTTACGAACTTGTCGCTGAGGGTGTCGCGGGCCGCGTTGAAGAAGCGCCCGCAGCCATGGATATGGCGCCAGCGTTCATAATGCAGGCCGCGCGGGTTTGAGCGTATGTAAAGATGGTCGCGCCATTGATCGTCGTCGAGCTGCGAAGGGTCGGTCGGGCGCGCGATATGCGCCTCGCCGGCATAGGCAAACTCCACTTCGGGACGTTCGGCATTGCAATAGGGGCAATGGATGAGAAGCATCTGCTGCGCTCCGTCTTTAGTGCGCGACCGCGGCGGCCGCCGCTTCGTCGATCAGTCGGCCGGTCTTGAAGCGCTCCAGCGTGAAAGGCGCGTTGATCGGGTGCGGCTCGTCGCGAGCGATAGTGTGGGCAAAGACATTGGCCGAACCCGGTGTCGCCTTGAACCCGCCGGTGCCCCAACCGCAATTGACGTAGAGGCCCGGCACCGGGGTCTTGCCGATAATCGGCGAGCGATCCGGCGTCACATCGACGATGCCGCCCCATTTGCGTAGCATCCGCATGCGATTGAAGATCGGAAACACTTCGCAGATTGCCGCGACCGTATGCTCGATCAGCGGCAAGCCGCCGCGCTGGCTGTAGGACACATATTGATCGGTGCCCGATCCGATCACCAGTTCGCCCTTGTCGGATTGCGAAATATAGGCGTGGACTGTGTTGGACATGACGACGCACGGGAAAATCGGCTTGACCGGCTCCGATACCAGCGCCTGGAGCGGATAGCTTTCAAGCGGCAGGCGGACATTGGCCGAATCCATCACGACTGACGTGTTGCCAGCCGCCGACACCGCCACCTTCTTCGCCCGTATGAAACCGCGCGCGGTTTCCACGCCGATGACCTTGCCGGTGGCGTCGCGGCGGATCGCCGTGACCGGGCAGTTCTGGATGATGTCGACGCCGCGCGCAGCTGCGCCGCGTGCATAGCCCCAGGCGACCGCGTCATGGCGGGCGACGCCGCCGCGCCGCTGAAGCGCGGCGCCCACCACCGGATAACGCGCATCGGGCGAAATGTTGAGCGGGGGGCAGAATGCCTTTGCCTGCTCAGCCGTCAGCCATTCATTGTCGATGCCGTTCAGTCGGTTCGAATGAATGTGCCGCTTGAAGCTTTGCACGTCATGGACGTTGTGCGCCAGCATCATCACGCCCCGCTGCGAGAACATGACGTTGTAATTCAGTTCCTGGGACAGCCCTTCCCACAGCTTCATGGCATGTTCGTAGAGCGCGGCGCTTTCGTCATAGAGATAATTGGACCGGATGATGGTCGTATTGCGGCCCGTATTGCCGCCGCCAAGCCAACCCTTGTCGATCACCGCGACGTTGGTGACGCCATGTTCCTTGGCAAGATAATAGGCGGCGCCCAGGCCATGCCCGCCCGCACCCACGATAACGACGTCATATTCAGCCTTCGGTTCTGAGTCCGGCCATTGCTGGTCCCAGTTCTTGTGGCCGGTCAGCGCGTTGGTGAGCAGCGATGTCCAAGAAAAGCGCGTCACGCCATCCCTCCAATGTTGATTGCGCATCATCATGCGGTGGTGACGAATGAGACAGTATGTTTGCGTCATCCGCGTCGCAGCTAAACGACATGGCTAAACCGGATCGCCGTCCGCTATGGGATGTAAGGTGCCGTTTGAAGAATCGACATAGTGAAGAGCCAGGCTGTGGCCGGCTGGATGTCAAGAATGACGCAAATCTTCAAGAGCGATGGCGCATCCATTCACGCAGTTACCCTGTCAGGGGATCATGCTCCGAGACACTCCAAATATCCGATGATCTTCCTGGGATAGGCAGATCAAATGCGAAATGATTTGAATCTTTAATTTGTTCCAAAATTTATAAGATTTATTCGTGCATATCGTTAAATTTTCACAGTTAAGCGACAGTAAAATGACAGATTGTCCGGACTTTATTTCGGGCAAATACTGGTCGTCGAATATTCTGTGATAATTTGCGAATTTAAGGTCGAAAAAATTCATAAAATAATATTCTATCCTTAGATGGGGGATTGTATGAAGACGCTATTCGGGGCTACCTCTTTCATCGCGATCATCGCTTCACATATGGTTGCGATGCCCGCCTTTGCTCAGGACGAAGGGGGTGACGACGCGTCCCCCAGATCCGGCGTTGCGGAAATCGTCGTTACCGCCACCAAGCGCAGCGAAAGCATGCAGAAGGTCGCCGTCGCCGTCCAGGCGATGGGCAACGAAACGCTGGCCCAACTGGGGGTCGCCAACACGGCCGACATCATCGCGCAGATGCCCAACGTAACGGCGGGCGGAGGCGGTCCGGGCCAGAATACGATTTACATTCGCGGTCTCGCCTCGACAACGCCGAACCTGACGACCGCTGGTGTATCGGGCCTTGCACCCAACGTCGCCACCTATCTGGACGAGCAACCCTTGTCCCAACCGGGTCGCAACCTTGACGTCTATGCGGCCGATCTTGCCCGCGTCGAAGTGCTTGCAGGTCCGCAGGGCACCCTGTTCGGCGCGAGTAGCCAGGCCGGCGTGGTCCGCTTCATCACCAACGAGCCCAAAATCGGGGAGTTTGAAGGCCGCGCCCAGGCTGGTGTATCCTTCACCAAGGGCGGTGACATGAGCAACAATGCCCAGGTCGTCGTCAATATTCCCGTTGCGGATAATTTCGCGGTACGTGCGGTCGCCTATCTCGATCATCAGGGCGGCTATATCGACAACGTCCGCGGCACGCGCAGCGTTGCCCAGAGCGGACGGTTCCGCAGGGCTACCGATCTTCGTCAGAACGGCACGTTGGTCGGCAATCAGGCGACCGGCCAGGGCGGCGCCAACCTGTCTGGCGTCACCTTCCTTCAGGCGGACAATAGCGGTCTGGTGGAGGATAATTTCAACGACGCCGACTATCGCGGTTTCCGCGTGACGGCCTTGTGGAAATTCGCGCCCGACTGGTCGCTCAAGGTCGCGCATAGCCGCCAGGGTCTTGATACGGACGGCGTATTCTCCGAAGATCCGACCCTTGGCGAATACAAGATCGAGCGCTTTGAGCAGGACAAGACCAAGGATAATTTCAGCAACACGGCGTGGACTGTCGAAGGCCGTCTCGGCGCGCTGGAAATGGTATATTCCGGCGCCTATACGGAACGTGAGACCAACCAGCGGGTCGACTATACCGACTATTTGTTCGTTGGTCCCTACATTCCCTATTATGTCTGCGACACCACCGTCTATTATGGTGGCATGAACCCGACCGGCACCTGCCAGCCGCCAAATCTCTTCGTGACGTCCAAGTCGAAATTGAAGAGCTTCACGCAGGAATTGCGGTTCAATACCCCGGCTGAAAATCGCTTCAGGGTCACGGCGGGCGGCTTCTTCAGCAACCAGATTCTCAAGGAACGCAACGACTTCAACTATCAGGGATCGATCCGCGCCCTGGGCGCCGATGGGGTCACGCCGGGCTTCCTGCCAAACTACCCGCTGACCAATACATCGGTCACAGGCCTGATCGGCAATGCCGGACCGGGCTATTTCAGCGATCCGGGGCCGTTCCCGGCGGGTGTCATTTTCCGTAACGATGTGAAGCGTAGCGACAGGCAGTTTGGCATTTTCGGCGAAGCCAGCTTCGACGTCGTGCCGGACCTTCTGACCGCGACCTTCGGCGCGCGCTATTATAATGTGACCAACGATCTGGAAGGCAGCGCAAACTCCTCCTTCAACAACAGGATTTCGCCCACTTTCGGTTCGGGTTCGGTCGATCGCCAGCTTTACGGCACCAATCTGAGCGTCAAATATTCCGGCGATATTGCCGGCATTCCGGACCAGGCCAAGGCCACGGGCGTCATCTTCAAGGGGACGGTGAAGCTCACCCCGGTCGAAAATGTCATGTTCTACGCCACCTATTCCGAAGGCTTCCGTCCGGGGCTCCTCAACCGGCCCGGCGGCACGACCCGCAACGGTTACACCGTGCCTTATGCGGTCGGTACTGACGACGTCCGGAACTATGAAATCGGCTGGAAAACCAAGCTGTTCGACAATCAGTTGCTGTTCAACGGCAGCGCTTTCTTCGTCGATATCAAGGGGCTGCAGACCAGCATTCTCGATCCCAGCATTTCCAACCTGTTCTTTTCGGACAATGCGGCCAATGCCTGGACCAAGGGCGTTGAGGGCGAGGTCACATTCGCACCGGCTGCGGTTGACGGCCTGACGGTGTCGGGCGGCTTCTCGATCATCGATACGAAGATCACGAAAGTCCTGCTCCAGACCAGCTATGTGCAGGTCGGTCAGAAACTGGCCTATGCCCCGTCCTTCCAGGGCAATCTGCGTGCCCGTTATGAATGGCAGTTGGGTGACACAGGGTTGCGGGCCCATATCATGCCGCAGATGGTGCATTCGTCATCGAAATATACCGACGTCATCCTTCCCAACCGGACGAAGCTGAACAGCTATACGACCTTCGGCCTGTCGGCGGGTGTGGAGAAGGACAACTGGTCGGTCGAACTGTTCGGCGACAATCTGACCGACAAGGCGGCGCAGACCAGCGGCGATGCGGTCTACAGCGTATCGCGGGTAGTCGTGGCCCGTCCGCTGACGGTCGGCATGCGCCTCTCGTTCAACTATTGAACCGACGCCTTGTTGCTACGATAGAGGGAAGCGGTCTTTCCGGGCCGCTTCCCACCTTGGGGCGATGGAACTGATATGAACGGTGCGGCGACCGACGAAAACAAGGACGACGTGCTGACTGAGGCAAGGCAGGCGCTGCAGCAGCAGGCGCATGACCGCGCCATCCACCTGTGCGAAGGGCTGCTTCGCGACGACCCGGCCAATGGCGACGCGCTCTACATCGCCGCCGTGGCTGCGCGCTATGCGCGAAAATTCGATTGCGCGCGTGATTTTGTACGGCGTCTGCGCCAGTCCCATCCTGAACATGGCCGTGGTTGGCAGGAGGCGGGGCATCTGGCCCGCGATACCGGCGATCCGGAGGGCGCCATCGTCGCCTACCGCCGGGCTTGCGAATTCAATCCATCATTGGAGGCGAGCTGGACGCACCAGGCCAATTTGCTCGCCCAACGCGGCAGGGAAGGCGAGGCGCGCAATTGCATGGCGCAGGCGGAGCGGCTTGCCGGATTGCCGCGCATGTTGCTTGCCGTCCTCAACCATATCCATGAAGGACGCATCCTCAAGGCGGAGGAATTGTGCCGCCACTTCCTTCGCGAAAATCCGCATAATGTCGAAGCGATGCGCCTGCTCGCCGATATCGGCGTACGGCTGGGCATATTCGACGATCCGGAATTTCTGCTGGAAAGCGCGGTCGCTTTCGAACCGGACAATATCCAGATTCGGCTCGACTATATGCAGGTTCTGCGCAGACGGCAGAAATTCTCTGCGGCGGAAGCGCAGGCGCAGCATCTCGTCGACCTCCAGCCCGACAATCCGCTGTTTCAGTCGCATCTCGCGATCGAAAATATGCAGACGGGCAAATATGACAAGGCGCTTGGCCTGTTCGAGTCCGTGTTGGCCCGCATGCCGGATGATCCGGCCACGCTGACGTCGCGGGGGCATGCGCTCAAAACCTGTGGGCAGCAGCAGGAAGCCATTGCTTCCTATCGTGCCGCCATCGCGGCGCGCCCTGACCTCGGCGATCCCTGGTACGCGCTGGCCAATCTTAAAACGTTCCGGTTCGAGGACGGCGAGGTGGCGGCGATGCATGCCCAGCTTGCCCGCGACGACCTGCGACTGATGGACCGTGTCCACCTGAGTTTCGCACTTGGCAAAGCGCATGAGGACCGGGGGGAATATGCGGATTCCTTCCGCTTCTACGACGCTGGCAACAGGCTGAAGCGCGAACAATTGCGCTACAGCGCCGACCAGATGACAGCGGAACTGCGGGCGCAGGCCGAAGCGTGCACGGCCGATCTGTTCGACAAAAATGCGGGCAATGGCTGCTCTGCGCCGGACCCGATCTTCATCCTGGGCCTTCCGCGCGCTGGTTCGACGCTGCTGGAGCAGATATTGGCTTCACACAGTCAAATCGACGGCACGCTGGAATTGCCCGATATTTTGGCGCTGGCGCAGCAGTTAAGGGGGCGGGGGCGCGATGCCTATCCGGCGATCCTGCATGATCTGCCCGCCGATCAACTGCGGCAGATGGGTGAAGCCTATATTGAAAATACCCGCATCCATCGCAAGGGCGCGCCCTTTTTCATCGACAAGATGCCCAATAATTTCCGGCATATCGGCCTTATCCACCTGATCCTGCCCAACGCAAAGATCATCGACGCCCGGCGCGCGCCGATGGATTGCTGCTTTTCGGGCTTCAAACAACTCTTCGCTGATGGCCAGCAATTCACCTATGGGCTGACCGAGATCGGGCAATATTATAGCGACTATGTCGATCTGATGGCTCATTGGGAAAGGGTACTCCCACCCGACCGTATCCTGCGCGTCCAGCATGAAGATGTGCTGGCGGATCTAGAAGCGGAGGTGCGACGAATAGTTGATTATGTGGGGGTTCCGTTCGAACAGTCCTGCCTTGATTTCCACAAGACAGACCGGGCGGTCCGCACCGCCAGTTCCGAGCAGGTTCGCCGTCCCATCAACCGGGAAGGCGTGGACAATTGGAAACCTTTCGAACCCTGGCTGGGCGATCTGAGGAAGGCGCTTGGCGATCTGGCATAGGGGTTCGCTGGCTCATGCCCACGCTGCGGCTGGGAGGGGATGTGTCGCAAATGTCCGGAAAGCGTGACGCCATTGTCCGCGCGGCTGCCATTCGGGCTCGTCATCCTGCCGCCGATGACCGAAGATGAAATTTACGCCGATTTCGCCGCGCGCGGCGTCCCTGTGCAGAAGCACGAACATGCGGCTGTCTATACGGTCGACGAAAGCGCTGCCATCCATGAGGCGCTGCCGGCCGCACATACCAAAAATCTGTTTCTGAAGGACAAAAAGGGGCATTTCTGGCTCATCACACTACCGCATGATCGTCGTGCCGATCTGAAAGCCTTTGCCGAACTGCTGGGCGCGGGAAAATTTTCGTTCGGAAAGCCGGATGATATGGAGCGCCTGCTCCACATCACACCCGGCGCGGTTTCGCCCCTCGCTGCGCCCAATGCGTCGGCCGAAGAATTGACCGTGGTGTTCGATGCAAGCTTCGACGATCAGCCGCTGATCGCCGTCCATCCCCTGCGCAATACCGCGACGATCGCGATGCCGTTCGACGCCCTGACAGGCTGGCTGGGTGACAAGGGGCATGAGCCCCGTATCGTCAAGCTGCCCTGACGATGTAGCCATTGCGGCCAAGCCTATGCGCCTGGCGCGCGCCGGTCATCAATCCATAGTGTATGGGAACAGGATGACACACGTTGGGTGAGCGAGCCTGGTTCGCGCCGCGCGTCATGCTCTCGACTCTCTTGCTACGCACTATTTGGGCGGGATGCCCATTATCAGCGCATCCCGCCCAGGAGTTTAGCTTAACCCCGTCAAACGAAGCGGTCTGTCATTCTTCGTTGGCGTAATAGGCCTTATAAGCACCGTAGAAGGCCAGCGGATCACTGTCCGCATAGAGCGACTGCTTCTTGAGGTCGACGGCATTGAGGACCACGCCCGACAAGGGCGCTTCGCTGGCCTTAAGCGCTTCCACCGCCGCTTTTGCAGCAAAGCGCGATGTCCGGCGCCACCTGGTGATGAACACCACATGGTCGGCCTCCCGACCGATGACCGTCGCATCGCTAACGGCCAGGACAGGCGGCGTATCGATCACGATGACATCATATTTCTTGCGGGCCTTTTCGATCAGGTCCGAAAACTGGCCTCTTGAGAAAATGTCTATGCCCTTGGCGGTCACGGCGACCAGCAGCAGATCAAGCGGGGTGCCAGTGGACACCAGGGCCGACGCCAGATCGATCTTGCCGGTGGCCACTTCGGCTATGCCATGTTCGGGCGTCGCGATCCCCAATGATGCGGCGACCTGCGGCCGGCGCACGTCGGCGTCGATCAGCAATACGCGGCTGCCTGCCTTGGCTATGGACAGGGCCAGCGACGTCGCGATGGTCGTCTTGCCTTCATGCGGCAGGGCCGATGTGATGACGATCACCTGTCCCGTCGGCAGGGCCTGCTTGGCATGTCCGCCGCGCAGCGTCATGTTGAGCGCCCGGACTGCTTCAGAAAAGCTCGACTGAGGCTTTTCATAGACAAGACGCGCCAGATGCTCGTTATAGTTTTTTGGGCTCACCCCAGGGATGGATGCGATGCGATTGAGCCCCAGATGGCGTTTCACATCCTCACCGGAGCTGATCTTCACATCGAGCAGCTCTGCGATGATGATCGCCAGCAACCCGAAGGTGAGAGCGGCCGCCAGCGTCAGCAGGATCAGCAGAGGCCGGTTGGGCGAGCTGGGCGAATTGGGCGGCGAAGCGACAGAGACGATGCTGGCGTCGGGCGTGGCGAGTTCGTCCGTGGCGACGGTTTCCTTGCGACGCTTGGCCAGGTCTTCATAGACTGCGCGCGATGCGTCGGCGTCCGTGTCATATTTCCGGGCAGTCACCGATGCGTCGGAATTGCGTATTGCGGCCGATCGCTGCTGGGCGATCGCGGCGCCAAGGCTGGCGACTTCCTGCTGTGCAGTGCTGACTTCGGCCGCCAGACCGGAAACGATCCGGCGCGTTTCAGCCGCGATTTCAGCATCGATTTCGGCCAGCTGGTTGCGGGTCCGCGCCACTTCGGGGTGGTTCTCACCGTAGCGGGTAGTGGCCTGCGACGCATCGACCGCGATTTTCGCACGCTGCGAACGCAGGTCGCGGATGACTTGCGATGCGAGCACGTCGGGCAATGACGACGGATTGTTCTGTGAACGGCTGGCGGCATTGTAACGCGCGCGCTTGGCGGCCAGGTTGGCAGACGCTTCGGAATGTTGCCGCCGCAGGTCCGCGATGGTCTGCTCATCATAGGAAGAGGGGTTCGAGCCGCTGGTAATGCCGGTGCGCGCCCGAATGGAGGACGCACTGGACGCATTGCTTTGCACATCCGTGCTCAGCGCGCGCATGCGCTCTGTGTAGAAATTTTGCGCCTTCTCGGCGACCGATCGCTTATATTCGGCTTGCTGCGCCAGATATTCGCGCGCTGTTGCGTTGGCTATGTCGGCTGCGGTCTGGGGCGAGCGCGACGACACGCTGATGTTGATGACATAGGTCAGGCCCTGTCGCCCGACCGACATATGATTGAGCAGCGAGTTGGTGACAACATCCAGCCCCGGCCGCACAGGCGGGGGGGATTTGCCGAACAGCCCGCCCAGCCATTCGCCAAATCCGGGATCGCGCAGTCTGGGGTTGAATTCCGGATCGCGGTCCAGATGGAGTTTCTCGGCGACGCGACGGGCAAGGTCGGGCGAACGCAAAACCTGCACTTCGGTATCGACCGCAGCCGAATCAGCAGGCAAACTCGATACGATCGACTGCCCCTCTGCAACATTGGTCGATCGACGTTCGATCAACACGCTGGTTGAGCTGACATATGTGCTGGGGATGATCAGCGCGACGGCCAAGCCGATTGCCAGCACGACCGTCGCCACGATGAGAAAGGGTATCCGCCTGCGCAGCATGATCAGCCACAAAGTGCGCAGATCAATTGGGCTGTCTTCTGTAGGCGTTACATATTGGCCTTCAGCCGTTGTCATCGTTGCTTCCTTTGCGCCGACTTTGCGCCGACCTGATATTTGTCCATCGTCATCGTGGTGAAAGATTTACTTTCTGACACGAGGAGATGCCCTGAAATCAGGGTTCTTGCATCGCGGCAGAAGTGAGTCAACAACGGTAACCTTACTGTTGCCGGTCACCACCCTATCGCCCGCAAATCACGACCAAGCCTCTGTTCCCAAACCGTGACTTCGCTGTCGGTCAGACGCGTCAACTTGCCATCGACATCGGATGGCGCGCGGGACGGCGCCTGCCCTTCCGCTTTGCGCACAAAAACGAAATTGCCCCGTTTGATACGGCGCAATTGCTCGTCGATCCTGCCCCATAATGTGCCGGTGTCCGGCATGCGGGTCTGGTTCTCGCGCGGCAGAGTTTGGGGCAAACCCTGTTCTGGAATGTCGAGAAATGCGGCGATCCGCGCCCGTTCGGACATGAAATCGGTCACCATATCCTCGAACAACAGGATCAGTATATTGTCCTGACCGAACAGACGTTCAAACGGTTCGATCTGGTCGGCAAACAGGCTGTTGGTCAGATAGCGGAAATTCCACAGCACATCATCATATTGGCGCACATAGGGCCCGGCGACGACTTGGCGGGCAGCCGCTGCGACCTCGATATTGGCCCGTTCGGCCTGAACCGCGGCTACGGGATCGTCGGGCAGGGAGAGGAAGGCCTCCTGTGCGGTGCGGCGTTCATGCCCCCGCTTGAGCATGTGGAGAAAGCCGGAATAGGCGCGCTTGCGCGGGCTTCGCAGGGCGAAGATGAATTTTGTGTCGGGGCCCAGCAGGCGGTAAATCCGCTCGGCTATGGCCGGGTCCGCCATATAGGTGGTCGTGCCGTCCACAACGACCGGCGCATCGTCGGGAACGCCGCGGAAACAGCGACTGAAGCTTGCAAGCCGCTGTTCGTTGACGGCGCGCGAGAAGAAGTTGGGTTCTTTGGGATTGGAAAGATAGCAGTCGGGATGCTGCTCCAGCGCTGCGCACAAGGATGTCGTGCCCGATTTCTGCGAGCCAGCCACGATAAGATTGGGAACGGTCATGAGAGCAGCCATATTCAACTTTGCACCTGGCGCGGGCGCGTCCGATAGGACGCAATGCCCAGCGTCAGGAAGCAATAGGTCACAAAGAACCAGCTAAGGTCGGAATGTGTCAGAATGTTGGAATCGGTGATGCTATATATGGAATAATATGCCCATACGCCGATGTGGAACAGGTTGGCGGGATCACGGGTCTGCCGGATGTTGCGCAGACTGCGCGCCAGAAGGATGAACCAGGCGAACAGGAAACAAATCAGCCCCACCATTCCCAGTTCCAGCCACATGTCGAGATAGCCGTTATGGCCGTTCGCCGTCATCGCCATGGTCGCTGAACCTTCCGACCAATGCGCATGGAAGTCACGCAGATTGGCCGTCAGCTTGTCGACCCAGAAGGTCTTGTATCCGGCCCCCATCATTGGGCGATTGATGCCGATGGCATAAGCATAATCCCACAGACGCGTACGGCCCGACAGAGTCAGGTCGCGCCCCAGCAGCGTCAGCAATCCGATCATCAGCGATGGCAGCACGACGATGGTGCCGAACAGGGCAAAGGCCGACAGACCCGCGCGCAACTGTAAGGTAAGGCGCCGCTGCCATCCTTCGGGCATCACGACAAAGCGCGTAAGCCACATGGCGCCGAGCCCGCCGACAAAGCCGATCAAGGGCGTACGGGAGTTGGAGAAAAAGAGCATCACCAGACTGACCAGCACGACCGCTGCCCATCGACGGCGGGTAGAACCCTTTGTTGCGAAGGCCTGTGTCGCGAAAACCAGCATGGAAAAGGCCAGTACCGGGCCGAAATAATTCTTGCCGGGGTAAATCCCGCGGATCGACCCGCTTTCAGCATATTTGCCGACGAAATTGAACCCTACGCCGGGAATCGCGAGCGAAATCACGTTGATGACCAGCACGGCAAAGCAGATCTTCGCCAAGATCGGCAGCCATTGTTCGTGCCGTTGCTGCATTGCGACGAACAACACGGCCTGACTGAAGAGGATCAGGGCGAAAAAGCGGCGGACGGCCGCATCGGGCTGAACGGACCACATAATCGATGCGCCCGCCCAAACGAGCAACAGCAATAGCGGCCAGGCCGGGCGAAGATAGCGCAGCACTTCGCCAAAGCGTGCGATCATGATGAACAGGGCGGGGCCATAGACCGCGATGCTGAGCAGCTGGATGATCGCTGACCCTTCCTCGCGCTGTTCGATCGCGCCTGCCCAATTGCCCGCGAGCGCGGACAGCAGGGCTGGATAGAGCAGGATATAGACGACTATCCCGATGGCATAGCGCAGTTCCAGATTGCTATGCGCACGCGTGCCGCCGGCCATGGCGGGCGGTCGTGCGGAGTTTGCCGAAAGCATTTGCGTCATCAGCGTCGGTCGCCTTGTTGCAGGACAGCATTGTCTGTCCAAGAAGCGTCCGGCTTTGTCCAGTGCATAAACCATTTGCCAGTTTCAGAGTTTGCATTTGCCTGCCGCATGATCTCGTCGGCTTATCGCTTCGATCGATGTGCCAAGGAGCCATTTCGAGACAGACCGTTGAGCGTCAGGCGTCTTTCGCCCGACGTCCGCCTCTGCTTGCGAGAGGCCTCGCGGTGGGGTACAGAGTCTCGCCTGCCGACTAGGGTGGCGTTTTCATGTCAGGATATGCGCCATATGACGTTGCCGCCGGCCAGCATCGATCTGCTTTGCACGTTTTTCAATGCTGCCGCCACGCTGGAGCCCACTCTGGCATCCCTGTCGTCCCAGACACTGGCTGATGCCCGCTTCATTCTGGTGGATGACGGGAGCACGGACGACAGCGCGGCCATCGCGCGAGCATTTTGCGACAAGGATGGCCGGTTTGCCTTGTTCACCAATGCTGATCGGGGGCGTGGCAAGGCGCTCAACTTCGCATTGTCGCAAGGAAGCGCGCCGCTCGTGGCAATTCTCGACGCGGACGATCTGGCGCATCCGACCTGGCTGGAAACGGCGTGCGCTGTCATGGATGACCGGCCGGATGTCGCCGCGATCAGTTTTGAACGGTTGATGATAGGCCCTGGCGAGACTGCCGACTGGACACGCATTCAGCCTCAGGCAACGGCGCTGACCGATGTGACCCATCGATTGGGCCGCAAGAACCAGCTTTCCCATTCAGGTTCATGCATCCGGCGCGACGCCATGCAGGCGGTGGGCAATTATGCCCTCAATCGTCGGAGCCATTTCGACTATGATCTTTGGGTACGTCTCGGCGCGGCGGGTTTTCGGCTTGCCCGTTGCGCGCCGGTGCGGATTGCCAAACGCTATCATTTCGGACAGAAATTCGCTTGGTCACCGGGCTATTTTCTCTCCACCTTCGAGGTGCAGAGGCGAGCGATCCGTTCCCTGAGCGATCGTCCAGCGACGGACTGGCTGTTTGCGCTGCGCGATCTGGCCCGAAACTTTGCCAAATATCCGCTACAGCAATGGGCCGTGCGGCGAAGGGGTAACTGAGTATTGCAGTTGCAACAGCGCGCGTCGTTACTTCTATGGAGCGAGCCCGGCAGTCCCGATCCTGCGATAGCGGTCAATAGGCGTTTTTGTGCACGACCACGCCAAAGGTCGCGAGCAGGATGCTGATATCCCGAAAAATCGACCAGTTGCGCAGATATTCAAGATCGTAACGCAGGCGTTCGGTCAGGTCGCGATGGGTTTCGGTCGCGCCTCGGAACCCACGGATCTGAGCCAGTCCGGTAATGCCGGGCTTGGTCGAATGACGCAGCCAATAGCGCGTATCGACTTTCCAGAACAGGTCATTGCCGGCCTTCGAACCAAGAGCATGCGGCCTTGGCCCCACCAGCGACATGTCGCCACGCAACACGTTAAAAAGCTGAGGCAATTCGTCGATGGAGGTGGCGCGAATGATCCGTCCGACGCGCGTGATCCGCTTGTCGTCGCGCGATGCCGATTTGCTGCCGGTAGCGTCGGCCAGATCGTCCCGCATGCTGCGGAACTTGTAGACATAGAATAGCCGGTTGCCCCTGCCCATGCGCAGCTGCTTGAACAGTACCGGCCCCTTGCTGTCCAGTTTGATGCAGATGGCGGTGATCGCCAGCAAGGGCGCAAGGAACAGGCACACGGAGCAGGTCACTGCCAGATCGAAAACCCGCTTCAATGCACGGCTTCGCAAATCGAGCGGGCCTGTGGAAACACGGATAGACGCCGATTCCAGCCTCAACTTGGCATGATCGGAAATGACGGGTTGCAGTTCGGGGATCAGCAGGCTGCCGATGCAGCCTACGCCTTGCAGGAAAAGGGACCAGTTTTCACGTTCATGGACCGGACAATCGACAAGCACACGGTCATATTCGCGGATCTTGCTGCTCAGCGCATGCAGGACGGCGGGATCGTGCAGATCGATCTTCAAACCGAGATCAGCGCAAAGGACGATATCATAACCTTCCATTTCGCGCGGTTCCACGCCGTCCACGATGAACAATTTGCGCAAAAGCCGATTGCCGACGATGCGGTGGATGAGGAGGAAGAAAGGAAGGCGAACCAAAAGCAGCAGCGTGAACGCCGTGATCGTGCCCGTGAACAGTACCAGCCGGGACATGGTATCGACATGTTTCGACGCGAAAAAGCCCAGAACGGCAATCGACAGGGCCCACATCATGGCCATGGCCGCGCGCCTGACCGATGTGGTGAGCGATTGCATGGAATCGAGCGTGTAAAGTCGACCGTAAAAGGCGATGACCATGAATACGGATACCAGGACGATAATCCAGTTCCGGCTCTCCCCCACGGGCAGGTGGCCAAAACGCATTAGGCTGGCAAAAGAAAAACTGCCGATCAGGATCAGCACGTCGAGCGCCCATTGCAGCCCATAGATGCCGACACGAATTAGACTGCCATCCCTACGGGACTTCTCAGCCGAAGTACTAGTTCCCGCGGCTATATACACGGCTACCCCTTAATACCTGCTCGACGCGGGCATCTTAATACCCCAACATTACCGGATGCCTTATGCCAGGCAATGAGTTTATGCCGTCTAATGTTTCATTTTGAAACCGTGAAGCAATAATGGGACAAGTACGCAATACGCGCGCGCCAGTCGGGTGCGTTCACGCCTTGGACCGTTGTTGCACATTATAGTCACGATTAGGCGCTGGGGCAAAGACCCCGTGCACATTTGCACACAGGGTCTGCCAATATCTCCTGTCGAGGCGTCTGGTCGGGACTGCAAAGCCCAAAGCGACCATAGGCCTGGCGATCAGAAGAAGCGTTCGGGAATACGGATCGTGTCGCCAGGCAGTACGGGCGTATCCGCAGCAAGCGGTACGGATTCCTCGCTCGACTTGTCGCCATGCCGCACGAACACCCGCTTCTGGTCCGCGCGATAGGTATAGCCCTGCGCGATGGCGACGGCGCTAAGCACGGTCAGACCCGTGGCGAAGGGATATTGGCCCGGCTGCTTGACCTCCCCCAAAATATAGAAGGGCCGATACTGGCTGATATCGATATTTACACGCGGATTATTGATGAAACCGGCAGCATAGCGCTTCGTGATTTCCGCTTCTGCTTCACGGGGAGTCATGCCGTCGACCTTGACCAGCCCGATCAGCGGCAGCGATGCTTCCCCTTCGGTATTCACCGAATATTCCTGACCGGACAAAGCGGGTTCGTTGAATACGTTCAGACGGAACTTGTCGCCAGCCCCGATCCGGTATGTCGTCGTCGCGGCCACTGATCCGGGCGCTGCCGCGGGCAGCGGGCCACTGGTGGTGCATCCGGTCGTCAGTACCGAACTCATCATGATTGTCGCCACAATCCAGGCTTTAGAGCGCATAGCAAACCCCCAATTTCACAATTTTCCCTCGAATCGCCGAGGCAAATAAGCGGAATAACGGTCTTTATTGACCTTGCCATGGCGGTGTGACAAGCAACATCGACATATGCTGATGGGCACGGGAAGCGATGAAGTCACTACATTTATCCGACTCGCCTGAACCTGTCGCGCCCGTCATCATTGCCGACATTCCAGTTTCGCCCTTGTCCACTGGGCAATGGGTGCAACTGATGCTCGATGACTGCCGTGAGGCGCGCGAGGGCCGCGCGACGACCCGTTACCACGCTGCGATCAATGGCAATGTCATTTCCGCATATGCGCGTAACCGCGTATTTCGGGACGCCTATCGCCACGCTGACGCGGTGGCGGCTGACGGCGTTCCTGTATTGTGGGCGGCCAGGCTGATCGCCGGCCGGGAAATTCCCAATCGCGCGGCGACGACCGACTTGTTCCATGATCTTGCCGCAGCGGCGCAGGATCATGGCTACAGCATGTATTTCCTTGGCGCGACGGACGAAGAAAATGGCCGGGCCGTCGCGCGGGTTCGCCAGCTTTACCCGCGCCTTGTGATCGCTGGCGCGCGCAACGGCTATTTTTCCGCCGAAGAAGAAGATGCCGTGGTCCAGCAAATCCTCGATGCTCGACCGGATATTTTGTGGGTCGCTCTCGGGATGCCCAGGGAAGATGTTTTCGTCGCGCGCAACCTGCATCGCTTCGGCGGTATCGCCTGGGTCAAGACATGCGGTGGGCTGTTCAACTTCCTGTCCGCCAGTCGTCCGCGCGCGCCGATGTGGATGCAGCGGGCGGGCCTTGAATGGCTGTATCGCATGGCGTTGGAGCCGCGCCGGTTGTTCTGGCGCTATTTGACCACCAATCTGGACGCCATCTGGCAGATCCTGCGCAAGACGCCACGCCGCCAGGGATAGGCGGTAGCGGCCGTGCTCCCATTATCGGCAACAGTCCGCTCTGCGCGTGCCCTGCCGATGTTGATCGCAAGCTTCAGCCGGTTACGATAGCCCTGAAAAAGCTGGACCATGATCATGCGAGCGGTTTCGGCGGCACTGGGCAGGCGCGCTGAACGACCAAAGGAAAGTTGATAGCCAAGATAGGTGATCAGCGGGCCGACATGCGCCTCGAATATCTCGACCTGCCGCTGGCTCAATTCCTGCTGCCAGGCATCGATTCGTTGGGGGGCAAGCGCCTGGCCGACCAGATGATGTTGTTTGCGGGTCGATGGCGGCACATGATAGCCGCGCGCCGCAATCATCGCCTCGTCAAAGGGCAATTCCAGCGTTGCGCAAATGCGGCGCAATTCCTCATCCGGCCGGGCGAGCAGATCCTCATATCGCACGCGCGCCCAACGGTTGGGCGGCAGGCAGTCGCGAAGCGCCATGCCCATGGCCACCCGTTGAGACCAGAAATGGGCCGCGCTGGAAATGCTGTTTGGTCCCCAGTCAACCTTGAGCAGCGAATTGGCTACGGCTCGTCCATCGCGGACGATATGGACGAATCGCGCGTCCGGACACGCCTCCGCCAAAGCCCGCATATGCCGCACATTGCCCGGCTGATGTTCCACCCAATAATCTATATCCATGCGCCCCGATCGGGCACCATAGGTCCGCACCAGCCAATTCACCGCGTCCATGAACGTGCCGTATCCGGCGGGGCGCAGATCGCCGATGGAAAAATTCCACAGCTTGAAGCGCGGATGGGCCGTGATCGCGTCGATCGCCCGTCCCAACTCCATGATCTGGCGAGGATCATGAGGCATCAGGTCGGCGACAAATTGCGACTCGGGCGTTGCGATCATGCGGTTCCCACTGCCCAGCATGGCCCCCAGCAGGGTTGATCCGCTTCGCTGGCAGCCAACGACGAATATCGGGGTTATTTCTTTCCCGATCGCTGAGGGGATAGCCTTCGCGCCATATTCCCGATGCGTGGAGCAGGGGCTTGAATCGCCCGGCGGGATACCCTGCGCAGGCCAGGCCGGTTGGGTGCCGACAGGCGCGGGGGGCGGGGTCTGGATTATCCGCGCCATGTGGGCCACCCGAAATCGACGCCGAGCATGGCGCGGGTACGCTCTCGCGATCGGTGCAGGCGCTGGTCTAGCCAGGCGGCCATGGCAGGGGCAGGGGCAGGGTAGCGTCCCTCGTTCAGCCTGCCTTGGTCCTGCGCATGCGCGAAAGGTCCGATCGCCAGAAATGCCGCTATGCGATCGCGCTCTGCTGCCGGATTCTGTTGATATCGCTCCGTGGCGATGAACAGGAGTTGATCGGATCGGAACAGCGCCTGCCACCGGCTGATCTGCACGTCATATTCGCTGCGCGCGCAGTAGCTGTAATGTTGGTGCGCGAAGCGCGCCTGCCTGTCGGGCCCGACATGGTCGTGCGGCTTGATGATCCGTTCAGCTTCGGCGGCGAAGGCTGCCTCCGGTTCCAATGTTTCGAAACCGCGCGCGACTTCATGCCAATAATGCGACCATGCACGCGCGCATGGATCGCGCAGCATTACGATGATTTTCGCGTCCGGGCAAAAGGCGCTGATGCGTTCGGCGGCTTGGGGATGCATGAAATAATAAGGGGTACAATCCATCGTCATCACCGGCGCATCCACTCGGCGCATGCGCTCCTCTGCATCCTGCAACGACGGGAAGTGGGCGAGATAATTGTCGAGCGGGCGCATCTTGTGCCTGTCGAACTGATGGATTTCCTTGGCGACCGGCGCGATGATCTGCGGGTGGTTCGCCAGATCCCGGAACAATGATGTCGTGCCTGCCTTTTGTGCGCCGACGATGAAGATATGGGGCGACATGCGGTCACCGCGCCGAACGGCCAGTAGCGCCTGGAGTCGCGCAGTGGCAATGAACGAACGGGGACGATAAAGAATCCGCCGGCGCAGGGTCTGTTCGGTAGGCATGTCCATCAGACTATTTCGCCCCTCCCGTTCCATTCAGGTTTTGACTCGCATGGAATATTCTTCTTCTACAACCAATCGCATTTTCTTCCCACATCATTAACCATTTGATGTTAGGGGGCTGCTTCAAAATTGGATTCGCCAGATGACTGCATCTCTTCCATCCGCCGATCAAAACGCAGACATTGATCCGGCCGTGGTCGAATATGCGGTGCCTCGTCGTTGGGGCAAGCCGTCGGCGCGCCAGACCGTCGCGATCCTATTATGCGGGCTGATCCTGGCCGCGGGCCTGTCATTGGCGGTTCATTTTGTCGACGCGCTCACAGCGGTCCCGTCGCAGCCCGATTATGGCGTGCCCCCCAATTATGATCCGCGATCGCACATGGCGACCGGTCGATCGGCGACCGGCGTGGAACCGCCGCCCCTGATCTTCAAGCCGTTGGCCGCGCCCGATGCGCGTGCGATCAACGCTGCGCAGCCCTTTTCCACGGCGCCCCGGCCTCCCGCGCCTCCGTTCATCTATTCGGGGTCGGCGGACAATTGGCGGCGGGCGCAGGAATGTCTGGCGAGCGCGGCTTATTATGAAGCCGGTGACGATCCGGTTGGCCAGCGCGCGGTGGCACAGGTCGTGGTGAACCGCGTGCGCCACCCGGCCTTTCCCAAAAGCGTGTGCGGCGTCGTGTTTCAGGGCAGCGAGCGCGCCATCGGCTGCCAGTTCACCTTTACCTGCGACGGCTCGATCGTGCGGCGCCGCCCCAGCGCATCAGCCTGGTCGCGGGCGCTGATCGCCGCGAAGGCCGCGTTGAACGGCTATGTGTTCGGGGCTGTCAGCACCGCAACCCATTATCACACCGACTATGTCGTGCCTTACTGGTCCGCGCAGATGGACAAGCTGGTGATGGTACGCGGGCATATATTTTTCCGCTGGTCCCATGCAGGGATGCTGCGCAGGGTCAGCATGTCGGATGAACCCGTCATAGCGTCGATCGCCAGCCTGTCGGGCGATCAGAAAAAGGAAGATGGCCCGTCCTCCATCCTCTCCTACGACCTTGCCAAAATGGGCGACTGGCGCGATCGTTCGTCGGTGGCAAACGGCGCCGATCGCAAGGATGCCGGGACGGACGTTCCTGCATGGATATTGAAGGGCAGCCGACTGCATGACGCCGCACCCGCTGCCGGCGCGTATATGTTGTCGCTGGAACCCGGCGCATTTGCGGGTTCCTATGCCGTCACCGCCTATCGCATGTGCCGCGACAAGCCGGAATGTACCGTGATCGGCTGGCTCAACCCTGGCGACCTGCCATCCGGTTCTGTCATATCCGCCGCTGCGGCACGGACCATGTCGTTCTTCTATCGGGTGGATGGAGATCGGCGCAAGGAAACCGTTCTTTTCGACTGCGCCGTGATCGACCGGCCTGATCCGCGGCAGTGCCTGCCTGACAACCGCATGGGGCTTTTGCCCAAATAGGCCGGTCGCGTCTGGCGGCATGTGGACGCAAACATGCTTTGCGAACCATTAACCTTATTCTGGCAGGGCTGTGCGCAAGCAGCATGCCTGCTGCGGGGTGGAATGTGGGGCAAGGCAATGATGGGACGGCGAAGCAATTTTTTCCAGCTGGCAGCGATAATCGCGGTTGCCATGGTGGGGACGCCAGCGTCGGCCGAAACGCTGATGGAAGCATTGGCACTGGCGTACAAGGACAACCCTTCCATCACCGCAGCCCGGGCCGACCAGCGCGCCGTTGACGAGAGTGTCGCCATCCAGCGGTCCAGCGGCCTTCCCTTCGCGGACAGCAGCATCAGCTATTCCAACAATATCTATCGCCAGTTTCCCCAGATTTCTGCGGGTGAAGCGCTAAGCATGAACGCGCAGGTGGTTTTACCGCTCTATAATGGTGGCTCCGTCCGCAATGCCGTGAACGCCGCTAAATTGCGGGTCGAATCCGGCCAGTTTTCGCTGCGCAGCGTCGAGGCGAATCTGTTCCAGTCCATTGTCGCGACCTACATGAATGTGTTGCGCGACAGTGCGATCGTCGAATTGAACCGCCAGAATGTCCGTGCGCTGGACATCAACCTCAGCGCTGGTCAGGAACGGTTCGAGGTTGGCGATCTGACCCGGACCGACGTGGCCCAGTCCCGCTCCCGCCTGGCGTTGGCGCGCTCCAGCCTGCAAAGCGCCCAGGCGCAGCTCATCGCGTCGAAGGAAAATTACATCGCCCTTGTCGGCAAGCCGCCGCAAAATCTTGAAGTGCCCCCCGCGCTGCCCGGCTTGCCTGAAAGTGCAGAAGCGGCCGTGGCGCTGGCGCTGGCAAACAATCCTGCCTTGCTTGCGGCCAACAAGGCCCGCGACGCGACGCGATATGACGTGAAATCCGCCAATGGCCAGATCATGCCGCGGGTCAGCGCCTTCATCAACGGATCGCAGACGGACTATCTGGGGTCCACGGTAGTCAATCAGGGCGGCATAGTGAATGTCCGCAATGACAAGGCGGCATCAGCAGGGGCGACTATTTCCATTCCCCTGTATCAGGGTGGGCGCCCCGGCGCGCAGCAGCGCCAGGCCGTCGCACGCGAATCGAGCGCGATCGAGCAGGCGACCGCGACCGAACGCGCCGTGATCGCGCAAACCCGCGCCTCTTATGCGCTTTGGCGCGCTGCACTCGAAACGATCACCTCCGCAGAAGAAGCGGTCAAGTCGGCCGAACTGGCGCTTGATGGCGTAAAGGTTGAAAACTCCGCAGGGTCGCGAACCATCCTCGACATCCTCAATGCGGAGCAGGAATTGCTCAACACGCAAGTCCAATTGGTCAGTGCGCGCCGCGACGCCTATGTGTCGGCCTTCACGCTTCTGGCCAATATGGGCCGGGCCGAAGCGCGCGATCTGGGCATCGATCGGCCCTATTATGATCCCAAGGATAATTATGCGCGCAGCACGGGCAAATTTCTGGATTTTGACTTTGCGCCCCAACCCAAGCCGATCAGTTCCAGCACGGCTGGCACACCGCCACAGCAGCCAGCCACCATACTGATCCCCGGATTTTCCGGCTTTTAACGATTGGCGCGCTGCACGGCGCGCCATGGTTACGAGCGGTTAACCCTCTTTGGCTATCATTCTCGTTCGCAGATGATGCTGTATCGACAGGAGGCAGGGATGGAAGCAACATCAGCCGGACAGATCGCCGCCATCGTTCGGGCAGAAGCAGGCAAGATGCGCGCGGCGATTGACGGAGCCAGCGACGGTGCCCAGGTGAGCCTGCGCGTGAGCGACTTTGCAAAGCTGGCGCAGATGATGGAACGGCTCGCCGACAGCGTCACCGTCCGTGCGGACGGTTCGCTGGGCGGATCGCGTCATTGGATCCCACTGGACAAGTTTGAACGCCTGCGTGCGGAGGCAACGCATTGGCAAGCCGAGTGCGAGAAATTGCGCCGCGAGGCTCAGATCGACAGCCTGCTTCGTCTGTAGCCAGTCAGGGTAGCAGGAGCATCAGCCCCGCGACAAAAGCTGCCCAGAACGTCACGATCATCGCCACGATAGCGGCAAAAATCGCATAGTTGCGGAACAATTTCCATGGCTTGAGCCGCCTGGCGCGCGGACGCGACGTACCGCGCCAGGGGACAAAAGCGGCTTCCACCTCGACGATTGACTCCATGTACATGGCTCATCTCCTTAAATCTCTACTTAAACAATAGAGATTGGAAATGCGAGATAGATTCTGCCAAGGCCCGGTAAAGCCGCGATTTCACCTGTGTGGGCGCAAGCGTGGCGAAATGGCGAGCGCCGCGCGCCGTCATTTCGCCATCGCGGTGCGCGTCAATAAGCGGCCAGGGGTGCGGGCAGCGCATCCGCCCACGCCTTGATCACCGCCGCTTCCTTGACCTGCCCCGTCTGGCGGGAATGCAGCCCATCTGAACTGTCATTGGCAAAGTCGGCCCAACGATCGGTCTGTGTGGGGTCTTCGACTGCCGCTGAAATATCGACAAGCCCCGACAGCCCATAGGCCGCAAAGTTGGTCCTGACCTCGTTGTTAAACGTCTGACGCCCGTCATTCGCGCTGTTGGCGTATAGCCCGACCGGAATATTGGACCCGTTGGTGGAGGGGGCCATCGTCGTCCACCATATCCGCACCTGCGGATTGATCGCCTTCGCCTTTGCGACAAAGGCCGCGATGTCCCCCAATATCTGGCTGGCCGTGCGTCCGCTGCTCATGTCGTTGACGGACCAGTTGCATAATATGTCGCTGACATGGGCAATGATCCCGATCCGCAAGACCGGCTTGGCGAAGTCGCCCGCGACAAAATCCTGGATCTTGGACCCCGACCGTGCCTGCATCGCGTGCGGAATGCCCGCCTGTTCCAACGCCATGCGTGGCGGCCCGCCCGCCGTCCCGGTGCCGGGCCCGGCATTACCCGATACGCCATAGAAACGACTGTCGCCGCAAACCAGCACAGTGGGACCATGATCTTTGGCCAGGCCGATCAGTACCCCCGGTGCACCATCGATTTGGGCCCTTGCTCCGCCATCTGCGGGAAGAGCGCCAGTTTGCATCAACCGATCTACGCCGATCGTGGTGCCCCTCTGATCTTCTCCCTCAGGCGTACCAGGCCCGGTCATGGGAAAGTTGGCGCGGGTGTCACCGACCAGATTGTCCTTCATCGATCGATGCCAGACCATGACACCGGGCGGGAATTCGGACAGGCCGAGCGCGCCGGGCAGGAGATCGTCGGACCATAGCAGCGCGCCGCCGGGGATCGTACCGATAGCGCTGCCGGACCAGGTCACCCGCCCGACCGCCGGGCCGATTTCCAACGCCCTTTGTATCGATTGCGGGCTGACTGCCGTTTCGGCCTGGTCGGACCCGATGATGAATGCCGCATCGGCGTAGCGCAACGCGGTGATGTGCGCGTTGGACAGCATGTCCCTTATGCGCCCGCTGGTCCGCGCCGAATTGGGCGTTGATACATTGCCGATTCCATAGGCGCTTTCACCGCCGCGGACGGTGGCAAGGCGCCATAGCGCCTCCGGGCGCGCGTTTGCCGGACCGCGCGCGCCACGGCCAAAGCCATATCCGAGCCGGGTCATCAGGCAAGCGCCACGATATTGGCGGCTGTCGTGCCCGTCGCGCGGACGTAACGGGCGCGAACATCCAGCACCTGTCCGTCGGCGACATTGAGGAAGTTGACGTCAGCGGTGCCATCGACGCCCCGCAATATGACCGTGCCGCCAGTGCCGATGTACAGCGCTTTGGGCACGACGGGCAGAGCGTCGCTGTCATGGGGAACGACGGCGTATGGCGCCCGCGCCGATGCAATCGGATTGTCGATGAAGCTGGTATAGGGATCGGTCATTTTGCGCCTCCTGCATGAAGAGGCGACTCACATATGCCGAGCCATGGCCTGTAGGACAGCAAATAGGATCGGCAACCGAAAAATTTTATCCTATTTGGTTCATAGAGTTGGCATTTTCTGGTCGCATGGTCGGGCTGGCTCGCCTGGCGTCCCCGCGTCGGCGCGCCCGTTTTTCCTCGATGGCGATGACTTCGAACAATTCGTTGGGGTAGCGGCGTGCGCGCTGGCGCAAAATATCTATGCCCGACGACAGATATATCGCGACGATCAGGATCATCATCGCGGACATGTCTCCCAATCCGGCAATGTCCCCGGTGGCGATGCGTGCGCCACCCGCCAAGATGACCAGGATCAGCGTCGCGGCCAGCAGATCGGACCGACGCGAACGGGGAAACGCCACGAGCAGCGCCGGGAACAGGACCGCAACCGCCGAGAGCGACAACCAGGATATGGCGGAAGGCGACAAATGAACCCTGTCCGTCGCAAGCATGACCCCAGCGGCCAGAAGGGCCAGCGTCATCAGTCCAAGCGCATAGCGCGTGGTCAGGATGAGGGATTTTGGATTGGGGAACATGCCGTTACCTTGTCGCCGTGTCTTGGTGCCAAAAACGGCATAGGCCCGCCTCCCTTAAACCCGAATCACTCGTTAGGGTTAACTGGCGGAAAACCACGAATTTGCCTCGCAGGACGCCCGTGCCCGGCTTCATGATCATATGTTGAGTGGATATTGGCCGAATTGATCGACCGACGAAGGGAGCAGAGAGCCATTTACAAGCGGGTCAAGGCCAAGTTGCGCCTTCCCAAGCACAAGCCAATCGTGCATGTCCGACCAGTCGTCCGTCACTGAGCGGGCAAGGGGGACGCGTATTGATGATCGATTGGGTGCACAGCCTGGCTGGCCTGCTCGTGGGCTTGCTCGTTGGAATAACCGGCGTGGGCGGTGGGTCGCTGATGGCACCCATCCTCATCCTGCTGGTTGGAATCGTGCCAGTCACTGCCGTCGGGACCGACCTGTGGTTCGCGGCGATCACCAAGACCGTCGGGGGCGTCGTCCATCATCATTTCGGGAAGCCCGACTGGACCGTGGTGCGTCGCCTGTTGATGGGCAGCCTTCCGGCATCCGTCCTGACGATCGCATTATTGTCCAAACTGCCCCGCAGTTCCTTCCAGAGTGATCTTATCCTTTCGGCGCTCGGCGTCTTGCTGATCATGACGGCGATCGCCACGCTTTCGCGTCGGCAAATCCATGATTATGCCCGCGATATGCAGGAGGACACGGCGCAACGCTTCCGGCGTATGCAATTGCCGCTGACGGTGCTGGCCGGATTCATCCTGGGCGTGCTCGTCACGCTGACGTCCGTGGGGGCGGGCGCACTGGGGGCGACCATGCTGATCGCGCTCTATCCCATGCGGATGAAGGCGGCGCGCCTGGTGGGCACTGATATTATCCACGCCGTGCCGCTGACGGCTGTGGCGGGGCTTGGCCACCTGTGGATCGGCAATGTCGACTTTGCCTTGCTGGGGTCGCTGCTGGTCGGATCGATACCGGGCATCATCGTCGGATCGCTGCTGTCGTCCAAACTGCCCGACCGTCTGGTCCGGTCGGTGCTGGCGCTGGTACTGATGCTGGTCGGCATAAAGCTGCTGGTGGGCTAGTCACTTATGCACGTCGCGACATTTCTTCAGGACCTTGCCGGCGGCGGGGCGGAGCGTGTGGCCGTCCTGCTGATGAACGGACTGGTGGCGCGCGGCGAACGGGTTACGCTGATCCTGGCACGGCGGGAAGGCCCTTATCTCGACGATCTCGATCCGGCGATCGAACTGGTCGATCTTGGCAATCGCCGTTCCATTTCCAGCATTCGCCCGCTTGCCCGCTGGCTGCGTTCGGCACGGCCGGATATTCTCGTCAGCCATCTCACCCATGTTAATGTCGCCGCTGCGCTGGCCAACCGGATCGCACGGGCGGGCATCCCGCATGTGGCGGTCGAACATAATCAGATGGGGCAGAATTATGCGCTGCTGACCAACCGCTCGGTCAAGGCGGCCTATCGTCTGGCGCGATTCGTCTATCCGGGCATTTCGCGGGTCGTCAGCGTCTCTCAGGGCGTCGAATCGGCTGTCCTGGCCTTTACGCGCGGTCACCCGCACAATCATCAGGTCATCCACAATCCTGTCGTCACCGACGGGCTGATGGCGCTTTCGGGCGAAGCGGCGGAACATCGCTGGTTGACCGACGGGGCAGGCATACCCGTTCTGTTGGGTTGCGGGCGACTGCATCACCAGAAGGGCTTCGATGTCCTGATCAGCGCTGTGCGCAAGGTGCTGGATGAACGCCCCGTCCGGTTGGTCATTCTGGGCGAAGGCCCGCTGCGTCCGCAATTGGAGGCGCAGCTCAAATCCTTGAACCTGGACGATCATGTCGATCTGGCAGGATTCAGCCGCAACCCATTCGCAATGATGCGCGCTGCCGATGCCTTCATATTGTCGTCGCGTTGGGAAGGCTTGCCGACCGTATTGATCGAAGCACTTGCCTGCGGTGCCAATATCGTTGCGACCGATTGCCCCAGCGGCCCGCTCGAAGTGCTCGAAGGCGGCAGGTTCGGACTGCTCGTCCCTGTCGATGACAGCGACGCCTTGGCCAAGGCCATAGGCGCTTCTCTGGATATGCCGCTCGACAGGGTATCGGCCAAAGCGCGCGCAGCCGATTTCACGCTGGATCGCGCGGTCGACAATTATATGGCGCTGTTTGGCCATTTGCGGTCGCGGGGCTGAACGTCAGCACGATGATGGGATGAACACCGGCGGGGCTGCGCGTCGCGGCCCAGGTCGATCCGTGCTAGCCCACCCAAAGCCGGCCTGCTTTCCGCCGCTTCTCGTTCGATCCTCAACGGTATCTTTACGATTTCTTAGGCGAATGGGTCCAAATTGCCGTCCCCGGCTATGGAGCCTGCCAATGTCAGTTCGAGCGACCCTGTACAGCGATAATCGTGGCGCGCAGCGAATGCAGCTGGACCGCGCTTCGACCTTGCGCGATGGTGAGGATACGCCGTTCGACGTGCAGATCGAGGATATCTCGCTCACCGGCTTTCGTATGCAATTGCCTTTCGAGATTTTGCCTGATCAGGCGACGACCATCGGCGTGCCGGGCGTCGGCATCAGGGCAGTGCGGATCGTCCGTGTCGAAGGAACGATCGCTGGCTGCGCCTTCGTGCAGCCACTCAATCGCGCGGAACTCGACACGATTCTCCGCTTCGACAGTTCCGTCGTCCAGGAAAACTTCAAATATCAGGCCGCTCCCGCGAATATTGCGGAAAAGGATGGTTCTGAACTGTCCGCAGAAACAGCGGGTCTCAGCCCACCTCAAAAACTGGCGATGGTCGCTGGTGCAGCCTTGACCATCTGGCTGCTGATTCTGGCAGCCATGTTTCTCATTTAGGGCCGCGTCCGCCACCCAACACGATCATCGCTGCTAAACATGGACTCCCGCGCGATAGCGCCTGGGAGATTTTCGTGCGCCCTTCCGCCGGACGGCCGCACTTTTTCCAAAATTTGGTCGGGACGAGAGGATTCGAACCTCCGACCCCCACACCCCCAGTGTGATGCGCTACCAGGCTGCGCTACGTCCCGACCGGAGGGCGGCTCTTAGAAGCACATTCGCCAAGTTGCAAGGGGTTCGATGCTGCTCTTTTGCGGCTGCTGCGTATCGGCCTAATCATATTGCCTCCCCGCCTGCATCTGTGGTAGCCGCCGCGGCTTGATCCGTGGGCGCTATGTGCGTCCTGCGGCCGACAGAAACCAAGGCGCGACCTGCTTCAGGAAAGTCCCACCCATGTTCATATCGACAGCCTTTGCCCAGACTGCGGGCGGGCCAGCATCCGGCAGCGGCATATTGGTGCAGATGGCGCCGCTGGTCCTGATCTTCGTGGTATTCTATTTCCTGCTGATCCGTCCGCAGCAAAAGCGGATGAAGGCGCACAAGGCGAAGATCGACGCAGTGAAAAAAGGCGATCAGGTGATCACCGGTGGCGGCCTGCTGGGCAAGGTCACGCGCGTGGACGAGATTTACGCCGAAGTCGAAATCGCGCCGGGCATGAAGGTGAAGGCGGTCAAGTCCACCCTGACCGACGTGCTCGACCCGACCACTGCCAAGCCAGCGAACGACTGATCCCACGATGCTGAACTTTTCGCGCTGGGCGGTCTTTGCGATCATCCTGCCGCTGGCGATCGGTGTGCTGTGCGCCGTACCCAGCTTCCTGCCGGATTCGGTCGTCACCCGGCTGCCCGGTTTCATGCAGACGCGGGTCAATCTGGGTCTCGACCTGTCGGGCGGCAGCCATTTGCTGCTCGAAGCCAGCACGCAGGATGTCGCCAAGCAGCGGCTCACCAATATGGAGGAGCAGGTTCGCACCGAATTGCGCCGGGGCGACCCCCGGATCGCGATCGGCGACATCTCCAGCCGCGACGGGAAGCTCAGCTTCATGGTCCGCGATCCGTCGCAGGTGGACGCTGCGGTCGAGCGTATTCGTCCGCTGACGCAGGGCGCGGGCCTTACCGGACAGCGCGATTTCAATGTCGAGGTGGTCAACAGCTCCACCATCGTCATCACCCCGACCGAAGCGGGGATCAACAATGCGGTCAAGAGCGCGATGGAAGTCGCGACCGAAGTGATCCGCAAGCGCATCGACGAGATGGGCACGCGCGAACCCACGATCCAGCAGCAGGGCGACAACCGCATCGTCGTACAGGTCCCCGGCCTGCAAGATCCCAAGGCGCTGAAGGATCTGCTGGGCCAGACCGCGAAGCTGGAATTCAAGCTGGTCGATTTCACTGCCAACCCCGCCGAAGTGGCGCAGGGTCGCGCGCCGGTGGGCAGTGAAGTGCTGCCCTATCCCGACAATCCATCGGGCGTGCCGCTGATCGCGGTCAAGCGGCAGGTGATGGTGTCGGGCGAGGATCTGACCGACGCGACGCAGGGCTATGACCAGAATAGCCAGGCGATCGTCAACATCCGCTTCAATGGCTCTGGCGGGCGCAAATTCGGGCAGGTGACGTCGCAGAATGTCAACCGCCCCTTTGCCATCATCCTGGACGGCAAGGTGCTGTCCGCCCCCAATATCAACGAACCGATCCTGGGCGGCAGCGCGCAGATCAGCGGCAATTTCACCGTCGAAAGCGCCAACCAGCTGGCGATCGCGCTGCGGTCGGGCAAGCTGCCGGTGGCGTTGACGGTGGTGGAGGAACGCACCGTCGGTCCGGGGCTGGGCGCCGATTCGATCCGCGCGGGGCTGATCGCGTCGGTCATCGCGGTGGTCGCGGTCGCACTCTTCATGTTCGTGAGCTATGGCCGCTTTGGCATGTATGCCAATCTGGCGGTCGCCATCAACGTGGCGGTCATATTGGGCGTGATGGGCATGTTGGGCGCGACGCTGACGCTGCCGGGCATTGCGGGCTTTGTGCTGACCATCGGCACGGCCGTGGACGCCAACGTGCTGATTTACGAACGTATCCGCGAAGAAAGGCGGCGGGGGCGCAATGTCGTCCAGTCGATCGAACATGGCTATAAGGAAGCGAGCCGCACGATTTTCGAGGCGAACGTGACCCACGCCATCGCCGGCGGCATCATGCTCGCGCTCGGCTCCGGCCCGGTCAAAGGCTTCGCCATCGTGCTGCTGATCGGTATCGCGACCAGCGTGTTCACGGCCGTCACCTTCACCCGCATGATCGTCGCCAACTGGGTGCGCCGCACCCGGCCGACGGACATCACGATATGATCGCGCCACTCCCCCTCCCTGCCCGTCATCCTGACGAAAGTCAGGATCCAGAGCGCCAAGCGCAGCGCTCCGGGCACTGGATCCCGGATCAAGTCCGGGATGACGAAGGAAGCCTGCCATGAAACTTCTGAAACTCGTCCCTGACAATACCAATATCGGTTTCGTCGCGATGCGGAAATGGGCGTTCGCGCTCACCGCCTTGCTGACCGTGCTGGCCCTTGGCGCAACGGCCTACAAGGGGCTGAACATGGGCGTCGACTTTGTCGGCGGTCTGATGATCGAGGCGAAATTTCCGCAGAATGTGGAAACCGACAAGGTCCGCGCGACGATAGGATCGCTGGGTGTGGGCGAAAGCTCGCTCCAGCAGTTCGGCGATCCCAAGACGGTGCAGATCCGCCTGCCCCTGCCTGAACAGGGCGGCGCTGGCGCGGCCAACGCTGTGGTCGAAAAGACGCGCAAGGCGATGACCGCGCAATTCCCCGGCGTCACTTTCTCCCGTTATGACACGGTATCGGGCAAGGTATCGGGCGAACTGATCCAGAATGGCGTACTGGCCGTGGTGCTGGCGATCCTGGGCATCGCGGTGTTCAGCTGGTTCCGCTACGAATGGCAGTTCGGCGTCTCCACCTTCGTCGCGATCGTCCATGACGTGTTGATGACGCTGGGCTTTTTCGCCGTGACGCAGCTGGAATTCGACCTCAACATCGTCGCGGCCGTGCTGACGATCGTCGGCTATTCGATCAACGACAAGATGGTGATCGACGACCGTATCCGCGAAAATATGCGCAAATATCGCAAGATGGACATGAAGGCGCTGATTGACCTGTCCGTCAACGAAACCCTGCCGCGCACGGTGATGACGTCGGTGACGATCATGCTGGCGCTGGGCGCGCTGCTGCTGTTTGGCGGTCATGTGCTGCGTGGCTTTACCGCGGCCATGATGCTGGGCATTATCGTTGGCACCTATTCGTCGGTCTATGTCTCCTCCTCGCTGCTGATCTCGCTGGGGCTGACCCCGATGTCGTCGGAGAAGAAAGCGAGCAAGGCCAACATCGCCGCGCAGGCCGAACGGGTCGGCCCACGGGACGGAGCGCAGCCCTGAGCGGCGAGAAACGCATCGGGATCGAACTGCGCCGCGACGACAGCGGCCAGGGGCCGATCGTCACTGGTTTCCAGGGGCGCGGCTTTCGGGTGCGGGACGATGTGTTTCCAACCGGGCTGTTGCTCAGCCCGGTACGGGCGATGGCGTGGGACGATGCCCCGCCGATCGACGCGCTGACGCTCGCCGCGCTGGGCGATCTGTTCGACGGGGACCCGCGCCCCGAATTTCTGTTGCTGGGCACCGGCGCGGGATTGCGCCAGCCGCCCCGGCCCTTTGTCCGCGCGGTCGAGGCGCTGGGGATCGGCGTAGAGGCAATGGACAGCCGCGCCGCCGCCCGCGCCTGGGGCGTGCTGCGTGCCGAAGAACGTTGGATCGTCGCAGCGCTGCTGCCGCTCTGACCTGTCCTTCAGGTCGGATGCTTGTCCGCCATATAGGACCAGCTCTGCCGGATCAGCGCCTCCAGAACATCCATGTCGATGCCCGACAGGCGCTTGATGTAGAAACATCCCTTGCCGCGCCGATGCTTGCCCAGCGGCCCGCAATCCTCGTCCGATATGCCCGAAAGATAGAGGACCAGTTCCGCCTTGCGCGGGGAAAAGGCGATACGCGACGCATCCCCCTCGCGCCCGCTGTCATAGCGATAATGATAGCGACCAAAACCGATGATCGACGATCCCCACAGGCGCGGCGGCTCGCCGGACACGGCCTGCATCAGCGTGGCGAGCCTTTCCCCATCCTCCCGCCGTTCGGGCGGTTCGACCGCGGCGAGAAACGCTGCCGCGTCGCTATCGGTCTCGATCGTCTTGTTGCTGTCCCTACCCATGACTTGTCATCCCCGGCTTCGACGCGTAGAGGCTAGCCTGTCATCTGGGGAGTAGCCAGCCGTTCCAGCGCAAATGGAGCGGGCCTTATGTCAACATATTTGGCCGAGAGGTCATGGCATGGGGGACGCGGAACAATCTGCGTAAGGCGAGACCAATGGCATCGGCGCTTTTCTGTCCGGCCGGGCGGGAGGCGACGGTGGCATTGCGTCTATCACTTCCGCCCGGCCCCGGATATTGTCTGATGGAAGCTCTGTTTACCTCCACCGCACTCGTCGCCCTTGCCGAAATGGGCGACAAGACGCAATTGCTGGCGATGTTGCTGGCGACGCGCTTTCGCAAGCCCGTGCCGATCATCTTGGGCATTTTGATCGCGACAATCGCCAATCATTTCCTCGCCGCCCTGCTGGGCCACTCCATCGCGGGCGTGCTGACGCAGGACTGGTTCCGCTATGCCGTAGCATTGAGCTTCATCGCCATGGCCGCATGGACGCTGGTGCCCGACAAGATTGACGAAGATGCGCCGCTCAGGGCACCGTCGAAAGCGGGCGTGTTCCTGACCACATTGGTCGCCTTCTTCCTGGTGGAAATGGGCGACAAGACGCAGGTAGCGACCATCGCGCTGGGCGCGCGATTCGATAATCTGATCGCGGTGACGACAGGCACCACGCTCGGCATGATGATCGCCAATGTTCCCGCCGTGCTGTTTGGCGAGGCGCTGGCCAGGAAAGTGCCCATGCGCGCGTTGCAGGTTGGCGCCGCGTTGCTGTTCCTGCTGCTGGGCCTGTGGATGATCGCCGATTTGGTCGGCTGGATCGGGTAAAGCGGTTGTCAGCGCGGCGCGGCTGGGGCAAGGGAATGGGCAGCATATTCCCTCTCGGACGAACGTGGGTCAGGTGATGAAAGACTATCTGGTTACGATATTCGGCGGCGGCGGCTTTGTCGGTCGTCAGGTGGCGCAGGTGCTGCTGGCGCGCGGCGCGCGGGTGCGGATTGCCCAGCGTGATCCCGCCACTGCGCTGCGGGTCAAGCCACTGGGCGGGCTGGGCCAGGTACAGTTCATCGCCGCCGACATCCGCAACCCCGCCAGCGTGGCGCGAGCCGTGGCAGGCAGCGACATCGTCATCAACCTGGTGGGCATATTGAAGGGCGATTTCGACGCCTTTCACCATCGCGGCGCGGCCAATGTCGCCACGGCGGCGGCGGACGCCGGTGTCAGCGCGCTGGTCCATATGTCGGCGATCGGTGCCGACGCCGATAGCCCGTCTGCCTATGGCCGGTCGAAGGCGGCAGGTGAAGCGGCGGTAAAGGCTGCTTTCCCCAACGCCACCATCATCCGTCCGTCGATCATCTTCGGTGCGGAGGACCAGTTCCTCAACCGCTTCGCGCAGATCGTCGCCATGCTGCCAGTGGTCCCCGTGATCGGCGGCGCGACCAGGTTCCAGCCCGTCTATGTCGCTGATGTCGCGCAGGCTATCGCCAATGCGGCAGAGCAGCCCGGTGTCCATGGCGGTCAGACCTACGAACTGGGCGGGCCGCAGGTGCTGAGCATGAAGGACATCAACCAGTGGATCGCCAGGGCAACTGGCCGGGACAAGGCGCTGGTCGATGTGCCGCATGCGGCTGCGAAGCTGCTTGCGATGCTGCCGGGCGGGCCGATCACCAGCGATCAACTGGCGATGCTGGGGCGTGACAATGTCGTGGCGCCGGGGGCCAAGGGGCTGGACGCACTGGGCGTCGTCGCTACGCCGATGGCGGGGGTCGCGGACAAATGGATGGTCCGTTACCGCAAGCATGGTCGCTTCGCCGGTCGGGTGAGCGCCTAAGGGCATGGCTCCGCCGCGACGCGGGGCTATCAGCTGCAAGACAATCTTCTCCTTCATCGTCATGCTGAAGCATGTTCAGCATGACGTTCGGGGTGACGGGATGATTATCGGAGGACGATCCCAATCATGGACCTGCACTATCTGACCGTCATCCTGCTGGGTATTGTCGAAGGGCTGACCGAATTTCTGCCGGTATCCTCGACCGGGCACCTCATATTGGCCAGCGAATTGCTGGGCTATGATGCATCGACCTGGGCGATGTTCAACGTCGTCATCCAGCTTGGCGCCATTCTGGCGGTCGTTGTGCTCTACTGGCGCACTTTCTGGGCGGTCGGCATGGGGCTTTTGCGGCGTGAGCCGGTAAGCTGGCGGTTCCTGCGCAATCTGCTGATCGCCTTCATGCCCTCGGCCGTTATCGGCCTTGCCCTGCACGATTATATCGAAATTCTGCTTGGCGCGCCGCAGGTGGTTGCCTGGGCCTTGATTGCCGGTGGCATCGCGATCCTGCTGATCGAACGGGCGGTCAAGGATCAGCGATTTCATGGCATCGCCGATATTCCGACGGTGCGTGTATTGGCGATCGGCTTCATCCAGTGTCTGGCCATGGTGCCGGGGGTCAGCCGGTCCGGCGCGACGATTATGGGCGCGCTGATGCTCGGGGTCGAACGGCGCACGGCGGCGGAGTTCAGCTTCTTTCTCGCCATCCCGACCATGTTGGGCGCAACCGCGCTGGAACTGATCAAGAAGGGCGATCAGATCACCAGCGCAGCGGTAGGCTGGGGCAGCATAGCCTTGGGCTTTGTCGTATCCTTCATTGTCGCGTTGCTGGTCATCCGCTGGTTCGTCGGGCTTGTGTCCAAACATGGCTTCGCGCCTTTTGCCTGGTACCGAATCGTCGCTGGCGTGGCCGCTCTGATATGGCTGGGGATGAGATAGGGCCGAAACGGTCTATTTATGCGATAAGTTCCTGCGATCATTTCGCAACTAGAGTGGATACAGGGTGTAATTTAGACAGCACTATTGACCTAAAATACAGAATCCGCGTGACTCCGCGGGTTTTTATGCTATGCGCGCCCTTGTAACTTGAGTCAGGGGCGTATCATGGCCGACAATCCAATGCTGAAATTCGTAGGCAAGGGACAAGCCTACCCCGACAAGCGCGATGCCGATGCCCGCGCCGACGACTTTCTGGAAATCAGCCGCAGCTTCATCCTCGACAAGGCGGAAGAACAGGCGTCGCGCTGCTCGCAATGTGGTGTGCCATATTGTTCAACTCACTGTCCGTTGCACAATCACATCCCCGACTGGCTGCGCCTGACCGCCGAAGGCCGCCTGCGTGAAGCCTATGAATTGTCCAACCTGACCAGCACCATGCCCGAAATCTGCGGCCGCATCTGCCCGCAGGACCGGCTGTGCGAGGGCAATTGCGTCATCGAATTTTCCGGCCATGGCGCCGTGACGATCGGCAGTGTCGAAAAGTTCATCACCGACACCGCCTGGAAGGAAGGCTGGGTCGAACCGCTGGTCCCTGGCAAGCCCACCGGCCAGTCGATCGGCGTGATCGGTGCGGGGCCGGCTGGCCTCACCACGGCGGAATATCTGCGCGCGGCGGGGCATGAGGTGCATGTCTATGACCGGCATGATCGCGCTGGCGGATTGCTGACCTACGGCATCCCCGGCTTCAAGCTGGAAAAGGACGTGGTCATGCGCCGGGTCCAGCGGTTGCGCGATGGCGGCATCGTCTTTCACGAAAATTTCGAGGTTGGCCGCGACGCGACATTGGAAGCGCTGCGTGAGAAGCATGACGCGATCCTGATCGCCACCGGCGTCTACAAGCCCCGCGACATTCGCGCGCCGGGCGTTGGCGCGCCGGGCGTGGTCAAGGCGCTCGATTATCTCACCGCCTCCAACAAAGCCGGTTTTGGCGACGATGTCCCCGAACATGCGGATGGCAGCCTGCTCGCGACCGGCAAGAATGTCGTCGTCATCGGCGGCGGCGACACGGCGATGGACTGTGTCCGCACCGCGATCCGCCAGGGCGCGAAATCGGTCAAATGCCTCTACCGCCGCGACCGGGAAAATATGCCCGGATCGCAGCGCGAAGTCGCCAATGCCGAGGAAGAAGGCGTCGAATTCGTCTGGCTGACCGCGCCGATCGCCTTTGAAGGCACCGAGCATGTCACCGGCGTCAAGGTCACCAGGATGCGGCTGGGCGCCCCCGACGCATCGGGCCGCCGCGCGCCCGAGCCCGATCCGGGCAGCGAACATACGCTGGAGGCCGATCTGGTCATCAAGGCGCTTGGTTATGACCCTGAAGAATTGCCGAAAATGTTCGGCGCGGACGACCTGTCCGTCACCCGCTGGGGCACGCTGCGCGTCGATCACAAGACGATGATGACCAGCATGGACGGCGTGTTCGCCGCAGGCGACATCGTGCGCGGCGCAAGCCTTGTCGTCTGGGCGATCCGCGACGGCCGCGACGTGACCGAGCATATGCACCGCTATTTGAAGGCGAAAGCCAAGGCAGCGGGCGAGAGGGTTGCGGCGTGATGCGCGCTGCTTTTCTCTCCCTTTCGTGCCTGCTCCTATCGGCTCCGGCCGGTGCCCAGGTTCAGGCTGAGGCTTCGACGGCAACAGGTCAATCTGTCGATCCGGTACGTTTGGCCAAGGCCAAGCCGATCGCTTCTGTCATTCTGCCGGACGGCACCATCGAAAAGATGATGGGGCCGATGATGCAGAAGATGATGGGGCCGATGATGGATGGCATGACCAAGATGCCGATCCGCGAATTTCTGAGGATGGGCGGCCTTGATCCAAAACAGGTGGATAATCTGGGCGAGGGTACCGTCGAGGAAATGATGGCGATCATCGACCCGAATTTCCGCAAGCGGATGGACGTCGTCGTCAACACCATGATGCCGGCGATGGGCCGTTTCATGGGGCGATATGAGCCGGATATGCGGGAAGGCATGGCCGAGGCCTTCGCCTACCGATACACTGCTGCCGAACTGGACCAGATCGCTACGTTTCTAAAGACCCCCATTGGCGCCAAGTTCGGTGCGGGTTTCATGGAGCTTGCCGCCGATCCGCATTATATTGGTCGGATGCAGAAGGTTATGCCTGAGATGATGCAGGCCATGCCGGAGATCATGAAATCGTCCGCAGCCGAACTCGAAAAGCTGCCAAAGCCGCGAACATATAATGAGCTGACAAAAGCTGAACGCGACCGTCTTACCGCCTTACTCGGCAAGGACGCGAAGAAGGCAAACTGACAATCGACGCCGATCAGGTCGGCAATCAACGGAAATGACAGCGGCCGTGCCCAAAAATGGACGGCTACAGGCAAGGGTAAGTCATCATGACGGACACCAACTTCACCGCAAGCCCCGAAGAACGCGCGCGGATCGCCGCCGAGGGCATGTATCATCCAGACCTGGAAGGCGACGCCTGTGGCGTGGGCCTCGTTGCCGCGACGGATGGCCGCCCTTCACGCCGTGTAGTCGCCTCCGCGATCGATGCGCTGAAAGCTGTGTGGCATCGGGGCGCGGTCGATGCCGATGGCAAGACTGGCGATGGCGCAGGTATCCATGTCGACCTGCCGGTGCGCTTCTTTGACGATGCGATCGCGGACTCCGGTCACAAGCCGCTGCCCAATCGCCTGGCTGTCGGCATGATCTTCCTGCCGCGCACGGACCTCAGCGCGCAGGAAACCTGCCGCACCATCGTTGAGAGCGAGATCATCGACGCGGGCTATACCATCTATGGCTGGCGGCAGGTGCCGGTGGACGTGTCGGTCATCGGTGAAAAGGCGCAGCGCACGCGCCCCGAAATCGAGCAGATCATGATCGCCGGGCCGATGCCCGAAGTGCGCGATCAGGCCGAGTTCGAAAAGGACCTCTATCTGATCCGTCGCCGGATCGAAAAGCAGGTGATCGCCGCGCAGATCAATGATTTCTATGTCTGTAGCCTGTCGTGCCGGTCCATCATCTACAAGGGGCTGTTCCTCGCCGAATCGCTGTCGGTATTCTATCCCGATTTGCAGGACGAGCGGTTCGAGAGCCGGGTAGCGATCTTCCACCAGCGCTATTCGACCAACACTTTCCCGCAATGGTGGCTGGCCCAGCCGTTCCGCACGCTTGCCCATAATGGTGAGATCAACACCATCCGCGGCAACAAGAACTGGATGAAGAGCCACGAGATCAAGATGGCTAGCCTCGCGTTCGGCGAGCAGTCGGAGGATATCAAGCCGGTCATTCCGGCGGGCGCGTCCGATACCGCTGCGCTCGACGCCGTGTTCGAGGCGATCTGCCGGTCGGGCCGCGATGCGCCCACCGCCAAGCTGATGCTCGTGCCCGAAGCCTGGCAGGCCGACAATGGCGAACTGCCCAAGGCGCATCGCGACATGTATGATTATCTCGCCTCCGTCATGGAGCCGTGGGATGGCCCTGCCGCGCTGGCGATGACGGACGGGCGCTGGGTCGTGGCCGGGGTGGATCGCAACGCACTGCGCCCGCTGCGCTACACGCTGACTGGCGACAATCTGCTGATCGTCGGGTCGGAGACCGGCATGGTCGTGGTTCCCGAAACCACCATCGTGCGCAAGGGGCGCATGGGTCCGGGCCAGATGATCGCCATCGATCTGGCCGAGGGCGAAATCTACGACGATGCCGCGATCAAGGATCGGATCGCGGGTGAGCGGCCCTATGGCGACCTGATCAAGGACTTCATGGCGATCAGCGACCTGACCGATGCGCCGACCGCGCTGCCCGACTGGGACAAGGCGGAACTGACGCGGCGGCAGGTGGCGGCCAACCTGACGCTGGAGGATCTGGAACTGATCCTGGCGCCGATGGTGGAGGATGCCAAGGAGGCCATCGGATCAATGGGCGACGACACGCCGCTGGCTGTCATTTCCGACAAGCCGCGAACGATTAGCCATTTCTTCCGCCAGAATTTCAGCCAGGTCACCAACCCGCCGATCGATCCGTTGCGCGAACGGCATGTGATGAGCCTGAAAACGCGCTTTTCCAATTTGCATAACATCCTGGAGCAGGATGCGCAGAACAGCCATGTGCTCGTGCTGGAATCGCCGGTTCTGACCAGCGCGGAGTGGGCGCGGCTGAAGGCGCATTTCGGTCCGGCGGTCGCGGAAATCGACTGCACCTTCCCGGCAAATGGCGGGCAGGAGCAGCTCCGCGCGGCAATCGCACGCATTCGCGAGGAAGCCGAGCAGGCGGTACGTGAAGGGCGGACAGAAATCTTCCTGACCGACGAGGGCGTCAGCGAGACGCGCATCGCCATTGCTGGCGTGCTGGCGGCGGCCGCGGTGCATACGCATCTGGTGCGCAAGGGGCTGCGTTCCTATGCGTCCATCAACGTGCGCTGCGCCGAGGCGCTCGATACCCATTATTTCGCGGTGCTGATCGGCGTGGGCGCGACCACGGTGAACGCCTATCTGGCCGAAGCCAGCATCGCCGACCGCCATGCGCGCGGGCTGTTCGGGTCTCTCGACCTTGACGCCTGTTTCGAGCGCTATCGCGTCGCGGTCAACGAAGGCCTGCTCAAGATCATGTCCAAAATGGGCATTGCGGTCATCAGCAGCTATCGCGGCGGCTATAATTTCGAAGCGGTCGGCCTGTCGCGCGCTCTGGTCAATGATCTGTTCCCAGGCATGCCGGCGAAGATTTCGGGCGAAGGCTATGCCTCGCTCCACTATAGCGCGATCCTGCGCCATCAGCAGGCATATGACGCATCGGTCGTGCGGTTGCCCATCGGCGGCTTCTATCGCCAGCGCAACGGTGGGGAGGCGCATGCCTATTCCGCGCAACTGATGCACCTGTTGCAGACGGCGGTCGCGACCGACAGCTATTCGACCTATCTGCAATTCTCGCGCGGGGTGCGCGATCTGCCACCGGTCTATCTGCGCGACCTGATGGAGTTTAATTTCGCGCGCGAAGCCGTGCCGATC
The DNA here is from genome assembly GCF_000367345.1 of Sphingobium xenophagum NBRC 107872. Lineage (GTDB taxonomy): Bacteria > Pseudomonadota > Alphaproteobacteria > Sphingomonadales > Sphingomonadaceae > Sphingobium > Sphingobium xenophagum. The sequence continues at coordinate 51,450 of NZ_BARE01000006.1, forward strand.
GACGAGGTGGAGGCCACCACGGAAATCCGCAAGCGTTTCGTGACGCCGGGCATGTCGCTCGGGGCGCTCTCGCCTGAGGCGCATGAGACGCTGGCGATCGCGATGAACCGGATCGGCGCGAAGGCGGTGTCGGGCGAGGGCGGCGAGGATGCGGCGCGCTTCAAACCCTATGAAAATGGCGACAATGCCAATAGCGTGATCAAGCAGATCGCGTCGGGCCGCTTTGGCGTTCATGCCGAATATCTGGCGTCGGCCGAAGAGATAGAGATCAAGGTCGCACAGGGGGCCAAGCCGGGCGAGGGGGGGCAGCTGCCCGGCTTCAAGGTCACCGAATTCATCGCCAGGCTGCGCCATTCGACGCCCGGCGTGACGTTGATTTCGCCGCCGCCCCATCATGACATCTATTCGATCGAGGATCTGGCGCAGCTCATCTACGACTGCAAGCAGATCAATCCGCGCGCACGCGTCTGCGTCAAGCTGGTGAGCCAGGCGGGCATCGGCACGGTCGCAGCGGGCGTGGCGAAGGCGCATGCCGACGTCATCCTGATCGCGGGCCATGTCGGCGGAACCGGGGCATCCCCGCAAACCTCGATCAAATATGCCGGGACGCCATGGGAAATGGGTCTGTCCGAAGCCAATCAGGTGCTGACCCTCAACGGGTTGCGGCATCGGGTGAAGCTGCGCACCGATGGCGGCCTCAAAACCGGGCGCGACATCGTGATCGCCGCGATATTGGGCGCGGAGGAATATGGCATCGGCACATTGTCGCTGGTCGCCATGGGCTGCATCATGGTGCGTCAGTGCCACAGCAACACCTGCCCCGTGGGCGTGTGCGTGCAGGATGAAAAGCTGCGCGCCAAATTCACCGGCACCCCGGAAAAGGTCATCAACCTGATGACCTTCATCGCCGAGGAAGTTCGCGAAGTGCTGGCCCGGCTGGGCTTCCGCAGCCTGGACGAGGTGATCGGGCGGACCGAACTGTTGAAGCAGGTCAATCGTGGCGCTGAACATCTGGACGATCTGGATCTCAACCCGATCCTGGCCAAGGTGGACGCCCCCGACGACCAGCGCCGTTTCAGCCTGAAGCAATGGCGCAACGACGTGCCCGACAGCCTGGACGCGCAGATGATGCGCGACGCCAAGGCAGTGTTCGAGCGGGGCGAGAAGATGCAACTGACCTATACGGTGCGCAACACGCACCGCGCGGTCGGCACGCGCCTGTCGTCGGCGGTGACTGACAAGTTCGGCATGTCGGCGCTGGCCGATGGACATCTGACCGTGCGCCTGCGCGGGTCCGCGGGCCAGTCGCTGGGCGCGTTCCTGTGCAAGGGGATCACGCTGGAAATCTTCGGCGACGCCAATGACTATGTCGGCAAGGGCCTGTCAGGCGGCATCATCACGGTGCGCACGACCGTCTCCAGCCCCCTGTCGTCGAAGGATAATACGATCATCGGCAACACCGTCCTTTATGGCGCGACCAGTGGCAAGCTGTTCGCGGCAGGGCAGGCGGGCGAACGCTTCGCGGTCCGCAATTCGGGCGCGCAGGTCGTGGTCGAGGGCTGCGGCGCCAATGGGTGCGAATATATGACCGGCGGCATTGCCGTGATCCTGGGCAAGACCGGCGCCAATTTCGGCGCGGGCATGACCGGCGGGATGGCCTTCATCCTGGACGAGGATGGCAGCTTCATGTCGCGGGCCAACCCGGAAGGGATCGTCTGGCAGCGGCTGGAAAGCGCGCATTGGGAGGCGCAGGTCAAGGATCTGATCGCCCAGCACGCCAAGGCGACCGACAGCAAATGGTCCAGCACCATATTGGAGGATTGGGACCGTTGGCGGCGCTATATCTGGCAAGTGTGCCCCAAGGAGATGATCAGCCGCCTTACCCATCCGCTGAGCGATGCGCCGGCGGAGGTCGTTGCTGCCGAATAGGCGTTCTAAGGGAAGGAACTGCCTGCTGCCGTCGCCATGACGGCAGGAGGGGCTTTCCCTTGGGCAGGTTGCAGAGTCGGTGGAGGCGTGGCCGTCTCTCCGGCGGCGAAGCGCGCAATTGGCGGTGGCAGCTGATGAATCGGTGATGGCGGTGGGACGGGATCGACCGCTTCCGCCGCCTCTCCTTGTGCCAGATAGTCACGCACGACCGGATCGCTGGTGCCGTCAATCATGCCGTCTGCGTCCAGTCCCGCCATGTCCGAAGCCATTTGCCGTTCCACCAGCGTTGGTCCGCAACCGGTACAGCGGATTATGTCGGGACCGCGACCGGCCGGATCGGCGACCTGATCGGACAGGCTGCTATCGCTGGGCTCGGCATAGGCGACATCTTTCTGTGTTCTTGGAGCAGAGGATTGCGGACTGGTGACATAGGCGCCCAAACCCAGTCCCATGACCGTCGCGGCGGCCACTGTCACGCCTGACAGTATCCAATGCTGCATGGTCCTGCTTTCCATCCTTTTGCTGGCGGGCACTGGCCTTTCGGCGTGCCGCATCGTGCACGACAATCAATCATAACGCAGATGCAGATCGGTTGTTGCATGGCGCAAAAGCCTTTGCTAATGGCCAGCGCCTACCAGATGCCGGTCCTGCCGGTTTCCCTTTGAATGTGCGGCCATGGCGGAATTGGTAGACGCGCAACGTTGAGGTCGTTGTGGGCGAAAGCCCGTGGAAGTTCGAGTCTTCTTGGCCGCACCATTCACTTGCCTGATGCTCAGGATCAGCCGGAATTGACAGTCCCCGCCCCGCAAGGGCAGGGGCAATTGCGCTTGATCGCACGGACCTTGCAGGGGTGTGGTTCGACCGCCTATCTGACGCGGGCGCGCGGGACGGACCCGGATGACGAGATGAAAGGAAGCTGCCATGTCCGCCATAGACTGGGATCAGCCAGCCACCATGATTGATCTGGATGGCAAGGCGCCCTTGATCGGCACGATCCGCCAATGCGCGCAGCATTTCGCGATCTTCAAGGCAGAGGCCAAGGCGCAGGCGCGTGTGTTGCTGACCCAGCCGGTTCATCGGGAAGGTCGCCGGACGCGCACCTGGCTGCTGGAGCCGGATGAAATCGCCCAACTGGCGGAAAAACTGCGCGCAGAAAGCTGACAGGTTCGGTTTCCGATCTTCGGCCGGAATTTCCCCTGTCCTACAACAAACCATATGGGATAAATGATCCGCCTCGTTCGAGACAGAGAGGCGCAGCATGGACATCCTTACGCTCATTGACGATGTTATCGCCCGCGAAGGCGGTTATTCCAACCATCCGGCTGACCGGGGCGGGCCGACCAATTGGGGGATTACCCAGGCGGTGGCGCGGGACAATGGGTTTGTCGGCGACATGCGAGCTTTGCCGCGCGCGACGGCGGTGGCGATTTACCGGCGGATTTACTGGGATCAGCCCGGTTACGCCTTCGTCGCGGAAACCGCGCCCTCCGTCGCGGCCGAATTGTTCGATACTGCGGTCAATATGGGCGTGGGAACCGCGACCGGCTTTCTCCAGCGCGCCCTTAACGCGCTCAATCGCAACCAGCGCGATTATCCGGATCTGACGCTGGACCGGGCGATCGGCGCAAGGACGCTGGGGGCATTGCGCGCCTTTCGTGCGTTGCGGGGCAAGGCGGGTGAGGCGGTACTGCTGAAGGCGATCGAAGCGATGCAGGGTGAACGCTATATCGCGCTCGCGGAAAACCGCCCCGCCAATGAGGCGTTTCTCTACGGCTGGCTGGCCAACCGAATCGGTTAGCTCTTATGAACACTCGTGCGTTTTGCGCCAAGCTATCGCGCGAACGACGCCCGGAACTGTCTTTTCAATCAGGATATGAAGCCATGGTTTCCGAGTCTATCGATCCCGATCCCTGGGCTATGCGCGCGCGGCCCACTTTCCTCTATGTCATGTATGCGCTGCTGCTCTGGTCGCTGCCGATGGGCGTCATCGCGGGGTGGCGACCCGCTATGGCGGCGGCGATCACGGCGGGGATGCGCGACTATCTCAACGCCCTGCCTGAACCGCTCTACGCTTTGTTTGGCACAGGTTATCTGGGCTACACTGCCGCGCGCGCATGGGGCAAGGCGAAGGGGGCAGAGCGGTAGCGCCTAGGCGGCCGCGCGCCCTTCATACCAGCCGCGCGAACGCTTCACGAGAGCGACGATAGAGAGCATCACCGGCACTTCCACCAATACGCCGACGACAGTGGCCAGAGCCGCGCCAGAGTGGAGGCCGAACAGGCTGATCGCTGCGGCGACCGCCAGTTCGAAGAAATTGGATGCACCGATCAATGCAGCCGGTCCCGCAACGCACCAGTCGACGCGCATGCTGCGGCTGAGCCAATAGGCAAGGCCTGCGTTCAGATAGACCTGAAGCAGGATCGGCACTGCGATCAGCGCGATGACCAGCGGCTGGGCGACGATCTGCTCCCCCTGAAAGGCGAAGAGCAGCACGAGTGTAGCGAACAGGCTTAGCAGGCTAAAATGGCCTGAGCCTTGTCAGCAGCCGTTCCAGAGCCGCCTGTCCGCCTGCCCGCAACTGCGCCCGGCGCAGCCATTGGGCGACGACCACGGGCACGACGATATAGAGGCCGACCGACAGCAGCAGCGTATCCCATGGCACGCTGATCGAGGCGACGCCCAGCAGCAGTCCAACGATCGGCGCAAAGGCGAACAGCATGATCAGGTCGTTGAGCGCCACCTGACTGAGCGTATAGCTTGGATCGCCATCCAGCAGGTTGGACCAGACGAACACCATCGCGGTGCAGGGGGCGGCGGCCAGCAGGATCAGGCCCGCAATATAGGACGGCCCCTGTCCGTCAGGCAGGTAGGGCGCGAACAAATGGCCGATGAACAATGTGCCCAGCAGCGCCATGGAGAAAGGCTTGACCGCCCAATTGATGAACAGCGTCACCCCGACACCGCGCCAGTGCCGCCTTACGCTGCCCAGCGCAGCAAAGTCGATCCGCAGCAGCATGGGTATGATCATCAGCCAGATCAGCGCCGCTACCGGCAGGTTGATGTTGGCGATCTCGGCTCCAGCGATCAGCGCGAAGGCTGACGGGAACAGATGCCCCAGTCCAATCCCCAGGACGATGCACAGCGAGACCCAGAGGCTGAGATAGCGTTCGAACAATGACATCAGGCGGCTCCCAACACGTCGCCATCATCCTTGACGAAGGGTGTGGGCAGCGGATGGGGCAACAACTCCAGCACCGCCTCGGACGGGCGGCATAGTCGCACCCCTTTGGGCGACACGACCAGCGGGCGGTTGATCAATATGGGGTGCGCCATCATCGCGTCGATCAGCGCCGCGTCGGGCAGCGTCTGATCGTCCAGCCCCAGATCGGCAAAAGGCGTGCCCTTCTGCCGCAACAGGGCGCGCGGCGCGATGCCGGCACGGGCGATCAATTGTTCCAGCAAAGCCCGCGACGGCGGCGTCTTGAGATATTCGATGACATGCGGCTCGATCCCGGCATGGCGGATAATCGCCAGTGTGTTGCGCGACGTGCCGCAGGCGGGGTTGTGATAGATGATGATGTCGGTGGCCAAGGGAATGTCCTTTGGATCAGCAGCAAGGGGTCAGTTCAGCAATGATCGGGGCGCACAAAGCCGCGTTCCCGCCACAACAATCCTTGAGCAGGAACAATGTCAGTGCGCCCAACGCCTCCAGATCGGCGCGATAATGAATGGATCGGCTCTGCCGCTCCGCGCGGACCAGTCCAGCGCGGGACAGGATCGCCAGATGGGACGACATGGTATTTTGCGGGACTCCGACCAGCCGGGCGATTTCCCCGGCGGGCAGGCCATCGGGCTCGTGGCGGACGAGCAACCTGAAACTGTCGAGCCGCGTGGACTGGGCGAGAGCGCCCAAGGCAGCTATTGCGGATTCGTTTTCCATATATCCAGATTAATGGATATATGGAGCATGGCAAGTCGGTTGTGAGGAAAGAAAGGAATCGCGGCGGCGAGAAACGCAAATGAGAGGGGCCGCCGGGTCAAAGCCCGACGGCCCATCATGTGCATGGTCAGCGGCCGGAAGTGCCGCCCAGGGGAAACGAAGGTCGCGCTATCTTCTCCACCGGGAGACGGCCTGTATATCGGCGCGCTTTATCTCGCGATGTGGAGGGAGATCGACGGCATGGCGTCGCTCAGCGGCGCGTTCCCCGAATGGACTTGACCGACCCCATTGCTGAACCATGAGACATCGGATCACCTCCTTTCGCTATGTTGAAGCCCGTTATGGCCGACTTCGACTGCGCTTCGTGCGGCCACGGGATGGAATGTGAATCAGACGGAAGGCATGATCAAGACTTGTATTATTCTTTTTTCGAATCATACTTTCGCGTCCGCAATCCCGGCGTCGCGTCGCTATCCCCTGCAATCCTCGATCACACGCGACACTTCCGGCCATGCCGGTACGATAAGCGGTTCCAGTCCCATCACCTCGATCGCGAATTTGCCCCGGCTGTAGGCCATCTGATCCAGCGCGGTATCGGCAGCGGCCCGCACCGCTATCGTCTGCGGCACGGGGGTTGTGGTGGCTGTCGCGGGCCAGCTGGTCGCACCATAGCTGGTTCGCAGCGTCATCGTCCCTTGTCCCGCGCCTGCGCGAATAATGCTGATTCGGCGCGCCGCCCGATCGCAGCGGATAGTAAGGCGGGGGGCGGCCGCGGTCGGACCGAAATGGGCGATCGACATGGCTGCGTCGGATTGCCAGCGCCAATCCCCCGGCGCGGTGGGGCGATATTGCCAGTCGCTGGCCAATGGCGCGGCGGGGGCGGAAGGCCGGACCGGCGCCTGTGCCGGTCGCGGGGCAGGCGCGGGGGCAGGACTGGCCTGGCGCGTGGCAGGGCCGACGCAGGAGCCGAGGAGGATGAGGAAGGGTGCGGCGAGGGCAAGGTTGGTGGTAAAGCGCATTGCCCACCCATGCCCGCCCGGCGCAGGCGGCTCAACTGGAAAAGGATGAGCGGAAGAGCCGCGGGGGCAGGCCGGGCCGACGCGTTTGCTTGCCGCGCCGATATTGACACCGTCCGGCCGAATCGCTAGGGCGCGCACATCCCGACACGCTGGTGAGCGGCAGTGCTTCGCGCACTGGCCGTCTTTTTTGCGTCCGGGGCTATACATTGGTTGCGGTCCCACGCCATGGGGTCGCGGCCCTGACGCTTTGAGATGGGGTGACGCCAATCGCCCCGTGGAGCAGGAGATTAATTGACCATGGCACGTATTGCGGGTGTTAACATCCCGACCAACAAGCGCGTAATCATCGCGCTCACCTACATTCACGGCATCGGCCGTAAGACCGCCGTAGACATCGCCGACAAGCTGGGCATCGACCACAGCCGTCGCGTGCAGGACCTGTCGGACGCCGAAGTGCTCCAGATCCGTGAAACGATCGACGCTGACCTGACCGTCGAGGGCGATCTTCGCCGCAACACCGCGATGAACATCAAGCGCCTGATGGACCTGGCCTGCTATCGCGGCCTGCGTCATCGTAAGGGGCTGCCGGTTCGCGGCCAGCGCACGCACACCAACGCCCGCACCCGCAAGGGCAAGGCCAAGGCGATCGCCGGTAAGAAGAAGTAAGCGCCAGAGGGCGGGCCTTGCGGCCTTGCCCTCCCGACTTCTTTTGTCAGTATTTCGAGTAGGATAGAGCAAAATGGCACGCGAACCCCAGCGCATTAAGCGCCGTGAGCGCAAGAACATCTCGGCCGGCGTGGCACATGTCAACGCCAGCTTCAACAACACCATGGTGACCATCACCGATGCCCAGGGCAACGCGATTTCGTGGTCCTCGGCTGGCATGATGGGCTTCAAGGGCAGCCGCAAATCGACCCCCTACGCCGCTCAGGTGTGCGCGGAAGATGCCGGTCGCAAGGCCGCCGAACATGGCGTCCGCACGCTGGAAGTCGAAGTCAAGGGTCCCGGTTCAGGTCGTGAATCGGCCCTGCGCGCCCTTCAGGCCGTCGGTTTCCACATCACCTCGATCCGCGACGTAACGCCGATCCCGCACAACGGTGTGCGTCCGTCCAAGCGCCGCCGCGTCTAAATTCGGCTGAGCGATATGGCGGGCGGCGGACGCGCCGCCCGTTACCCGTCTGCATCGGCCGCAACGTCCTGTCGGGTCCAGGATCATAAGCGTTTCGGCCACATCCCCAGGGGAAGTACATGACTGTCAACATGAAGAACTGGCAGGAATTGAAGAAGCCCAACGCGCTGGAAATCAAGCCAACCAGCGACGGTAAGCGCAAGGCGACCTTCGTTGCCGAGCCGCTGGAGCGCGGTTTCGGCTTGACGCTTGGCAACGCGCTACGCCGGGTTCTTCTTTCCTCGCTTCAGGGCGCGGCGGTCACCTCGATCAAGATCGAGAACGTCCTGCATGAATTCTCGTCGCTCGCTGGCGTGCGTGAAGATGTCACCGACATCGTCCTTAACATCAAGCAGGTCGCCCTGCGGATGGAAGGCGATGGTCCCAAGCGGCTTCAGCTGTCGGCTACCGGTCCTGCCGTGGTCAAGGCTGGCGACATCAGCGTCGTTGGCGACATCGAAGTGATGAACCCGGACCTGGTGATCTGTCACCTCGACCAGGGCGCGACGCTGAACATGGAACTGACCGCTGATGTCGGCAAGGGCTATGTCCCAGCCGTCGCCAACCGTCCCGCAGACGCTCCGATCGGCCTCATTCCGATCGACGCGCTCTACTCGCCGGTCCGTCAGGTCGCCTACAAGGTGGACAATACCCGTGTCGGCCAGGAACTGGACTATGACAAGCTGTCGCTGACCGTCGAAACCGACGGCACCGTCACGCCGGAGGATGCGGTCGCCTTTGCCGCGCGCATCCTGCAGGACCAGCTCCAGCTGTTCGTCCATTTCGAGGACGCGCTGCCCACCGCCGCGCCTTCGCAGGGTGGCCATGCGGTCGCAGCGGCGTCGGAAGGCGAAAGCGACACCAACCAGATCAACCGCTACCTCCTCAAGAAAGTGGACGAGCTGGAACTGTCGGTCCGCAGCGCCAACTGCCTCAAGAACGACAACATCATCTATATCGGCGATCTGGTCCAGAAGACCGAAGCCGAGATGCTGCGTACGCCCAATTTCGGTCGCAAGTCGCTGAACGAAATCAAGGAAGTGCTGTCGTCCATGGGTCTGCGCCTCGGCATGGACATCCCCGGATGGCCGCCTGAAAATATCGAGGAAATGGCCAAGAAGCTCGAACAAGAGCTGCTGGGCTAAAAAGCTCCGTCATCCCCGCGAAGGCGGGTACCCATCTCCCGGTCTTGTGCCTGGGGATGGGGTCGGAGATGGGTTCCCGCCTTCGCGGGAATGACGAACAAGTGGCGGCCACGTCACCGCCTGGTCTGGGCTACCTGAAACGGGCCCTTAACGAACGAAGGAATGAACTATGCGTCACAGAATGGGTCAACGTCGTCTTCAGCGCGCCACCGGTCACCGCGTCGCGCTGCTCCGCAACCTTGCCGCTTCGCTGATCAAGCATGAGCAGATTCTGACCACCACGCCCAAGGCGAAGGAACTGCGCCCCTATGTGGAAAAGCTGATCACGCTGGCGAAAAAGGGTGGCCTGTCCAACCGTCGCCTGGCCGATGCTCGCCTGAAGGACGATGCGCAGCTGGCCAAGCTGTTCGAGGTTCTGGCCGAACGCTACAAGGATCGTAATGGCGGTTACACCCGCGTAATCAAGGCTGGCATCCGCGCATCGGACGCCGCGCCGATCGCGATCATCGAACTGGTCGACCGCGACGTCAGCGCCAAGGGGCAGGATAGCGGCCCGGTGCAGACCGCCGACGAAGATGAATATGAAGCTGCCTGATTGAGTGCGGTCCTCCTAGGGAGGGCTGGATGCTTTACCGACAGGCCGTGGCTCTTTAGGAGCCACGGCCTGTTCTGGTTAAAAAGAGACGAAAAAGAGGATGCGCGCAACGGCCCGCCTGTTCCTGCTGCCGCTGCTGCTGGCGGCCAGCCCGGTCGTTGCGGGGCCGGAGACGGTCGCCATCGACGCGGCCGGGCAGGGCTTGCGCTACCCCATCGCCAGGCGTCTTGATCTGGTCGAGGATCATTTCGGGGTTAAGGTCGCCGATCCCTATCGCTGGCTGGAAAATGATCTGCGTGCGGACCCGGCCGTACGCGACTGGGTGGCGCAGGAAAATGCGCTGACCCGCCGCTATATCGACGGCCTGCCGGGCCGGGCGGCGCTGAAGGCGCGGATGCAGGCGTTGCTGTCGCATGGCCGCTACACCGTCCCGCGCAAGGCCGGCGGGCGCTATTTCTACGGTTATAACAAGGGGCTGCAAAACCAGACTCCGCTCTACGTGCGTGAAGGGCTGGACGGCCCGCAGCGGTTGCTGATCGATCCCAATGATTGGGCCAAGGATGGTGCGAGCGCATTGGCCGAATGGGCTCCCTCGCCGGACGGCCGGACCCTGGCCTTTGCCGTGCAGGAAGCGGGCAGCGATTGGCGGACCCTGCGTTTGCTGGATGTCGATACGGGGAAAGTGCTCGACGACCGGATCGACTGGGTCAAATTTTCGACCCTGGCCTGGGACGGACGTGGCGAGGGCTTCTTCTATTCCCGCTACCCTGCGCCGCAGGGAGATACGGCTTTCAGGGCCGCCAATGAAGATCAGCAGCTTTTCTATCATCGCGTCGGCACCGCGCAGGCGCAGGATCAACTGATCTACGCCACGCCAGACCGGCCGAAACTTAGCCATACCGCGCAGGTCACCAATGACGGGCGCTGGCTGGTGATCAGTTCGTTTCAGGGGATCGACCCGCGCCGTGAAATCCATGTCGCGGCGCTGGACGGCGGGCCGGTTAAGCCTCGGCGTCTGGTGAAGGGGCCGGTACAGGATTGGCGGCTGATTGGGAGTCGGGGGTCGACCCTTTATTTCATCACCGATGATCATGCGCCCCATCTGAGAGTTGTGACGCTCGATGCGGCGCAGCCCCGACGCAAGCCACAACAGGTCGTGGCCGAACGCGCCGATACGCTGGCGGGCGGCTCGCTGGTCGGCAACCGACTGATCCTGGCCTATATGACGCAGGCCGAAACGATTGCGGAACTGGTCGAACTGGATGGGCGCAAGGTGGGCGACGTGCCCTTGCCCGGCATGGGGACTGCGGCGGGTTTTGGCGGGCGCGATGGCGACCCGGAGACGTTTTTCAGCTTTTCGGGCTTCACCACCCCGTCCAGCATCTATCGCTTCGACACATCCACCCTGCAAAGCCAGTTGTTCGCCCAGCCCGACCTGCCCTTCAATCCGGATGAATTCGGGGTGGAACAGATCAGCTATCTGTCAAAGGACGGCACCCGCGTGCCCATGACCGTGATCCGCAAAAAGGTGCTGGCGGACCGGGCGATCGCGGCACCGACGATCCTTTATGGCTATGGCGGCTTCAACATCAGCCTGACGCCGGGCTATTCGGCGACGCGGCTGGCCTGGCTGGAACAGGGCGGGGTTTATGCCATCGCCAATCTGCGCGGCGGTGGTGAATTCGGCAAGGCATGGCATGAGGCTGGCCGTGGCCCCAACAAGCAGAATGTGTTCGACGATTTCATCGCCGCGGCCGAGTATCTGAAGGCCAATGGCTATACCACGCCGGATGGACTGGCGATCGAGGGGCGATCCAATGGCGGCCTGCTGGTTGGCGCGGTAGTCAACCAGCGCCCCGACCTGTTCGCTGCCGCCCTGCCAGCTGTGGGCGTGATGGACATGCTGCGCTTTGACCGCTTCACCGCCGGGCGTTACTGGGTGGACGATTATGGATCGCCGGCACGGGCGGAGGATTTTCCGCTGCTCTACGGCTATTCGCCCTATCATAACATCCTGTCGGGTAAGGATTATCCCGCGATCCTCGTCACCACGGCCGATACTGACGACCGGGTCGTGCCCGCCCACAGTTTCAAATATGCCGCCGCCTTGCAGGCTGCCGATGTGGGCAGCAAGCCCCACCTGCTACGGGTAGAAAGCCGCGCCGGCCATGGCGCTGGCAAGCCGATCGACAAGCTGATCGACGAATATGCCGACAGCTATGCCTTTCTGGCCTCATTCACGGGTTTGCAGATCAAGGATGATCCGCAATAATCGTTCAGCCGCGCGACAGCCGGACGCGGATAGATACCGTTTGACCGCAGGAGACACAGGCATGGGCAAGACGCGCTGGATGACAGGATCGCTGGTTGGACTGGCGCTGCTGGTTGGCAGCCTAGGTCCGGCGCAGGCGCGTCCGCGCTATGACCGCAATTGGGGCCATCATCACCATCGCGATCGCGGCAATGGCTTCGGCTTTGGCGATGCCGTCGGGGTTGCAGCGCTGATCGGTGCGGTGGCGATCGTTGCCTCTTCCATGTCGAAAGACAAGAAGGCAGCGCGCAATAGTGACGCCGCGGCTCCCCCGCCGGTCGATGGTACGGATTATGGCGCGGATGTCCGGCGCGACGATGATTTCTCCGATGTCGCCGCCGCCTATGGCGATCAGGATCAGATGACGGACGCCTGCGCCGTCGCCGCGCGCGATGAAGCGCAGGACCAGAATGGCGGCTATGCCGAGGTGCGGCGCATCGACGAGCCGCGCGCCGCGCAGGGCGGTTATAATATCGACGGAGAGGTCGAATCGCGCGCCAATTATCGCGCCCCGACGGGCACGACCCGCCGCTTCACCTGCACGATCAAGGATGGCCGCGTCGCGGAGGTCTATCTGAGCCGCGATGTCGTGATGCGATAAGGCGCCGCCGTGCGTCGTCACCCTCCGTCGCGCCATGTCCTGGCTTTTGGCCTGGCGGCGCTTGCGGGGATGGTCGATGCGTTGGGTCTGCTCAAACTGGGCGGGCTCTTCGTGTCGTTCATGAGCGGCAATTCGACCCGAATGGCAGTCGGCATCGCGACAGAGCCGACGCTGGCACGGGCGGCCGCCGGGCTGATCGGCGCTTTTGTCGGTGGGGTATTTGTCGGCGCGCTTCTGGCGCGGATGGCCGGACGGTGGCGCAAGCAAGCCGTACTGGCACTGGTGCTGGCGTTGTTGACCATCGCGGCATCCCTGGCCGGATCGGTCGGGGATGGTCTGACTTTGCTGATGGCGGCGGCTATGGGCGCTGTGAACAATATGTTCCAGCGCGATGGCGAGGTGAGCATTGGCGTCACTTATATGACCGGGGCACTGGTGAAGCTCGGACAGGCGCTGGCCAGCGCCGTGACCGGTGGCCCGGCGTTTGGCTGGCTGCCGCATCTGTTGCTCTGGCTGGGTCTTGTCGCAGGCGCAGTGGCCGGGGCTGTGCTGTTTGGGCGGATGGACCTTGGCGCTTTGTGGGTGGCTTGCGGCTGGTGTCTGCTGTTGCTCGCATGGAGCCTCTGGCTGGGGCCGTTGCCGCGCACCGACCGCTTGGCATGACTGTCCATCCGCTCTAGGCGGTGCCCATGCCCGCTCCTTTCCTTCCCCGCCGCAATGCGGCCATCGCCTTCATCCTGGTGACGGCGCTGCTCGACGTCATGTCGATGGGAATCGTCATCCCGGTCCTGCCGCAACTGATCGAATCCCTGTCCGGCTCCAGCAGCGCGGCTGGCCTGTGGAATGGCCTGTTTGTAGCGCTATGGGCGGGGATGCAGTTCATCTGCTCGCCGATTATCGGGTCCTTGTCCGACCGTTTCGGGCGGCGGCCCGTCATTCTGCTATCAGTGTGCGGTCTGGCGCTCGATTATGTGCTGATGGCCGTCGCGCCCAATCTATGGTGGCTGGCTCTGGGGCGGATATTAGCGGGGGTCACCTCGTCCAGTTTCACCTCCGTGTTTGCCTATATGGCCGACATCACCCGACCTGAAGATCGCGCGCGCGGCTATGGGCTGATCGGGGCGGCATTCAGCGGCGGCTTTGTTGCCGGGCCACTGCTGGGCGGCATATTGGGCGAGATTTCGCTGCGCGCGCCCTTTTGGGCGGCGGCTGGCCTGTCGGGACTGGCATTCCTTTATGGTCTGGTCGTCCTGCCCGAATCGCTCCCGCAGGAAAAGCGGATGGCCTTTTCATGGGCCCGCGCCAACCCATTCGGCGCGCTCACCCTTTTGCGGTCTCACCCGGAACTGTCGAGCCTGGCGATCGTCAATTTCCTGCTCTATTTCGCCCACCATCTCTTCTCCGCCGTGTTCGTCCTTTATGCCGGGGATCGTTATGGCTGGGGGGCGTGGCAGGTCGGCAGCCTGCTCGCCTTGGTCGGCTTGCTCGACATGGGCGTGCAGGGCTTGCTGGTCGGTCCCGTGGTCAAGCGGCTGGGCGACCGGGCGACGATGGTGACGGGCCTGGCCTTCGGTGCGGTCGGCATCGCCTGCATGGGACTCGCGCCGACCGGCTGGCTGTTTGTCGCCGCGATGCTGCCCAATGCGCTGTGGGGGCTGGCAATGCCGACGATCCAGTCACTGATGACGCAGCGCGTGTCCGAATCCGAACAGGGCCAGTTGCAGGGCGCGAACAACAGTGTGGGCAGTATTGCAGGTATCGTATCGCCCCTCTTCTTCGGCGGCATTTATGCGTTGTCGGTTGGCGGCAATCCGACCCTGCCCTTCATCGGCAGCGCCTTCCTGATCGCGGCGGCGGTGCTGGGCAGCGCGGCATTGCTGGGCTGGGCGGCGGGCCGTGGGCTGGATGCCGATGCCGTATAGGTCGCGAAAACTGGACATATCGGGGCGGGGCGACTAACCGGGCGCGAATCCCTTCCACCGCTCGATATAAAGGCGATTCGATGACGCTGCCCCTTCAGGATTCCATCCTTATCGTGGACTTCGGCAGCCAGGTGACCCAGCTCATCGCCCGGCGCGTGCGCGAAGCCGGGGTCTATTCCGAAATCGCCCCCTTCAACAGCGCCGAACAAGCCTTCGCGCGGATGCAGCCCAAGGGCGTCATCCTGTCGGGCGGCCCTTCTTCGGTCATGTGGGATGACAGTCCCCGCGCACCGCAGGCGATATTCGACGCGGGCGTTCCGGTGCTGGGCATCTGCTATGGTCAGCAGACGATGATGCAGCAGCTGGGCGGCAATGTCGAAGGCGGGGAGAGCGGCGAGTTTGGCCGCGCCTTCATCGAGGTGAAGAAGCCCTGCGCTTTGTTCGACGGTCTTTGGGCGCCGGGCGAAAAGCATCAGGTGTGGATGAGCCATGGCGACAAGGTGACGCAATTGGCCGACGGCTTTGAGGTCGTCGCCACCAGCGAGGGTGCGCCCTTCGCCGTCACCGCCAACGAAGCCCGGCGCTTTTATGCGACCCAATTCCATCCCGAAGTCGTCCATACCCCCGATGGCGGCAAGCTGCTCGCCAATTTCGTCCGTCATGTCTGCGGCTTGGCGGGCGACTGGACCATGGCGGAGTTTCGCGCGACCAAGATCGCCGATATTCGCGCGCAGGTTGGCTCTGGCCGGGTGATTTGCGGCCTGTCCGGCGGTGTCGACAGCGCCGTCGCGGCGGTGTTGATCCACGAAGCGATCGGCGACCAGCTGACATGCGTGTTCGTCGACCATGGCCTGATGCGGCTGGGCGAGGCCGAGCAGGTCGTTACCCTGTTCCGCGAACATTATGGCATCAAACTGGTCCATGTGAATGCGGAGGATCGCTTTCTGGGCGGCCTGGCTGGCCTCACCGACCCTGAAAAGAAGCGCAAGTTCATCGGCGGCGAATTCATCGCCGTGTTCGAGGAAGAGGCCGCAAAGATCGGCGGGGCCGATTTCCTGGCGCAGGGCACGCTCTATCCCGACGTAATCGAAAGCGTCAGCTTCACCGGCGGCCCCAGCGTAACGATCAAGTCGCACCATAATGTCGGCGGCCTGCCCGAACGCATGAACATGAAGCTGGTCGAGCCGTTGCGCGAACTGTTCAAGGATGAAGTGCGCGTGCTGGGCCGGGAATTGGGCCTGCCCGAAATTTTCGTGGGTCGCCATCCGTTCCCCGGCCCTGGCCTCGCCATCCGCATCCCCGGCGAAGTGACCAAGGAACGCTGCGACATATTGCGCAAGGCGGACGCGGTCTATCTGGAGGAGATCCGCAACGCGGGGCTCTATGACGCGATCTGGCAGGCCTTCGCCGTGCTGCTGCCCGTCCGCACCGTTGGCGTGATGGGCGACCTGCGCACCTATGACAGCGTCTGCGCTCTGCGCGCCGTCACCTCGACCGATGGCATGACGGCGGATATCTATCCGTTCGATGCAGCTTTCCTCAGCCGCGTGGCGACGCGGATCATCAATGAGGTCAAGGGCATCAACCGCGTGGTCTATGACTATACGTCGAAGCCGCCGGGCACGATCGAGTGGGAATGATTTTCACCCCTCCAGAGGGGTCCAAAAGTGCGAAATGCTACGACGTAAAGCACTGAACTAAAACAACTTTCATTCAATGACATTCAGCTACAATCGGTGGGCAGCGTTTAAAATTCGCGGTCGCTCTGACGGTATCGCCTGCTCTTGCCACCCTCAAAATCGCTCGTTACCGTCAGGGTCACAACAGCCCCTGACGGTCAATTTTTCTTACTAACAATCGGAAAAGCCTGTGCTTTTCCGAGTTGGAGAGGTGCGTTTCGGGCTGACGGTCAAAATGAAAGGAGTATGTGGCCATGCTGACTGATGCAGCCCTTAAAAGCTTGAAACCTAAGGACAAACCCTACAAGGTTACCGATCGTGACGGCATGTATGTTCGGGTCGGGACAAACGGCACGATTTCATTCCGTTACGACTATCGGATGCATGGACGGCGCGAAACCGTGACTTTTGGGAAATATTGCGCTTCCGGCCTCTCTCTGGCTCGCGCCAGGGAGAAGTGCATCGATGCCAAGCGGATGGTCCAAGAAGGACTGTCCCCCGCCATCGAGAAGCAGCGGGACAAGCGCAGAATCAAAGAAGCAAAGAGCTTCGGCGAGTTCGGCGAGAAATGGCTGACCGCTGGACCGATGGCTGACAGTACGCGCGCCATGCGCCGCTCGATCTTCCAGCGCGAATTGGTGCCGCACTGGCGCAACCGGCTGCTGACAGAGATAACGCCTGGCGACCTGCGTGCGCACTGTCTTGCGATCGTTGATCGAGGCGCACCAGCGACCGCGATCCATGTTCGCGACATCGTGAAACAGATCTACGGCTTTGCGATCCTGCACGGAGAAAAGATCGCCAACCCGGCTGATGAGGTTGGCCCATCGTCGATCGCAACCTTCGTCCCCAAGGACCGCTCGTTGTCGCCGTCTGAAATTCGGGTGCTGTTTCGGTGTATCGAGAAGGTAGCAACGCTGCCCACCATCAGGCTCGGCATGAAGTTCTATTTGCTGTCGATGGTTCGAAAGAGCGAGTTGCAGGACGCAATATGGGATGAAGTGGATTTTGAGAATGCCGTCTGGTCGATTCCCAAGGAACGCATGAAACGATCCAAGCCGCACAACGTCTATCTGTCGCAACAGATGCTCGACATCCTGATCGCGCTCAAGACATGCGCCGGAAATTCGCGATACCTCCTGCCATCGCGCTATGACGCCGACGCACCTATGTCGCGCGCTACATTTAACCGGGTGACGTACTCGGTTGTCGATCAAGCGCGGAAGGACGGGCTGCCACTTGACCCTTTTACTGTTCACGATCTGCGCCGCACCGGCTCGACGCTGCTCAACGAGCTCGGCTTCAACAGTGACTGGATTGAGAAATGTTTGGCACATGAAGATGGCCGGTCGTCGCGCGGCGTCTATAACAAGGCGGAGTATGAGATACAGCGCCGCCACATGATGCAGGAATGGTCCAACACGGTAGAGGCTTGGATCGCGGGGCAGAAGTATGCGCCAGCGGTGCTTCCGCCTTCCGCGCCTATGATGGAACTTGATCCGAGTCTTTAACCGGGCGGATGCGGCGATGTCGTACATCGACTTGCTGGCCGCGCTCGATCGGGCGCGTCCGCCGGGAAGCCAGCCATTCTTCGACTTCGGACAAGTCCCAGACCACACAGCGCGGCGAGAGTGCAAAGCGGCGCGGGAACTCTCCACGCTGCTCCATGCCGAAGATCGTACTGTCAGCGAGCGGCACGATTTCCTTCAGCTGCTGTCTGCGGATGGTGCGGGTAAATTCCCGCCTCTCTTGCTTGTCCATATCAAGTATCGCTCCTTCCTTAAGCGTTTTCGATTGAAAGCGAATGTGACGAAAGGATGGAAGGACTTTTCCTGAAGTGAGATCGAAGGCGCAGAATCGGATAGAATAGGCGAATTTCAGTCCTTTCCGTGTTCACGGAGACTTTTCAGAAATCCGATAGCCTTGCCAAGGTTGGGGTCGAGGGTTCGAATCCCTTCGCCCGCTCCAGTTTTTCCCAATAAATTTAGTTAGTAATCCCCCCAAGTGGGCGGAGACTTACGCTTACAATGGGTCAGCACGCTTCCCCCGTAAGCACTCTGTAAGCACGACGGTCTGTGCATCAGATTCGATAAGATGTGAGAAGCCTGTCGATAGACTGGCTGGTTTTGGACGATTGTAATTCCAGCTTTCCCAAGCATTCGCTTGGATCATATCCTGCAGCCTATCGTGGGACAGGCTCGAAGTGATTTGAGTGCTGGATGCCAGATACACGACTTGCTCTGAAGTCATGCTGGTCGCGCGGATCATAAAGGAAGTCGGCCGATTTTTCGAAATGCACAAGTGACAGCAAGATAACCTCATGGGACGGCAGGCTATAGTGCCCAGAGATCTTTCAACATTCGATTGGTTGCCTTTGTTGCGTCTGGTCGGGCGAAGTAGCAGATTTCGATCGAGCGAGGCAAAGCTGGGGAAGGCTGAGTTTGGCTCTGCCGACAAGAACTGCAAGCGCAATGAGGGACTATTGCCAACTCGTGCGCACAACAGGTTGACGACCATTTCCGGGTCGAGTGAAAATGGCCGCCAGTCAGAAGCCCTGCGACAGATTTGCATGGCCTGCAATCGGACTCGTGCAAAATTTTGTAACGCTTTAAGTCGCTTGCACTAATTCGGCGCCCGCATCGGCGACAATGAATTTAGCCGGTTCGTCAGGATGCGTAAGCAATGTATATGGCGCTGGCCCAAGCGACCGTGAAGAAAAAAGCGATCAAATAGTCTTCAAGATAGAGAAACGATGCCACAGGTCGCGAGACCGGGATCATAACAGGTCCGATTTCAAAAATTTCATCGGTAGTAGCAACTTTTGCTGGGGCTCGGGCGCACTCGCAGCTCACAAGCACGCAATCGAAACCGCTGCAAATGTCATTAGCTCTCGCATCGGGCATACTTAGCTTCCCAGCGAGTGGGCCGCCAGCGATTAAGCTGACGGCCCTGCGACCCGAAGGACGTTGCAATAGGGCACTGCAATCGATGACCTCCGAGTGTTGAGACTATCACGGCTAGAAGAGTCTCGTCGTAAATTGTTGTAATCAAATTCTGAGTCAGATGAGGGGAAAATTCACCATTCTTCTTGGCAGCTGGCAACGCTCAGCGGCCAAGCTGCACCGTTGTTGAGTTCGACAATTGCAACTTAGAACTTACCCAACAGGTTGATGAAAACACCTCTGCTGGTATAGCTCTGGTCGGTCAGATCGTCGGAGAAGTCAGAGACGCTGTATCCGACCCCAACCTTCACGTTATTACCCACGTGGCGATAAACCGCAGCAAGACCGCCCCAACGCGCATCGCCGGCAAGATCGTTGCTCAAATAATGCCCTTCCACTACCAGATCCCACTGCTTTATCGGTCGCCAATCGAGTCGCACAACGCCGAGGTGGGTATTGCTAGTGACGAACGTGTCTGAAGTCCGATCAAGCGAAACCTGACCCTGCCGATAGCCATATTTGGCACCGATGGTCAGGCTATCGCTGAGATCGTAGTTGACATCGATCATCCCGATCTGGCTGCGCTGCTTGGGACTGCCCGTTTCCCCACCCCCAGTAATCTGCCCGACAGGACCCATGTCTTGGAAATAGCTGTAACGCGCCAGAACATTGAGCCGGTCATTAGCGACAGGCCGATAAGCAAACCCGATCGTCCCTTCGACATAATCGGCAGCGCGAACGCTTGGTCCGTCGCTGTCTGCAATCGCGAAGTTGAGCCGGCCGAGCGCGCGCCAATCCGGGTTGATCTGGATCGAAGCGGTGTTACGGAACAGCCAGACGGTTTGGTCACGGCCACCGCCACGCTCAAAACGGGCTTCGACGTTCGACCCGAACTGAACATCCTTCGTGGTATAGCCGAAGCCAAACGTGCCTGCGGTCCTGCGGAACACGCCGGTGGTGGCATCGTCGATCTGCCCGTTCTCGAACGACGCGCTGAACGACAGTTTTTCGTTGGGATCGAACTTCATGCCCAGACTGCGCATCGTGCTGGGCGCGGAACCGCCATAACCGATGCGGTTTTCGCCAAAAACGCTGAGCGACGAATTGAAACGGTGACGTGCTCCAACGGTCAATGTGCCGGAATTCGACCGGGTGAAGATATTCACCGGTTCCAGCCCGGCGGCGGACCGGTCGGCGAGCAGCGAATAGCCGATATAAGCTTCAGAACCCTGGCCATAGCGGCGATTAAGCTGGATGTCGGCACCAAGCCCGCCGTCGCCTTCGGATACCTCGGCTGTGAGCGACATGCGGTCGGTGATTTCGGCCTTGCCGCCGATACCGACACGGTTGTTGCGGTTGCGACCCGCGTCGCTTTCGAGCGTGGCCTGCCCGAACCCGTAGACCGACCAGTTGCGGCCCTCTGGGCTGTAGCCGAGCTGGACCGCGGCATCGGTCCGGGTGCCGGTCTCGGTGCTGTTATAGAGCAGCCCCGGAACCTGCTGGTCGCGGCGGAGTCCGAGCTTGAGGTCGATGTCGCCACCGAGGTCCTGCTCAAGATCGAAGCTGGCCGTGCGACGGGCACCTGCCGCGGCGGAGTCGAGCGTTTCGTATTTCGCGGAGACGCGGGTGCTGTCGCCGATCGGCAGCGAGAGGGACGCGCCCCAACGCACCGTGTCGCTCGGCGTGAGCTGCGAGCTGGCTGCAAATCCGGCGTCTCGGCTTTCGTAGAATGCCGACAGCGTACCGTGATCGCCAGTCTGCCCCTGCAGTTCCGCAAAGTTAACTGCGCCTTCGAGTTTCCAGGCGCGCGCCGTGCGGCCGGCAACCCCGGGTGAGGCAATGTCGGTGAACGACAAGCCGCCGTCGACGGAGTTGGCCTGGCCGAAGGCAGGGCCGTCGGTTTGCGCGATCTCGCCCTTGACATAAGTCCCGGCCGTCAGCCGCAGCATGGCGTCGGCACCGAGCAAGGTCTGGTCGGCAGTGTCGGTGGTCTCGCGCTGAGCCGAGACACCGACCCGAAACTTGTCGCCGATCCAAGCCGAACCGCGCCCACCGAGGGTGTAGCCATCGAGGCTGCCGACTGGGGGAGTATATTCGTAGCGGACCACCAGCACCGGCACGTTGCCGGTCGAACTGGATTCGCGAACCGTACCGCTGGTGGCAACAGTCGAAGCGAGTGGGCGTAACAAGGTCACACGACCCTGGAAGTAGTCGATGTCGTAGTCTTCCTGGGGCCGCAACTCGCGCGTCTCAATCACCAGCCCGGTGTCGCGGTCGCGGACTTCGACGCGCAAGCGCTCCGACCCTACGGTCAAATCCTGACGCTTGAGGAAGTAGAGCGAACCACCGGTCCCGCGAAACTCGTCACGGCCCGGCACAGTGCCTGGATCCGACGCAAATGCGGTGAACTGTATCTGGCGTTCACCGAAGCTGGTCGTGGATTCGCTCTTGTGATCGAATGCGACCCCGAACAGCCCGCGATCGAGTGGCGCGAGTTCAGCTTGGTTTAGATCGACCACATAATTGCCGACCATCAGGCTGGTGTCAGCGTGCTGCAGGCGAAGGTAAAACTGCCCCTGCGTCGGCGCGTCCTCGACCAGCGTGCTGTCGTCGCCGTAGGTGGTGTAATACTCGTTCGACCCCATCCGGCGCAAAAGCTGGCGCGGATCCTTGCGGTCGAGATTGCTGAACATGTCTTTGAGCAGCGACTCGCCGGTGTCGAGCGAGGCGGTCAGCCGCCAGCCATCGCCAAAGCTCCCCTTGGTGTAAAAGGCCGCGCGCGAGGTGAGTGAATTGCCGTCAGCGAGCGGATCGCCCGAGACTTCGACTGCCGGACCGCTCCCATCCATCGAACGGAAGGTAAGATCGCCTTGCCCGACGAAGAACCAGTCGCTTTTCGGCACTGCGACATCGCGCGAGGTGGCAAAGGTGGTCTGCCCATCGCGTTCGATGCTGACTCGGACATCCTTGCTGTCCCGATCGACCAGCTGCTGGGTGATGAACTTGCCGTCGGGATTGACCGGGACAAGCTGGCCGCTGACCCGGATCATGTCCTTTGAAGGATCGGCGAGCCCGCTCACGGTGATCGTCGCGGTCCGTTTCATCGGGATATTGCGGACCTGGGCCTCGTCGACCACACCAAAGGTCGGTCGCACGACGGGTGCACTGTCAATGTTGACCGGTTCGGGGACCAGCGTCAGTTCTTGCGCCTGCGATTCGTCGAAACGGCCACGATCATCATAAACCCGGAAGGTGTAGAACAAATCACGCGGTGCATCCGCGCCGGGTTGCCACTGCGCAAAGCCGTTTGCATCGATTGCGACGACTGCGAGTGGCGGCGAATCGGTGACCGCACCGCCGACAAAGATCCGGACTTCGCCCTTGGCGACATAGGATGGATAATTTGTGTAAGTCTGAAACTGGGCCGGACTGCCCGCCACCACAGTGCGCTCGCTGCCGATCAGTCCGATCGACATGACGGGCTCGGCGGCATGACCATCGGCACGCACTTCCAGCGCATGGTCGGGAGCTACGGGCTGCCCTTCGGGCGCAGTGCGGATTTCGAAACCCGATGTTGGCGCAACGCCCGTAGTAACGGTCCGTGGTGGCGGTGCAGCCGCATTCCAAGTGTCGCGCGCCGCTATTCCGGTGCTGCGCGCACCGCAAGACGATGTCACGGTCAGCTTGAGCCCGTCGCACGTCTCTAGCTGTAGCAAGCCAGCCGTGAAGCGTCCGTCCGCATCGAGCGGGACGATTTGACCCTCGATCGTCAAGATCGCAGAGGCATCGGCAACCTTGCCATAGGCAATGATTGGCTGCGATTGCACCAGGTCGATGCTGCGGTGGCTAGCGGAGTCAGTCACGCCGAACGCCGGCCGACTTGCGTTCGTCGCAGCAATTAGCGCACCCGGTTCAACGACCTTCAGGGCCTGCGGTCCGGTCTCGTCGAAATTGCCCTCGGCATCGTAAACACGGTAAACGTAGTGCATATCCGGGCTGGCGTAGGTTGTCGGAGTCCAGTTCGCGGCACCATTCGTGGCCATCGGCACCACTGCGTGTGGCGTTTGATCGGGCGAAACCGCTGCGTCGAAGATGCGGATTTCACCGCGGTCGAGCGCTGCCGGATAATTCGAATACCCGATGAAAGTGGCTTCTGCACCTCGCACCGCAGCCGTTTCATGTCCGACCAGTCCGACAGAAAGGATTGGGCTGTGACCAACTTCAAGTAGTTCGACCGTTATTTCATCGAGGCCGGCTGGCAAGGCCATTTTTGCTGGGGAAAAAATGGTCCGATTGCTCTCGGTGGCGGCGGGTTCGATCCCGAAGACTTGTGCATTCTGGACGGCCTTGGCATAGTCAGCGAAGTTCAGATCGGCCGCTTGCGCCGTACCAGGAATGAACCCGGCAGCGGCAATGACCGAAATGCCGGCAAGCAGCCGTGCGCGGCGAGGACGATGCGACATGGGCGTCACGTTCCGCTGGTTGGTTGGCTTTTTCATTTTGGTTACTCCCGGCCCGGCGCGCCGGTGGCACGACTTACATTGGCCTCAATGATGGGCTTGGCTTCCTTCCAATCGGAGCCAAACAGCACTTCGACGGCGGCTTTGGTTTCTGCCGCGCGACGCTCGGCGAGCGACCAATCCTCGCCGCTACCGACGTGGTAGTTGATCTGAATGATCAACCGCTTGGCTTCCTCGGGCCGCAGCGAAGCAAGGCGCTGGGCAAATTCGGGACGCAGGGTCGTTGAACCCGGGAGGAAGGCCCGAGTATCAAGGTCAAGTCCGAGGGTGGCAGCACGCTGTACCCCGAAGTTGAGCTCGCTGATCTTGCCTCGGGTGAGGCGGATCGACTGAGGGTTGTCAGAAGTCGGCCAGTAGCCTTGCGCGACCGTCCGCACGTCGAGCTTGAGCACGAAGTTTGAACCGATCTGCGCGTTGGGCACCGCCGCGCAAGCGATATGGTAGCGACCGAATTCATCTGTGGTGATGAGCTCGCCATTGACAGTCGCCAGACGCGCGCCCGGAATGCCAGGTTCGCCTTCGTCTTGGTAACCGTCGCCGTCACGGTCCTCGAAGACCTTGCCAATGATTTCCGAGCAATCGAACACTGCGCTTGGCACGATCGAAACCACAGCCTGGCCGCGGTTCGAGATTTCCGAACCGTCGTTGCCGTTTCGGGCCAAGCCATTGTTGACTCGGTCGCCAATGGTGACGCCCGCACCGACTACAACAGTCAGCTTGTAAGTCACCGTGCCATTGGCCGGAATAATCTGGCGGGTCCAGCGCAGTTCGCGGTCGTTGACCTGTGGTTCGGCCGCCGCGCCATTAATCGAGGCGGTACCGGTGACGTATTTGAAACCAGGCGGGAGAAGATCGATCACGTCAACACCTGCGCGCTGCGCGGCTTCGGCGTTGCGCACGGTGATCGTGTAGGGAACCAGATCGCCGACGCTCGCCGTGCGCTTGATACTGGACTTGGAAATTACCAGCGGACTGCGCGAGGTGAATGGATCGATCGGGATATGGTTGAAGATAACATCCGGATCGCCCTGTGCGAGCCGGAATGACTGATACCAGCGTACGGTCTCACCGTTCGCAGGCGCAGCGGAGCCGCTGCCAATCATTACCGGGGCCGAAAGCCCGGTGGGATCGAACGCACCGATTTCTGCCGGAAGGACTGTGGACGGAGCAGAATAACCGGTCGGCGCGGCGATCGAGATCGTGTATACGGTCTCGCCCGTTGGACACAGCGATGAAGCACCGGGGATGATGTCGAACCGGTAATTGCCCTGGGTGTCAGTTGCCTGGTTCTGCTGGCTTGGAGACAGGAAACAGGCAGCCGGCAGAGCCGAGCCATTCGCGCCAAGCAGCGTGACCACCACATTGCGGACCGGAGCGCGAGAGATAGAGTCGTAGACCACGCCCGAAGGGTCGAGCGGCAAATTCTGATCGATGACTACGGTATTATCGGCAAGCGTAACGCTCGAGATAACCCGGTAGACCACATTGTTGTCGGGATTGGTAAAGCGGATCGAATACCCAGGTCCGCTGAGTAAACCATCGATCCGATAATTGCCTTGGGCATCTGACCGGGCAGTCGCGACCACCACACCATCGCGGATGACCTCGATGATCCAGCCAACCCTCCGGGTTTCGCCGGAATCGAGCTGCTGGTTGCCGTTGCGGTCGTCGTAGACAGTGCCGGTTACCGAGCTAAGCGCCGGCTCGACCACTACGCTGACTGTCGACTGGGCGCAGTTGGTCGGGTTGAGCTTCTCGCAGATCTGGTAGCTGATCGTATAGGTGCCGGCTGGCACCGATGGAGAGACGCTGACGATCCCGGTGGCA
Organism: Sphingobium xenophagum NBRC 107872; assembly: GCF_000367345.1. Taxonomy (GTDB): domain Bacteria; phylum Pseudomonadota; class Alphaproteobacteria; order Sphingomonadales; family Sphingomonadaceae; genus Sphingobium; species Sphingobium xenophagum. The sequence continues at coordinate 77,048 of NZ_BARE01000006.1, forward strand.
GGATCGAGCGCCACGCCCGGATTGCTGGCGGGCGCAGTGACAGTGATAGTGACGTTGCCCGGAGTCGGAGCGACCCCGTTCAAGGCATCGTTGTCGAGGATGTTGCCTGCGTTGGCGTTGCCAATGCCGCTGCGCAGGTTGCCGTAATTGTCGTCGCTCGCGGTGATAGCGGGTGCAGTCACCACCACCGTCACGATTGCATCGGCGCAATTCGCCGGATTGTTGTTTTCGCAAATGCGGTAGTTGATGGTGTAAGTGCCAGCAGGTGTGCCAGCGGGGACATCGACCAAGCCGGTCGCCGGGTCGAGCACTGGGACAGGTGCACCGTTGACCGAGGTGGCGCCTGCGGTGATCGTTGTGGTGATCGAGGACACGACAACCGGTGCGCCGTTCAGCGTGTCGTTGGCGAAGGCATTGACGATATCGTTCGCACCGTTGGCGCCGTTGATTGCTGGCGGCGCATCGTTGCTCGCTGTGATCGCTGGGGCCGTGACAACGACGTTGACAATTGCGCTGGCGCAATTGGCCGGGTTCAGCGTTTCGCAGATCTGGTAGGCGATGCTGTAGGTTCCGGCGGGCACGCCCGGCGCAACACTGACATTGCCGGTAGCGACATCGAGCGTAACGCCCGGATTGCTTGCGGGTGCAGTCACACTGATCGTCACGTTGCCCGGGGTGGGCGCAACGCCGTTGAGGGCATCGTTGGTGAGGATGTTGGCGATGCCAGGCGCGCCGTTCGCACCGTTAACGGGTCCAGCGTTGTCGTCGGTCGCGGCGATTGGCGCGGCGGATACGATGATCGTCACGACGGCATCGGCGCAATTGCTCGGATTGTTGTTTTCACAGATCCGATAGCCGATCGAATAGGTGCCAGCTGGCGTACCAGCAGGGACATCGACGAGGCCGGTGACGGGATCAAGTACAGGTACCGGACCGCCATTAATCGAAGAGGCGGCACTGGTGACTGACGCTGTGATCGCGGTGGCGACAACCGGTGCGCCGTTGAGAGTATCGTTGGCAAAAGCGTTGACGACGTCGTTTCCACCATTGGTGCCGTTGACCGCTGGCGGCGCGTCGTTTGCGGCGACGATAGCGGGTGCGGCGACGACGATTGTCGCGGTCGCGGTGGCGCAATTGGCTGGATTTGCAGTTTCGCAAATCTGATAAGTGATCGTATAGGTGCCCGCCGGGACTCCCGCAGCTACGTTGATCGCGCCGGTGGCGATATCGAGCGAAACGCCAGGGTTGCTGGCGGGAGTGACCACCGATATCGTCACGTTCGCGGGCGTCGGAGCCGTTCCGTTGGCGCTGTCATTGTTCAGAACGTTGAGGACATTGACTGCCCCGTTTGCACCATTGATCGGTCCGGCATTGTCGGCATTGGCCGCCAGCACTGCCAAGAGCGCGTCATTATCGACCGCTTCATTGTTGGTCTTGACGGTCTCGAACGTGCCTGAGCTGACCGTCACCCGCGCGGTGTTCACCGCTACCTGAGCCAGCACTGCAGCTGGACAGGCAACGACAAGGATCGGGCCGGCCGTGGAGAGCAGGCGACCTAGTCGCCTGCGCACCCGTTCAGAGCCACTTTTGGGAGTCAGCTTACGCATGATTAGTTGACCTGGCAGGAGTAGGTGATCGTGACAGACTGACCATTACCCAGGGTTCCGAGCGTGATCCCGGCACCGGTGAGGTTGGCAATCGTGTAGCTACCAACCGGCGCACCCGGACCGGAGATCGTAACCGCGTTACCGGCGGGGCAGGTCAGACCAGCCCCCGGCGTGTCGGTCACGACAGCTCCGGTCGCAGAATCCGGACCGTTGTTTGTGACAGTAAGCGTGTAGGTCGTCGTGCTTCCCGAGAAGACGCTTGATGTCCCGTTGCTCTTGGTCATCACCAGATCGACCGAAGGGTTCACCGTGACCGTAGCGGTGTTGGTTGCACAGTTGGTCGGGTTGAGCTGTTCGCAGATCTGGTAGGTGATCGTGTAGGTGCCAGCTGGCGTTCCGGCCGGGACCGAGACCTGGCCGGTGGCCGGGTTGAGGGTCGGCACCGGAGCACCTGGGCTTGCCGGGGTGGCGGGCGTGGTCACCGTGAGGTTGACCTGGGCCAGCGTGACCGGGCTGCCGTTGAGGGTATCGCCATCGAGCACATCGAGGACGTTGGGCGAACCGGTGGCACCGTTGACGCCAGCGACCGTGTCCGGATCGGCGGCGATGGCGGCGGCGACGACGGTGACCGTGATGGTCGCGGTCTGGCAGTTGGTCGGGTTGAGCGCCTCGCAGATGGTGTAGTCGAAGCTGTAGGTGCCAGCAGGCGTGCCCGGTGCCACATCGACGTTACCGGTCGAGGTGTTGAAGGTCAGGCCGGCCGGGACCGAAGAGCCCGCAGCGACCGAGAGCACCGCGTTCGACGGCGAAGCCGCAACCCCGTTGATCGTGTCAGAGGCAAACGCGTTGACCACACCGGTCCCGCCAGCCAGGCCGTTGATGCCCGAAGCGCTGTCGTTGGTGGCGACGACTACTGCGAGAACGGTGTCAGTGTCGACCGCTTCGTTGTTTGCAGTATTGCTTTCAAAGGTATTGGTCGGAGCAGCGACTCGCGCGGTGTTAACGGCTGTCTGAGCAAAGGCCGCACCGGGAACCGAAATCGCGATGATCGTTCCTGCCGTCGAAAGCAGCTGGACTAGAGATTTCCGGAACTTGCCGGGGCGAAGCGTGACGATGTTGCTGTTCATGATTAATTCCCCTGACAAGTAAAGGTAAGCGTGGCCGTCTGGCCGCTGTTGAGTGTGCCAAGCGCGATGCCTTGGCCGGTAAGATTGGCGATGGTTTTGCCGCCTGTTGACGAAGCTCCAGCCGGCGAGCCGCTTGCGGCAATCGCAACCGGATTGGTCGGACGACAGGATGGCCCGCGGCCCACTGAGTCAGAGACGATGACGCCGCTCACAGCCTCAGGTCCGGTATTCGTGACCGAAATGATGAAACCACTGGCGGTCTGTTCCTTGACCACCGTAATGTCAGTTGACGGCTTGTGGCTTTCTTCAGGGATCGTCACGGTCACAGTGTCGAGCGCTGTTTGTGCGACCGAAATGCTGGGCGTTGTGGCAGCAAGCGCCACGCAAGCTGAACAGCTAATCCGAAGGATTAAATCGATTGCGCGAGCCGTGTTGCGCGGACGTTTGGCGGTGGTCATGTCAGTTCACCTGGCAAGAATATGTGAGGGTGGCCGATTGGCCGGTGTTGAGGGTTCCGAGGGCAATCCCGGCGCCGGTCAGATCGGTGATCGTGAAGCTGCCACCCGGCACACCACTCCCGGTAATCGTCACCGGGTTTGAGGCGGGGCAGGTCAAGCCGGCCCCGACCACGTCGGTGACCATGGCACCAGTAACCGGATCGGGCCCTGTGTTGGTCACGACGACAGAGTAAGTCACCGTGTTGCCTGAGGTGACAATGTTCACGCCATTCGACTTGGTCACCTGCAAATCCGCGGTTCCCTGAACCGTGACCGTGGCTGTGGCGCTATCATTGCTGTCGCCAGTGAAATAATCGATCGCGCTGGCCGAGTTCGGGATCGAAGTTCCGCCAGCGGTTCCAGCGTTAATCGTCTGCTGGAATGTGAACGTCTGCGTGCCGTTGAACGGTAGCGCCGCTGGGCAGGTGATTGTACCCGAGCTATAGGTGCAGGCCCCGGCTGGACCCGACGACGTGAAGCTGGTCGGTGCAGAAACGTTCGTTGTCGGTGCCGCATCGGTCACGATCAGCGGATTGGCAACGGTCGCGTCTGGACCAAACATGTCGCCTGGGCCGATGTTGGTTACAGCGACATTCCAAGTAATCACCGATCCAGCAGGCATGAATGTCGAGGAGCTGGTTTTGGTTACACGCAGATCATACGGTACGACGCTTGTGCCTGCCGAAGCAGAACGATTGGCCGTAACGCCGATGATATCGCCCGTGCCGCTCGTGGAAGAGCGATCCACGACTGACGCCTGGTTGGTGATGCTCGCGGCCGGGATCGCATTGTCGAACACTTGATCGTAGGTGATTGTCAGGGTTTCACCTGAATTCAGTCCCCGCGTACTCCCTGACGGAGCACCTGGCGCAGAGGGCGCGCTATAGGCGCGCGAGCAGACGGTGCTGGAAGGCATCGTGCCGCCAACAGCTACGCCGGTGCAAGTGACCGCGCCGCTTGCCAGATTGGGATCTGTAGACCCCGCTGTTGTCGAAACCGAGACAACTTGGAAAACTGAGCCACCGCCACTGGGAAGCGTGTCGGTGAGCGTCACCAGGTCGCCTTTGGTCATGGGGTCGGGACCCTCATTTCGAACGGTGATCGTCCAGCGAACTGATTGGCCGGCGTTTACCGATGGTGCGGAAGCCGCTTTGGTGACCGCCAGCGTGTAAACGCAGGGAACCCAATCGATCGTGATAAAGCCCGTGGGCCCAACGACGGCACCGCCCGCTGGTGATGGACCCGCAGCCCCGCTTACAGTCGTTGGCGCAGGAGCAGTAACTGTTGGTGAGGTGCCACGAACAAAGCTAGAGCCGCCGCCGCCACCTGCACCGGTTACGGTTGAATTGACGGTCGATGCACCGCCGCCGCCGCCGGTGTACCCACCGCCGCCGCCACCGCCGGTATCGGTCGTTGCATCAACACCGCCATTTCCGCCCGTGCCGGTACCGATTCCGCCACCAATGAAGCCGTTGCGAGCCGCGTTTCCTGAATGCACGCCCCCAGAGCCACCAACAGCGGGCTGACCACCGCCGCCGCCGCCAACAGTGGGAGTGGGTGTGGTACTGTCAAAGCCGACGGTCCCGGTCGTGCCGGAAGCCACCGCGCCAGGTGCAATGCCGGTAAAACCGCCGCCGCCGCCATTGGCCAAGGTGGTCGCACCATGCGAGGCACCGCCACCGCCGCCACCGCCAGCTTCAACCAGTTTCAATCCTGCAACTGAAATTGAAGAGCTGCCGCCACCGCCGCCGCCACGGTGAAGAGTACCCGTCGCAGTGCCTCCGCTGCCGCCGTTCGCCGTGCCGGTCCCGTTGTTCGGCGCGGTCAAAGAGACGTTGCCAACCCGACCGCCGCTTGCCACCGTTCCCGTGACGGCTTGGCCAGGCAATACCGCAAAGCGGGCATTAATTACTGCACCTGCGCCGCCCAGGCCTCCGTTGGTCGCTGCAACACCCGAAGATGCTCCCGCGCCGCCACGCGTGCTGGTTATTGCAGAGCAGGTTCCGTCTGGAACGGTCGTTGAAACCGCTCCAGCTGTCGTTTGCGAAAAACTCGCTGCGTTAGCCGCCGGATTGGCAAAGGCCGGCGTACTGGCCAGCGCGGTCGCCAAAGCGAGCACGGCAACACCACTGCGCTTCAGTGGCGAAGCACGCCAGGCGTTATTGCGTTCAGTGGATTGCATGGAAGGCATTTGATGGACCCGTTGCTGTTTTCAACGAGGTCCACATGCCAGCAAGATGGTAAACAAACACTTTTGCAAACGTAAAACGTTGTAAGGAATTTCGACATTTGCGGTCGTGCAACGCGCCACCAGCGACTCGCCTGAATCCGAAAGCCACGGATTTCCGACTCGGAACTAGCTCGGAGAGCTTTGGCTCCGATAAAGTGGCAGCTATGTAAAATTCAGTAATTTGTGCTGAAATCCTGCTCCCTGCTGTCACGAGGAAACCATGGAAGGCTAGTTGTTCGCAAACTTACCGCGTGGCGGAGGGCAAATTGAGCTTCAACGACGAATGGACAGTTTTCATGTCCCGCCAACAAGCCGACATTGGCCCTTCACCTTGCCCGCCATATCACTCTCCGGCACTAAGACCGATCTGCAGCTTTCCAAGCGACGGTGAAAGTGCGTGGAATTACAAGCCCTTTCCCAAAAGTCCTGTAAATTGTTGTAAATTTTCCTTTGGAATGAGGCCCAAGTCAACATTCTTGCGTAAGAGACCAAAATGAAGCTTGGATTTGAATGTGGAAACTTGAATGCGGATCGCGATTGCAGACGATGACAAGGAGGCGCTGGACTACGCGATGGGCGTGCTTGAGCGAGCCGGGCACACCTGCATGTGCTTCGCCAGAGGTCACGGGGTTGTCGCTGCGTTGAAGAACGAAACCTTCGATCTGCTGCTGCTCGATTGGAATATGCCGGGGTTTTCAGCACTCGACGTAATCGCCTGGGCCAGACAAAACCTCCGCCAAGTCCCGCGGATCATTGTGCTCACCTCTCGAAATGACGAGCAGGACATAGTTCACGCGCTCGATGCGGGTGCCGACGATTTTATCTCAAAACCAGGGAGTGAGGAAGTGATCCGTGCCCGGGTCGCCGCAGCCCTGCGAAGGGGCCAGGACGATCAGCGCGGATCAAGGCTGGAACAACATAGCCGCTACTCGTTTGACCGGCTGGATCAGACCGTGGGCTTTGATGACAAGGTAGTGCGCTTGACGGCAAAGGAGTTTGAACTTGCGCTGCTGTTCTTCGAGAACTTGCAGCGCCCCTTGTCGCGCGGATACATCCTTGAAAAAATCTGGAACAATGCGGTCGATCTCTCGACGCGAACGCTCGACATGCATGTTTCCAAGGTACGCACCAAGCTCGACTTGCGGCCGGAAAACGGCCATCGTCTCCAAACGATCTTTGGATACGGTTATAGGTTGGATACCTACGCGAACGAATGACCAAGCGACTTAGCCTCGCACTCCTGCTGTTGGCCGTACCTTTGGTGTCGGTTACTCCACTGTGGGCGCAGGAACTGTCTCGCGACAAAGACGAAATCATCTACACAATCCGCGAAGGCGATACCTTGATCGGTCTTGGCCAACGGTATTTTGTCTCTCCTACCGCCTATCTGCAGGTCGAGCGGGCCAACGGACTGACAGATTCCAATCGTCTGAGGGTCGGCGCGAAGATCGTCATCCCGACAAGCGTGCTCAAATTTTCGCGATTGTCAGCTACGGTCATATCGTTGCGTGGGTCCGCCCATGTGACGCGAGCTGGGCGTTCAATGCCATTGGAACTGGGCGGGCGGGTTACCGAGGGCGATGTCGTCGAAACCGGAGTTGACGGCTATCTGACACTGCAGCTGGACGGGGGTTCGCGAATTGCCTTGCCCTCGAACGCGCGGGTTCGAGTGATCAGGTTGCGCACTTATCTTCTGACACGAGGCACCGATACCGATTTCGCGATCGAGCGAGGGCGGACCGAAACTACGGTTGTACCGCTGCGCGACAATCGCAGTCGGTTCAGAATGCGAACACCGGTTGCCATCTCGGCCGTCCGCGGCACGGTTTTCAGGATCGGCTATGACGGCCCCGATGCATCGCTGACCGAAGTCGTCGAAGGCAATGTGGTGGTCAACGTCGATGGCCGAACAGCTAGCACTGCGCTGCCCGGCGGGTTCGGTGCAGCCGCAAGTTCCAGCGGACGGGTCAACAAGGAAGAACTTTTGCCGCCGCCTGCCTTTGCCCGACCTGGGGAAGTTCAGTCGCGCAGCACGGTCGGGTTTGCTCTGATTCCGTCTCAAGGCGCGGTTGGATACCATATCGAAATTGCCAAGGATTCAGCTTTCGTTGAAATCGTGAAAGGAGCACGCTCGCCTACACCAACAGTAGACCTGGGCTCCCTGCCCGACGGCGCGTACTGGGTCCGGGCCATGGCAATCGCGCCGAGCGGGCTCGAAGGGTTGCCTCAGAAGCAGCAATTTACGCGAAAACTTCAGGCCTTGCGCTCAAGTCCCTCTAATGGGGTCGACGGATCGGTCCGGTTCCAGTGGGACTTTGGCGACGGCGCACTCGTTCGTTTTCAATTGTTCGATGGCAGCGGGTCTCAAGTTCCATTGATTGACGAGCCGAGCCTATCGGTGAATGAGCTTTCGGTGAGCGGACTTGCACGCGGGATTTATACGTGGCGCATCGGCCAGGTGCGCGACGAACAAGGGCGTTACATTGAGGTCTGGACTCCGCTTGAGCCACTCGTCGTTGACAAGTGAGAAGGCACCATGGCGGAATCGGCTGGTTTTGGAATGGATCACCGTTTTACTGCTGGGCTTGGCAGTCACCGTCTTCGCAGCTCAGTCACGTGCAGGCCAAGAAGTAAGTGCTTGGCTGTTCGACCGCGCGGCGATTTTGTTTGCGCCAGAGCCCGATGCTCGAATTCTCATTGTTCAGATCGATGAGGCCAGTCTGGCGGAATTCGGCCGCTGGCCGTGGCCGCGATCGGTGCATGCACGCTTGATCGATCGACTGACCGAAGGCAACGTCGCCCAGATTGGTTACGACGTGCTGTTCGTCGAACCGTCTACGCCAGAAGACGATGCTGAGTTAGCAGATGCGCTGGGCCGCTCAAAAAAAGTCGTCCTGCCGACATATATAACGACTTCCGAGATGAATGGCGGCCCTCTTGACGTCCAGCTGCCACTCCCAAATTTGCGAAATGCCGCGCAAAAGGCAGGGCATGTCAACGTCGTGTTCGATGCGGATGGTCAGGTCCGGCACGCCGATCTCAGCATCGAGGACGGCGCACAAGCCCATCCGCACATGATGAAAGTGGTCGCCGAGAATGCCGGCGTCGCTGTGCCCGACTTTGGGCAAAAGATGATTATCCCGTTCAATCCGGCCGGCTCGTTCTCGGCTGTGTCCGCTGTGAGCATCGTTCGAGGTGAAGTGCCACAAGGCCTGCTCAAAGGCCGAATTGTGCTGGTTGGTGCAACCGCCCAAGGCAATGGCGACATTCTGTCAGTTCCTGGCCCCGCGGGAAGTGTGATGTCAGGCGTTGAAGTGCAGGCAAACATGCTGAGCGCGATGCTACAAGGCGTGTGGCTGCGCGACGCCGCGCCAATGACCGCCATTTTGTTCGCGTCATTCACACTGTTGCTGCTGATGGCAGCCTATTGGTGGCTTCCGCCAGATCGGGCATTGCTGCTCTCGGCGCTTGCGGCGCTGCTTGGGTCAGCGGTATCCGTTGGCGCGCTGGCTTGGCTGAAAATCTGGCTAACGCCGGCCCCGCTGCTCGCCGGGTTGATGCTCGCCTATCCTATGTGGAGTTGGCGCAGACTGAGCGCGCTTGACCGGTTCGTTCAAAAGCAAGTGGTGACGCTAGGCGATGATCTCGATGCGGCAAGGTCGGATAGCCGTGGCCGATTTGGACTCGATACGATTGCGACTGCCAGCGCGAGACTTCGTGACCTCATCGGAGAACTCGGCGAGCGGCGGCGCTTCGTTCAGGATGTGATCGAGAGCGCCCCCGATGCAATGTGCGTCGTGGACAGCGAAGGCAGAGTGGTTCTGGCGAACAGTCGTGCAAAAGGTATCTTCGGGCCGGAAGTCGAGGGCCGAAGTGTCGAAGGTTGCATGGTTGAGGTCGCGAAAGGTAGGCACGTAGAGGCAGACGAGATCGAACTGACCGATGGCCGGACGATGCTTGTTCGCGAAGTTAGCCTGGGTTCATCTGCTGCTGGTCAAAGCACGGTCTTGAGAATGGCCGATATAAGCGAGCGCCGCGCAAACGAACGCGAGCGCAACGAGTTTCTTGAGTTTCTTTCGCACGACATGCGCGCGCCGCTTGCGCGCATCCTGGGCGTTCTCGAAATTGCGCGCAAGAATCCGGCGAAAGACATGCCGTTCGATCGGATTGCCGATCACGCCAAGACATCACTCAAGCTCGCAGACGATTTCGTGCAGCTTGCCAGACTTTCGGCGCTTACGCCGGAGCAGTCATTGATCGACCTTCGTGCCATCACCGATGAAGCTGTCGATCGGGTCTATGATGTCTCGAAAAGCAAACAGGTCCGCGTTTCGGTCGAAGGTCTGGATGAGCCTCCGCTAATTGCGGGGGACTCGTCCCTGCTGATGCGGGCGATCGCCAATCTGCTGGACAACGCGATCAGGTACAGCCCGAAGTCTGGAGTGGTCCGTTGTTCGATCCGGCTGAAAGAGCGGTCGGAAGCCGCCACCTGCGACTATCTAGAATGCACGGTAGCCGATCATGGTCCAGGCATCCCGCCCGAGCGGTTGGCGGCGCTCTTCCAGCGGTTCGGACCGAACGATCCATCCAAAGAGTTGAGTGCCGGACTTGGCTTGGCCTTCGTCAAGCGAGCGGTCGATCTGATGGGGGGGGCGATCACCTTAGAATCGGCAACCGGCGGGACGACTTTTGTGATCGCATTTCCTGTGGTGGTCGGTCCTGAATCAATCGACCCGGCGTAACGACTTCATCGCTGCGGCTGCAAGGATATGCAGATCGTTTGAGCTAGGCTCGCTACATCCTACAACTTCGGCAACTCCGCGATAAATAAGCTTGGCTTGTTCGAGTTCGACGATGGAAATTGTCAGCCGGGTGATGCGATTGACACACAGTGCTAGCGGCCGGGATCTGCCTCGTCCTTCCGCGGTTCCCGAACCAGCAGGACCTTGTCCGGCACTGAATGCGACATCGGTACCACGACGCGCGATGCTTACTTCAAGGGCAAGATTCGCGCTTGAATCGATACGGTAACCCTGAACCGTCAATAGCTGGCGAACTGCATCGGTTGCACCGCGCGACAAGGGTGTCGTCACGCCGTCGTAAATCAGTCGGAACGGTCGCTGCGGTGACACATTACCAGTCGATGAAGTGACAGGCGCAGGAATGATTGCACAGCCCGCGACGCAGCAAGCGAAAGCTGCAAGGATTGCAAATCTGGAGGCGGTAGCGAGGCCCATAATTTATCGTCTTTTTTGTGGCTTCCTAAGGTTAGCGGAAATCCTAGATTCTCGCAATCGGTACGGCCGGCGAGCCAGCGCCGCCCAATTGCGTCAATTAAGCTCAAGGCTCGGACCGATGATCTCAGGTGACTGTCGTCTCGAGGCTCCGACTGCTTTGTGATCTGGATCCGGAGGAATACAATTTTTTACGACTTGTTCGTTATAAGAACCCGAATTTGACAAGTGTTCCAAGCGATTAACTACGAACATTAGCGCAATTCACCATGGCCTCGTGCGAAAAACGACGCTGAAAGGTGAAAGCCGTCATGCACGTAACGACCCCTCCTGATCCTACCCGGTGGCGCACCGGAACGCACCTAATGCTGGTGCGGACCGCGACCTGTGTCGTCGCAGGAATCGTGGGTTCGAGCATCTTTTCGGCGGTTGCAAATGGCGAACTCGATGTCAACGTAATGGTCCGGCAGTCGTTAGCTGTTGTCATGCTCCTCACGGTTTCTGTCTGGCTTGCGCGACGCGAAGACGAGCAAAACGGTGATCGTGCTTCGCGCCTTCTCGCATTCATCAGCTTTGATGCCTTGACCGGAATTCTCAATCGTTCGTTCTTCGTAGATCGAATTCGAGCTGAGGATAAAGATGGTGCACTATTGATCGTCGACGCGGATCGCTTCAAATCCATCAATGACAGCTTCGGACATTATTCCGGCGACATTGCTCTGGTCCAAATCGCCAATGCAATTGATGTCTCTACCCCACAACCGGGGTTTGTTGGTCGCCTGGGCGGCGAAGAGTTCGGCGTTTTCATCCCCGGAGCCGATTTACGCCAGGCCCGTCATATCGCCGAGGATGTCCGCAAGGCGGTCGAGGCTCTCGACTTCTCCGTTGCCGACACGTCAGTCCCGCTCAGCGTAAGCATCGGTGTGAGCCTACACAGTGCAACCAACCCTGTTCGCGTAGCATTTACTCATGCGGATGAGAACCTTTATGCAGCTAAGCGCGGCGGGCGAAACCGTGTGGCGACTGCGCCTAGCCCAGTACACGATTTGCAAAGGCAGATCGGCATCGCAGTTTGATGGCGCCGTTTCTGTAAACAATCGTATCTATTTGTAAATTATTGCAAAACCTTGCTTTGTGAATCATTGGTTCATGTAGACTCTCCCAAAACCGTGAATTCGAGATTGGGAGATCCGTGATGGCAAGTCGACTGCTTCTGAAATTTTTTATGATCGGCACCTCGATGTGCGCTGTCATTTCACCAGCTCTGGCCCAAAGTGGCGGATCTGGCGCGATCGACGGTGTTTTGAGCAGTGCGCGCGGCGTTGTCGCTCCAAAGCCGCCTAGCACCGGCCTATTCAGTTCAATCTTTGGATGCTCCGCGTCAGGATCCAAGCAAGAGATTGGTGCTGCTGTTGGTGGCGTAACCGGTGGGTTACTAGGCAATCGTGTAGCTGGTGGCGGCAATCGCAAAATTGGCACGGTCGTTGGCGCTGCCGTTGGAGCGGCGGCAGGATCGGCATTGGGCTGCAAGTTACAGCGCAATGATCAGGCCAAGGCTGAAGCTGCCTTGGCGCGATCGGCCGAAACTGGCCAGGCGCAAAGTTGGTCCAATCAGTCAACCGGTTCATCGGGATCGACGCGCGTGTTGACAGATCAGTCCAAAGGAGTGACTGGACTATCCTTGGCACCGGGCGTTGAACCGATCGCCGACTACCAACGCATTGACGGGTATTATACTGCTGCAAGCCGAGTGAACGTGCGCAGTTCGCCAGGACTCGCGGGAGCAATCCTAGGCCAGTTGACCCCAAACGAGCGATTGTGGGTCCCCGCAGCTACTGGATCCGGTGATTGGCTTCTCGTCACAAAAAACGGTGTGGGCCAAGGTTACGTCTCATCAGCCTTCCTTACGCCTGAGATATCGACGACTACGGACTGCAAGATAGTCCGGCAAACAATCACAGTCGGTGGGCAAAGCGAGACACAGGATTTACGTGCCTGTCGCAACCCATCGGGAGGCTGGACATTCAATCCCGTCACTGGCTGAGGCATCGGAGTGAACTAGTCATTTTACAACAAATTACTGATTATAAAAGGTTTGCTAGGCTGAGTCGCCTATCCAAGCCATGCGAGCAATCTCCCTTCCTCGCGAAAGTCCCTTGAGGGCCGTGCTTAAAATCCCCGGAGCGCGGCCCTCAACACTTCTTTTCCCGATGGCATTCGGGCAAATGCAACACGCCAACAGCGGACACTGTCGCATTGCGGCCAAAATTCCGACCCATGCCTGTCAATCGAGAAACTGGTTAGCGACCTCGATGGTCAGTTCGCATCGTAATGTCGTTGATCGATAGTGCCAGGTGCTTCCCTCCGCTCTGCGGGAGCCGAGTTCATTGAGGCCGCGCCTGATAGGCAGACACGTGGCACCGCAGCCCGCACTGATCGTGTTGCCGAAGACAAGGCCAGCATCACGTCCGTCAGGATCAGAACCGGGGAATCACCCTCGATCCTGCGTGTTGCTGCACTGCCGTGCGTAACCACCAAGATCCGATGGGAGTGCTGCTCCGGGCGGATGCCCGCAATTTCTCGGTGAATCGGACCGCTATCAGCGATGAGTTTCAATGCCACGGCCGCCTTCAACCCCGGGTGCGCCCCAAGCGGACCGGAAAGTCAAAGTCTTTGTAATTACGCAAGCATTTCAATACTGAATTCGCTTCGGGCAGTTGGTGACGGTTCGATTTGTCAATCGTAAAATTGCGTAAAATCACCTGATCGGTCGTTCACATTTTAGCAGTTTTGCTGTTTTCAGTCGGACAAGGCGCAAGTGCAGAGGGTTAGAAACCTTGATGGCGATCGAGATCCACCAACTTCGGTTTGCTGTCGCTACTGCGGATGCAAAGAGCTTCTCGCGAGCTGCCGCGGCGCTCAACGTGAAACAGATAACCTTGAGCCGGAAAGTGCAACAGCTTGAGGATCGTCTGGGCGTCAAGCTGTTCGAACGCTCAACGCGCGGCGCAGAGATTACCGAGAACGGTCGCCCTTTCATTGAGCAGGCCCGTCGCATCATCACCGATGTCGACAATTTGCGAACGACTGCCCGCAATGTCAGCTACGGCCTGCAAGGTCGGATCGCGGTCGGTTATTGCTCACCCCTGATGGCCGGAAAACTCAGACTAGCGATTTCTGACTATTTGACGAAATTCGAGGACGTCCAGTTTGATGGAATCGAAGCGGGTCTGGAAAAGCTTTTTCACGGCCTCCATTCACACACTATCGATGTCGCGGTTGCGCCGATCGGGCATCGCGAGGCTGGTATTTCCTCGCGCCGAATATGGTCCGAGCGCCTCTTCGCCGCTGTGCCCGAAGATCATGCTTTGGCACAGAAGGACCAGATCTACTGGCAGGATCTGCGCCGTGAGGTCTTCGTTGTCCCTGCGGGAGGACTAGGTCCGATCTTTGGCAACGTCATCGCCGCCCGACTGACCGAGCAAGGAAAACTACCCAGCGTCATCCTCCAGGACACCAGTCTCGAGAGTGTTTTGAGTATGGTCGCGGCGAAGCGTTACATCTCGATCGCCACCGAAGCGTCTCAAGGCATCACCTGGACCGATCTGCGTTTCATTGAAATCCACGATCCGACAGGTCCGGCCCGCCTAGAATATGCGCTCTACTGGCGCGAGGACAACGGTAACCCCGCGCTCCAACGCTTCTTCAAGTTGATCGAAGAGCGTTACCCAGGCTGAACCACGCGACGCGTTTTCGCGTAGCTTCGGTCCGTCGCGATAAACCGCTCGATCATCGCCGGAATTAGCCGCTCCGGCGTCGGCGCACCCTTGGTATCGCCGCCGTTCAATACAGTGGCATATGCCAGCAGTTCGCGGTGCAACCGTGCCGACACCTCGACCGTCAGCCGCACCGGCTTCTCGTCGGCGAGATCGGCCAACTTCAGCCGTGTCATTGCCCACCTCCCAAAATCAGGTCACGGGTAACCAACACCCGCACCGGAAATCCAGGGCGGATCGTCAGCGTCGGGCGGACATTCAATTCCCGGCTGACGATCTGCTCGCCTGCGCGATTGATACTGTCCTGCGTCCCGCGCCGGACAGCAAGGGCCAGATCGCTATCATTGCCAGACCCCAGTTCCGACCCAACACCCAAAAGCGTCGAGACAAGTGCGGCCTTCAAAACGCCGCCCCAATGGTAATTGGTGCCATCTTGCAACCCAGCAAACCCGCGCGGGTCGGACGCGGGCTGACGTTCGAGCACGATTGAGCGGCCATCGGGGAGGATCAGCCGGTTCCAGGCGAGCAGGATCCGGCTCTGCCCGAACGCGACATCGGCGTCATAGTCGCCGATCAGCCGTGAGCCTTGCGGGATGAGCAGGATGCGCCCGGTCGGGCTGTCATAGACGTTTTGGGTGACCTGCGCGGTTACCAGCCCCGGCAGATCAGAGCGGATGCCGGTTATGAGTGCCGCCGGTATGACCGATCCCGCTTGCAGGATTGAAGGAGAGGCCAGTCCGGTCAGTCGCTCGCCCGACACTGTGCGCCGGTCGCTGGCGCGTTCAAGGAAGGCTTGCTTGCGGGCAGCATCGGACTGCGGCCCTGCCGCAGGCGTTGCAGCCGGAGCTTCGGCTGGTGGCGGCAGGCCGACAAGGCCAGCACTGCCACTTCCCGGCGATCCGCCGGAGAAGAACAGGCGGCTACCGCGCGCGGCTTCACGTTCCTGTTCGGCGCGCTGTCGGGTGGCATCAGCGGCAGCGACTGCGGGATCGATCGGAGCCGCAGACGGCCGAGCTCCAATTGGCGGTAGGGCAGCCACGTCCCCGCGACGCTGGGCATCGAGGATCGGCTTGCCAAGGTCGCCGGGAAGCGGCGGCCCGAGCTTGGGCATCTGGCCGTAATCCTTGGGCGCGCCCGCAAGATTGTCGGCCACAGCCACGCCATCGGTGTTGTAGAGTTCATCAGCACCTTTCCTGCCAGCAGGCTGAAGCGCGTAGATCAGCGCGCCGCCGACCAGCGCAAATCCGCAGGCCGAGGCGATCCCGATGGCTTTCCGCGACAGACGCATCACGCGCGGCGGATCGCCGCGCAGCTTGACCGCGCTGTCGGGATCAACGGGCGGCGTTTTCGTGCGATCGTCCTCATCCTCGCCGGTCATGCCCGCCCCCGCCGGTTAGAGACAATCCGCACCGTCTGCTGGCCCTTGCGTCCGCCAAGCCGCAGCTCGGCGCGGGCGAACAGCCGGTCGACGATCATGTAGCGGCCAGCGACGCGGTAGTTGACCAGTTCAGCCTCGCCCTTGGCACCAATCACGAACAGCGGCGGCAGTTCGCCCTGCGCGATGCTCTCGGGGAACTCGATGAACACGCGGACCCCGTCATCGAACGCCCGCAGCGGCCGCCAGTCGGGGCGATCACCGTCGATCGCGTAACGGAAGTTGAGCGTCGAGAGGTCGATGCCCGCTGCAACGGGTGCAGCTCCGATCGCTTCGATCCGGGCCTGGCGCAGCGCGATCAGCTCGTCCTGCGGATAGGTCCAGGAAACCGACGCCATGTAGACCGACGGATTGGCGCGCAGCTCCAGATGATAGGTGCGCCGGTCGGTGTTGATCACCAGATTAGTCGCGATGTCGGGACGGACGGGCTTCACCAGAATGTGGACCCGCGACGCAGGCCCGCTGCCGCTGACCGTATCACCGATCATCCAGCGCACTGTGTCACCGGATGCGACCGGTCCCGAGCCAACCAACTGCTCGCCTTCCTGCAGCGCGATGTCGGTCACCTGGCCGGGCTTGGCATAGACCTGATAAAGCGCGCCTTCGGTGTAAGGGAAGACCTGGATCGCGTTGATAAACCCGGTGCGCTCGGGCTGCACCCGCGCCGCCTCCATTGCCGCTCCCAGCCTGTCCTGGAGAGTGGGGCGACTCTGGGACGGGCGGGAGCGGCCCGCAGCGTGGGGAGGGGTGCGCTGCGGAAACTGTTTGAGTTGGCCGGGAAGAGGCAGCGGTACGGGAATCGCCACGACTATCGGTTCGGTATTGAGCGCCTGCGATACCTCGTTGGGGACCGCAGGCGCAGCAGGCTGGTCCTTGGCCTGCGTGGGGGAGGCAAGTGCGGTGCTCGCTGCGAGCAAGGCAATGGCGATGCGGCTATTGGCCGCTGCAAGAGTGCTGATCATGATCCGAGTTCCTTCGACCAGTTGATGGCGTTGACGAAGATGCCGAGCGGGTTCTTGCGCAGGGCATCGGGAGTGCGTGGGGTCTGGACGACGATGGTCAGGATCGCGGTCCAGCGGCTCGTTTCGGCAAGGCTGCCGTCGCGGTAGCGGCGTTCGACCCAGGCGACGCGGAAGCTCGTCGGCGAGGCGCGGATGACGCTGGTTACGTCCACACCAACTTGCTCCCTGCCGATCAGGGCAAACGGATCGTTGGTCCGGGCATAGTCGTTGAGCGCTAGCGCGCCCTGGTCGGTCGCGAAGTCATAGGCGCGCAGCCAGTTCTGTCGCACGATGATCGGATCGTCGGGGACGGCGCGGACCTGCTCGATGAACCGGGCGAGATGGAACGCGACCTGCGGGTCCGAGGGCATGTAACCGACATCGGCGGGTGCGACCGCTAGCGCCTCACCAAGCTTGTCGACCTGCACCACCCAAGGGATGATCGATCCGCGCGCGCCCTGCCAGATGATCCCGGCAGTGAGGCAGGTGGAGAGGCCAAGGGCACCGAAGAAGGCAAGCCGCCAGCCGCGCGCCTGGACGCGGGCCGAGCCGATCCGGTCATCCCAGACCTGTGCGGCGCGCTGGTAGGGCGTTTCGGGCTCAGGGGTTTTGCCGTAGCGGATCGAGGGGCGTCGGAACATGGCGATCAGTCCTTTTCGGAAGTGTCGATGGAAGCCCCACCGCCGTGGCTGTCGCCAGACTTCAGCGTGTGGGCGGCGATGGTCGCGCCGTGCGCGATGGTCTGCCGGTCCTTCATCGCCTTTGCCCAGGCGGGTTGGCCTGCGTCGGCTGTGGGTGGCGGTGGGGGCGGTGTGTTTGGTCCGGGGGTAATCGTGCCGCCGGTGTTGGTGATCGCGGCGCGGCTGCCCTCACGGAACGACTGCTTCATTCCGTCGCCGGCCTTACGCAGCGGCGAGGTTGCTGCACCGACTGCGGATTCGCCGACCGCAGCCATGCCGGAGCCGACTGCAGCTGCGCCCGACTTGCCCGCCGAACCCAGCGCATAGGTCATGGTCGCACCGCCTGCGGCGCGCGAGGTGCCGTGCGCGACGTTGGATGCAGCACTGGCGACCGCGCCGCCTGCCATCCGCGCACCGGCAAGTGCGCCAGCAGCAGCGCCGCCGGCAAGCAGCGCGGTCCCGGCGGCCGCGCCTGCGCCTAGCTGCGGACCGCCCGAGACGATCCCATTGGCGATGCCGGGGCCGAAGATACCGAGGCCGAGCAGCGACAGGCTGGCGAGCATGATCGAAAGCGCGTCCTCGATCGTCGGCTCTGCGCCGATCGCACTGGTGAACTCGGTGAAGATAGTCGAGCCGATGCCGACGATTACCGCGAGGACCAGCACTTTGATGCCGCTCGACACGACGTTGCCCAGCACGCGCTCGGCCATGAACGCGGTCTTGCCGAACAGGCCGAACGGGATCAGCACGAAGCCGCAGAGCGTGGTCAGCTTGAATTCGATCAGCGTGATGAACAGCTGGATCGACAGGATGAAGAAGGCGATGATGACGATCGCCCAGGCCAGCAGCAGAATGATGATCTGCAGGAAATTTTCGAAGAAGCTGACGAACCCCATCAAGTCGGAGATCGCCGTAATCAGCGGCTGCGCCGCATCCATGCCGACCTGCGCGACCCGGCCCGGTTGCAGCAGTTCGGCAGCAGTGAAGCCGGTGCCGCTGGCCTTGAGGCCAAGTCCGGCGAAGCTCTCGAACACGATCCGCGCGAGGTTGTTCCAGTTGCCGATGATGTAGGCGAACACGCCGACGAACAGGGTCTTTTTGACGAGGCGAGCGATGATGTCTTCGTTCTCGCCCCATGACCAGAACAGTGCGGCCAGCGTTACGTCGATCACGATCAGGGTGGTTGCGATGAACGCGACCTCGCCCGACAGGAGGCCGAACCCACTGTCGATGTAACGCGAGAAGATGTCGAGGAAGCGGTCGACGACGCCGGTGCCACCCATGTCAGAGGCCCTTTGCTGGTTGGGGTTCGGATAACGGAGCCGGAGCTTCGCTCTTGTCGACGGCGGCATCGCCGGCAGGTTCGCTGGCGTCACTCTCGACCCCAAGGAACCGCCGCCGCTTCTCGGCCCAGGCCGCGCGGCAGTCGGGCGAGGACAGCGCGAGTTCGCCCATAGCCGCACAAGCACGAAGCTGTGCGGGCAGTCGATCGCCGTCGGGTTCGAACACCGTGATCACTTCCGGCAGCGGTTCCGGGCGCTCTTCGCGCAGCTGGAGCACGGACATGGTCAGCGCGATGGCGACGAACGCCCCGGCTCCGATCCGCGCGAAGAGCTTGGTGTCCACCGCCTCAGTTCCGGAACATCTGGGCGGTGGTGGGAACGTAACCGCGACCCGGCGCGAGAAAGCGCCGCAGTTGCTCGCGGGCCTGCGCCTTCGCCGCCGCCGCATTGGCGGCGTCGAGCGACTGCGCGCGGCCGAGGCTGGCAACGGTCGCGGTCAGGTCGGCGAGCTGCTGGGATTGAAGCGCCAGCAGCTGGTTTCCGGCTTGTGCCGCTTGCAATGCGCCGGTTGCGGACTGGCTCGCGGTGACCAGGCTTTGCACTGCAGTGCGTGCACCTTCGATGTTGCTGACTGCACCGGCCTGAACCTTGAGCGCATCCTCGAACGCTGCGACGCTTCCGCGCCAACGTTCTTCAGCACCCTGGACCATCGCGCGCTGGCTGCCGGTGAGATCGATGTCCTTGTACTGGCGGCCGAACTCGCGTTCGACTTGCTGGACATCATAAGCAATGCCCTGAGCACGGGCGAGCAATTGCTGGGTTTGCTGGATTTGCTGCTGCAGCGGTGCAAGCATGGTCAGCGGCAGGCTTTGCAGATTGCGCGCCTCGTTGATTAGCGAGGTCGCCTGGTTCTGCAGCTGGCGGATCTGATTGTTGATCTGCTCCAGCGTGCGCGCCGCCGTCAGGATGTTCTGAGAGTAGTTCGAGGGATCGTAAACGATCCCGCCGAACTGCGCATAAGCGGGCGCAGGAACCAGCGCGGTGACAGTGATCGACAGCACGGCAGCACCGGCTGCGAGCATCTGGCGGAACCCCAGAGACTTCTTGAGACTCGACTTCATGGCATTACTCCTTGGTTTGGCCCAATTGGGCGGGGGGAACGGGGTTGGCGGCCGGGAGCATGTCAGCGGCCCAGGCGAGGCCGCGATGGCGCAGCCAGGCGGCCGCAAAGCCTGCTGTCCCATGCGCTTCAGTCAGTTCGGCAATCGCCAGCTGGTCTGTCTTCGATGAGGTGGCGGTGTAGGCGAGCGCGACTTCGCCCAGTCCGAGCTCGAACAACCGGTTGCCGCGCGCCGACTGGCAGTAATAGTCGCGCTTGGGAGTGGCCCGGGCGACGATCTCGATCTGCCGGTCGTTGAGACCGAAGCGGCGATAGATGCTCAAGATTTGCGGCTCGACCGCGCGCTCATTGGGCAGGAAGATGCGGGTCGGGCAGCTTTCGATGATGGCGGGCGCGATCGCACTGGTCTCGATGTCGGCAAGGCTCTGGGTCGCAAACACCACGCTCGCGTTCTTCTTGCGCAGGGTCTTCAGCCACTCGCGCAGCTGAGCGGCGAAGGCCGGACTGTCGAGCACCAGCCAGCCTTCGTCGATGATGAACATCGTCGGCGAGCCGTCGAGCCGTCCCTCGATGCGGTGGAACAGGTAGGAGAGCACGGCAGGCGCTGCTGCGGAGCCAGTCAGCCCCTCGGTCTCGAACGCCTGGAAGCTGGCTACGCCTAGATGTTCAATCTCGGCATCGAGCAACCGCCCGAACGGTCCGCCGATGCAGTAGGGCGCCAGCGCCTGCTTCAATGCCTGCGACTGGAGCAACACGGCAAGTCCCGTCAGCGTTCGCTCACCCACCGGCGCGGTTGAAAGCGAAGACAGCGCCGACCACAGGTGTTCCTTGGAGGCGGGATCGACGGTCACGCCCTCAGAGGTCAGGATCGCCTGCAGCCATTCGGCGGCCCAATTGCGTTCGGCAGGTTCATTGATCCGCGCCAGCGGTTGCAACAGCACCGCGCCAGCGCTGTCTTCGGAAAGGCCAGAACCGGTCAGAGAATTGCCGAGATCCTGCCAGTCGCCGCCGCAAGCGAGCGCAGCGGCACGGATCGAGCCACCGAAATCGAAGGCGAAGACTTGAGCGCGATTGTAGCGGCGGAACTGCAGGGCCATCAGCGCCAGCAGCACCGACTTGCCCGCTCCGGTCGGTCCGACGATCAGCGTATGGCCGACGTCACCGACATGAAGCGAAAACCGGAACGGGGTCGAGCCTTCGGTCCGCGCATAGAAGAGCGGGGGTGCGGCAAAGTGTTCGTCCCGTTCCGGCCCCGCCCACACGGCTGAGAGGGGAATCATGTGGGCCAAGTTGAGCGTGGAGATGGGCGGGGTGCGGACATTGGCGTAGACATGGCCGGGAAGCGAACCGAGCCAGGCTTCGACCGCGTTCATGCCCTCGACTACACACGTGAAATCGCGGCCCTGGATGACCTTCTCGACCAGACGCAGCTTTTCCGCCGCGAGCGCGGGATCCTCGTCCCACACGGTGACTGTGGCGGTGACATAGGCCTGGCCGACATGGTCGGCGCCAAGTTCCTGAAGCGCGGCATCGGCATCGGCGGCCTTGTTCGAGGCATCGCTGTCGAGCAGCGTCGATGCCTCATTGGTCATCACTTCCTTGAGGATAGCGGCGACCGACTTCCTCTTGGCGAACCATTGCCGCCGGATCTTGGCCGTCAGCTTGGTCGCATCGGTCTTGTCGAGCATCACCGCGCGGGTTGACCAGCGATAGGCGAAAGCGAGCCGGTTAAGTTCGTCGAGCAGCCCCGGGAAGGTCGAACTGGGGAATCCCACCACCGTGAGCGTCCGCAGATGGGCGCGACCGAGGCGCGGCTCGAGCCCACCCGTGAGCGGTTCGTCGGCCAGCAGCGCGTCGAGGTGCATCGGGGTTTCGGGAACGCGAACGCGGTGGCTGCGCGTTGAGATGCAGCTGTGCAGGTAGGTCAGCGTCTCGCTGTCATCGAGCCAGGAAACTTCGGGCACGAAGCCTTCGACCAGCCGCAACAGCCGGTCTGTGCGATCAATGAAGAGGTCGAGCAGTTCCTTCGGGTTGATGCCCTTTTCGGCCTTGCCTTCGTAGAGCCAGCTTTCAGCGCGCGCGGCGTCCTCGGCAGGGGGCATCCACAGCAGCGTCAGGAAATAGCCACTCTCAAAATGCGCTCCTTCTTCGGCGAACTGCGCCGCGCGCTCACGCTCGACCAGCGCAGATGCCGGATCGGGAAAATCGCTAGCGGGATAGTCCTGCGCCGGCCGGCGCACCGCTTCGACGAAGATGGCCCAGCCCGAACCGAGCCGCCGCAGCGCGCTGTTGAGCCGCGCGGTGGTGGCGATCAGTTCGGCGGGCGTTGCGCTGTCGAGATCGGGACCGCGAAAGCGGGCCGAGCGCTGGAAGCTGCCGTCCTTGTTGAGCACGACGCCGGGTGCGACCAGCGCCGCCCAGGGTAGGAAGTCTGCAAGCCGGTCGGCCTTGTTTCGGTATTCGCGAAGCGAAAGCATGGCCTCAGACCCTCAAAAGGCAAGGAAAGCGCAGATGCCGCCGTGCGACATCGACGAACTGGGGATCGCGCCGTGCCGCCCAGACCGACACCAAGTGGCCGAGAGCGAAGATCACCACGCCGGCGATCCATAGGCGCAGCCCCAGCCCGATCGCGGCGGCCAGCGTCGCATTGGCGATCGCGAGCCCGCGCGGTGCGCCGCCGAGCAAGATATGCTCGGTCAGCGCGCGGTGGACGGGGACGACAAAGCCCGGCACGGCCTCGGGTGGTGTTCCGTCCATCAGACCAGCGCCCCGCCGCCGAACGAGAAGAACGACAGGAAGAAGGACGAGGCAGCAAAGGCGATCGACAGGCCGAACACGATCTGGATCATCCGCCGCGCGCCGCCTGACGTGTCGCCGAAGGCGAGCGCAAGGCCGGTGGCGATGATGATCATGACCGCGACGATCTTGGCGACCGGCCCCTGGATCGATTCAAGGATCGACTGAAGCGGCGCTTCCCACGGCATCGACGAGCCCGCCGCATGGGCAGGCGTGGCGACGGAAAGGGCAACGAAGCCGCCGAGCATGGCGGCGGACAGGCGTGCACGGGCGCGAGTAAGTGTCTGGATCACGAGATAACTCCTTTGGTTTGGGGGGTGATGGGAAGGATGCGGTAGTCGCCTCGATCATCGAGCCCGGTGACTTGAGCGAGTTCGGCCAGCCGCCTGCCGGTGCCGTCGCGGACCAGCACGGCGATGACATTGATGGTCTCGGCGATGAGCGCGCGCGGTACCGTGACCACGCTCTCCTGGATCAGCTGTTCCATGCGCCGCAGCGTGCCGAGCGCGGAACCGGCATGGATCGTCCCGACACCACCCGGATGGCCGGTACCCCAGGCCTTCAAGAGGTCGAGCGCTTCAGCGCCGCGCACCTCGCCGATGGGAATGCGATCAGGCCGCAGCCGCAGTGCGGAGCGAACCAGGTCGGATAAGGTCGCAACGCCGTCCTTGGTGCGCAGCGAAACGAGGTTGGGCGCGGCGCATTGCAGCTCGCGCGTGTCCTCGATCAAAACCACCCGGTCGTCGGTCTTGGCGACCTCAGCAAGCAGCGCGTTGGTGAGCGTCGTTTTGCCGGTCGATGTGCCGCCAGCGACCAGGATGTTCTTGCGGGCAGCAACGGCGTCAATCAGCGCCTCGGCCTGCCACCCAGTCATGATCTCCGCTGCGACATAATCCGCGAGCGTGAACACCGCGACGGCAGGCTTGCGGATCGCAAAGCTCGGCGCGGCTACGACCGGAGGCAGAAGCCCCTCGAACCGCTCTCCCGTATCGGGAAGCTCCGCCGATACCCGCGGTGCCTTGGCATGAACCTCCGCCCCGACATGGTGCGCAACTAACCGGATGATCCGCTCGCCATCGGCAGCGGACATTCCGCTCCCCGTATCGGCAATGCCGGCTCCCAGCCGATCGATCCACAGCCGACCATCAGGATTGAGCATGACCTCGATGACCGAAGCGTCTTCAAGCCATGCAGCGATCTCGGGCCCGAGGGCTGTGCGCAACATGCGCGCGCCGCGCGACGATGCTTGCGATTTGATCGGGATGACGCTCATGAATTGCCTCGCTAGGGGCGCACCGATTATTGGTTGCGCTTACGAGGCAGAGCAAAGAGGCATCAATTTAGCTGAAAGCAACAGCTTGTTGCGGTCTGCGTAGCCTGGCGAAAAGCAAGAAAGTCACGGCGTCCTGCGAATGAACGACAGCTGTCTGCCGAGTCGTACCGTGGCGATTTCACAAAGATTGACGAAGTGCCGCCGCCACTCCTGACGATCGAGCTCCATTTTTTGCAGATTCCTCTTGAATGTCTGAATATCAGACATTATGTGGTCCTCATGTAGGAAAATACGTGAGGCAGAGATGGCGACGATTGCCCCTCCGGCACCAGCAACCACAGCATTTCCGAAAAATGATGTGATGAAGGCTTTGATCGATGAACTTCTCGAAGTGGCTCGAACTGAAGCGCAGCTGCGCGGAATCCCGTTCCCGCAGGATCAAGGCGGTGCGCTAACGATGTCGGTTCCACTGGATTCCTTATCGGTGGTGGACACGCTCTGCGTCGTTGAGCCGTTCGTTGGCTTCGAATTGCGCGAAAGTTTGGTCTGCACAGGGGGCTACAATTCCATCAACGAGGCCCTTGGACATCTTATGCCTCGTATCGAGAGGGCCTGGGTGAAGAAGAAGCTGAAGGGAGCCAAACCATGAACCACGCGGCGATCGATCAAGGCGTCGATGACGAAACCGCCCGACGGCGGTTGGGCGACCGGCTGCGTGACGCGCGCAAGTATCTTGGACTCAAGCAGGATGAAGTAGCAAGCTATCTCAAGATCCCGCGCACTGCGCTTACGGATATAGAGAATGGACAACGCAAGGTAGAAGCGATCGAGTTGACGCGCCTTGCAAAACTCTATCGTCAATCGGCGGCGTATTTCACGGGCGAGGACGAAGCGTCGGCCAGCCTGCCGGCGGATGTCGCACACCTCGCGCGGCGCGTTGCTGACCTCTCGGCCGATGATCGCGCGGAGTTGGGCCGGTTTGCGGAGTATCTGCGATCGCGCTCCACAGGCGGACAGGTCTGAATCATGGCGCTGGACTATGAGAGTGCTGTACGGACAGGCGCTATGACTGCTGGACGTCTTCATCGCAGGTTGGGGACGCAGGCCATCATCGAACGACATGGCGGCAGTGTCGATGTATTCGGCACGATCCATTCGCTTGGCCTGCCGCTTCTTCTGCGTCCGCTCAAGGGCCTGCTCGGTGCCTATTTGAGTTCCCCCGCACCCGGCGTTCTGGTGACGACTGAACGGCCAATGAGTATCCAACGATTCACCGCCGCCCATGAGTTGGGGCATTTCGCAATGGAGCACGAACCAAGTCTTGATGATGAGAGCATTCTGCGGCGGATGCCGATGAGTCCGGAACCCGGCAGCAAATTTGAGGAAACCGAGGCCGACGCGTTCGCGATCGCCTTCATGATGCCAAAATGGTTGATTGCACAGCACTGTGCTCGTCAGAGTTGGACCACAGCCGATTTGTGCCGTCCAAATATCGTATATCAGCTCTCTTTGCGCATCGGCGCCAGCTACGAGGCGACTTGTCGGACGCTGGTGCGTTACAATCTTATCTCGACAACGATTATGCGCGACCTGCTCCAAACAAAGCCGCGCAGCCTGAAAGTTGATTTACTGTATGATTATAAGCCGGCCGACTATCGGGGCGACGTTTGGCTGCTGACCGAGAAGGATGAAGGAGTGCGGCTCGACGGGAGCCGGAACGACCTGTTCGTGCTCAAGCTGACTGAGCATAGCGGAGGCGGCTATCTGTGGGATCTCGAAAAGTTGATTGCCAGCGGGTTCGCGGTGGTGAGGGATGAGCGCGAGGCGCTCGATGCGGAGGCGATCGGCGGTCCCGTGGTGCGCCGGGTCACGGCAGCACCGGAAGCCGCACAGCGCGGGCGGATGTCGCTCAACGAACGCCGCCCTTGGCAATCGACAAGTGCAAATTCGAGCTTGACCATCGATTATGACCTAACGGGCCCGGAACAAGAAGGCCTCTCTCGCGCCGAACGGCGCCATCTGCTTGAGGCCGCTTGACGCAACATGATTGATATCGTGACCGATCTTCGGCCGCTGCTCGGCACAGCGCGCGATCAGGGAGCACGGCCAACCTGTTTAGCGTTCGCGGCAAGTGATGCCCATGCAGCGCTCAGGGACGGCTGGTGTCCGCTGTCCTGCGAGTACATATTCTTTCATGCACATAAACGAACAGGCACACCGCCTAATCGAGGTGCGAGCCTTGCGGCAATGCTAGATACCCTGCGCCTCGACGGCCAGCCTGCCGAAAGTGACTGGCCTTATCTCGATGCTGTACCATTCGATTTGTCGCAGTGGGTGCCGCCAATCGACGTTGGTCAGTGTTTTGGGCGTCACGGGACTAATGGCTCCAATCTCATTCCGCCAATCCAGGCGACATTGGACAGCGGCAAGCCAGTACTGCTCCTGACGATGTTATCACACTCATTCTATACCCCCGGGATCGAGGGAGTCATTGATCCCGCCAATGATGAGAAACCCGATCCCGCGTTAAGGCACGCCATCGTAGCAGTCGGTCATGGGACCGTTGGCGGGCAGACTGCTATCCTAGTTCGCAACAGCTGGGGCGCCAGCTGGGGGGCGTATGGCCATGCGTGGCTCACCGAGAAATTCTTGACGCCGCGCCTGTTTGGGACGGCCATTCTGACGGAGGACATCGATGTATCTTCCCGTGCCGCCGCAGCCTGATTGTGTCTCGGCCTGGCGAGAGGCTGTGCGCCTTGTTAATGCGAGGCCGGGCCATCACGATCACAACGTCGTGATAGATGTCGCAAACCCGCTGGCACGAGCTGATCTTTCCGATCCGGTTGTCGCGCTGGTCGACACCTTTTTCGGCAATCATGACACAAAACGAGTCGAGACGGTCGCTAACACCATATTCCCGGCGGCCCTTTATCGTCGATACGGTTCACCTGCTCTTTTTGAACGATTTCGGGATAAGGTTCTGCCGAAGGTTCGGTCGCCTGGAAAGAAAAGCTGGTCAGGCTACTACTTCGAGCGGATGATGCAGCTTCCGCAGCCCGATGGTGAACCGATCAACCAGTTGATGGAGATCATCGGGCGGTTGAAGGATCCGAGCGTGCGCGCGCTTAACAAGTTTGAGCTCAGCGTGTTTGATCCGGCCCGCGATGTTGATGGATCACCCTATGGCGGCCAGTGTCTAAGCTTTGCGAGCTTCAAGCTTATCGGCGATGGTGACGAGCGGAGGCTGACCCTAACCGCAATGTACCGCAACCATTACTATATCGAGAAACTGCTCGGCAATCTGATCGGCCTTGGTCGCCTGCTGCAGTTTGTGGCCCAAGAATCAGGGATTGCAGTGGGGTCGCTCACGATTCTGTCGACGCACGCAACAGTTGATGTGAAGAATGGCAAATGGAACCGCCGTGACATCGACGCGCTTCTGGCGAGCTGTGATCAGGCGAATACCTTGGCGGTTGCCGCATAACGTGAACCGAGCGGAAGTTCTGGCGACGAAGTAGGTTCGTTATTGATCCCATACAGGTGATACATTCCATCGATGAATTCGCGTTGCCCGCCATAGCTGGGATGACGGATCGCTGTGATTGGAATGTTGAGGCCTTCAAGTGCCATATGCGCGTCACGGCCGATAGCGACAATGCGCTTGGGCTGGATCATCGACAAGAGAGACTGCAACAGCGGCCAGGTCGCTTCACGTTCGGCGCGGGTGTGACAACGATTGGACATCGGGTCACCACATTCGTGCGGGTGAAAGGGGAAGACGTTCCAAAGCATCACAGGCTTGCCGATCCGATTGAGAACCTGCCAGACAATGGCGGCAGTCCGTTCGGCAACGGCCGGGCCGTCGGTGGCCCGTTCGAGCGCGATTCCACCCATCAATGCTGAGGCTTGGGTGAGATGGATTTCGTCTGTCATCGGCACCCCTGTCCGGCGACCCCCGCGGTAGCCGAGATCACGAGCGATCCAGATTGTTTCGACCCGGACATCGAGCGCAGCGGTCAGGACGCTTTCGAGATTGGCGCGGCGGCGTGCGGCGGCGTCCCGACGATCATGAAGCAGACAGCGATCCCGCCAGGGGTTGAAAACCGACGGGAGATCGGCGGCCGCCAATGCCGAAACGAAATTCTTTGGGGTCATTGCGGCAACTCCTTGATGCGCAGGCGGCGGTGCGCGAAATCGATCCCGATTCGCCCGCGCCGGTTTTTCTGGAGGAAACGAAAGGCAGCATAACCCTGGAGAATTGCCTCTTCCCAGAGCCAAAGCGGACAGCGGTCAGCCTCGTATCCGGCGACAAATTGGCGGACATGCTTCAGCATGTCCAGCGGAAGTCCGCCTCGTTTAACCCCTTCAAAGAAATTGAGCTGCTGCGCTTGCCCGAATAGCCAGGAGGTTACGCCTTCCTCGATGAGAATCGCCCGCGCACCATCTTCGGCGTCATCGAGCTTGGGATCGCTCTTGCGCTTGCGGCGAAGCAGGGCCCGGATAACCGGTGACCAGCCCAGGACAGCGACATAGGCGTAATGAAAGACATCGTGAAAACGATAGTCATCGGGCTCGAGCGCATTGTCGGTCAGTCGGTCACCGACATACACTCCTTGCGAACGCTGGAACACATAGACCTGACCCCGGACTGTCCTCTCGTAAACATCGATCACCATTTTACGCGGAAGCTGCTCTTCAGCGTCCTTGTCGTCATCGCTTGGGGCTGGATAGACGCGTTCGCGCGGCCAGCGGTCGAAGATCTTCTGTAGGTTCTTGAATGCTGCGATCTCAAGCGTCACACCTGAATCATTCGCAGCTCGAATGAGGCAGCGCATGATCGTGACTAGACGGGCAGCTATTTCCGCCTTGTGGCGGTTCGAAGTGCCTCCCTCGACCTGACGAGCAAGTAGTCCGACTTCGCCGGCAAGCGCGAGCAGGCTGTGTTCGAAGGCCGGCGTTGGCTCTCGAGACTGCGGCATGTGCTCTGGCTGCAAGGCGTGTAGCGTTAGCGCTGTGTTGCCGCCGACGGAAAATGTTGCGCCTGCCGTTTGAGCGGCTGCGGCGATGTCGCTGAGTGCCAGTTGATGGCGGCGCGCGATGGCTGCCAGATACCAGAGAACGTCACCAATTTCTTCGGTGACTGCCGGCGCGTAACCAAGATAAGATGCGGCATCGCGCTGCTTTTTCTTGGCTTCGGCAAGAAGGCTGCCCGTTTCACCAAACAGGCCAAGCATCGTGAACCCAACCGTGCCGGGACCTTTGCGCTGGTCGGTGCGTGCAGCTTCCTGCGCATATCGGTCGACAGTGAGGCTGGCGAAATCGTCGATCATGAGCTTCGCTTTCGCCGATCTGTGATTGCGCCCTCCGGGACGACCACGCCGTAGGCGGCGAGCGCGCGCAAAACGACCATGCGGATTGGCTCGCGGGTATCGAGGGCGCGCTGGCCGAGGTCTCGCTTTGTGGCGAGCGGCACCTGAACCTGAAGATGGTCATCGCCGTTTTCGGATTGGTCCGGAGTTAATCTCATTAAATCATGAAAACATAGTTTCATGAAAATTGGAAGTCTTTTGATATGCGGTTGCGGTTTAGAGAGTCAGCCGCCTAGTCGCTCGGAACCTTCTAGCCTTCGGGCCAGAGCTTGAACAAAGCCCTCGTACCGTTCCTTCCCCTGCGCCTGAACAGCGGCATGCCCGCTGTCAGGAAGGGGAGGATTGGCGGTCAACCAGAACCGGACGAACAGGGCCAGGGCTTCGGTTGTGATCTCGGTCTGCTCATCAAGCCGGCCAAGGTGCCGGTCGATGCGATCGAGACGGCGGCTGAGTGCGGCTTCTAACTGTTCGGAATTGTCCGGAGACATGAATGACCGCAATGCGGCCTCAACAATGTCGGGCTGTCCAACCCGCTTTCGCAGTGCAAACTCGGCGAGTTGGTCGATCACGTCAGGCGGCAGCCGAAAGGTTCGTTTGATTTTCACATGTCGATCCCGTCACCCAAGTCGAGCGAAGCCTGCCGGGCACTGCGTTCCATCGTGCGGCGGATGCGCTCGCTGGCGGCAGCAGCCTGGTCAACATCGGCGCTGTCAGCGTCAGGAAATTCGAACTCGGACGATGGCGCTTTTGGCCTAGCGATGACCTCAACATGCTCGGGTAATTCCGGTTCGCGCCGCAATCCGCCATTCGCCGAATCGAGCTTGCGCCGATGCTGTTCTGCCAAGTCAGGGTCGGGCTCGACTGGTGGCAGAGTGCCCCAGTCATCTGTTGGCGCGGTGCAATGCCTTTGACCACAGTTGGCCGGTGCTTTGATAACGCGAGCCTGCAATCGCCGGTCGGCATAGTATCTTGCCTTCTTCGCCTTGATTGGCGGCGCGCCAGACATGAGTACAACCTCGTCGGTCTTGGGCAGCTGCAGGATCTCGCCGGGGGTTAAAAGCGCGCGCGCCGTTTCGGAGCGCGAGATCATAAGATGGCCAAGCCAAGGTGACAGCCGATGCCCGGCATAGTTCTTCATCGAGCGTTGCTCGGTGGTCGTACCCAAGGATTCCGAGACGCGCTTCGCGGTGCGCTCGTCGTTGGTCGCGAAGGCCACGCGGACATGGCAATTGTCGAGAATGGCGTTGTTCTGTCCATAGGCGCGCTCGATCTGATTGAGTGACTGGGCAATCAGGAAGGCCTTGAGGCCGTAGCCAGCCATGAACGCCAGCGCGCTCTCGAAGAAGTCGAGACGCCCCAAAGCTGGAAACTCGTCGAGCATCAACAGCACGCGCTGACGTTTGGTGGCTGGGTCAAATTCCTCGGTCAGTCGGCGTCCGATCTGGTTGAGGATCAGCCGGATCAGCGGCTTGGTCCGGCTGATGTCGGATGGCGGCACGACCAGGTAGAGCGAGGCGGGACGGCCACAGACGAGATCGGCAATCCGCCAATCGGAATGGCTGGTAACCTTGGCGATCACCGGGTCGCGATAGAGGCCAAGGAACGACATGGCGGTCGACAGCACACCCGACCTTTCATTGTCGGACTTGTTGAGCAATTCACGCGCCGCGCTGGCGACGACAGGATGCGGACCGGCATCGCCCAGATGCGGCGTGTCCATCATCGCATAGAGCGTGTTCTCAATGGTCTCGTCGGGATTGGAGAGAAAGGCCGCAACGCCAGCGAGCGATTTATCGCATCCGGCATAGAGAACATGAAGGATCGCGCCGACCAACAGCGCATGACTGGTCTTCTCCCAGTGATTGCGCTTTTCGAGGCTACCCTCGGGATCGACCAGGATATCAGCGATGTTCTGAACATCGCGCACTTCATTGATGCCGCGGCGCACCTCGAGCAGCGGATTGTAAGCAGCGGATTCGAGGCTGGTCGGATCGAAGCGTAGCGTCCGGCTGAAAGTGCTGCGGAACCCGGCGGTGATATCCCAGTTCTCGCCCTTGATATCGTGGACGATTGCCGTGCCCGGCCAAGTGAGTAGACTGGGAATGACGAGGCCAACGCCTTTGCCCGAACGGGTCGGGGCGAAGCAGAGCACATGTTCAGCGCCGTCGTGGCGCAGATAATTGTTCTGGAACTGGCCAAGCACCACGCCGGTGTCAGCCAGAAGTCCAGCCTTGCGGATATCGTCGCGTGTCGCCCAGCGCGCCGTGCCGTAGGTATTGGCATTGCGGTTCTCGCGGCCGCGCCAGACCGACATGGCGATGGCGACCACGATAGCGACGAACCCGCCTGAGGTTGCAATCACCCCACCCTTGTCGAAGATCTGCGGTGCATAGGCATCAAAGGAGAACCACCACCAGAACAGGTCATAGGGCCGGTAGACCGGGTAGCCGAAGAGTGAGAACCAGGGTGCGCCGAGTTCAGGCTGGAAGCCGAGCGCTGATGCAGTCCACTGGGTAGCCGCCCAGACGCTTGCCAGGATGATGACGAAGATGGCCAGGACCTGGCCCCAGAGGATCTTTGCTGCGGACATTGTGATCCCATCAGATGCAAGCCGCCGGTTGCGCAAGGACTTGACTTTCATCGTCGCATTCTGGCGAACTCTAACTTGCAGTGGCGGATTTTGGGTGGATAGGCGAATGATGGCTTTTCAAAGGTAGATTTAAGTAGTGAACCGTTCTGCAGGTTTAGTCGGCTGCAAAATGGCGGTCTGCGACTAAGCGAGGTTGAGTCCACTCGGAATCTTTTCTAGCGAAGATCAGGTAGTTCTGCGCGCGGAGATGATCATGAGGACTGGCGGCTGCCGTTGCGGCAAAATCAAATTTCTTGTTGAGGGTGAACCACTCGGCGGCGTGGCATGCCACTGCCGTGATTGCCAGTATATGGCAGGGGGATCGGCGAACTTGACGTGGATTTTCAACGATGCTGGCTTCAAACTGACAGATGGTGAACCATCAGTATACTTGGCGAAGCCAACCAGTGGGGGAACTTATTTTTGCAGCCAGTGCGGCGTTCAGGTGTTCTCTAGGCCTGACAGCAATACGACGATGGTCGCTATCAAAGTCGGTGCTTTCGACGATGCAGTTGGCTTCAAGGTTCAAGCTGATATGTGGATGTCAGCTGCTCCGCCTTGGCATGCCGCTCATGAAGGCGCGGCGCAATTCAAAGGCAACATTCCCAGCGATTGCTGACTGTAGGATTGACCGCAATGTCGTCGGGAGCGGACAATCTAGATTTCAATCCCGCGCGAGCGGCCAAGGGTCCACTCGATCCCACCGCCCGATCGTGCGTTCCCGCTCACATATTGCCCCAGATGCCGGTCCAGCTGCTTCGACCAAGGAACGAGCGCGAAGCCAAGACCATCGTCGATCATCGCAAAACGGCCCGAGGCGAGTTGGATGCGTTGGCGATAGACGCCTGACACATCACTGTTCGGGCGTCCCTGACAATAGGGCAGATTATGTTTGCGCGCGAGGGAAGCGCCTGCTTCGGCAAGGTCGCGCTCGCGCAGTGTGCCGAGCAGACCCCGCGACAGTACGAAGCGGTCGCCGTGCCGATGGGCTAGCCCTTCGCTTTCCAGATACTCGAGGCGGCGTGCCTTGGCCGCTTCGATTTCGCTGCCAAAGCCTGCGCCAAGCGTCAGCGGTTCAGAGGCGATCAACTGCTTGTCCAGCCAGGTCGATCCACGGCTGCGCTCCTGACCTGCAAGGTCGAGATCGGAATGGGTCCAGAGCGAGGATTGTTCACTGCCGC
Source organism: Sphingobium xenophagum NBRC 107872 (assembly GCF_000367345.1). Classification (GTDB taxonomy): domain Bacteria; phylum Pseudomonadota; class Alphaproteobacteria; order Sphingomonadales; family Sphingomonadaceae; genus Sphingobium; species Sphingobium xenophagum. The sequence continues at coordinate 110,286 of NZ_BARE01000006.1, forward strand.
GTCGGTCGGTCCAGATGCGAAGCTCGACGATACTGCCGGACGCGGCATCGCCCGTCATGTCGATATCGGAGAATTTGAGATGATGGACGCGGCCATCGGCGCCATCAACCACGGCATAGGCCTGACCGGTAAGCTCATTGTACAGGCCGCGCTCGACCAGTCGCCCGATGACGGGTTCGGGATCAGTTTCGTCATACATTGCGAAGCGACCGGGTTCGGCGGCGAGACCGTGCTCGGCCATGGCCCGATGCATCGTCTTGATGATGTCACCCCGGGTGCCAAGATCGCGCAGTGACTGTTCAAGCCCCGGCTTCAACCGCCAGCATCCAGGGGAAATTTTGTCTGCCAGCCCCATGCGTTCGAGCTTGGTGGCCCGCCCTATGAGATGCTGGTTCGCCCGGTTGGCAATGCGGTGCGGGTCGGGCCGCAGGTCGATTACGCCGCCAAGCTCGTCGCCGATCGCGCGTAGGCGGCGGTCGAGGCTGGTCCAGCGGTCAGCCTGGACTTCCAGGCTCAAGGTCCGGTCGATGTCCCGTTCGGTGCGGACGCCCAACTCCAGTGTCACCCGCTGCTCGGCACGGGCGCGCATCCCCTCGCTGATGTAGCTGCGGTCGATCACGAGATCGCGGCCATCATCGGCGCGCCCACGCACCAGAATATGAATGTGCGGATTGTCGGTGTTCCAGTGATCGACCGCGACCCAGTCGAGATCGGTGCCGAGGTCCTTTTCCATATCGGCCATCAGTTCGCGGGTGAAGGTCCGGACATCGGCAAGTTCGGCTGCGTCTTCTGGAGAGACGATGAACCGGAAGTGATGCCGATCATCGGCACAGCGCTCGGCAAAAGCACCACCGCCGATGTGACCGTCGCCAGTACCGAACAGTTCGGCGTCCTTCCCGTCTCGAGTGACGCCATCGCGCTTGAGATAGGTCAGGTGCTGCGCGATCGGCGCGGCGGTGAAGCGCGATCCGCTATGTCGCACGATCCGCGCTTTGACGGCGACCCGCCGCTGGCTGGCGCGCGAGCTTGCGCGCAGACTGGCGATACGTCCTCTCGCATGGCGACCAGTCCCGCGCCGGGATCCGGAATCACTTGCCCAGCCACCATGGCCTGACCGGTTGGCGAGAGCGCGAAGCTGGGCTTTGAGCGTGCGCTCCTTGCTCTGTCCAGCGCTGCGATCACGGATGCGCCCCGGCCTGATCTCGAAATCATCGTCGTTCATGGCTGCGAGGGCAAATGATTGGCGGCTGGCTCATTGCGTGGCGGAAATGCGCCGATTTCCCGAAAGGGAGCCAGCCGGGGGGTAAGGCGGCTGGCTCTGTAACCTGAGCAATTCTGCGGCCCCACACCCCAGCGGCTGGCTCCGCTTTTATCTTGCCATCCTCCTGAACCTTCCTCTCCTGCAGCCGACCTTCCGCACAATCCTGCGCCAAACCACGCCGTGACACGCCAGAAGGACAAACGGTCAATCACTGCGGACGGCTCCCCGAAACGGGTGCGAAGAGGCCGTTCTGGGGCGCAGACGAAGCGCGAATGGATGTCGGCGGCACGGCGGCGGCGAAGCTGCCGGTTGCGTCCGCCGCTGCACCTCCGCGCACTGCGAAAAGCTGGCCCTGTGTCCAGGATGGGCGAGCCGGTTGCACAGGCGATGTGCTGGCAACGACTGTTGCCGCGCTGCCTGTTTGCAGCATCGGTGCAATCTTGGCGACATAGGCGCGGGTTTCGGCAGGGAGTGGGCGACCACGATCCCGCCAGTCCTGGTAGCGGCCCGGCCCCGCGTTGTAGGCAGCGAGGAAGCCGGAGGCACCATAGCTGTCATACATTTCGCGAAGGTAGCTTGTGCCCGCGATGATGTTGTCGCGCGGATCGAACGGGTCAGCTCCCAGGGCGAACCGGGTGCGCTGGCGCGCCCAGGTTCCGGGCATAAGTTGCATTAGTCCGATCGCTCCTGCTGACGAGACCGCACCGACCCGGCCTGCACTTTCGGTACGCATTACGGCATAGATCCAGTCCTCAGGGATGCCGAAGCGCTGCGACGCCTCGGCGACGTGCGGAGCAATGTCGATGGCGTGCGGCTGCGCCTGTTCGGCAGCGGCCTGCCCGAAGGCGGGCGCGGTACCGAACAGGGCCGCTGCGAGGAACGCTGCTAAGCTCAAGCGAATCAAGCGCATCGACTCAATCCGCCTTGTCGTGCCGGGACGGGCGCGACCAGACCAGGACGTGACCGGTGCCGTCGTCGTGGAACAAATTGGCCCGCAGAGGCTGGACGAATGCAGGGTCGTCGATTTGGAGCGCGACATAGTCGCCAGCCTTCTCGCCGGTGCGCTTCCAACCTGCACCGATCTCACGCGCCTCGTCGCCGTCGCCAGCAACCACCCGGTAATCGGGCGCGTTCTCGTTGTTGGAGGGTTCGGTGGGGAGCAGCACCACGCCGATGTCGAGCGTCAGCGTCGTGATGTGTCCGGCCAGGCCGCCTTCGGCGGTCACAAAATATCCAATCTTCATCGTTCAGTCTCCTTCGGTTGTTGAACTGGTGGGTTGGTTCGAATGGGGATCGGCGAACCAGACATGGTCGCCATTGCCTGCTTCATCGGTCCAAATCGGTGTCGCGCGGCCGATGACTTGCGTGATGCGCAGCACGCCGAAATAGCGCCCGTCGAAGCTGTCGGGTGCAGCTGGGTTCATCACGAACAGCTCGCCATTGCGCAGCACATGGCAGCCTGCCCAGACGGGCAGCGGGCGACCGAGACGGTCGCGCGCGCGCGCCGCGCCGACATATTGGCCGTCAATGGTGATGCCATGCGCGAAGCGGCAGATGCGCTGGCCGCGCACAGCAGCGATGCGCTTTATCAGCGGCACACCCGTTGGGAGATAATGCCGTTCAGCGAGCAAGCGGCGCAGTTCGGGCGGCGGTTCGATGGCGACGCGTTCGCCGACTTGCAGGCTTGCCCTGCCTCGGACGGCGTAAAGCCCGGTCGGCAACGAAGCCGTCGCGTTCCACACCGCATAACGCGAGACCGGAACGGTCAACGTCGCGAGTGTAGCGGCGACAACGACGCCAGCAAGGAAGAGGTTGCGCCGGGTCATGGCAACAGCGCCTTGCGCTGGAGCCAGGCGCGATGGCGAGCGGGGCTGTAGTCGCGGGGCACTTGGCGACCCGCCATTCGATTGTGGATGTGCCGCCAATGATCGGGCGCGACATCGCACGGGTCGATGCCCACCGCCTCGATCGCATCGATCAAGCGGAAGACCTGCGCGACTTTCGGCCAGCCATGAACGCTGAGCAGCAGTTCACCGCCCGGATCGACCTGCGGCACGGGTGTGCAAGGTTCGTGTCCATCGACGGCACGAACGATGTCGAGCGCTGAACGGACGGTGCCATAATCATTGGAAGCCCAGCGCACCAAGCCGAACACCTGGCCCGCCGCATAGCTTTCGATGCGCTCACTGCGGCTGACAACCCGGCCCGTTACTGGCTTGCCGAACTTGAGCCAGTCCTCGCGTTCACCCTTGCGCCAGAACAACGTGACATGAGTCACCTGCGGTCCATCGCTTACCCTCGTTTCGGCAGGCCTGTGCGGCGGTGCTTCGCCATCCGTCCACAGCGCCGAGTCCGTTAGCAAGAATCCGAAGGATTCTTTGTTAGCTAAGTTAAGGGCAAAATTCGGCGCAGTTTTCTGCGGATTTGAAGGCCATTTCGGTTCTCGATAGTCCGAACTTTCGGTTCCTGATCGTCCGAGTTTGGCGGTTCCTGATAGTCCGTGTTGCATCACAACATATCCACAGGCTGAAGTCCGACGCGCCGTATGGCCGCGTCGAACGGATCGGCAGGGATCGAAACAAAGTTCAGCCGTTCACGGCCCAGCGCATGTTCGATGGCGAGCTGGTATCCGGGCAGCGCCTGGCGCCGCACGATATCGCGCAGCTCGAACGCGAAGCGTTTGGGCGGCGAGAGTGCGCCGGACTTCATGTGAAGGTGCTGGAAGTCGAAACTCCAGCCACCCTTCTGCTTGCCGCCGTGCTTGCGCACCAGACGGTAAAGCCAGCGCTCCAGCCCGCCAGTCAGTGCGAAATAGGCAGGATCGATGGTCAACACGAGTGCTTGGTCGATCACGCCCTCGTAGAACCAGTCGGGGACGATCATCTCGATCCCGAGCGCGCGGCCCGAGCCGTCGAGGCGTTCTTTCCATTCATTGATCCAGCTGAAGCGGTGCCGCCGCCGCGCGTCGCGCTGGCGGATCGAGGTCGCGATCGTGGTCGATTGCAGCCGGTCAAGCCCGGCCTTCAGCCGCTCATAGCTCGCCTTGCCAGTGCCGCGGCGTGTGAAGGCCAGGATCTCATGCGGTGTGGCAGCGATCAACCGCGATGTCGGGCGGCCCATATCGCGCGCCTCGACGATCTGGCTCGCGACCCAGATGAGAACGTCAGCGTCCCAGATGGTCGCCATGCCATGCTCTGCCGTCGCCTCGACCAAGATCGAGACCTCGCCCATCCGGAAGTCGATCGGGCGCACGCGCTTCGACTTGGCGAGGCTGAAGAATGGCCAGGCCATCAGATCCTGCGCGTCGCGCGTAGCGATATCGCCACCAGCGCCGACGAACAATTCAAGCTGCTGGGCAGAAACCGGAAAGGGGGAGGTTCGGCGCACGAGATCGCTCAGCGCCGAACCGGGGGCGTATAGCCGTCGAGCCGTTTGGCAGGGTGGACCACGCCTTTGCCGGGGTCACTGGTCGAACGGCGCAGGCCCTGTTCGGCCCAGGCGTCGAGGTCGGTGAGCGAGTAGACGATGCGCCCGCCAAGCTTGCGGTAAACAGGCCCGGTCCCGAAACAGCGGTGCTTTTCGAGCGTGCGCGCGGACAAGCCCAGATGCACAGCAGCATCGGGCGTCCGCAAGAAGCGGGCTATAACGGGAGTGGGTCTGGCATCCATCGGCTTGCTCCGCTGAGGTTCGAGCACAGCGGCGGGCTGCCGCTGGTTGCGGAGATCAATGGCGAAGCTTGAACGCTGGGAGGGAGTGACAGATTTGGGGGTGCTGAAATTGTCACCCCTTGGTGCGGGTCATTCGTGCCGGAGCAACTTGCGGTATCCGCCGTCCACCATGCCGCGCGCTTCGGCGATCAGCCGGAGCACGTGCCGCCTTTCGCCCGATCCCTTCCATATCGCCCCGACAAGCGGGCGCTGGCCCCGAAAGACAAGGCCAAAGGCGAGGTCGCGCGAGGAGGCACCAGCCTCCAGCGCATCGTGGACTCGCAGGAGCTGGATATGGCGCGCACGTTGGTAAGCGGAAGGCATGGATATCCGATCGGGCATAAGACGGTCGCCGTGTGTCGCCCGATCAAAGCGGGCCGCAGCGGCAAGTCGGATGGCTGTACTTTGATCATGGAGAATAATCAGACATTCGGGGCACATGGATGGCACGGGGCGCAGGCAAAGGCGAAGCCGAGCAATTCCCTGTGCGATGACCATGTGGTGTTCGCTATTGGAAATTGCTTCCGCCAGTGACTCACAGTCGGACGGAAGTGATACTGCTGCCTCTATATCGGCGGTTGCCAACACAACGACGTCGGGCGCTTCTGCTGGGGACCACAGGGCTGGTGCTGTTCTGGGATCGGATTCGGGCGCAGTGGGGAAAGCAAAGGCCCCACCGCCCGGCCAGGCCCTCCCGCTCTATCAGCTCAACGTCGGGGCGTGCAGCGACACGTGCTTCGGTTTCTGCATAGTCGCTGCGGTAGTCAGGATTGCGCTGCAGATACTCCTGCGCAAAATCCGCATAGTCATGATGTCGATACTGATCAGCGGTCGATGGTGACCGCCATGACGAACCATCGGACATAAAGACCCCTGCAATGCACAGGCGAAAAGGCCAAGCCTCAAGTCTTTGTTCATCAAGGATAAGCCGCAAGTAACCAATGGTGCGGGATATTGTGCGCGAGTCTGTAGTAAAAACTCACAATCGATTACGGTCTTGTCCGAGCTATTCGTTCTCGAATCAGTGTTTTCGCGACATTTCAAGTAGATGGCGATAGCCTCGTGTCGTCATCCAGCGCGCGCGTTCAAGATGGCTGTGATGCACCAAGCGCGCGCGATCGGGCTCTTCGACAGCGTTGAGCTCGAAGATGATTTGAGCGGCTTCGCGCCAGTCAGCCCCTTCGTCGTCAGCATCAAGTAACCGTAAATACGTGACAAAATGGCGTTCGTCATAAGCCGTGATACGAACATCGGCTGGTGGGCGGTCCTCAAATGGCGGTGTCGTCATGGGACGAGCCTTCGTTTCGACTCGTTTTGCATGCCGTTACACATAGCACGAGGTTCCTCCGATTTGGAGAAATCTTGGCTTATCCGATTGCTCGCACGACGATGTTCGGCATTTGGCATAAGTGGGAGTCGTCTCGAGATTAAGACTGACGGTCAGTGTGGCTACTTACCGCGTATTATAATACGTAGCACGGAGATACGCGACCGGTTTCTAAGCTATGGATGGATATCCGTAAATTGTTCGGCGCAAATGTGCGTCATTACCGTCTGGCAGCGGGCCTCAGCCAGGAAGCGGTTGCCGAACGGATGGACGTTGATCGCGCTCATGTGAGCCTAATCGAGCGCGGTGCGCAAAATGCCACACTCCTCACGGTCCACGAGGCTGCGCAGGCGCTTCAAGTGAAGCCTGCCGACCTTCTCGCCGATCCGCCCGCTGGTAGCTGAGGCTTGATCAAGCCGAAGCCCCGCCCGGCAGGTGCCGGGCGGGGCTGGCGTTCCGCTCAGTCGCCGTTGGTGCGGCGGGCGCGCGACCAGATCAGATTGTAGCTCTTGCTATCTTCGTCATCGAAGAGGTTGGCGAAGATCGGGGCGGTGAAGCTGGGATCGTCGAGCTTGACCGAGAGATAGTCGCGGCCTTCGTTCGAAGTCTTGGTCCAGGCGGCGCCGATTTCTGCGCGGCCGACGAAGACCCGGTGCGACGGTGCGTTGTCATTGTCGCTGGTTTCGGGGACGATGCGGACGTTCTTCTGCTGCACCGACATGGTGACAATCTCGCCCTTATATTCGTTGCCGGTCTTGGTGAAAGTTCCGATGTTTGCCATGATGATTTCCTTCAAGTTTGTCGAACCCGCGCCCATCGCGGCCTCGATGGCTGGTTGAAGGCAGGGGCTTGCGCCCGCTGCATCCGCAGGACCGAAACGGAGTGGAGGACGGCGACCAGACGGCTTTCTTGTCTCGCGAGGAATGGGCGGCACGCCCAGGGGAAGAAAGTCGGCGCAGGCGGCGTTGCAGCAAGGGATCAAGCGGCGAAGCCATCCCCTGCCAACCAAAGCCATTGAAGAGGCGGCATTGGGCTTGGGTCACACTTGACCGGGAGCCATGGCACTTTCCGGATGTTCCAGACCAGGCGGCGATGCAGAGGGTGTCGTGACACGGTGCGCTTGCAGGTTGTCACCGCATCTCCAGACGTCGCTAACGGCGATGCGCCACCGCGGGTTTGATAGGGATCCCCGCATTCGGCTAGCCACGGCCCAGTACCTTACTGGCTGTGAGTTCTCGGCCTTGTTCCGACTCCGCAACTGCCCAGATCAGCCCGACCCAAGACGAGGTACGCAGGAACTGACACTTGATCACACGCCTGCCTCGTACCGGCTGAACTGGCCGTGCCAGCCCCGCCCGGCACTAGCCGGGCGGGGCTTGGAAAACGACGAAACTAAGGGCGGACGCGGCTCCACTGCATCCAGGATGCAGAAGCGATGATCGTAGCGCCGAGCAGGGATATGATGAGTTGCCACGCGCTTGGCGGCATGGTCGCCGCAGCGATGCCATGGACGGCGTGATAACCCGCGACGGCAGCGGGTGCAGCAAAGGCGATGCCGACAACCGCTCGTGTCAGGTCGGACTTCGCGAACGCCAGTGCGAGCTGCGCAACTGCGAGCAGGATGATCGCGGCTATGGCTGCGGCGGCGAGCGCTGCGACAATGCCACTACCCCCCCGGTAGGTGGCTGAACCGGCGAGAAATGCCACGAACAGCGGCAGGGCGTAGATCGAAAGGCGGAACAGGAGCGCGCAGCACAGAAACACTGCGACAATCATCAGGGCAAAACCGATCAGCATGGCGTCCTCCCTGAAGCCAAGGGTAAGGGACGCGCTCTCCACCTCCACCGCAGCGCAATGTGCATGGAATCCATAGCAGAAATGCGCAACGGCTGGAATACCCGATGGGCATCCAGCCACGCGGCGCAACGCGATTTGGCGCGCTCAAGGATTGAACGGGTCATATTCACGAACGATGCTGCTGGGATCGCCGTCGAATTCGGAAGTGGGAATAGCGGCGAAACCATCACCGGCCTGGAACAGGGTGACGCAGACCATCAGGGTGCGGGAGAGGCTCCAGGCGTGACTCTGTGCGATGGTGAGTGACATGTTCGAGCTCCTGTCTCGGAGCAGGGACCATCCCCGCTCGACAGGCCCCGGACAGACGGCGCAAAGCCGCAATCACCACGAAGGCGCAGACGCAGTGGCCGCACGCGCAGCGTAGCGGACCCTTCACGGGTTGATTGAATGAGGCTTGGGGTCGGCCAACGGATTGGCCTTTGAGAGTGGGGTGGTTAAAGTAGACCGATCAGGTTGAACTCACCAAAAGCGGGAAGCTTGCATCGTCTCTGTGCTTGAAGCTGCTTTGACGACCGGCTCCTTTCGACTAATGCCACCCGCATGACGACTGTATTTTTTTCATGGCAAAGCGACATTGCCCAACATTCGACAACGCGCGCTATACGAAATGCAATCGCGACTGCGGCAGCTGCAGCTACCGCCAAATTTGGCACAACCGTTGTTCCTGAAGAGGCGACCAGAAATGTGCCCGGTTCTCCCTACATCCCGTTCAAATTGGCTGAGAAAATTCGAAAGAGCGACATCTTTATTGCAGACATTACAACGGTAGCGCTCACGTCGTCATCAAAAAGCGTCCCAAATCCGAATGTGGCATATGAGCTTGGGCTAGCTGCCGCTCACCTTGGATGGGACCGTGTTATTCTGCTGTTCAATGAAGCTGTTGCGGAGTTCAAAGACCTTCCATTCGACTTTGATCGCCATAGAATATCGAAGTATAGGATTGCCGAAGCGAAAACGGTTGCAAGCGCCAAACAAAATTCACTTGCCGCGCTTGTCACTTTAGCGATTGATACGATAATTGATCAGGACCCACCGCGTCCGCGTGATTTGGAGGACAAGTCAGACGCAGATATCAAAAGGGCGCGCGATATTGCAAACCTCCGCTGGTTTTTCCGACACATGTCAATCGACATGCTCGGCGTGCACACGCGCGACATGCCTGATATGCTGCACTATTTTGCTCCGGTAATGTTTGACGGCCTAGATGCGGTGTTGAATAGCCCTAGCTTCAAACTCTATGACGGCGGTCTCGAAAAGCTTTTACGAACCATGGTCCGGAAACTCGGCAAATCGCTTACCTATGACAATCACTATAGAGATTTGAACAATATATGGGTCCAGGCTTTCGGACAGCCAGGCCCGTATCGCGACTTTCAAAAAGAAATGGTAGCAGCTGCAGAAATTCGGAAAATCGTCGCGTCTCTTGCTCGCGATCTCGAAAAAGTAATCAAAGCCGTTCGGCAAGACTATCTTGAAATTGATCTGGATGAAGCCAGTAAGCACTTTGCGCAGGAATATCGCGACATGACCCAACGATCCCAACCATAACACGTAGTGCACTCTCGTGAGGTTGGCGACATTTGAAATTATCGGTCATTCGAGCGCCCACACCGAAATCCCCATTTTGCGCGCCTTGTCGACCAAGTTGGCATTGATGCCATTGCCCGGACAGGCAACCACGGCCTTGGGAAGGACTTCGAGCATCTGATCGTTGCGGCGGAACGGAGCAGCCTTTTTGAACCGATCCCAGTCGGGCCGAAACGGAACGTGGGTGATCTTGCGTGCGCGTGCCCAGAGCGAGGCGATATGTTCGCCGCCGGTCGGGTTGCCGCCGTGCAACAGGACCATGTCGGGATATTTGGCGAGAACTTTGTCGAGCGCAGCCCAGATACGGTTGTGATCCTGATATGCGGGACCAGATGTGAACGCGATGCGGGTGCCGGCGGGCAGCATTGGCTCGGTTTCAGAACGGCGCTTGGCGGCAAGGAAGTCACGGCTGTCGATCATGGCAGCGGTCAGGGTGCGATGATTCACCAGTGATCCGGTGCGCGGCGTCCAGGCTTTGCGGAAATGTGCTTCGAACTGGTCGGAAGCGGCCTCGCGCATGAACTCCATGGCGTTGCGCCGTTCGATCAGGCCGATGCCTTCCCGAATCTGACGCTCAAGCTCGACCGATTTGACCTCGGAGCCGTCCTGCTCGCGCTGGCTGCGCTTCTGGGCGTCTTCATTGTCGTCGAGCTCGCGCTGGATGCGGAATTCGGCGCGGTGGAAGATGTTCGCGAGCGACCAGCATAGGTCTTCAAGGTCGGGTTCGAGTCTTGTGTCGATCATGGTGGCGATGAGGGCGTCGAACATGTCGGCGACTGCGCCCGCGGCGATGCGCTCTTCGGGGAGTGGTCGCGGGTCGGCGTCATCCGAGAAGGGGCGATAGCCGTAGAGGGCGATTTCATCGAGGAGATGGGCGGTGGGTGAGATTTCGTGTTCGGGTTCAGCGTCGGGCAGTTTGGTCATGGCGCGTATCCTTGGGGCCTTGGGACCGGGCACATTGCCCGGCCTTCATGGGTGTCCCTCTGACCGGCTGACGGGAGGGCGCACCCGCTCGGGCCGAAGCGCAGCGGAGGATGGCGGACGGGCGGCTATTTTGGTTCGCGATGGAAAGGCGCGTATGCGCCGCCGGAAAATAGCCGCAGGACCGCCATTGCGGCCTCCCGGCAGCCGGTCTCTCGGACGCCTCCCCGGAAGGCCAGGCGTCGCCGAGAACCTAACTCTGGATAGTGCGCGCCACCACAGCTCGATCGTCCGACCCCGTATCGGCTCAGCCAGTGTCGTTGGAGAAGCGTGTCCGATCCTGCTCGTGCAGCAGAAGGTAAACCTGCTGACCAAGCACCGATGCGCCATGTTCGCGCAGGTCGTCGTTGAAGTCGCCCAGCTCAGGCATCAGCGAAACGAGTTCGATACCTGCTGCCTGCGTGCGGTCGGTCAGGATGCCAAACGCCGCGTCGCCTGCCGCATCCCGGTCGCGCGCGACATAGAGACGCTGGAGTGTTGGTGGGAACAGGATGGCCGCGAGATGCGCCGACGAGGTGGCGGCCGCCATCGGCATGGTCGGCAGGACTTCGCGCAACGACAGCATGGTTTCGATGCCTTCGCCCGCGATCAGGACGTCATCCACAATTCCAAACCGGACTGCGTTGCCGAGAATGTCACCCATGGCCCGACGCGGTGATGCGACATTGGCTTTCATGCCGCCCGATGGATGGAGCCATGTGCGATGCGTGCCGGTCTGCGCACCATCTGCATCCGTCACAGCTGCAATCAGTGCCGGGAAAGCGCCGGGTGTTCCAGGGACATCATCGTCATTGGGCCGGTAGTAACAGCGCGGATGGAAGCGCAGGGCTGACAGGTTGATTGCCCGCGTGATGCTGCGCGAGCGCAGATAGGTTTCCGCCAGCGATCCGGTCAGCGGCTTCGAGGCGGCGAACAGGCGTCTGGCAGCAGTTGTGGACCCTGCTCGTGCGGGCTTGGCGAAGGCTACGGGAGTGCGCTCGACGTCCAATGCCGATGGTGGCAGGCTGAGGAAGCGTTCGGCCTCATCGATGGTTTCGGACAGTCGACCATGCCGTTGGTTGAGTCGGATGAGATCGATGAGATCCCCATGTTCGCCGGTCGCAGCATCGACCCAGTTGCCGATCCTGCCGCGCTCGGTCTCGAACAGGCGGACGTAAAGGCTGCGCCCAGGGGTCCCCGCGATATCTCCGACCATCCAGTAGCGGCCTTCGCGCCTGCCTGCGGGCAAATAGTGACGGCAAACGGCCTGCACATTTTGTGCAAGCCGTTCCGACAATTCCGCCGCGCGATTGGAATTCCTGCCCCCTTCGAATTTACTCAGGACATGCATGTTAGGCGGCCTTCCGGTCGGCGATGCGCGCCAAAGGATGCCGCTCGAACAGTCGCTCGATCACTGTCGAACCGGTCACGACATCGTCGGGGACGAACAGACGCAGCTTCCAGCTGATGATCTCGGAGAACAGTCCCATGGCCTTCAGCCGGTCAACCGCCGTCGATCCGAACCCGGTGAGTTCGATCCGGTTGACCTGCATGAGCCGCGACCGGCGCAGTTGCAGCCCATCGGCAAGGTCGAGAATGGTATGGCCGTCGCGCAGCATGGCGAGTGCTTGCGGTGGCGACAACACAGGCGCGTCTGTTCTGGCAGTCGCGCTCGCTGCCCATACCGGAGAAACCCTGCGCCCGACAATGCGCGTGCCATCGTCGGTCTGGAGCCGGTAGACGCGGGTCGATTCCTCAGGGAGCTGCTTCCAGATCGGCAGAAGCAGACCAGTGACGATGTGCAGTTCGCTCGTCGTAAATTCATCGACCTGCGCCACTTCTGCCTGCCAGGTTGACGCGAACGTCCGCTCATCCACTTCCTCCCAGCTGGTCTCCGCCAGATGGTTCAGGGCGAAGTTCAGCCGCTCCATTGGCCGGATTAGCCGGATGCGGCGTTCAACTTCGCCGTCGTCGAGCATGACGCTGCGTGCGGGAAGCTGGACCGCAGCGCGTTTCGAACGGGCGTTGACCAACAGCCGCGCTCCCGGCTCTGAAGCCAGGTCGAGTGCTTTCTCCGCTGTTACCGGCTGGTTGCGTTCGCGCATTGCCACGGTGAGCAACCGGGTCTCGGCACCTGTTGCCGGGTGTGTGTAGATTGGCTCGCTGCCGGTGACAGTGAAGCTGTCGGCCACTAAAGTTTCGAGGCCCAGATCATAGCTGCCCGCTGCGATCGCACTCTCGACCTTGGCGCTGAGCAACTGCTCGAACACCGTGAACAGGACGTTCTGCATCGTTATCGTCAGCGCCAGCAGCCGGTTGAGGAAGGTCGTGATCGGCGGCAGTTCGTCCTTCAAGCAGCCGCTTCCGTCGGTAAGCGACAGCCCGGTCATGCCCTCAAAGGTGCCAAGCGAACAATGGTTGACCTTGCCCGCATAGATCAGCACATAGAGCTGACGGAGCGCGTCGCGGGCATAGGGACTTTCGAGATTGTCCTCGGGGCGGAACAGGCCTTGCCCCCCGGTCTGACGTTGCCCGCGCGTGATCGCACCCAGCGTGTCGAGCCGCCGGGCGATGGTCGAGAGGAAACGCTTCTCGGCCTGCACATTGGTGGCGACCGGCCGAAACAGCGGCGGCTGCGCCTGATTGGTGCGGTTGGTGCGGCCCAAGCCCTGGATCGCGGTGTCGGCTTTCCAGCCAGCTTCCAGCAGGTAGTGGTGCCGAAGCCGCTGGTTCCGGCTCCCAAGATCCGCATGGTAGCTGCGACCCGTGCCGCCGGCATCGGAGAAGACCAGAATCTGCTTGCGGTCCTCCATGAACGCTTGCGCTTCGGCAAGGTTGGAGTGGGCCGGTCGATTTTCGACGGCGAGCCGGTCACCAGTCGCATCGACCTTGCGGACGATCCGGCGCGAGCGGCCGGTTACCTCGGCGACCATGTCGGTTCCGAAACGCTGGACGATCTGGTCGAGCGCGCCTTGCACCGGCTCCATCGATGCCAGCCCTTCGATCAGCTGGTCGCGCCGTTCGATGGCTTCGCGGCACTGCACCACATTGCCATCGTCGTCATAGGCAGGCCGCGACGCGAGGTTGCCATCGCCGTCGGTGAAGCTCTCATGGAGCTGGGTCGGGAAGCTGTGAAGCAGGTAGTCCAAGACATATTCACGCGGTGTGATGTCGACCTGAACGTTATTCCATTCGCCCGGATCGATGTCGGCGAGGCGGCGCGACAGCAGCGCTTCCCCTGTCGAGACAATTTGCACCACGGCGGAATGGCCATCGGCCAGCCCCTGGTCGATCGCGGCGATCAAAGTCGGCGTTTTCATCGCGGTGATCAAGTGATTGAAGAAGCGCTGCTTGGCAGATTCGAACGCCGAGCGTGCTGTCGACTTGGCTTGGCGGTTGAGCGTGCCTTCGCTGCTGCTGGTGACATTCGCAGCCTCTAGCGCGGCGTCGAGATTGTTGTGGATCACCTGAAAGGCCCCGGCATAGGCATCGTAGATTCGGACCTGGTCGGGGGTCAATTGATGTTCGACGAGCTCATATTCGACGCCTTCGTAGGAGAGCGACCGGGCGGCATAGAGGCCGAGAGCCTTGAGGTCGCGCGCCAGCACTTCCATCGCTGCGACCCCGCCCTCCTCGATGGCCGCGACGAAGTCAGTGCGCTTGTCGAACGGAAAGTCCGTGCCACCCCAGAGGCCAAGCCGCTGGGCATAGGCTAGGTTTTCGACGGTCGTCGCGCCAGTCGCGGAGACATAGAGGATGCGGGCATCGGGAAGCGCATGTTGCAGCCGCAGCCCGGCACGCCCCTGCAGAGAAGGAGCAGAATCGCCCCGATCTGATTTGCCGCCACCGGCATTCTGCATGGCATGGCTTTCGTCGAAAACAATGACCCCGTCGAAGTCGGTCCCCAGCCAATCGACGATCTGCTGGACCCGCGAAACACGGTTCTCACGCGCGTCGAAGCGTAGCGTGGCATAGGTCGTAAAAAGGATGCCCTGCGCGAGGCCAATGGGCGTGCCCTGACGGAAGCGGGCGAGTGGGGTGACGAGTAGAGGCTCTTGCCCCAGGGCCTTCCAGTCGCGCTGAGCATCTTCGATCAGTTTGTCGGACTTGGAGATCCAGACCGCCCGCCTGCGGCCCTTGAGCCAGTTGTCGAGCAAAATGCCCGCAACTTGACGACCTTTGCCTGCGCCCGTGCCGTCGCCGAGGAACCAGCCTTTGCGGAACCGGACTGCGGTGTCGCAGTCATCTGGCGCGGCTTCGACCCTGTCCCAGGTTGCATCCACCAACCAGTTGCCAGAGAGATGGTCGGCATGGGCGTCGCCCGCATAGATCACCGATTCAAGCTGGGCATCGGACAGCAGTCCCTGTTCGACGAGACCCACGGGCAGATGCGGGCAATAGCTCGGTTTGGGCGGTGCAACCGAGGACATCGCCGCCGATTGCACCAATCGCGTCGGATGCGGTCGGGCACCGGCGATGCGGATCGATTGGAGCGTGTAGGGCTCATAGAGCGTGTCGGAGAGTTTGCCGTCGCTGGGAGACTGCCAGTTGATCAACTCATATTCGAGGGACACGCCTGATGGCTCAGGTGACAGAACGGGAGCCAATCGCGGCTTCGAACCTGCCGGTTTGATGGCTGGCGAGCTGCGGGGGAGGACCAGCGGTTGGATTGCCGATGCCGTGATTGGCTGACGCGGCGGCAAGTTGGCGATAAACCATCGCAGCAACGTCGCGAGATCGGGAGCCAGCCCAAACGATGCAGAAAACTGCGCTGGATCGACTGCGGGAACCTTGTCGATCACCGTCAACCGTGTCTCGACCGATGTGCCATGCGGTGCGAAGACGCTGCCAGCTATGGTGGCGGTGAACACCACGCGGGCCTTGTCCTGCAGCCGGACGAAGCCGTCGCGCCATGCCTTGTGGTCGTGCGCGCAGTTCGCCCCGGTTATTGCAACGAGCCGACCGCCACTGCCAAGCCGCGCAACCGCCGAGGACAGATGCCGGAAGGCTGCGTCGGCCACATCGGTCTCGACATGAAGCGCGGTCGAGAATGGCGGGTTCATGACGATGCAGCTCGGCACCAGATCTGCGTCGAGCCGGTCATGGATCTGCGCGGCGTCGTGCATCGACACAGGTTGGCCATCGAACAGCTTTCCGAGCAGTGCCGCACGCACCTCTGCAACTTCGTTCAGTACCAGCCTGCAACCGGCCATCTCGGCTTGGATTGCCAGCAATCCCGTGCCCGCCGAGGGTTCGAGTACCAGTTCTCCTGGACGGAAGCCTGCCGCAAATCCAGCCACCCATGCAAGGCCCAGCGGCGTCGAAAATTGCTGGTAGGCCTGCATTTCTTCGCTGCGACGGGTCTGGGTCGGAGCAAGTCGGGCAATGCGCTCGACGAGTTTGAGCCGTTCGAACGGATCGGCGGTCTTGGCGTGGATCGCTGGACCATAGCGCCGCATGAACAGCAACTGCGCGACCTCGACCGCTTCGTAAGCGGCCTTCCAGTCCCAGGTGCCGCTTGCATCGCTTGCGCCAAAGGCGGATTGCATCGCGGTGCGAATGGCAGGGGCGTCGATCCGGCGACCGGCGGCAAAATGGCCGAGAAGGTCATGGGCTGCAGCAACGATGCAGGCGGCGGTTTGAGCAGGACAAGCGGAGGCAAGCGGGCGCGCGGAGGCACCCGCCAATGGCGAGTTGGTCATGATATAGATCCTTTGGATTGGGGAAGTTGTGCGGTCCGGAGCAGCGTTCAGGCTGGCGGAATGTAGGTTTCGTAAGGGTTGCCGGGCGCAAGATGGCCAAATGGCGTCATCACGTTATCGCCGTTATCACGGCCAACTGCGCACAGAACGTAGCGGGTTTCGCCGCTGGCGACCTCGGTGCATTCCATCAACGCGAGATCGCCAGCTTTGGCGGCCTTCATCAGCGTTTCGAAATTGGCGCGGGCATAGTCAGGGATCGCCACGGCTGATCTCCCCATTGGCTGCGGCTTCCGTGTAGAAGCGGTCGAACAGCGTGTGGGTTGATTCCGACCGGATCGTGCTGGCGGTGATGAGCATGGCGAGCCCGCCGAAGCCATCGGGCCGCATTTTCGAACAGGTGAACGCCATGGTGACGGTCAGATGGTCGAGATCGGACGAGCGGCGCACGATGTCCTGCAGCACGTCGGCCCACAGGTCGCCGCACATGTCGAGGTCAATGTCGTCCTCGCCCAGGATGGCGTCAGGCTGCTCGTCGATCAGCTGTTGCGCCAGGCGGCTGGCTTCATGCGTGGCCGCGCCGAGCGCAGCCCGGGCTTCGACCGCCGGCAACGAGATCAGATCTCTCGCGCCGTCTTCGCTGCAATAGTAAGCGCTTTCTCCGTCGAGTTCCTCTTCGAATAACTGCGCCAGGAACAGTCGCTCGATCGGCAACATGGCGGCAAGCGGGATCATCGGATCAATCACCGTTGGGGTGTAATAGTCGGCCATCGCGTGGCTCCTTCGCATGTCGGAAATGGGGCGCGGGACGGCATGGTGCCGCCCCGCGCGAGAGGTTCATTCGGCAGCGATCGCGTATGCGTCGTCAACCTCAGCCTGTTCGGCATCGCCGTCTTCGGCACCGACATCGCCATTGAGGAAGTCGGGCAGGTCTGCGATTTCTTCGCTCGCCGTTTCGACGGCCGGCAGCCGCAGCGGTTCGGGGAGCCAACCCGTGCCTACGAGCAGCCGTTCGGCCTCGCGCGCCATGTCGTCCTTCTTCAGGTGCTCGATTAGTACGGCGGTGGCATCTCCCTTGGCTTCGCGCACGGCCTCGATGATCCGGGGCTTGGTCACGCGGCCGAGGTAGTTGTCGACCGTCGGCGTCCAGCCCGCTTCGGCCATGTCGAGCCCGACCACAGCCGCGAGTGCGTCGGCGGCGCCAATCCGCTGGGCAATGCCGTGCGCGGAAACCTGCCCGCCGTAACCCTTAACTGGCTCGAACAGCGCATTGACCCCTTGGCTGACGCAGTGCGCGAGCAGCGCCATCTGCTCGTCGTGGGCGAGTGCGGTCAGCGCATCCCACAGCGCGCCGGGTTCGTCGGGGAGCCGCTCAGACCACTGATCGTGGCGTTCCTGAATTGCCACGCTCCACGAGGTTTCGCGAAGGTTTGGCGCGACATTGCCAAGCCAGGCCTGGGTCACACCGATCTGCACACAGCCAGACTGCCCATGCGAGCGGAATACTGACAGGCACAATGCGTGCAGCAGAGCGGTGAAGGCCGCATCCGGTGAATTTGCGAGTGCATCGCGCAGCGCCACAGTGCGCACCGCAGTCAGTTCGGAGACGAGCCGATCCGGCAGCGGACGGATGGCATCATCCTCGTCATCTGCGGCCCGCTCGTCCTGCGCCTGACCGGCGACCATGATTGCCGGACCGGATGCCTGGTTGGCACCCTCAGCAGCGACCGTCGCATCATTGCAATCGGCAGCCGGCTCATCCTCGGGCCGCACATAACCCCGGTCGATCCGAAGCCGTCCATCGTGGGTGAGCGAGACGAACACGCCAGCGCGTGCCTGCTCTTCGGGTTCGAAGACGATGGGGCGAGATGTCAGAGGCGTCATTTCAGCGTCGATCTCAGTCAACCGGGCATCGACCTCATCGGGCAGGTCGCAGCCATCGCGATATTGCTCGCCGATGGCGTCATATTCTTCAACGAGCGCGTCGAGCCGGGCTTGCTCCTCGTCGGTCAGCGGAACGGTGGTGCCGGTGATGCGACGGTTGCCGCGTTCGCAGCCGAAGGGCAGATCGATGGCGGCCTCAACCCATTTCCAACCTTCGGCGCCGATCTCCTGCGCCACTTCGGACAGCTTTTCGTTCACGAGCAGTTCGACCAGCGCCGGATCCTGCAGCCAGCCATCCTCATCGGTCGAGAACAGGTCGCGCATCACATAGCCGCCAGCCTCGGTGTAGGCATCGATGCCGATGAACCGCACGCGACGGTCGTTGGCGGCGATGGCGTCTTCGGTCAGCAAGCGGCGGATGTGGTAGGCGGGAACGTGTTGGCCCTGGTTGATCTGTTCCCAGACTTGCTCTTGGCGGGCATGGTTGTCGGTAACCGAGAAGGCCATGAGCTGTTCGAGCGTAATGCCATCCTCGCCGTAGACATCGAGCAACGTGGGCGAGACCGAAGCAAGCCGCAGCCGCTGCCGCACCGTCGAGACCGAAACGAAGAAGCGTGCCGCGATGTCATCTTCCGACAGACCTGCCTCGATCAGCGCGCTGAAAGCGCGGAACTGGTCGAGCGGGTGAAGACCGACGCGCATGACGTTCTCAGCGAGCGAATCCTCCTCGGCGATGCCGGCTTCGCGCACCACGCAGGGAACCGGCTGGTCCTTCGCCATCCGCTTGGACTTCACCAGCAGTTCAAGCGCGCGGAAGCGGCGGCCGCCCGCCGGAACCTCAAACATACCGGTCTCCTTGCCACCATCGTCGAGCATGGCACGGACGTTGAGGCTCTGGAGCAGGGTGCGGCGATAGATGTCGTCGGCCAGATCCTCGATCGAGAGGCCCGCCTTCACGCGCCGGACGTTCTTCTGGCTCAGCACCAGCTGGGAAAAGGGGATGTCGCGCGAGGAACTGAGCACGAGCTTGGGTAAAGACTTGGTCATGGGTTTTCTCCATGACGGGCCGCCGGGAGCCTCTCTCTCGGCCTCGACCCGTCACGAAGCGAAGCGCCGCCCTTTCACTCTGGAGAAGGCAGCGCCGCGCTGGAGAAATACCGGGATGGTGTCCGGGATCAGTGCACCCGGTCGAGCAGCTTCTTCGCCTTGCCCTCCATGTCGAGGCGGGCATCCTGATGCGCCTTGTCGCGCGCCAGCGCGGTGATGCCCTGCACAAAATCGAAGATCGATTCCGGCGGACGGCCTTCCTCGGCCAGCACGGTCTCGATGATCTTGCCGGTCTCGGCCTTGGAGAAGCCGCGGTTCCGCAGGAAGTCACTGCGATCTTCGTCGGTCCGAGCGACGATGCGCTCCCGTGCCGCCTTGATGCCGTTGACGAAGGGCTGCGGCGAGGAGTTGGCGAACCCTTCCAGGGCCGGTGCGGCTTCGTGGGCAAAGCGGTTCGCCGCATATTTGCTATGGCGGATGCTGATTTCCTCGAAGTCTTCCACGCCCCAGAGGTTCCGGTTCTGGCAGACGGCGCGGAGGTAGAAGCTTGCCATGCCAAGCGTTTTGGCCCCAACCTCGGAGTTCCAGCAGTAGAAGCCCCGGAAATAGAGATCGGGCGACCCATCGGGCAGGCGTCCTGCTTCGATCGGGTTGAGATCGTCGACCAGGAACAAGAAAACGTCCCGGTCTGATGCGTAGAGCGTGGTCGTGTCGCGGGTGATGTCGACGCGGGGATTGTAGACGCCAGTCGACCAGTCGAGCACGCCCGGCACCTTCCAGCGCGTGTCGCCGGTGCCATTACCTGCGATCTTCTGCACCGCTTCGACGAGTTCATGGTCGTAGATCCGGCCGTAATCGGGGCCGGTCACAGCGCGCAGTTCCAGCCTTCTCCCAGAAACAGGATCGTCGGTTTCCAGTGTTTTGATCTGCTCGGCCCTGTTTGTGGTCAGACCATATTGCAGGTTGATCGCCGCGAGCGGGGCCGGAAGCTGGCGGAGATAGGCTGCTGGCGCGCCGACCTGACTTGCCAGTTGGCCGAAGCTCCAGTGGGTCGGCGTGACCGGCGCATCGCTGCCTGGCAGGATCAGCGCCAGGCGCTCGGGGTCGTTGCGGTTTGCCTCGACATGGATCAGGGCGCTTTCGACCACCCGGGTCCGACTGCGCTCGGAACGCCCGCGCACGGATCGGGCCAGATCGCCAAGCGAGAGAAACCGCTCGTCATCGGGCCGCGAGAACCATTCTGACGAAACCCGACCGACGCGCTGGCCGCGGGAAACATCAACCTTATAACCACCGCTCACATCGCGGCGCGCATCCAGAACCTGCATATTCATGGGGAAACCTCCATGACGGGCGGCCGGGAGCCTCTCTCTCGACCCTCATCCCGTCACGGCGAAGCCCGCCATCCTCTTACTCTAACCTACCCATGCTTCTCATTGCGCGAGCGACCAGCGAGATTGCCAAAGCAGGAAACCGCACCCTGAAAGGAGGCGGAGATTGGTCCATTGCTCGTGCAGGCGGAAAGCCGGGGCTTGTCGGATTTCCGAGCTCGCGCGTGACACCATGACCGCCGGTTCAGAGTGCTTGCAGGGCCATTCTCTTCAAAACGCCGCGCCCTCAGGAGCAAGGCCAACGGCCTTGCGGAAAAGAGCGCGTCGCCAGCCCCGCTCCGCTTCTCGGGGCGTTGCGGGGTGAGCCCCGCAGAAGGGGTAGCCGGAGACAGCACAGCGGCTCCGGCTCAGGGGAAGGCATTCCCCAAATCTCATATCGTTCCCGTTATGTTTACTTTGCAGCAGCCTCGGACTATAGATATTTGTGTGAATAATCTCCGCAACTTGCCAGACCAGTTCAACATAATTCGGGAATCGCTACAATCGCGAGAGATCTTGGACGTGCTCGCTCGCGAACGCGTGGCGAATTCACAGATTCTGGCAACATGGTTGAGCAAGATTGGCCTTGGAATATCCCATCGGGCGATGGACGAATTGCTCGATCGGATGGAGAAGGCGGCGATGGTGCGGACTGAACAGGTTGATGACTTTCGAGTGGTCCATCTGCGCCGCTTTGGCGGCGAGGTAGCGGCTGGCCATGAGAAGGTTGACTGGGTTGCGACGCCCCGCTTGCCGGAGTGAAGTTGTAGTGCGTGATCGTCAGCGTACCATCCAGATTGCCGATTTCGAATTGCCGCGTGGCTCAGTTTCGATCGAACAGTTGATGGGAATGCCCCGGACGGGATGGGATCACCTGAGGCGGGAGATAAATCTTCGCCGTCAGCAGGACCGGTCTCAGCCTCTGGCTAAGTGCAGACTATGCGGAGGCGGGGTGTATATTCGGTCACAAGCGACACAGACTGGACATGTTCCGATGTATGCGCACTTCCCGGAGGCGAGCAAGGATTGTCCCTGGTATGATGGCGGTAATCTTCGTCCTGATGATGCCCGTGCTGCACAATATCAGGGGCATCAAGAATCTGCCTTACACCGTCGCCTCTGTGCGAGGCTGGAAGAATTGGCAAAATTAGACTCCCGATGCCTTGAATCCTCGGTCAACACCTATTTGCGACCGGCCATTCATGCCCGTGGCCGTTGGCCGGATGTTTATGCTGTTTTCGATGGATTGGGCCGGTTCGCGCTTGAAGTGCAATTGTCCAAACCCTTTGCGCCGGAAATTGCAGCCCGCCATCTTCACTATGAGGCTGAGGGGGTCAAACTCGTCTGGATATTCCACGCGCTCGAAGATCCAATGCCACAGGGTTTTCACGATGTCGTGACGATGCAGCGAGGAAATGCGTTCATATTCGATGAGGAGGCGGAATTCACGTCGATCGAACGTGGTACAATCGTTCTCAAATGCTTGTTGGAGGATGGCCAGGGCGGTTGGCTTTTGCCTCGCTTGGTGGCGCTTGACGATCTGCAAACCGGTTCGGGGCGTTCTGTTTTTTTGGAAGATCGGCGCAGTGACCTGCTTGAAGCGTGGTGCAAGAAGGAGCGTGACCATTGGTGGAAGGCACTGCGTGAGGCGCGACAGCTTAAGCCGGATTGGCCATTCTATAGTGACGCATTGGCGAGTGCCTGGGAGGCGCTTGCGCTTGATGTGCCGGGGCTTCCAGCATGGGAAGCAGAGTTTTGGGCCGTGCGTTCGGATCGCGCCCGGGCTCATACAGCGATGTTGTTCGCCATATTGAGTTCAGTCGCACATAGTGCCGAAAAGGGTGCGCCGGTTCTGCACATCACCAAATTCAAGGGCGAAAATGCGGTGTTGCAGATGCTCAACAGCAAGCTGATGTCCGGCGATTTCCGGCATTGTGGCCGACTGATCGAGGTCTTTTTGAGTCAGACAGCGCTTAGCCCTCTATTGGTCGTCGAGTCTCTTACCCGTAAACTTGCGGAAGCAGCCGATGGTGACGTGCAAATCGGAGTGGAACATCCATTGTGGCAGGCGATGGCCAGGTTGTTCCCGGAGGTATTTAATGGTGTCGTACGTGCCGAGTTACAGGATCTCGGTCGGCTACCGAGATGGGCCTTGCCCGCAGGCATGCTATAGCTGCTCTATTTCTGTCCGAAATATGTCTACATTTTTCGGACACTCTGGCATAGACAATGTCCGAAATTGTGATACAAATTTCGGACATGGACACCCAGTCGCCCCGTCTCAAAGCCCTCATCCTCGACCGCATTGGCCAAGGCGTGACGAGTGCTGTCTGGACGCCCACGGATTTTCTCGATCTTGGCGGACGCGACGCGGTCGACAAGACGCTCCAGCGCCTCGTTAAATGGGGTGAATTGCGGCGGATCGACCGTGGGCTTTATGACAAGCCGCTGTTTAACAGCCTGACCCAGCAGCAAAGTGCTCCCGATCCAAGGGCTGTCATCGACGCCGTTGCACGGCGCGACCAGATCCGCGTGCTGGTTGACGGCATGACCGCTGCCAACGATCTCGGCTTCACCAATGCCGTGCCGGCAAAAATCGTCGTGCACAGCGAAGCCCGGCCCAAGTCGATCAAGCTCGGCAATCTCGCCATCACGTTCAAGCACACGGCTGCCAGCAAACTTCATTGGGCGGGTCGCCCCGCCATGCGCGTCGTCCAAGCCCTCCACTGGCTGCGCGACACGATGCCGGGAGACGATGATGGTCAATGGCGCCAGAGACTGGCCAGTCTGCTGGCTGATCCCGTCCATGGGGCAGACCTGCGGGATGATCTTGCCGATGGAATGACGACACTTCCATCCTGGATGCAGGACATGCTGCGGCCACTCATCGCCGATAAAGCGTCCGCTGCATGAATGCCGCCTTTGACGATATTCTGCGCGCAGAGGCGCAGACCCGAAGCGGCCTGTTCGCAGCGACCGCGCAGCGCCTTGGTACGACCCCGCAGAATGTCGAAAAAGACTTCTGGGTATGCTGGACGCTCGATGCCCTGTTCAACGGGCTGGGCGACGGCCCCCGTCTGCTGTTCAAGGGCGGCACATCGCTTTCCAAAGCCTTTGGATTGATCCAGCGCTTTTCAGAAGACATCGACGTCACGGTCTTCCGCGACGATCTCGGGATTCCGGCGACCGTCGATGAACTAGCTGCGTTGAGCGGAAAAAAGCGCTCTGCAGCGCTCGATGCGATCAAGGAAGCCTGTGAAGTCTATATCAATGGCCCACTTGCAGAGCGTCTGGCGATTATATGCGCTGAAACGTGCGCGCGCACCGGCCTCGGTCAAGATGCGCTTACAGTAAAAGCCGATGCGCATGACCGGCAGACATTGCTGCTTGGCTATCCCAGCGTCACGCCAACAGATGCCTACATCGCCAAGTCGGTCAAAATCGAATCCGGCGCAAAGTCAGCGCTCGATCCCAATTCGGTGCGGACGATCACGCCCTATGTCGACGCCGACGTTCCGAGGATTGACCTCGCGGTGCCAGGGATCACCGTAGTCGATGCGGAACGGACGTTCTGGGACAAGGTCGTGATCCTTCATGGTCTGCGCCGCTGGTATGACATTCGCGGACTGCTCCGCGGCAATGGCCAGCGCATTTCACGGCACTATTACGATCTCTTCCGCATGCTCCAGTCCGACAGCGGCAAAGCAGCAACGAAGGATGCTGCGCTGGGGGCAGATTGCGTCGCCCATGCCCGAATGTTTTTCAATCGACCCGATTTCGACTTGGCCTCGGCGCAACCACCAACATTTGCTCTGTGCCCCGATGGAGCGATGGTGGACGATCTGCGGCAGGACTATCGCGCCATGAGCGTGATGATCTTTGGCGAACCGCCCGAGTTTGACGCGGTGATTGAGGCCATTGCCGCGCTGGAGGCTGAATTGAACGCTCAAGGGGCGCAATCGTGACGGGCTTCTTTCAACGGCTTTTCTCGAAGCGGGAAGCTGCACATGAACCTTCGCCCCCTCCACACGCAGGCCAGCTCAAGATCGAGGAGTTCGGGCATAATCTTGTCAGCATCGATGCGCTCGATTTCATTGGCCACCAGGCCGTTTCGCCGAACAGGCGCTACCGCCTGATCTGGGCAGACAGGACGCCTGATGGCAGCCGGGGCGGTTATCGAAGTGAAGGACACGGGTCATGGTCGCTGCTTCTTGATGACAGGATCGTAACGACTGGAAGTCTTGAACGACCGCAGGAGGGCTGTGTTGCTGACAACGGCACAGTGATCCTGCACGACTGGATGTTCGGCGAGGGTCTGAAAGGGCGTTTTGTCGCGTTCGCATTAGACGGAACCCAGTTGGTAACACAGCAGTTTGCCGCCAATTTGATGAGCAACAGTCTGTCCCCTGACGGGCAGTTCGCGATCTGCCAGACGGCAAATGCGCCCGGCAGCGCTGACAGCAGCCGCTACATGCTCTTCGATCTTGCTGCCGGCAGCGAGATGGCGCGGTGGGAAGTCGAGACCGGCTGGGCCGAGCATTATGAGTGGGATTGCGAAGACCGGCGGGTCTATCTCTGCACGAAGGATGGTGAGCGCGCCTGTTATGATTTCACTGGGACCATGGTCGAGCGCGAAGCCTGGGAGCTACGCAGGATTGGCGCTGGTGACCTGAACGTCATCCAGTCCGTCCTGGTTGCAACGAGCGCAAACGATCATCCGTTTCGCAGCGAGATCATCGCAGGCCTGGGGGTCGCCGCCCGGGACGGCGAGGTATGGCAACAGGCCCGGGCCCATCGGCTACTCGGCGAACTCCATGAACAGGCGGGCGAGATCGCTCAGGCCGTGAAGGCCTATGACGACGCGCTTACCATCGATCCGAAGGTGGGTGTTGCCCGCCGCGTCGAGCAGCTCCGAAAAACGCTGGGAACAACCGTCGCCAAACCGGGTGCCAAACGGCTGAGCCGATTCGAGCAACAGGCAGGGCGGCTTGGAATCCAGCACGAAGTGGTCCTGCTTGAAAAGGGAGACGGCAAAGACTGGAGGCACGAAGCAAACGGTCCGTGGACGACGGTCGAAATCGGCGCTCTCGACCACTACAGGTCAATCGGATGGGAGGGTGCCGCATCGGAAGGCGGGCTGATCCTGACGCTCATCAAGGCGGCTTCATTCGAAGCGGTCGATGTCCGCAATTCTGACACCTTCATCGAGGCACTCTATGCCCAGA
Organism: Sphingobium xenophagum NBRC 107872; assembly: GCF_000367345.1. Classification (GTDB taxonomy): domain Bacteria; phylum Pseudomonadota; class Alphaproteobacteria; order Sphingomonadales; family Sphingomonadaceae; genus Sphingobium; species Sphingobium xenophagum. The sequence goes on from NZ_BARE01000006.1 coordinate 136,210, forward strand.
ATGTGGCCTTCGACCAGGATCGCTTTGCGCCGGAACGACTGATCGCAACCGTCTCGAATGCGACTCGGCGCCAAATCGAGAGGAACTGGAAAGTGATTGCTGCGAGCGCCGGCAATTCTCCGGCATATTACCCCAACGTCCGCGAGCATCACGTGACCAGTCTGTTTGACGCGCTGGGACCCTATCGTCTCGCCGAAATCGCCGCCATATTCGCAACAGCTCCTTATGACCTGCGCGCTGGCTGGCCAGACCTCACGCTATGGCAAGACGGCAAGGTCAAATTCGTCGAGGTCAAGGGACCGAGCGACTCTTTTCATGCCAGTCAGGCACGGCTGATCTCCAAGTTGCTGCTGCCGCTCGGTTTCGAGGTAGGCCTGGCTGAAGTGCGGAAGACATCCTGATGGGAAATTCGGTGATTAGGTGCGTCGAAACCGGTTTCCGATTCGACGGTAAATTGCTAAAGTAAAATTCGAGGTCGTTTCACCAAACCAGTGCGGCAAAGTAGCCGATTGATGGCGATTGTTGCTGAAAACCTGGTCCCGTAAATTCGGCAATTTTCTGCTTTAAAATCATAAGGTTAAGCATTTGACGGACCTACTTTCGGCAGCCCACATAAAAATAAATATTTTCTCTAGCAATTACAGTAACTTATGATGAACCTGAACAATCGAGTGGGAATGATTTTGGCCCCTCCAAAGGGGGCTAAACACCTAGATTCGGACGATCAGTGTTCCGGCATTTCGTCCCTGGAAGATATCGACGAAGGCGTCGGGTATATGATGGAACCCGTCCCGCATATCATAACGATTGCGTAGGCGCCCTTCTGCCTCCCACTGGCGTATGGCGGCTATCGCCGACGCATATTCGTCAGCATAGTCGCCAACGACAAAGCCCTGCATCCTGATCCGTCCATAGACCAGCTTCATCATATCTCTGGGGCCAGCCGCCAGGCTGTTCGAATCATAAGCGGACAATTGTCCGCACAGCACGACGCGGCCATGTGGCGCCATCCTGTCGATAGCGGCCTGCATCACGTCCCCGCCTACATTATCGAAAAAGATGTTTACGCCGACAGGCGTGGCGTCCTTCAAAGCCGCTGAAAAGTCCGTCGAGCGATAGTCGATCGCGATGTCTGCGCCGACTTCCTCTTCCAGCCAGCGACATTTCTCCGGACCTCCGGCAACTGCAATGACCCGGCAGCCTGCGATGCGAGCCATCTGGCACACCATCGCACCGACCGACCCGGCCGCACCGGACACAAGGACGGTCATGCCGGGCTTTGGCTCTCCCACCGAAAAAAGACCGAAATAGGCGGTCAGGCTGTTCGGCGAATATAGTGTCATGGCGTCGACCGGGTCCATCCACGCCTGGATAGGCGTGACCGGGACGACTGCCGCATCGGGGCGTAGGACTGCATAATCCTGCCAGGGCGCCACGGCCGTGGCGCATTGTCCGGCTTCAAACCGCGCATGACGCGACGCCAGCACTTCAACCGCTGCCATGCCCCGGATCGGTTCGCCGATGCCGATCGCACCGCGATAGCTGCGTTCGGGCGAATTCAACCAGTTGCGGATCGTGGGGGCGCAGGAAATGATCCGCGTACGGACAAGAATCTCTCCCTCGTCCAGCCTGGGCGCTTCAAATGCCTCCTCATGATAGGCAAAATCGTCCGTCTGCACCGCACCTTCGGGCCTGCGCGCCAATAGCCAGGAGCGATTGAGGCTCATGACCGGTCGCCGAACCGTTTGCCCCCCTCCGCCAGTCGCACGAGCAGCGGAGCCGGGCGGAAGGTTTCGCCATGCAGCGCCTTAAGCCGACGCATGTCCGCCACGATCTTGCCCAACCCGACCTGATCGGCCCAGAAGAGCGGCCCGCCGCGATAGACCGGCCAATTATAGCCGAGCACCGCTGCTATATCGATGTCGGATGCCCGCAGCGCGATGCCTTCTTCCAATATTCTCGCACCCTCGTTGACGACCGGATAGAGCAGGCGCGCCAGAATGGCCCCATCCCCCACCGTTGGGCTATGCGCAACGGATCCTGCCGCCGCAACTTGGCTGATCAAGGTTGCGGTCAGGTCTGACGCATGGGGGCGCCGCTTCTCATCATAATCATAGTAGCCCGCACCGCGCTTCTGGCCCAGCCGACCGGCGGCGACCAGATCGCCCATGACGGTGCGTTCGGTCGCGTTCCGGCCAATAACATCGAGCCCCACCAGATCCATCATCTGGAAATGCCCCATGGCGAAGCCATAATCGACCAACACGCGGTCGATCGCTTCAATGGGCGTGCCTTCCAGCATCATCGCTTCGGCTTGTGTCCCGCGGGGCGCGAGCAACCGGTTTGCGATGAAACCGTCACACACGCCGCTGAGCACGGCGACCTTGCCGATCCGCTTGGCGAGCCGCATCGCCGTCGCAATCACGGGCTTTGCGGTGGCGGCGCCGCGCACGACTTCCAGCAGGCGCATGACATTGGCGGGCGAGAAGAAATGGAGCCCCACGACCCATTCGGGCCTACTGGTCGCTGCCGCGATGCGATCTAGATTGAGGAAGGATGTGTTGGACGCCAGGATCGCACCCGGTTTGGCAATCCGGTCGAGCCGCGCGAAAATATCGGTCTTGACGTCCATGCTCTCATAGACGGCTTCGATAACAAGGTCGGCATGGGCAAGCGCGCCAAGCTCCAGGCTGGGCGAAATCAGCGCCATGCGCTGCTCGACCTGCTGGCCGGTCATTCGCCCCTTGCTGGCGGTTGCCTCATAGTTGCGGCGGATCGTGGCGATCCCGCGATCCAGCGCCTCCTGGCTGGTTTCGACCAGCGTCACCGGGATGCCGGCATTCAGGAAATTCATCGTGATGCCGCCGCCCATGGTGCCTGCGCCGATAACGCCAACCGCCGCTATATCGATCGCCGCCGTCTCCGGCCCGATGTCCGGCACCCGTGCCGCCTCCCGCTCGGCGAAGAAGACATGGCGCTGGGCGGCGGATTCGGGGCTGGCGACCAGCTGCTCGAACAAGGCCGCTTCTTTTTCCAGGCCATCATCGAAATCAAGCATCACCGCCGCCTGCACGGCCTCTATGATCGCGCCAGGCGCGGGAAAACCCTTGAACCGGCGTGCGTTCGTCGTTCCAAAAGTCGTGAAGAGGTCCGGGGCGTTCCGGTCGCCTTCGATGGCATCGGTCCGATCTCTGATCCGCGGTTTCGCCGCGCCATCCGCCACCACGCGCCGGGCAAAGGCCAGCGCTTCGGATTGAAGCGATGGATCATGGGCGATCGCGTCCACCAGACCGAGCGACAGCGCCTCTTTCGCCTTGATCTGGCGACCCGATGTGACGATGTCCAACGCGGCCTTAGCACCGACGACCCTTGGCACGCGCTGGGTTCCGCCTGCGCCGGGAAGCAGGCCAAGATTGACTTCGGGCAGGCCTACGCGCGCACTTGCTGCGACGACGCGATAGTGGCAGGCGAGCGCCAGTTCAAAACCTCCGCCCAGCGCAGTGCCGTGAATGGCGGCAACGACAGGCTTGGGCGCGGCGTCGAGCATGGCACACAGGTCCGGTAAGGACGGCGACTGCCAGGGTTGGCCGAATTCGGTGATGTCCGCGCCGGCGATGAAGGTGCGCCCCGCGCATATCAGCACGATCGCATGCACCTGATCATCGCGGAACGCCCGATCGAGTTCAGACTGCAATGCTTGCCGCAGGGGAGCTGACAAGGCGTTCACCGGCGGATTGTCCAGCGTGATGAGCGCAATGCCGTCCGTGACGACGCTGCTGGCGGTCTGGTTCATGTCATGCGTCCTGTGTGGCGGGTGGTGCGGCGCGCCTGCGGGCGACCTCTTCCACGGCAATGGCGGCCATCGCCTTCTTGTCGAGCTTGCCGGTGGCGGTCACCGCCATTTCCTCGACCAGCACCAGATGTTCAGGCCATTTCTTGCGGGAAAGGCCTTGCTGCGAAAGATGGTCCAGCAGTGCAGGCAGGTCCATGCCGCTGCCTTGTGCCCTGAGGCGGCAGACCGCGCAGGCCTGCTCGCCCAGCTTGCGTTCGGGCACCGCGACCACCGCGACCTCGGCAATGGCGGGGTGTCGCAACAGCGCAGCCTCCACCTCGGCAGGGTCGATATTGAAGCCGCCCCGGATGATCTGGTCCTTGATCCGGCCGACCACCCGGACGAACCCTTCTTCATCACGGATGATTTCGTCCCCGGTCAGGTAGAAGCCATCCGGCGTCATGCGCTCCTGCCCGGCGCCCAAGCCCTGCGCATAGCCCAGGAAAAGGGATGGCCCGCGGACGCCTGCCTGCCCCCGGCTGCCCCTAGGCAGCGCTTTCATATCGGGATCGAATGCCTCTTCCTGCGTATCGGGAAAGGGGATGCCGTCAAAAAGCTGGCGGCGCTCCAGCGGGTCCGTGGGGCTGGTCGAGGCATGGCCCATGCATTCCGACATGCCGAACATGCGCAGCGCCTTGAGCCCCAGCAATCGGTCGGCGTCAGCGATCAGTTCCGGAGTCATGGCGCTGCCCCCCACAGCCATGGCGCGGAGGGGAAGGCGACCGCTCCATTCGCCGAGGCGGGCTGCTTCCACCATCGTGAACAGGTGGGTCGGGACGGCAATGGCCCAGCCACATCCGTAGCGTTCGGCTCGCCGAAGTGCTTCGGCTGGCACCCATGGGTCCACCAGCACGAGCGGATGTCCCAAAGACAGCGCGAAATGGGCCGTGAAAGTGAAGCCGGGGGCGCTGTCGAGCGGGACAATGCCCAATATCGCGTCGCGCGGATCAAGGCCGGCTATGGCCGCACAGGCGCGGGTTGCATAGTTGAGCGCTTCCGGGCCGTGCATCACGCCCTTGGGAACGCCGGTGCTGCCGGAGGTGAAGCCGATGAGTGCGGCATCGGCGTCGCGCGGATCACGCGACCGTGTGCCTGTCCCGGCAGTAACTTCGGGCAAGGTGTCGTCGGCGCCGCTTACCTTCGCAGCATGACCGAGCAAGGGTTCGAGCACGGCAAGATCGCCCGCGCCGAGCTTTGGCGATACCGGGCAAAATGTGGCGCACAGCGATGATACGGCAAGCGCCGTGGCAATCGTCGCCGGGCTCTTGTGCCCGGTCACGAGGACGCGGTCGCCCGGCTCTACCCCCACAGACCTGAGCCGCGCCGCAATGTCGACCGCTTGCGCGCGCAATTCGGCCCGGCTCCATAAACGGTCGTTGCAATCGGCCAGCGCGAGCGCGTCCGGTTCAGCGTCGGCAAGGCGCGCGAACTGCGGCCAGAGCCGCTCGGCGTTCCATTGAAACGTCGGATGGCGTTGTTCTTCAGGCAAGGGATTGCCCTCCATCAACGAGGAAGGTTTGACCAGTGATGAAGCTGCCCGCATCGGACGCCAGCAGCGCCAGCGTGCCAGCCACTTCGTCGGGGCGGCCAAAGCGGCGCATCAATATGCCAGCCCGCGTTTTTTCCTGAATGGCGGGGTCCAGCGTTTCCGTCATGCCCGTTTCGATCGATCCGGGGGCGATGGCATTCACCCGAATATTGTGCCCGGCCCATTGAGCGGCCAGGTCGCTGGTCAGGTGAACGATCGCCGCCTTGCTGGTGGTGTAGGGGACGACCTGTCCCGCGTCCGGCTGATAAGACAGGAAGGCGCCAACCGATGCGATATTGACGATCGCCCCGCCGCCCTGGGCGATCATGTGGCGCGCAGCATGACGGCAGGCCAGGAAGGTGCCGGTCACGTTGACATCCATCACCTTTTGCCAGCCCTTGAGCGGAATGTCCTGCGGCAGACCCCACCAGGATGCGCCGGCATTGTTGATGAGGATGTCGAGCCCCCCCAATCGCTCTACCGTTCGGGCGATTGTGGCCTCGACGGACGCTTCGTCGGCGATATTGCAAGCCAGGCCTGCGGCTGGCACTCCGAAGCGATCCGCTATCCCTGCCGCCAGATCGGCGCAATCCGCCTCCGTCCGTGATGCCAGCGCGACGGCGCAGCCCAGATCGGCCAGTGTCGCGGCCATCGCTTCGGCGAGCGCCCCGCGTCCACCGGTGATGAGCGCACGTTTGCCGTCGAGACGGAACTGAGCGGCGGCGAAGCCGGGTTTCCAGTCAGTCATGATCACCTCCGGCAAGCAGATCGATTTCGTCGGTGATCAGGATGATCCGCCGACCGCCCATGCCCCTGGTCTGCGCTGTCGCCGCTTTCCATTCGGGCGAGGCAAAGGCGATGTCCAGCGCCGCCTGGTCAGCGAATGTCAGCACGGCATGGCCGTCCCAGCCCGGCGCTTCCGGACTGTCATAATCCTTTGTCACCGCCCCATGCCGATAGGCGATAAGGCCGGGCAGAACCCTGGCGGCGTCGGCGTGCGGCCCACGCCACCAGGTGGTGAACTGTTCGTGAGTCCAGTCCTGCGGCCGGCTGGCCAGGACGACCATGCTGACCGCCATGGCTTATTTGCCCGTCCAGACCGGCTGGCGCTTTTCGAGGAACGCCGCGACGCCTTCCTTCGCATCGGCCGAATGGTGCACCACGTTGCAGGTCATGGTTTCCAGCGTGATGAGCGAGTTGGTGTCGGCGTCCATACCGCGGTTCACCGCCATCTTGGTCATCCACATGCAGAAGGGGCTCTTGTCGATCAGCGGAGCGCAGAAATCCTGGATCAGCTGCTCAAGCTGATCGCTGGGCGCGGACGCATTGCACAGGCCCCATTCGACGCATTCCTTGCCCGAAAGCAGCTTGCCCGTCAGCATCAGTTCCTTCGACTTGCGCATGCCGATGTAGCGCGGCAGGCGATAGATCGGGCCGGCGCCGCCGAACAGTGCGCGGCGGATGTGGAAGTCGCCGATCTTGGCGTCGTCGGCGGCGATGCCGAAATCGCACGAGATGAACAGCTCGAAGCCCCCGGCGACCGCATAGCCTTCGACGCAGGCGATGGTCGGCTTCTTCATGTTGTAGATCTTGTCGTAGGTGCGCGCCGAGTCGATCGCGAGCTGAAGCGACGTGCTGGTTTCGTGCAGCACCGGACCGACCAGCTGACCGAGGTCGGCACCCGCGCAGAAGGTGTTGCCGCGACCGCGGAATACGACGGCCAGGACCGAATTATCCTCTGCCGCCTTGTCCACCGCCGTTTCAAGGTCGCGCAGAAGCTGCGGGCTCACGCAATTCTTCACATGGGGGCGATTGAGCCAGATCGTGCAGATGCCGTTATCGGCCACTTCATATTGGATGACGTCCTTTTCCGGTTCCATGTAACTTCTCCTTGGCAAAGATGTAAAAAGACTGGTTGTTTCAACGTGCTATGCCGCCCTCTTCCGGCGGGGCGAGCATGCCCCCCACCGCCATCCACGCAGCAATTCCCGCAGATGGGACGGCACAAAGCACCGCCTCGGCAATTTCCTCGTCGCTGGCGCCCGCATTGCGCGCGCCGCGCACATGGGTTGCCGCCATCGGACTGTATCCGGCCGCAAGAATGGTGAGCAAAAGCAGCTCGCCATATTTGGCGGACAATGGGTTGGCGTCGATGCTGCCCCGCCGCATCAGGTAATAGGCGTCCGCCGCTTCGGGCACGAGCCGCATCAGGGCGCCCAATGGCGCTGGAATAGCGCCTGCCCAATAGGCGCGGAAATTCGCCTCTGCCTCTCCATGGCCAGCCTTTGGCAATGGTTGCGGCTGCGGAGCCTGCACATCGTCAAAGCTGTCACTGATGATCTGTGCGAAATCGAGTGCCGCCGCTTCGCCGCGAAGGCTGGAGAGCACGATCAGCCCGGCGGTCGCGTCCTTCGCGGTCAGGCCGAGTGCGACGCCCCGTTCCATTTCCTGCCGGGCAAGGGTGAGGTGGCGGCGATCGATCGCAGCCACGGTCGCGAACAGCGCTTTCAGTTTCGCGGGAACCGCGCCATCCGACTCGATGACCGACCGGAAACTGGCATAGCCAGCCAGCGTGTAGGGCGCATAGCCCCGCAGCAGGGCGACATCCATCAATGGGCTATTCGTCATCGCATGCTCTCCTGCCATCCAAATGATCGACCGACTGGTCGGGCGTCAACCGAAAATTTCTCTCCTGACCAGTTTGACAGCCGACCAGTCGGTCGACTATTTATTTCTCGACCGATCGGTCGGGTGAGTCCTAAAGAAAGGGGCGAGCCGGCTCGAATCCGGCGGTATATCTGGAGTGGATGCGTGGATTTCGAACAATCGCCTAAATCCATGGAGTGGATGGAGCGTGTAAGAGCGTTCATGGAGGAGCACATCGTTCCTGCCGTTCCCCTCTATCACCAGCAGTCCGCCGCGATTGATCGCTGGACCGAGATTCCGCCGATTTTCGACGAACTCAAGGACAAGGCACGACAAGCGGGGCTGTGGAATATCTTCATGCCGCCATCTGAGCATGACGATGAATTTTTCACCAGTGTTGGCCTCACCAATGTCGAATATGCCCCGATCGCCGAATTGATGGGGCGGATTTCCTTCGCCAGCGAAGTGTTCAACTGCATGGCGCCCGATACCGGCAATTTCGAGGTGCTGCACCGCTATGGCACAGCAGACCAGAAGCAGCGATTCATGGTGCCGTTGCGCGATGGGGAAACCCGCTCCGCCTTCCTGATGACGGAGCCGGCCGTCGCCTCCTCCGACGCGCGCAATATCCAGACCGATATTCGCCGGGATGGCAGTGACTACGTCATCAATGGCCGGAAATGGTGGTCGTCGGGTGCTGGACATCCGCGTTGCGACTTCTTCATCGTCATGGGCAAGACAGATGCTGACGCTGCGCCTTATCGGCAGCAGTCGATGATCCTGGTGCCCCGTCACACGCCTGGTGTGACGTTGGTGCGCCATTTGCCTGTCTTTGGCTATGATCACGCGCCGCACGGGCATTTCGAAGTGGCGCTGGACAATGTTCGCGTCCCGGCGGAAAATATGCTGCTGGGCGAGGGGTGCGGGTTTGAAATCGCGCAGGGCCGTCTTGGTCCCGGTCGTATCCACCACACGATGCGCAACATCGCGACGATGGAAGTGGCGCTGGAAAAAATGTGCCGCCGCCTCCTGTCGCGCAGGGCTTTTGGCAAGGTGATCGCCGAACACTCTGTCTGGGAGGAGCGGATCGCCAGAGCGCGCTGCGAGATCGAGATGGCGCGCCTTCTCTGCCTCAAGGCGGCCCACAAGATGGATGTTGTTGGCAGCAAGGCCGCGCGCGCGGAGATCGCCATGATCAAGATCGCCGCGCCCAAAATGGCGCAGCAGATCGTCGACGACGCAATTCAGGCGCATGGAGGCGGCGGTGTCAGTGATGATTTCGGTCTGGCGGAACTGTGGGCCAATACCCGCATCGTGCGCCTGACCGATGGGCCGGACGAGGTGCACGAGCGGCAGCTTGCCCGAATGGAACTGGCCAAATATGCCGAAGGGAAGGGGGCGTGAGCGGCGCGCAGCCTGCCGCGACGATCGGCTCGACGGTCGATGTCGCCGTCAACAGTGCCTTCGACGAGGCCCGCCTGGCCGCCTATCTTTCTGGCCGGATTACCGGATTTTCGGGGCCGATGCGGGTTCAGCAGTTTGAAGGCGGGCAATCCAATCCGACCTTCCTCCTGTCGACGCCGGATCACAGCTATGTCCTGCGCCGCAAACCGGCCGGCATCCTGCTGAAGTCCGCCCATGCCGTGGATCGCGAATATCGGATAACCAAAGTCCTGCACGAAGCCGGGCTGCCGGTGGCGGAGCCGCTGCTGCTGTGTGAGGATGAGGATGTCATCGGCAGCATCTTCTATGTGATGCGCTATGTGCCGGGGCGCAGTTTCTGGGATCCGCGCATGCCCGGCCTCGACCATGCCCAGCGCGCCGCCATTTATGATTCGGCCAATGAAACGCTCGCCCGCCTGCACCTCGTCGATTTCGCGGCGCTTGGGCTTGCCGACTATGGCAGGCCGGGCAACTATTTTGCGCGGCAGATTTCCCGCTGGTCGCGGCAATATGAGGCATCTCGCACCCGCGACATTCCAGAGATGGACCGGCTGCTCGCATGGTTGCCCGATGCCATCCCGGACACCGACGAACGCACCACGATCATCCATGGGGATTATTCCTTCCATAATCTGCTGGTGCATCCGACCGAGCCCAGGGTGTTGGCGGTCATCGACTGGGAATTGTCCACGCTCGGCGATCCGCTCGGCGACCTCACCTATCATATGATGGAATGGTTCAGGCCGGAGGGGGTGGACGTGCGCGGGACGTTGCAGGGGGCTGATCTCGCCGCGCTCGGCATCCCGAGCGCAGACGAATATGCCCGTCGCTATTGCGAGCGAACGGGTCTTCGGGGCGATCCGACCCACCCCTTCTACCGCGCGTTCAACCTGTTCCGGGTTGCGGCGATCCTGCAAGGGATTGCGGGGCGTGCCCGCGACGGCGTGCAGACCGCAAACAATGCCAGCGACATCGTCACGCGGATCGAGCCACTCGCCAAGGCGGCCTGGCTGGCAGCGCAGGAGGCTGGCGCAGGCTGACCGTGTGATGGGGCAACAAGAAATATCTGGGCGCAAGACAAAATAGCTCAAATCTGAGGGAGAGATGATGATGAAAAGGTTTCAAATAGGCCGAGTAGCGCTCCTTTCCGGATGCGCGTTTGCCGGGATAGTCGCGCCGGCGCATGCGCAATCTGCCGCGACCGCAGCCAACGCCACGCCAGCGGCGGATGCCGCTGCGCCATCCGCGCAAGACATCATCGTCACCGGAACGCGCGTGGTGCGCGACGGCTATAACCAGCCGACGCCCGTCACCGTCGCGCCTACCACGGAACTGGAGAAGGCGACGCCCACCAATCTGGCAGATGCCATCAACAAGCTGCCGCAGTTCGCCAATTCGGTCAGCCCGCAATCCAACAGTCAGTTGCAGGGCAATAGCGGCGAGCATGGCAACCTGCTCAATCTGCGCGGTGTTGGCCCGACCCGTGCGCTGATCCTGCTCGACGGCATTCGCGTGCCGCCCACGACCTTCCGGGGCGCGGTGGACGTCAACACTATTCCCCAGCTGCTGATCCAGCGCGTCGATGTGGTGACCGGCGGTGCTTCAGCCGTTTATGGGTCCGACGCGGTCAGCGGCGCCGTCAACTTCGTTCTCGACAAGAAATTCACGGGCGTGAAGGGCGTGGCGCAGCGCGGCGTTTCGACGCGCGGAGATCTTGGCAACTATCGCATCGGCATCGCTGGGGGCATGAGTTTTGCAGGCGACCGGGGTCATGTGCTTGCCTCCATCGAGCGTTTTGACAGCGACGGCATCAATCGCAGCGCGCGCGTCTATGGCGATGACGCCTATGCAGCCGTGGGGTCGGTTCCCGGATCGACAGTGGCGCCGGGTCGGGCGGGCAACCCGTTCACCTTCCTGCCCAACCTGCGCTTCACGACGAACGACTATAATAATGGCATCATCACGTCGAGCACGGTCCCCTCGCTCACAAATTCGATCTTCCTGCCTGGCGGGGCCGTGCGGCCGATCCAGCGCGGCACGCCCACCGGCACGCCTGGCACCAATGTCGGCGGCGATGGCCTCTATATCCCCGGCTTCAACCAGTTGATCGCCCCCTTGACGACGACGCAGGGTTTTGGCCGCATCGCCTATGACATGACGGATACGCTCACCGCCCATGTCCAGGGCAGCTATTCGCGCAGCGTCACCAGCTATGACACGCAGGCGCAATCGGTGCTTGGTTTCCGTTTCTTCAGTGGCAACGCCTTCCTCAATCCCGCGGTGCAAGCTCAGATGGGCCCCAATGATTCGTTCGCCATGTTCCGCTTCATCGCTGAACAGGGACCGATCCCGACGCGCGAAGCGACCGACGCCTATCTGATCAACAGCGGGCTTGAGTGGAACCTTGGCGGATGGAACGTCACCGCCGACTACACCCACGGCAAATCCGTCACCAAATTTGCACAGACGCAGGTTGAGGTTCCCAAGCTTGCAGCCGCGCTTGACGCAGTGCGTGCGCCAAACGGCTCGATCGTATGCCGCGTGACGCTGACCAACCCCGGCCTGTATCCAAATTGCACGCCGCTCAATGTGTTCGGGGCGGGGACGCCCTCTGCCGCCGATCTGCAAACGGTCCTTGGCGTTTCGCGCTATCGGGCCATGAACAGCACGGACGATTTCGTGGTTTCGGCGCGCGGAGATATTTTCGAGCTTCCGGCAGGGCCGGTCACGGTCGCCATCGGTGCGCAATATCGTCGGCAGAAGCTTGATCTCACGTCCAATTCCGACCCCGCCGTGCCTGTGGATTTCACCGGCCTGCGTGGCGTGCCGGCCAATCGCCAGACCCGTTTCAACAACACCAATGTCGGATCGGCCTTTGGCAAACTCAACGTGAAGGAAGCATTTGCCGAAGCGCAGGTTCCGGTATTCAAAGGCCAGCCTTTTGCCGAGGAACTGAGCCTCAACGGTGCCTTCCGTATCACCGACTATAGCACGAGCGGAAGCGTCAAGACCTGGAAGGTGGGCGCTGTCTACAAGCCGATCAACGACATCATGTTCCGTGTGACGCGCTCACGCGATATTCGCGCGCCTTCGCTGTTCGAGCTGTTTGCGGGCGTTCAGACCCAGCCGGTGAACTTCAACGATCCCCACACCGGGACGCCGGGTTCGATCCGCCAGTTCAGCGGCGGCAATCCCAACCTTGATCCGGAAACCGGCGATACATTCGCTGCCGGCGTGGTCCTCAGCCCCAGTTTCCTGCCTGGCTTTGACATTTCGGTCGATTATTATGACCTCAAGATCAAGGGCGCCATCGCCACGCAGGGGCTGAACGACGTGGTCAATGAATGCGAAACGTCCAACGGCACCTCGCCCACTTGCGCCCTGATCGAACGGCCGCTGCCATTCAGCGACCGGACAGCCGCCAACTATCCGATTTCCGTGAGCCTGATTACACAGAATATCAGTTTCCTGCGCACCAGCGGTCTCGACATCACCATGTCGTATCGCACCAAGCTGGGCGAGGGTGATCTGACGCTGCGCGCCTTTGCGAACTATCTGGATCGCTACAAGACGCAGACCAACTCGATTGCGCCAGTGATCGATTATGCGGGCCATGGCGTCAACAGCCAGACCGGTTATGCCTATCCCAAGTTCCGGGGGACGCTTAGCGCCAACTACACCAATGGTGGCCTGACGCTTTTCGTGCAGGAGCAGATGATCGGCAAGGTGACCATCGGCAACCTGAAGAATGATCCGACCTCCTTCTACGCGGTGCCGGCGATCAAGCCTGTCTTTTATACCGACGCGACGGCTTCCTATAAATTCGACGTCCGCGGGGAGCCGGAGCTGTTCGTGACGGCGACGAACCTGCTTGATCGCAAGCCCCCGCTGGTAGCCGCCGCCGCCGCGCCGGGACTTCTCTACCCGACATTGTTCACGCTCTACAATGTCGCCGGACGCACGCTGACGGCGGGGGTTCGTTTCAAGTTCTGATGGCCCACTGGACAGGGATGTTCGATAATTCGGGGAGGCGCGCCAGCTGCGGGCCTCCCTTCAATCACAAAGCCTTTCAAGAGGTAGTCGCATGAACAGCCCTCCCATCGGCCTCACCGTGCCGCCGCCGACGTCCGATGCGAGGCTGCGCCGCACGATGCTGGTCATGCTGGGCCTCGTGTCCATGTTCAACTATATCGACCGCACGGTACTGTCGGTGCTTCAGGAACCGATCAAGCGTGAACTTGGGCTGAGCGACGGCCAGCTTGGACTGCTCACCGGCCTTGCCTTCGCGCTGTTCTATGCCACGCTATCCCTTCCGATCGCGCGCCTGGCGGATCGATTCAATCGCCGCAACATCATCGCCGCCTCGCTCGCAACGTGGAGCGGGATGACAGCACTTTCGGGCCTGGCCACCGGCTTTGGGTCTCTGGTGGCCTTCCGCATCGGGGTCGCGCTGGGGGAGGCGGGTTCAGTGCCCGCGTCCCATTCCATCATCGCTGACTATTATCCGCCCGAAAAGCGGGTCACGGCGCTAGCCCTTTGGGGGCTGGCGCTTCCGGCGGGGATTATGTTCGGCTATGCGTCGGGCGGCTGGATCGCCTCGGCATTGGGATGGAGGCTCGCCTTCGGTGTGATTGGCGTTGCGGGAGTGGCTCTGGCCCCGCTTGTGTTGCTGCTGGTCAAGGAGCCTGTACGCACTGGATCGGCGGCGTCTGCGAAGGCGGACGGCGCGCCTCCCGTGGGCGAAGCGATGCTTTTCCTGTGGCGACTGCGGACCTATCGCTTCATGCTGATTGGCACCACGCTCCACGCCTTTGCCCAATATGCGATGATGAGCTGGTCCGCGCCCTTCTACATGCGTGTCCATCACATGCCGCTTGCCGATGTTGCGTCCTGGCTGGCCCTGATGAACGGACTGGGGGGCGGCGTTGGCATCTATCTGGGTGGTCGCCTGTCGGACGCTGCGGGATCGCGCGATCCCTCTGGCCGCATCTGGGTCAGCGCTGTCGCGATGCTGCTGATGGTGCCAGCAGCGCTGGCCCAGTTTCTCGTCCCATCGCTTACCGCTTCCTTGGCGTTCGGTTTCGTCGCGACGATGCTCATGTTCTTCTATTATGGCCCGATCATCGGCGTGCCGCAGTCCATCGTCCCGCCCCGTATCCGGGCATTGACCTCTGCCGTGACATTGCTCGTGTTCAACCTGTTCGGGTTGGGCCTGGGGCCAGCGGTGACGGGATTCCTCAGCGATTATCTGGCAGCGACGGGCGGGATGCAGGTCACGTCGCTGCGTTATGCACTGGCGACAGTCATCCTGTTTTCGCTTGCGGGCGCCGGTTGTATTGGTTGGGCCTGCCGCTTCTACGCGGCGGATCTTCGGAAGCCTTGAGCATATCCGTACCATCCCTGCGCGCCTTCGCGGTGCGGCTTGCGCTCGCGATGAATATCATCGTCACGCCGGTCTGCGCAGGGCAGACGTCCAGCGCGGCCAATACGCAGCAGCTATTTGCGGGAGAGAGCACGGATCCCTATATGCTGGCCGTTCGGGCCACGATATGGGGCTATCCCCTGGTGCGCGCGGCGCAGTTGCGGGAGAAGGCAACCCTGCCCAGCCACCCCCTAGCGCCGCGTTCCAAGACTGTCGCCACGGCCCCGATCAACCGGATCGGGCAGGCGCGCGACCTTGCCGGACCTGATACGCGAATCGGCGTCGCACCCAATAACGACACGTTGTACAGCCTTGCCTTTCTGGACACGAAGGATGGGCCGTTCCAACTCGACACGCCGAACTTCAAGCATCGTTACTACGTCTTTCAGTTCGGCGAGGCTGATAGTTCGACCCGGACATCCTTTGGCCAGAGCAGTCATGGCAGCAAGCTGCCCCCCATTTTCATCGTCGGACCGGATTATCGGGGTCATGTTCCAAAGGGCGCACAGATTGTTCGCAGCACGCAGCGCTATCTGATGGTGGCGGGCCGCGTCCTTGTTGATGGACCGCAGGATCTGCAAAAGGTCCACCGGTTGCAGGACCAGATAAGGCTGCGGCAATGGTTGGGTCCGAACCGGCTCGTTCCGGCACCCATTGCATCCCAGCGCATTCTGGCCAGTGAGGCGGATGATGTGCCCAAGGGACTGGCGCTTCTCGCCGACCTCGGCACGGTGCTTGAAGACTGGCGCGTTTCAAAAGAGGATGCTGGCCTGATTGCGTCGCTACGTCCGATCGGCCTCACGATAGACAATGGCTTTCGCTACGCGCAGCTGTCGCCGACCGTGCGTGCCGCCATGGAGCGTGGCGTCGCCGACGGGCTGGCGATCATTCGGGAGAAGACACGCCATCTGGGTACGATGTCAGGCGGATGGTCGACCAGCTATGCCGGTTCCCGCTTTGGCGATGACTTCCTGTTGCGGGCGGCTGTGGCGATGGACCAAATCTATGTGCTGGACAAGGACGAGGCGCTGTATCCGGTCGCCCATCTCGATGCGCAGGGGCGACAGCTTGACGGTCGGAACACATATATCCTCTGCTTTCGCAAGCAGGATCTGCCGCCAGTAGACGGTTTCTGGTCAATCACGCTCTACTATGAAAAGGGATTTCTGGCGGCCAACTCTATCAACCGCTATTCGATAGGCGACCGGACGCCGGGCATTGTCTACGGAAGGGATGGTTCGCTTGGGCTCCTTATCCAGAATGAAGATCCCGGCGCGGACAAGCGGAGCAACTGGCTTCCGGCGCCGCGCGAACCATTCATGCTGATGATGCGCCTTTACCGGCCCCAACATCGGGCGGTGGACGCGCAATGGCATCCGCCAGCCATCCAGCCGATCGACATGGCCAGCACGCCCGGTTCAGAAGGCTGCGGAACGCCCTGACATCAGGCCACGGTCCGGCCATTGTCGATGACGATCTCCGCGCCGTTCAACCGGATCGATTCATCGGATACCAGGAACAGGACCAGATCCGCGACATGCTGCGGCTTGCCCTCATGACGACGGGCGGCTTCACGCAATTCGGGTGCAGCAAAATGATAAGCCTGACGGACCATCTCCGTGTCGTGAGAGCCAGGCAGAACCATGTTGGCGCGAACGGGATAGCCCTGCTGCTGGCAATGGACGATCAGGCTGCGCGTCATGGAGAGGACGGCTCCCTTGGCCGCGCTGTAGGCGAATACTGCCGGATTGCCGCGAATGGCTGCAACCGATGCGATATTGACGATCGACCCGGCCCCGCTTGCCGTGAGCGCTGGCAGGCATGTCTTGCAGCCCAGGAACGTCCCTTCCGCCGAAACCGCAGTCACGCGGCGGAACGACTCAAGCGAGGATTGCTCGACGGTTTCGAAGCGGGCGATGCCGGCATTGTTGACCAGGGCGTCAAGACGGCCATGGACCTGCATGATCTTCGCCAACGAAGCCTGCCATTGCGTTTCGCAGGTCACGTCCAGATGCAGGGCCATGGCCGCCGGAAGCGCATCGGCGACCCGCCGCGCCGCCTGCTCGTCGACGTCGGCGACGACGACGCGCGCGCCCTCGCGCGCCAAGGCTGCGGCATCGGCCTGACCCAGGCCGTGCCCAGCTCCAGTTACGAGGACGACCTTGCCTTCAACCCTGCCTTTTGCTGCCACGACCAGTCTTTCAGGCTGCCAGAGCTTCACGCGCGGCAGATCCGCCGCCATGCAGGCGCGATAGCAGCAGCACACGGCGCAGGCCGCGCCCGACCGCAAGTTCATCGGTCACGCCCATGCCGCCGTGCAATTGCACGGCCTCTTCCGCAAGCTTCAAGGCGGCATCCCCTACATAGGCCTTCGCCGCCGTGACGGTCCGGACCCGCTCCTCCTCCTCGACCAACGCCGCTTTCAAAAGCATTGAGCGGGATTGCTCCAGCCAGGTGTACATCCGGGCGCAGCGATGCTGGACGACCTGAAAGCTGGCGATCGGCTTGCCAAACTGCCGCCGCTGCCCGACATAATCGACCGTCAGGTCCAGCAAAGTCGCCATCGCACCCACCAGTTCGGCAACTATCGAGAGCCCGGCAAGAGCCTGTGCTTCATCCCATTGCGTCGCGGGCAGTGTGAGCGCCACGGCCTCCGCCGCATCGAACTGCACTTGGGCCGCCATGCTGCCGTCGACCAGGCGAACCGGCGTCCTGCGGACTGCGCTATCCATGGCGTCGACCAGAAATAGCCCGCCCGCCGCTGTTTCCACCACAATAGCGTCAGCATCCATCCCGTCACGGACGATGGCCGCCGATCCGCGGAGCTTTCCGTCCGCACATTCTCCGCCGCGTGCCAACGCCAGCAGGGCATCTCCCTGCAACAGCCGTTCGCCCCAGCGTTCAGCAGCCGGACTGCCGACGATCGCTCGGCCACACAGCAGGATCGATTCAGCGAGCGGGGAGATGGCGAGGGCGCGTCCCATCTCCTCCGACACGATCATCACTTCCGCTGCGCCACCCCCCAGGCCACCTGCCTGTTCCGGCATCAGCAAGGCGAACAGGCCAAGCTCGCCGAGCGCGCGCCACTCATCAAGCGGCATCGGCCCCTTCGCCATGGTCGTGGCGTCATATCGGTCCGCCAGAAAGCGGCGGACCATGTCGCGCACCATGGCCTGCTCATCGCTGAGCGCGAGGTTCATGGTTCAGAGCACCTCGATGATCGAGGCGTTGGCGATACCGCCGCCTTCGCACATGGTCTGGAGACCGTAACGTTGGCCGCGCGCCTTGAGCGCATGGATGAGCGTTGCCATCAGCTTCGTGCCGGTCGCGCCGAGCGGATGACCCAGCGCGATTGCGCCGCCGTTGACGTTCAGTTTGGACGGGTCCGCATCAAGTGCCTTCATCCAGGCCAGCGGGATGGATGCGAAGGCTTCGTTCACTTCAAACAGGTCGATGTCCTTCATCGTCATGCCCGCGCGATCGAGAACGCGGCGGGTTGCAGGGATCGGTTCCTCCAGCATGATCACCGGGTCGCCAGCCGTCACCGCCAGATTGACGATGCGGGCGATGGGCGTCAGACCATGCGCCCGAACCGCCGCTTCGGATGCGACGAGCACACCGCTAGCGCCGTCGCAAATCTGGCTTGCAGCGGCGGCGGACAGCGTGCCTCCCTCGCTGATCAGCTTGACCGAGCCAATCGACTCCAGTGATGCATCGGCCCGCACCCCTTCGTCGCGATCATGCACCGCCTGCTCGCCGTCCGCAGTTACGATGGGCACCGGCACGATCTCCCGGTCGAAAGCGCCCGCCTTCATCGCTGCGGTCGCCTTCTGATGGCTGGCGAGCGCGAAACGGTCATGGTCGTCGCGGGTGAAGTCATATTTGTCGGCGATCATCTGCGCACCGTCAAACTGGCTGAACATCGCAACGCCATAGCGCTGCTGGATGGCTTGGGAGAAGGGATTGGCGCCGATACCGCCAGACTTGGCCAATGTGATGGCTGATCCCATCGGCACGCGCGTCATGCTTTCGACGCCGCCTGCAATGACGATGTCCTGAAGGCCGGATATGACCGCCTGCGCTGCGAAATGCACCGCCTGCTGGGATGATCCGCACTGCCGGTCGATCGTCACGGCCGGGACGCTGTCGGGCAGGCTTGAAGCGAGCACGACATTGCGACCGAAGGCGAATGTCTGCTCGCCCACCTGGCTGACGCAGCCGATGATGACATCGTCGATCGCCGCAGGATCGACACCCGCGTCCGCCACCAGCGCATCCAGTATCAGTGCGCCCAGATCGGCTGGATGACAACCGGCAAGGCGGCCATTGCGGCGGCCACCGGCGGTCCGGCGTGCGGAAACGATATAGGCTTCAGGCATGATGCATCCTTCTTTGTCTAAAGGCCGAGCGCGGCCTTCGCGATGAGTGTGAGCTGAATTTCGCTGGTGCCGCCAAAAATCGACCAGGCGCGGGCGTTGAGGTAGCGCGCCGCCGCGATCTGAGCCTGGGCCGACTCGACAGGGGTCGGCACGTCCTCGCCATAAAATGGGCGTTGGACGGGTAGTTGAAGGCCGGCCAGGCCAAAGGCGTCGACCGCCAACGCCTCGATACCTTGCCGGATTTCGGACGCCAACAGCTTGGTGATCAGGCTGCGCGGGTCAGGCGCTGCGCCCTGCTCGATCTCCATCGCCGTCCGCAACTCGGTCATCTCAAGCGCTTCTGCCTCCAGTTGAAGGCGAATGGCGCGATGGGCCAGTTCGCCGGTCAGCGGCCCTCCCGATGCGCGCAATCGTTCAAGATCAGCCAGAAGCAGCGGGGCGAAGCTGGAGCCGCCCCGTTCGTTTTCCAGCAAAAATTTGGCGATCGACCAGCCTTGCCCTTCCTCGCCAACGCGCTCCGAAACCGGCACCCGGACTTCGTCGAGGAACACCTCGTTCAGTTCATGATCGCCCGATGCGCTGAGGATCGGCTTTACCGTCACGCCTGGTAAGGCCATGTCGATCAGCAGGAAGCTGATGCCTTGCTGCGGCTTTACCTCGGTATCGGTGCGGACCAGAGCGAACAGCCGGTTTGCATATTGGGCCTGCGTCGTCCAGATTTTGTGGCCCGACACGACATAATGGTCGCCGTCGCGCACAGCGCGGGTCCGCAGGCTGGCAAGGTCGGAGCCTGATCCCGGTTCCGAAAAACCCTGCGCCCATATATGTTCACCTGTGCGCAGGTGCGGAAGATATTGGTCTTTCTGTGTCTGTGTGCCGAATGTGTAGAGCACTGGCCCCACCAGCTTCAGGCCCATTCCCGGCAGGACCGGCGCGCCTGCGTCCGCGCATTCCTTCTCGAATATCCAGCGCTGGATCGGCGTCCATCCCGGCCCGCCCGCCTCCGTCGGCCAGTGATAGACGAGCCATCCCTTGGCTTCCAGGATCGCCTGCCATTCACGCGCTATATCGGGTTCGGCGAACACGCCCGATGTCAGCGCCGCCCCGCGTCGCAGCCCCGCCGAGAGGGAAGATGCCAGAAATGCGCGAACATCGTCCCGGAATGCGCACTGCTGATCGGTAAGAGCCAGATCCATCGCTTCAGCGTTCCACGATCGCAACGGCGGAAACACCGGGCGCGCCATAGACATGGCTGTAGCCAAGGCGAATCTTGCCGGGCACCTGCCGCGCGCCGGCCTGTCCGGTCAATTGCACATAATTTTCATAGACCTGGCGCAGGCCCGATGCGCCGATCGGCTCTCCGCAGGCGAGGCACCCGCCATCGGTATTGACTGGCAAGCGGCCATCGATCCGCGTGCGTCCCTCTGCTATCCATGCGGCCTGATCGCCATCCGCGCAAAAGCCGTTTTCGGCCATGTGCATGATTTCGGCGCCCGCTTCGGTGTCCTGCAACTGCGCAATATCAATATCCTCCGGCCCGACCCCCGCCATGGCAAAGGCCGCCTGGGACGCCACGCTGGTCGGCGATCCGCCCCGCTCCAGATCAAGCGCTGGCGAGAATACCTCGAATGAGCCAGGAGGCCGGGTGCGAACGGCTGCGGCGCGTAGCCGTACGGCCGGAAGGCCAAGTTCGCGGGCTTTTCTGCCGCTGGCCAGCAACAGCGCCACAGCGCCTTCTCCCGGCGAGCAGAACATGAATTTGGTGAGCGGATCGCTGACCATTTGCGAATTGAGGATCGTATCGATGTCGACGGCTTCGCGCCGCCAGGCATGGTCGGCCAGAACGCCGTTGGCAAACGCCTTTTCGGCGACCGCGCCCAGCATAGGCGGCGTTATGCCATACAGGCTCATATAGCGCCGGATCTTCATGGCGAAGAATTGGGTGGTGAGCATAAGCCCCGTCTCACCATACCAGTCCGGCAATCCCCAATCCGCCGGCAGAGGGGAAAAGGAGCCGCGCGGATGCTTGTCGAAACCCACGGCCAGCCCAAGGTCGAACTCGCCGGATTTTATCGTGCTGTAGGCACCGAACATGGCCGAACCGCCAGTCGCGCATCCGTTGGCAACATTGATGAAGGGGATGCCCGTCAGCCCCAGTTCCGACACCATCGTGTCCGCATTCCCGGCTGCGTCCGATCCACCGAAGGCGAACTGGACATCGGGCCATGAGAGCCCCGCACGGTCGAGCGCCTGCCGGACGGCGAACACGCCCTGCTGAAGGCCCGACAGGCCCGGCGTACGGCCAAAGGGATGGATTCCTACGCCCACGATGAAGACATCCTCGCTCATGCCTGTGCGCCCTTATCGGGAGCGAAGCCAAAGCTGGTGCGCGACGTGCCGTCCGCCAGCATGAACGGCAGCGGGACGACCCGCATTGCCATGCCGATTTCCAGAGCGTCAAATGCCACGTCGACCAGGCGGGCCTCGACGATCAAGGCGTCGTCCAGTTCGATATAGCCCACAGCGTAAGGCTCAAACGCTTCCGGGCCAGCATAAGGCGGCGATTTGGGGCGAAACCGCTGCACCGTCCACGACCAAAGCCGGCCGGTTCCTGGCAGCACCACTTGGGCGTAGCGCGTGTCATTCGCTGGCCGCGCCGGGAAGCTGAGCCGACCGGTCGCACGATCGCGGGATGCAAGCAGGGCAATGCCCGCGCCATAGGGGCAGATCAGGTCATCGGCGATCGGAATGGACATCGTTTCGGGCACGGCTTATCTCCTTCCGAAGATATAGCGCCCGACCGTTCGGTCGGCTTCTGACCAATGCGACAGCGGCTAGTTGATCATCCCCAGAAAGCCGAGCTGCGCCGCCTTGAACATCGTCTGGTCGCGGTTAACGGCGTCCAGCTTTACTGACGCCGAACGGATGTGGAACCGCACCGTCGTGCGTTGCAGGCCCAGGATGATTCCGATTTCCTCGTTCGTCTTTCCGGCAGCCGCCCAGCGCAGACATTCCACTTCGCGCTTTGTCAGCGATATGCTCCCCAGACCCGGTCTCGCGCGCGCCGTCACCTTGACATAGCTTTGCACGAACGCGCGGGCCAGCACCGCCAGTGTATCGGCGGCGCGGACATAGGCATCGGATAGGTCATTGGTTTCCGGATCGGGCGACAGGAAACTCGCCGCGCCGATCTGTCCGAATGGCAGGTGGATCGGAACCACGATCGCCGCCGCCGTCATTGCCCGGATGCGGAAATCGTGCAGATCGATGATGTCGAGCAGCGGGTTGGGCAGGCGGGTTCGAAAGCCGTGCGCGTTACACCAGAAGGGTTCGGCTTCCACCCGGCATGCGTGAACGATCGGGGAGGAAAGGGCGAGTTGGGGGACGTCCCACCAGCGCGATTCGGCGCCACGAAAGCCGAATATCTCGCTTGCAAGAATAGCCCCATTGTCGTCGCGCATTGGTTCGCGTGAAGCCACATTGTGCGTGACTGCCGTGCTTAGCCCGCAAATCTCCGTCACGGCGTCGCGCAGCCGCTCCGCCGCCGGTGCTATGCCGCCAGGTTCCGAAAAGCGGACCGCGTCGATCAAATCGCGGGACGGCATCGTGCAGGAATGGTTGGTTGCGGACATGGTCAGTGGTTCTTGAGGCTCAGCCCCTCGAAGAAAGGCTGGCAGATGGCGTCGGCGACATCTTCGGGTGGCCTGCGCTTCGCCAGTGGAGGATACCATTTATAGGCCCAGTTGCACATGCCCAGGAAGCCAAGCGTGGTAAGGCCGGGATCGCATTGCCGGAAATGGCCATTTGCGATCCCCTGTTCGATAATCCCGCGCATCCGCTGAAGATAGGCGTTGCGTTGCGTCCGGATATGGTCGCGCATCTTGCCTTCAAGATCTTCATAATGATCCATGAAGGCCCGGACATAACCCGGATGCTCGGCTATCTGCCGCAATATGTCGATACAGGCGGCGCGCAGGCGATCGAGCGGATCGTCCGACTCTCCCTCGCCATCCAGTCCGGCCAGCAGCGCGCTCATGTGCGCATCGTGCATCGCAAAGAGAATGGCATTCTTGCTTGGGAAATAGTGATAAAGGGTCGGCTTGCCGAGGCCTACCTCGTCGGCGAGCATCTGCATTGACGCCTTGTGATATCCGACCCGGTCGAACAGCGCCGCGCAATGCCTCAATATCTCATTGCGTTTTTCGTCATGCGCTTCAGTCGTCTGCCGTTTCTTTGCTGCTTGTCGCGCCATTGTCGGCTTTGTTCCCTATGTCTGCGCCGGTCAGCCTGGCCGACGCCTTTCGTTCTGGCCATTGGATAGCCCGAACGGTCGCCGGATCACAATCGATGATGACCCAACTGACCGAGCGGATGCATCCCACCTCTCCAAAAGGTAAGTCGACCGTCTGGTCGGTTCGTTCTAGGGATGACGGCTGGATCACAGGATTGCAAGCATAAGGACGCGAACAATGCAACTTGAAGGCAAGACAGCGCTGGTCACCGGCGCCAGTTCGGGTTTGGGCCGGCATTTCGCTCGCCTGCTGGCGCGGGAGGGGGCAACGGTCTTGGCTGCGGCGCGCCGCATCGACGCGCTTCGCGCGCTCTCCGATGAAATTGAGCAGGAGGGCGGAGCTTGCATCCCTGTCGCCATGGACGTGACCGATCCGGAGGCGGTCATGGCAGCCTTTGGGCAGATTGAACGGGACATCCCAAGCGCGCTTTCGATCGTCGTCAACAATGCGGGCGTCGCGCATACCCGTGCGGCGCTCGATCTTGACGCGACCGAATGGGCACAGGTGCTTCAGCCCAATCTGACCGGCGCGTTCCTTGTGGCCCAACAGGCCGCGAGAGCAATGCGGGGCAGGGGTGGCACGATCGTCAATGTGGCCTCTATCCTTGGGGAGCGCGTGTCCAAGGGACTGGCAGCCTATGCCGCCAGCAAGGCCGGCCTTATCCAGCTGACGAAGGCGCTCGCACTGGAATGGGCCACGCTCGACATCCGGGTCAATGCGCTAGCGCCCGGCTATATCGAGACAGACCTCAACCGGGATTTCTTCGCGTCAGAAGCGGGCCAGCGACTCATCTCGCGCATCCCGCAAAAGCGGCTGGGTCAGATGCAGGATCTGGATGGGCCGCTGCTGCTGCTATGTTCCGATCAGTCGCGCTACATGACAGGTTCCGTCATCGCCGTGGATGGCGGGCATCTCGTAAGCGGCCTTTGAACGGGGGCGTCTTTCAGGCGTCCATGGCTGTCGCGCCGATCACCCAAGCGGAGAGGCCGGCGGTCGGCACAGCGCAGATCACGGCTTCCGCTACCGCCTCCTCGCTGGCGCCTGCGGTGCGCGCGCCTTTCATGTGCACGGACGCCCACGAACTATAGTCGGCGACAAGCACGGTGACGAGCAGCAACTCGGCGTAAATCGGCCCCAGCGCGGTGCCTGATAACGTGCCCTCGCGCATCAGATAATATGCGTCGGCACCCAGCGGCTTGACCTCCAACAGCTTGGCCAAGGATGGCGGCATCGTGCCGAAATATTGAAGGAAGTTGGCCTCTGCTGCGCCCTCTTCCACGATCATGTCGTCGTCGGGCCAATCGGGATCTGCGGCTCCGGAATATATCTCGCAAAAAAGAGCATGGAAACGCAACGACGCGCCCTCACCGCGCACGCTAGCCAGGATCGCGATCGCCGCACCGGCTTCCGCCTCGGTCAGCCCGGCCGCCTGCGCTGCCGCCAATTCCCGCGCTGCAAGCTCCCCATAGCCTTTCACCGTGGCTGCGCAGGCCACGAACAATCGTTTCACCTTTGCTGGAACGGCGCCATCGCTATCAATGATGGAGCGCCAGCGACGGAAGCCCGCGACCGTTTTCGGCGCGTCGCGACGCAGGCGGCCCAGACTGGCGAGGGTGGGTAGATGATCAGACATCGTCTCTCCGATAAAATACAGACCGTCCGGTCGGTTGAACATGGCTATGCCGCTTCGTGCGCGGGGTCAACTGTCCCATAGGTGGTTGACGTCCGACCGGACGGTCGACTACATCGCACCCTATAACGGGCCGATCCAATTCGGCCGACATGAGAGGAGTACGCTCCCGATGAAAGACTTCAAGGGCCGGACGGCAGTCATTACCGGCGCGGGCAGCGGCATCGGCGCGGCGCTCGCGCATGTCGCCGCGCAAGAGGGCATGAACCTGGTCCTTGCCGACATCAATCTTGCCGACCTTGAAGCGGTAGCAGCGACCATCGACTGTTCGGCAATCATGCTCCAAAGGACCGATGTGGCCGACCCGGAGGCGGTCCAGGCTCTTGCCGACAGCGCTTGGTCCCGTTTTGGTGAGGTATCCTTGCTGTGCAACAATGCCGGCGTCGTGCCTGGGGGGCGTCACCGGCCCGTCTGGGAATATGCGCTGGAGGATTGGCGCTGGGCTTTTGGCGTGAACGTGGATGGCGTAATTAACGGCATCCGCAGCTTCGTGCCCAGGATGCTGGCAGAGGGACGGTCGGGGCATATCTTGAATACCGCATCCGTCGCCGGGTTCGTGAGTGGCGAAGGCTCGGCTGTCTATGGCGCGTCAAAACATGCTGCCGTGCGCGTTACCGAAGCCCTGTATGCCGGTCTGCGTGCGCGCAATGCTCCGATCGGTGTCACTATGCTATGTCCTGGTCTGGTCGCGACGCGCATTTACGAGGCCGAGCGATCACGGCCCGCCCATTTGCGATCAGCCCTTGGGCGCCCTGTGGAAGCGCCCGAATTTCAGTCTATTTCCGACAAGCTGTTCCAGAACGCGCCGTCTCCGGAACAGGTCGCCGCGGAGGCATTTGACGGTATCCGCAAGGATCAGTTCTACGTCTTCACCTCCGCGCGGTACGACGGGGCGATCGCACAAAGGACGCAAGCCATTTTGAACCGGGAAAATCCCCAGTTCGACAGTTTGATCTCACTCAGCGAAGGCAAGGCTGATCTGGATAAGGAAAAATTATGAGCAGGCTGGACTCGCGGATCGCGCTGATTACCGGCGCCGCCTCTGGCATCGGGCTCGCTACGGCCCGGCGTTTTGCGGAGGAGGGCGCGAAAGTCGTGTTGGCGGACCGCAACGGCGACGCCTTGTCGACGGCTTGCGCATCGCTGCGCGGTGACGGGCATGATATGGCGACGATGGACGTAACCGACGAGCAGGCATGGGCGGCGCTTGCCGATAGGATCGGCGCACGGTTCGGGAAACTAGACATTCTGGTGAACAACGCCGGGTTCGGCAAATTCGCGTCCATTGCCGACACGACTTTGGCGCAGTGGCGGTCGATCCTGGCCGTCAATCTGGACAGCGTGTTCCTGGGGACAAAATATATGCTGCCTTTGCTCGCTGCCTCCGGTCATGGCGCGATCGTAAACATGTCCTCGATTCGCGGTATCGTGGCCGGCGCCGGCACCGGTTCCTACAGTGCCGCGAAGGGGGGCGTTCGTATGTTCACCAAGGCGACCGCGATTGAATGCGCGGAGGCCGGCAATGGGGTACGCGCCAATTCCATTCATCCCGGCCACATCGCCACGCCCCTGACCGCGCCGGCCTATGCCGATGCGGAGATCGCCAAGACCCTGCTGGCGGACGTCCCGATTGGCCGGATCGGGCAGGCGGAGGAGATCGCGGACGGGATCCTTTTCCTGGCAAGCGATGAATCCCGTTACATGACGGGCGCCGAACTGGTGATCGATGGGGGGAGCACCGCACAATGACCGATCGAGCCATGGCCATCGCAACGAAGGTGGAAGCCTTCGTCCGCAATGAAGTAATCCCCTATGAAAAGGACAGTCGGCTGGGTTTCCATGGCCCGGAGGATGCACTGGTCAGGGAGTTGCGCGCAAAGGCGCACATGGCGGGCGTTCTCACGCCGCATATCCTGCAAGACGGGTCGCATCTGACGCAGCGGGAGACAGCCATCGTCCTCATAAAGACGGGGCTGTCGCCTCTCGGTCCGCTCGCGTGCAACACGGCCGCGCCTGACGAGGGCAACATGTATTTGCTGGGTAAGGTCGGGAGCGCGGAACAGAAATCGCGCTTTCTTGAACCATTGGTGAGTGGCGAAGCGCGATCGGCCTTCTTCATGACGGAGCCTGCCGAAACCGGGGGGGCAGGGTCCGACCCGTCGATGATGCAGACGACCTGCCGTCTGGATGGCAATCACTGGGTGATCAACGGCCGCAAGAAATTCATCACCGGCGCGGATGGTGCGCGCGTGGGCATCGTCATGGCCCGATCCGACGATGGCGCATGCATGTTCCTGGTCGACTTGCCCGACCCTGCCATCCGAACAGTGCGCGTGATCGATACGATCGACAGTTCAATGCCCGGCGGGCATGCGGAAGTCGACATTGTGGACCTGCGCGTGTCGGCGGACCAGATGCTGGGCGCGAGCGGTGAAGGCTTTGCCTATGCGCAAATCCGCCTCAGCCCCGCCAGGCTGTCTCATTGCATGCGCTGGCTCGGGCTTGCGATGCGCGCGCACGAAATCGCGACGGACTATGCCTGCCGTCGCCATGCCTTTGGCAAGCCGCTCGTCGATCATGAAGGCGTCGGCTTCATGCTGGCGGACAATCTCATTGATCTGAAGCAGGCGGAACTGATGATCGACTGGTGCGCGGGCGTGCTCGACACCGGATCGCTCGGCACCGCCGAAAGCTCGATGGCCAAGGTCGCCGTGTCGGACGCGCTGTTCCGTGTCGCTGACCGATGCGTTCAGGTGATGGGCGGAACAGGCGTGTCTGGCGACACTATTGTCGAGCAGGCGTTCCGGGAAATCCGTGCCTTTCGTATCTATGATGGTCCAACCGAGGTCCACAAATGGAGCCTCGCCAAAAAGATAAAGCGGGACTGGAAGGGGGGGCAGGCATGATCGCCGGACGATATGCGCGCGCCGCGAAATCGCTGCTGTTGCTCCTGCCACTCCTGGCATCGACGTCGCTACATGGTCAGGCTGGGAATTTTGCCGCACCCGAAGCCCCCGCCACGCAATCCGGCTATGGCGAGGATCTGCTGCCAAGGGACGAGAAGGACCGCGCCGCCCTGCTTCACACCATCGCGTTCGATGCGACCGTCTATGGCATGTCGGCTTATCTGCATTATGAGCAGCTTTATCGGCAGGTGTTCGATCGCAGTTCGGACAACTACACCGGCTTCAACCGCTTCGCCCATGATCGCAACCTTGCCGGGCCTGACTATGCCACGTTCAAGGTTCCCAACACCGATACGCTCTATTCGACCGCATGGATCGACCTCAGCAAGGGGCCGGTCGAAATCGATATTCCGGCGACGCAGCTCAAATATTTCACGCTCAACATCTTCGACATCTTCGGTAATCCCAGCAATCTGAGCAACCGGACGATCGGATTTGAAGGCGGTCGTTTTCTGCTGGTCCCGCGTGACTGGAGTGGAACCCCGCCCGAAGGCGTGCGCATATATCGGGCGGCCACGCCCCAGCTCTGGATACTCATGCGCGCCTTCGCCCAGTCCGACAGCGATGTGCAGAAGGCGCGGGCCTTTCAGGACGCGGTCAGGATTATTGGTCCGCATGGCGTTGGAATGGCGAACGAATCCGGCATTCCAGCCCCGCCGCCGCCTGCGCCGGGGGCCATCGGCTATCTTCGCGTTCTCGACTATGTTCTTCGGGCCGATGGCTGGCAGCCGGGTGAGGACGCGCTGGTATCGCGCTTCCGGCCGATCGGCATATTGGGTGACAAGGGGTTTGATCCCGCCGCGCTGAGCCCTTCGGCGCGGGCGGCGATTGAAAGCGGTTATACAGAGGCGCTGGCCATGCTTACCCGTGCCAAGTCGCAATTGGGCGAACCCACCGGCACTGGTTGGATGAAGGTCAACAAGGGCGTCTATGGATTCAACTATGTCCGCCGGTCCGTCATCAATATCGCGGGGCTGGGCGCGAATGTGCGCGAAGAAAATGCCTCCTACACGACTTTCGTCGATGGTAAGGGCGCGGTGCTGGATGGCGCGTCGTCCCGCTACACGCTCCGGCTGCAAACACCGCCACCCGTCAACAGCTTCTGGTCCGTCACGCTATACGACGCAAAGACATTCGCTCTCTATCCCAATCCTTTGAACCGCTATTTGGTAAGCGATCGGACCAAGGGGTTGAAGGTGCAGAAGGATGGATCGATCGACATCCGGATTCAGCACAAAGCCCCTGTCGGCGGGAACTGGCTTCCCGCTCCGGCCGGGCCGTTTTTCGTCGTCATTCGCGCCTATGGACCAAAACCGGAAATGCTCGACGGCCATTGGTTGCCGCCGGCCATTGCGCAGGAGCAGGGCGAGCGATGAGCGCTTTGGTCGATGCCAATAGCGGCACCGCCGCCGTTCGCCCTGGTTACGAACTGGACCTAGGCGCGCTGGACCTGTGGATGCGCGCCAATGTTGCCGATTATGCGGGACCGCTCGGCTTAGAGCAGTTCAAGGGTGGCCAGTCCAATCCGACCTACAAGCTGATCACGCCCGGCAAGACCTATGTTTTGCGCAAGCAGCCGCCCGGCCCCTTGCTCAAGGGCGCCCATGCGCTCGATCGGGAAGCACGCGTGCTGACCGGCCTTGCACACGCCGGTTTCCCGGTCGCCACCGTCCATGGCCTGTGCAGCGATCCAGCCATTATCGGCACCATATTCTATGTCATGGACATGGTGGAAGGGCGCATCTTCTGGGACGCAGCGGTTCCGGGCATATCAACCGCTGAACGATCCGCGCTGTTCGATGCGATGAACGCGACGATCGCAGATCTTCATAGTATCGACCATGTCGCAGCCGGGCTGGCGGACTATGGCCGGCCCGGCAATTATTTCGAACGGCAGATCGCGCGCTGGTCCCGCCAATATGCCGAAGATGCAGAGGCAGGCCGTGATCCCTATATGGACCGTCTTGTGGAATGGCTCCCCCTCCATATCCCGCCGGGTGAAGAAACGAGCATCGTCCATGGCGACTTTCGCATCGATAATCTGATCTTCCACCCAACGCAGCCGCGCGTGCTGGCGGTGCTCGACTGGGAGCTTTCCACCCTGGGGCATCCGGGCGCCGACTTCGCCTATCATGCGATGATGTACCGCATGCCACCCCATATCGTCGCGGGGCTTGGCGGGCAGGACCCGGCCGCACTCGGTATCGCCGATGAAGAGGCCTATCTCGCCGCCTATTGTCGGCGCAGGGGACTAGCGGACATGCCGGGGTACGACTTTTACATGGCTTTCAATTTCTTTCGGCTCGCGGCGATTTTTCATGGCATCAAGGGCAGGGTGATCCGCGGCAATGCCTCCTCCGCGCAGGCCCGTGAGCGCGTTGCGGTGCTGCCGGAACTTATGCGCCTTGCGTGGCAGCAGGCGGAAAAAGCAGGTGCCCGATGAGCAGTCCGGCCATCACGCTCAACGTCCAGGACAGCGTCGCATGGCTGACGCTGGCGCGGCCGGACAAGCGCAATTCGGTCGATCCCGCATTCGCATTGCGTCTCCATGAACTGGCGGAGCGATGCGCGGCAGACCCTGCGATACGATGTGTCGTCCTTACCGGAAGCGGCAAATTTTTTTGCGTCGGTGGCGACATTGACGCCTTCTCTGCAGCTGGCGACGATGCCGAAGCGGCGGTTGGCGCTCTCGCGCGGAGTTTCCACGCCGGCATCTATCGGCTTGCCACGATGGAAAAGCCTCTGGTCACGGCGATCAATGGGCCTGCCGCCGGCGCGGGGCTAAGTCTTGCCATCATGGGGGATATCGCACTTGCTGCCGATTCTGCCCATTTTACTTCGGCCTACAGCGCTGTTGGACTGACGCCGGACGGCGGCGCATCATGGTGGCTGCCACAGCTTATCGGCATGCGGCGGGCGCAGGAGATGCTGTTCACCAATCGACGGATCGGTGCGGAGGAAGCGGTATCCATCGGCCTTGTTACGCGCGTGGTCCCTGACGATGCACTGCATGTCGAAGCGTCCGCGGTTGCGACGGCGCTGGCAAAGGGGCCAGTCCGCGCCCTGGCCCGATGCCGCGCCTTGCTGATGGAATCGGCGAACGCTGGCTTGCACGACCAACTGGATCGCGAGGCCGCCTCGATCGCTAAGTCCGCCGGTGCAGTCGAAGGCCGGGAAGGCGTCGCCGCATTCCTGGCGAAGCGATCACCCCATTTTGTCTAGTTGCGTGTTGATGGGCAAAGCACGTCATAATTCCGATGAGCATTGTATCTGGTTCGACAGGTCTGCGCACTTGTCTTGAGGCCTAAGCAACTCAACTTTCCACCCAATCCGGATGACGGGACCGTTCCACCATTCGTCGGGCATCTGATTCGTATTTATGTCGAACTCGACATGCTCAGGACAGTTTTGAGATAGGTCGCGTTGATCATCACCGTCCTGCGTTCGGAAGCCTGAGGCGCTTCCAGACCTTCCATCATCCGAAGGAAACCCACCGCTTCCAGCGATTGTAAAGCGTCTTGTGCGGCCGGTCGTCCTTCGGTGCATCCCTCCAGCGCAACCCATTCCGGTTGACGAAATTGATTCCGCTCAACACCCGGCGATCGTCAACACGCAGTTTGCCATGGCTTTCGGGGCGTCCGTCAGCCAATGCAGGTTGCTCATCTTCAATCTCCTCGCGAAGCCTGAATCAGATCGAGCCAGTCATATCAATGGGTCCTGACCGCTAGTCAGATGCTCTCAAAATGGTGCTATCAAGCGCGAACGAATATCAGGGTCGCTTAACCGGCCCGCTAGCGCTCGCGATATTTTTCGCCGCAATCGGGGGTCAACCGTCAGGGCTGGAATGGATCAGGACCGGACGATATTAGCCGATAGATGGTTTGCGGATGTCTTTGAAAGTAACTCAGCGATATCAACAGCATAGCATTGCTACGGACTCCAGGTCGGCACCATTTGGGGAAAGATATTCTCCACAATGAATTCAATATCTTGATATGCTCCCGAACAATCGAGTGGGAATAATCGGACGGCACCGATTACCCCGGTTGCGCAAGCTGCCGCAGCGGTGGAGACTGACATGACCGGCGCCGCTCTTGGCCATCCCGTCTATCGGGACATGCCGACCACCATTTTCGAACAGATGTCGGCGCTCGCCCGTGAAACCGGGGCGATCAATCTGGGACAGGGTTTTCCCGACACGCCGGGACCGGCGGATATTCTGAACGTCGCGGCCGACGCGCTGCTCAGCCGGTCCAACCAATATCCGCCCATGGCTGGTCTGCCGGAACTGCGCGCTGCGGTGGCGAGCCATTATGCGGCGCATCAAGGTCTGGCGCTGACCCCGCAGGACGTCATCGTGACGTCCGGTGCGACCGAGGCGATTGCCGCGACCTTGCTGGCGCTGGTGCAGCCGGGCGACGAGGTGCTGGTGCTGGCCCCGCTTTATGACGCCTATCTGCCCCTGATCGAGCGGGCTGGGGGTGTGGCGAAGGTCGTGCGGCTTACCCCGCCGGAGTGGCGGATCACGCAAGCGGCGCTGGAGGCGGCGGCGTCACCCCGCACCCGCTTCCTGTTGATGAACAATCCGGTCAATCCGACCGGCATCGTCCTGCGCGACGGCGAGTTGGCGCTGCTGGCGCGCTTCTGCGTCGATCGCGACCTGATCGCCATATGCGACGAGGTGTGGGAGCATCTGACCTTTGACGGCTTGCGCCACCACCCGCTGATGGCGCAGCCGGGCATGGGCGAGCGGACGGTGAAGATCGGATCGGCGGGCAAGATTTTCTCCCTGACCGGCTGGAAAGTGGGATGGATGTGCGCCGCGCCGCCGATTGTCACGCTGCTGGCGCGGGCGCACCAATTCCTCACCTTCACCACGCCGCCGAACCTGCAATGGGCGGTTGCCAAGGGGCTGGCCAAGCCGGCCGAATGGTTCGGCGCGATGCGTGCAGACTATCAAGCGTCGCGTGACCGGCTGGTAACGGGACTGCGGGCGGCAGGGTTTGTCCTGTTGCCCAGCCAGGCGACATGGTTCGTCTGCCTCGATCTGCCCGCCAGCGGCATCGCCATGGACGATCGCGAATTTTGCGAGCGCATCGTGCGCGACGCCGGGGTCGCGGCGATCCCGATCTCCGCCTTCTATCCCGACGAACCCGTCACCCATCTGGTCCGTCTGTGCTTTTCCAAGGCGGATGCTGTGCTGGATGAGGCGGTTGCGCGACTGGCCGACTTTCGCCGACGGGTGGTTGCAGGGTCTGGCGAAGGGCGCTAAGTTCCCTTTTCGTTCCAGAAGGGCTGCTCATGGAAATCCTGCCGATCCTGTTGATTGTCGTTGCGTTGCTCATCGGGTTGGCGGTTGGCTGGCTGCTGCGCGGGAAGGCGCTTGGCCCGCTGATGGCGGAGAAAACCGACCTTGCGGGCCGGCTGGAGATGGCGGTCAGTCAGCGCAACGCAGCGATCAGCGAACTGGCGGTGGAGAAGGAGCGGGTGGCGCAGGCGGCGGCATCGGCGCAGCGGCTGGAAGCGGCGCAGGCCGCGCTTGCCCAGCGGCTCGACACCACGCAGGCCGAGCGCGAGGCAGCCTTGCGCGATCTGGCGGCGCTCCAGTCGGATACGCAGGCGCGGGCGGAAGCGTTCGAAGCGCAGATCGTAGCGCTTCGCGACGCCAAGGAGCAATTGTCGGCCCAGTTCAGCGAAATTGGCGGCAAGCTGTTGGGGGAAGCGCAAAAGACCTTCCTCGATCGCGCCGACCAGCGGTTTGCCCAGGCGAACGAGAAGAGCGAGGCGCAGCTCAAGACGCTGTTGTCCCCGGTCGAAACGACGCTCAAACGCTATGAGGAAGGCCTCCAGCGGGTCGAGAAGGATCGCGTCGGCAGCTATGCCGAACTGCGCGAGGCGGTAAACCAGGTGCAACTGGGGCAGGGGCAGGTCCGCGAAGAAACCGCCAAGCTCGTCAATGCGCTGCGCGCCGCGCCAAAGACGCGGGGTCGCTGGGGTGAACAGCAGTTCAAGAATCTGATCGAAACGGCGGGCCTGTCTCCCTTCGTCGATTTCAGCGAGGAAGTTTCGGTGACGGTCGAGGATGGCCGTTTGCGCCCCGACTTCATCATCCGCCTGCCCGGCGACCAGCAGATGGTGGTCGATGTCAAATGTTCGCTCGTCGCCTATCTCAATGCCGTCGATCAGGTCGATCCCGCGCTTCGCGACGCGCATATGGCCGACCATGCCCGCGCAATGCGGACCCATGCCGACGCGCTGGGGCGCAAAGCCTATTGGGAGCAGTTCGACAAGGCGCCCGATTTCGTCATCATGTATGTGCCGGGCGATAATTTCGTCACCGCCGCGCTGGAGGCGGACATGGACCTGTGGGAACGGGCGGCGAAAAACCGGGTCATCATCTGTGGCCCGGCGACCTTCCTGCCGCTCGCGCGGACGCTGGCGGGGCATTGGCGGCAGGCCAAGTTGCAGGATCAGGCGCGACAGGTCGGCCAGTTGGGCAAGGAATTATATGAGCGGCTGGCGGCGGCGGCGGCATCGCTCAAGAAGCTTGGCAACCGGCTGCACGGCGCGGTGGGCGACTATAATGCCTTTGTCGGCAGCTTCGAAAGCCGGGTGCTGGTGACCGGGCGCAAGCTGCGCGACCTTAATATCGAGACGGGCGGCAAGGAATTGGAGGAACTGGCGCCGGTCGATGCGCTGGTGCGTGATCCAGCTTCGGCCGAGGCGCTGCGGGCGTTGCCGGACGCGGCGGAGTAAATAGACATTGTTGTGTTAGCCGCCTTTCGCTGCGCCAGTCGCTGTCCGCACGCCCGCCCGATTGCGGCTGGCAAGTTCGCGTTTCAGATCCTCCGGGCGCGGGGCCACGAGAAACCCGAAGCTGACCGTGCCTTCTTTGGTCTCGACCACATGATGCAGCCGGTGCGCCTGCACGATGCGCTTCATATAGGGAGAACGGGCGACATAACGGTTCTTCACCCGCTGGTGGACGATGATGTCGTGGAAGCCCAGGTAAATTGCGCCATAGGCCGCGATCCCGGCGCCGCAAGCGGTGGCCAGATTGCCCCAGCCCCATTGCACCCCGCCCAGCAGCAGGATGATGGAGGGCAGGGCGAAGATCACGAAATAGAGATCATTGGCCTCCCACAATCCCAAGCGCGGGCGATGGTGGCTGGCATGCAGGAACCAGCCCGGCCCGTGCATCACCCAGCGGTGCATGACATAGGCAAAGCCCTCCATCGCAATGACGGTCGCTAGAAAGACGAGGGCTGGCAGCAGGATCGACATGGCATCCATATAGGCGGGCGGGCGCGCTGGCGCGACCCGTAAAGCTACGAGGTGGACGAAAGGTCGGGGCCGGGCGAGGCCGGGCGCACCGGGGCGGCGTGGATCACGCGCTGGGGGTAAGGGATGATGATGCCATTATCCTTGAACAGGTGCCACAGCCGGTTGAGGACGTCCGACTTCACATTGCTGACGCCGCCTTCCGGGTCGCTGATCCACACCAGAATCTCATGATCGACGCGACTGTCGCCAAAGCCGATCAGCCAGACATTGGGTTCGGGTTCGCGCAGCACCCGCCGGCAATCGAGCGCGGCCTGCCGCATCAGGCTTTGCGCCAGCGCAAGATCGCAATCATAGCTGATTCCCACGGGAATGCGGACGCGCACGTTCCGGTTGGAATAGGACCAGTTCTCAACCTCCTGCGTCATCAGATTTTCGTTGGGGATCAGATGTTCCTTGCCGTCGCGGGTGATGACGCTGACGGCACGGACGCCGATCTTGTTCACCCAGCCGAAACTGTCGCCGACAACGATGACGTCGCCCGGCTTGATCGAGCGATCCATCAACAGGATGATCCCCGCGATCAGGTTGCCGAACGTCTTTTGCAGGCCAAAGCCCACGGCCAGGCCCAGCGCGCCGGAAAAGACGGCAAAGGCCGTGAGGTCTATGCCCAGCAGGTCGACGCCGATGAAGAAGGCGGCGACAATGACCGCGATCGCGGCAAGCTTTTGCGCCAGCAGCTTCTGGGTCGGGTCGAAGCCCTGCGTATGGTCGATCGATCGCCCGATCAACCGGTTGGCGAGGCGGACGAGCGCGAAGAGCGCGACGCAGGTCGCGGCGATGGAAAGCAGGCCAAGCAGGGTGATGCGCCGCTTGCCAAGGCTGATGCCGACCGTGTCGAGCATCGCGCCGACCGGGGCAAGGCCGCCACTGGTGCCCGATACGATGCTGAGGAACAGCAGGAGCGCCAGCGGCAATACCGCCCAGCGGGGAATGGCCAGGGTCCGCAGCGCATAGACGGCGAGCAGCGCGACCGAGAGGCCAAGGCCGATGCCCAGGACCAGGTGGCCGACCGAATCATGGGGCCAGAAGGCGGCGGCGATGCCGATCATGAAAGCGGAAATGGCATAGCGCAGCATCGCCCGGAGCCGCAGGGCGAAGGCTGGTCCCATGACCTGCGCGCGCGGCTGGAGGCGGGGGCCGATGAAGCGGGCGCACCCGGCGGCGGCCAGGTGGAGCAGCAGCGCGAACGCCAGTGCGATCAGCGGATGGATGATGCCGCTGTCGTCGGGGACACGGGCCAACAGCCAGTCTATGCCCGATAGCATCGCCCTACGCCCCGTCGCGGACGGCGCGGAAACGGGCAAGGCCGGCGGCGAGATCGGCGATCAGGTCGGCTGGATCTTCCAGTCCGATATGAAGGCGGATGGCCGGTCCCTGCGCCTGCCAGACGGTCGCGCTGCGGTAGCGGGCGGGATCGATCGGCAGGGCCAGGCTTTCAAAGCCGCCCCAGCTATAGCCGATCCCGAAATGGGCCAGGCCGTCGATCAGGGCGGCGCGGGCCGCATCGTCGCCGCCGTTCAGGATGAAGCTGAACAGGCCGGTCGATCCGCTGAAATCGCGCTGCCACAGGGCATGGCCGGGGCAGTCGGGCGAAGCGGGGTGAAGGACGCGGGCGACCTCCGGCTGATCGTTCAGCCACCGGGCAACGGCAAGCGCGCTGTCCTGATGCTGTTTGAGGCGTACGCCGAGCGTCCGCAGCCCGCGCGACGCGAGCCAGGCGTCGTCGGGGCTGACCATCTGTCCCAACAGATAGGCGGTCTGCCGGACTTTGGCGAACCATTGGTCGTTGGCGGTGATGCTGCCCATCATGACGTCGCTGTGGCCGACAATATATTTGGTGCAGGCCAGGATCGAGATGTCGACGCCATGGGACAGTGCGGGGAAATAGAGCGGCGTCGCCCAGGTATTGTCGGCCAGGGTGGTGACGCCATGCTGGCGCGCGAGCGCGGTGATGGCGGGCACGTCCTGCACCTCGAAGGTCAGGCTGCCGGGGCTTTCCAGGAAGAGGGCGCGGACCCTCTCATCGGCTAAGGCGACACTAAGCTGAACATGATCGAGCGGATCGTAAAATATCGTTTCGATACCGTAACCATCAAGCATTTGGGTGCAGAAGTTGCGGGTCGGGTCATAGGCGCTGTCGACCATCAACAGCCGGTCGCCGGGCTTGAGCACTGCCATCAGCGCGCAGGCGATCGCCGCGACGCCCGACGGAAACAGCATCGTGCCCGCCGCGCCCGGTTCCATTTCGGTGAGCGCGTCGGCGAGGCTCCAGGCCGTCGGCGTCCCCTTGCGCCCGTAGAACAGCCGCTCATGCGTGCTGCTGCCTGCCGCGCGGCGCAGATGGGCGACATCATCATAAAGGATGGTCGACGCGCGCCAGACCGGCGGGCTGACGATCGCGCCGGGCTGGCCGGGCATGCCGGTCCATTCGGGCTTTCGCCCCGCCTGCGCCAGCTTGGTCAGCGGCTTGCGCGCGTCCTTGTCCGATCCCCCCTTGCTCATGCCGGGCCGGTCGCCTTGGGCGTGGCGGGATCATAGCCCCATTCGGACCAGCTGCCGTCATAAAGGGTGACGTCGCGATTCCCCAGCATTTCGAGGCCCGCCAGCAGGATCGCCGCGGTCACGCCGCTGCCGCAGGTGGTGATGACCGGGCGGTCCAGGTCGATTCCCGCGTCCTGCAGCAACTGGCGCAGATCGTCCCCCGTCTTCATGCTGTTGTCGGGATTGAATAACGCGGCGGAGGGCAGGTTGCGCGATCCGGGGATATGGCCAGATGCCATGCCGGGGCGCGGTTCGGCCTCTTCCCCCGTGAAGCGACCCGCGCCGCGCGCGTCCAGCACTTGCGCGCCATGGCTTGCCAGATTGGCGATCAGGTCGGCCTTGGTGCGGACCTGACCGGGGGCGCGGTGGGCGATGGCGTTGCCGGTTGCGGGGGTGGCGGGGCCGCTCTGTGTCGCGCGGCCCTCCGCCACCCATTTGGGCAGGCCGCCGTCCAGAATCGCGGCCGATGCGCCCAGCCCATAGAGCCGCACCATCCACCAGCCGCGCGCCGCGCTGTGGGTGGGGCTATTGTCATAGACGATGACGCGGCTGTCGGCGTTGATGCCCAGCGCCTGCGCGCGCTGCGTCATCAGCGTGTCTGGCGGCAGCATGCCGGGGGTCGGATCGTCGGGGTCGTTGAGGGTCGGCAGGTCCATGAAGGCCGCGCCGGGGATATGCGCGGCCTCGAACTCGGCGCGCGGGTCGCGCGGCGTGCCGGGCAGGAACAGGCTGGCGTCGAGGATGCAAAGGTCCGGCTTGCCCAGTTCTGCGGCCAGCCAGTCGGTCGAAACGAGAATGTCCATGCAATGCCCTTTGGCCTGATTTCGTGGCGCTACAAGCTATTAGTAGGGCGCGCAGGCTGGGCTGGAAAGGGGGATCAGGACGGGACCAGTTCCCCTGCGGCGCGGGTGGCGGGGCGGCGATATTGCCGTGGTCCCTGATCGAGGCGGAACGGGGCAAGCCGGTCGGCGGGCGGCTCCTGCTCCTGACCCAATATGAAGGCGCGGGCGGTGCGGCCATGTCCTTGCGGCTCGCCCCCATCCGGTCCCCAGTGATAGCTGGCGTCGAAGGCGGCAAGCGGGATCAGCAGGCTGCGCTGGCCCATCGTCACCGGCACGATCTCGTCGGGCATCAGCCGCAACTCGCCGGTCAGCCGCCGGGTTTCGCCAGGCATGATCGCCATGGCGGAATGGAGCGGCAGCCCGCTTTGCTGGGCGAAGAAGGACTGGAGCAGCGCCTGTTGCTGCGCCCCTGCATTGCCGATGATGCCGCGCACCAGCACGTCCTGCGCGGGTGTGTCGCCCCGATTGTGAAGCAATAGCGTATAGCCCACGGTCATGCCGACCAGCGAATAGCGCGCGAGGCTGAGATCCAGCGCCATGTCCAGCCATGGGCGATCGGGTGCGTCGGGTGTCGCGGCGGCGGGTGTAGGTTCGGGTGCGGGTTCGGGCGTCGGCGCGGGCTTTGGCGCAGGCGCGGCTTTGGGCGGGGCGGGAGCCGGAACAGGCGCGGGCGGCGCGATGTCCACCTCTGCCGCATCCGGTGCAGTCGGGCGACGGCGGCGCAGCAGGATGAAGGCGGCGAGCGCCAGCAGCAAGAGCGCACCGCCGATGATCCACGGCCAGGGCGTGGTGTTCGCGTTCGCGGGGGGCGGCGGTGCTTCTTCTGGCGCACTGGCGGCAGGCGTCGGGGCAGGCTGCGGCGCGGGCGTAGATTCCGGCGCTGGGTCTTGGGTCTGTTCCGGCCCTGGAGTGGCGGTGGGCCTGCTTTCAGCTTCAGGCGCTGCGCGTTCCGCTGCCGCTGCCGCACGGGGCGCCGCCTGTTCCGGGGTAGCGCGCGACGGGCGGGCAGGCGGTGGCGCGGTCCGTTGAGCGGGAACTTGTGGCGCGGGCTGGGCGGGCGCAGGCGTCGGCGTGATCGTCGGCGCTATGACCGGCGGCGGGGCCGATGTTGTCGCGGGCGCGCGGAACACGTCGAGTTCCGGTCCCTGCCGGTTGGGATTGGCCGGTTGCGGCGCGCTGGTGGGGGGCAGGGTAAAGACCGGCGGTGCGTCCTCCGCCTGTTGGGCATGAACAGGCAGCGCAAGCAGCAACGGCGTGGCGAACAGGAACGAACGATGATACCCCATGGGCCGAGCCAAGGCACAAGCGCGGCTGAACCGCAAGTGAACAATGAGAAGCCGATGACACCAGCCGTGCAATCGCGTAGGGCAGCGCCATGACCGACCCTGCCTTGACCCCGCTCCATCTGGGCCAGACCAGCGCCCTGCCCGCCCGCCCGGAAGAGGCGGTGCTGGATTATGTCCCCAATCCGCGCCCCGGCCGCAATTATCTGGTCCGCTTTGCCGCGCCGGAATTCACATCGCTCTGCCCGGTGACGGGCCAGCCCGATTTCGCGCATCTGGTGATCGATTATGCGCCCGGCGACACGATCGTCGAATCCAAATCGCTCAAGCTGTTTCTGGGCTCATTCCGCAATCATGCCGCCTTTCACGAGGATTGTACGGTGGGCATCGGCGAACGGCTGTTTACGGAGATGAAGCCGGTCTGGCTGCGTATCGGCGGATATTGGTATCCGCGCGGGGGCATCCCCATTGATGTTTTCTGGCAATCGGGCGCGCCGCCGCAGGATTTATGGCTGCCCGCGCAGGATGTGCCCGGCTATCGCGGGCGGGGATGAAGAACCAGATCTGTTCGGGCTGAACCTGTCGAAGCTTCGTCGCTCTGCGGCCCTTGGCCAGGCTCAGGGCGAACGGAGGGCGGCGGCATACGCCTCCCACTGTTTGACGAACGCACAACAATGTTCGACCAGCGACATCGCGACGCTATGTCATCGCGTGACCGATGCAGCGAAACGGGCTATCCCGCGTTTCATCACGGTGCCGGTCCGATCGGACCCAAGCCTGTCTGACGTGTCGGAGTCTGAAATCCTATGTCGCTTGCCAAAATCCTGCCGCTGCTGATCGCGGCCGCACCCATCGCCCTTGCCACGCCCGCGCTGGCGCAATCTGGTTCTTCGGCCGGTACCGCCGCCGGTCCCGCTGCCGGAATCACCACCCAATTGCCGCGTGGCGCTGCGCCGACCCATTATGCCATTGAAGTGACGCCCGATGCGGCGAACCTCTCCTTCACCGGCAAGGTGATGATCGACGTCACAGTCAGCAAGGCGATGCCCACCCTGGTGCTGAACGCCGCTGACCTCAGCATTGGCGACGTCATGCTGACCCCGGCAAAGGGCAAGGCGATGAAGGGCAGCGCCAAGGTGGATGCCGAGGCGCAGACCGTGACGCTGGATTTCGGCAAGCCGCTGGCGCCGGGCCAATATAAGCTGGCGATCACCTATGCCGGTGTCATCAACACGCAGGCGAACGGGCTGTTCGCGCTCGACTATACCAATAATGAAGGCCAGGCGAAACGCGCGCTGTTCACCCAGTTCGAGGCGCCCGATGCGCGCCGCTTCGTGCCGAGCTGGGACGAGCCAAGCTACAAGGCGACGTTCGATCTGAGCGCGATCATTCCGACCGGCGAACTGGCGGTCGGCAATATGCCGGTGAAAACCACCAAGGATCTGGGCGGCGGCAAGACCCAGGTGACGTTCGGCACCAGCCCAAAAATGTCCTCCTACCTGCTCTTCTTCGGCCTTGGCGAACTGGAGCGGGCGACCAAGATGTCGGGCGCGACCGAAGTGGGCGTGATCACGGGCAAGGGCAATAGCGGCAAGGCGACGCTGGCACTGGACGCGTCGGTCAACATCCTGCCCTATTTCAACGATTATTTCGGCGTGCCCTATCCGCTGCCCAAGCTCGACAATGTTGCCGGGCCGGGCCAGAGCCAGTTTTTCAGCGCGATGGAAAATTGGGGCGCCATCTTCACCTTCGAACGTGCGCTGCTGGTCGATCCGCGCTTCACATCCGAAGCGACCAAGCGGCGCATCTACGAAACCGTCGCGCATGAAATGGCGCATCAATGGTTCGGCGATCTGGTCACCATGGCCTGGTGGGACGATCTCTGGCTGAACGAGGGTTTCGCCAGCTGGATGGCGACCAAGGTGACCGACAAGCTGCAACCCGACTGGGAAATGCTGCTGACCCGCGTGGACGGGCGCGAGGCGGCGATGAGCCTCGATTCGCTCGCGACCACCCATCCGGTCGTGCAGAAAATCACCACGGTCGATCAGGTCAATCAGGCGTTCGACGCCATCACCTACCAGAAGGGTGAGGCGGTCATCACTATGCTGGAGGGCTTTGCCGGCGAGGATGTGTGGAAGAATGGCATCCGCAGCTATATGAAGGCGCACGCCTATGGCAACACCGTGACCGATGACCTGTGGAAGGCAGTCGAAGGTGCGGGCGCCAAGGGGCTGGTCGCGATCGCCCATGATTTCACCAGCCAGCCGGGCATCCCGCTGGTGACGGTCGAAAGCGCGCAATGCCAGGGCGGGCAGACGGTGCTGAGCCTGAGCCAGGGCGAATATAGCCGCGACGCCAAGGGCAAGGCGCCGCTGAAATGGAATGTGCCGGTGATGGCGCAGACGATCGGCGGCGCGCCGCAGCGGTTGATCCTGCAGGGCAAGGGACAGATGACGCTGCCCGGTTGCGGCGCCTATGTCGTCAATGCGGGGCAGACGGGCTATTATCGCTCGCTCTATCCCGCCGCCAATGTGCAGGCGCTGGCCAAGGATTTCACCAAGCTGGCCTCGATCGACCAGACCGGATTGCTGGCGGATAATTTCCAGCTGGGGCTGGCCGGTTATCAGCCGATCGGGCTGGCGCTGGACCTGATCGACGCGGTGCCGATGACCGCCAGCCCCGCCGTGCTGGCGGAGGTGCCGGGCTATCTCGACAGTGCCTATGCCATGCTGGAAAGCGACAAGGCGGCGCAGGGCCAGGTCGCGGCCTATACGTCGGCCAAGTTGACCCCGGCGCTCACGGCCATCGGCTATGATGCGAAGGCGGGCGAAGGCGCGCAGGTGCCGGTGCTGCGATCGGCGCTGGTCTCCACGCTGGGCGATATGGGTGACAAGGCGGTGGTCGCCGAAGCCAACCGTCGCTTTGCCGCGCTGGCGAGCGATCCCGCCGCGCTCGACGGACCGCTGCGCAATGTGTGGCTGGCGATCATCGCGAAGAATGCGGACCAGGCAACCTGGGACAAGCTGCGCGCAATGGCCAAGGGTGCCAAGACCGATCTGGAAAAGAGCAGCCTGTTCGCGCTTTTGGGCGCGGCCAAGGATGAGAAGCTGGGTCAGCAGGCGCTCGATCTGGCGCTGACCGACGAGCCGGGCAAGACGACCAGCGCGGCGATCATCGCGCAGGTCGGCGCTGAACATCCGATGCTGGCGGTCGATTATGTGCTGGCGCACCGGGCGCAATATGAGGCGCTGATCGACGTGTCGGCGCGCAGCCAAGCGCTAGCGCGGCTGGGTGGCGGATCGGCGGACCCGGCGATGGCGACCAAACTGGACGCCTATGCGACCCAATATCTGACGCCCGAATCGCGCAAGGTGGTGGATCGGTCCATCGCCGCGAT
Organism: Sphingobium xenophagum NBRC 107872; assembly: GCF_000367345.1. Taxonomy (GTDB): domain Bacteria; phylum Pseudomonadota; class Alphaproteobacteria; order Sphingomonadales; family Sphingomonadaceae; genus Sphingobium; species Sphingobium xenophagum. The sequence continues at coordinate 179,818 of NZ_BARE01000006.1, forward strand.
CAAGACGCGGATCGAAACGCGCAATCGGCTGAAGGCGCCGCTGGCGGCCTGGTTTGCGGGCCAAAAGTAAAAGTTGATCGCTCCCCTCCCGCTTGCGGGAGGGGGCGGGGGAGGGCGTGTACAGTCCCTCCCCTAACCCCTCCCTGAAGGGAGGGGCATTACAGCCCCAGCGCCTTCACGATATCGTCCCACGCCACCAGTTTGAAATTCTGCGCCGCCGCCGCGTTGTGGCCGTCCTGCGCCACGAACAGCCCGCCGGGGAATTGCGGGCCGAAATCGCCCAGCATCAGTTCGATGCCGTCGGTTTCTTCCGATCCGCCAATCGCGCCATCGACCACGCGGAAACGGCCGACATAGGCGTCGTCGGACAGGCGATAGGCGACATAGGCATTGTCGCCCTGGCTGGAAACGAGGACATAGCCGTCCTTCTGACCCATGGGCGCGATGGCGACGCCTTCGGCATCCATGACCAGATTCTTGCCATCCGCCGCCGCGATCAGCACGGGCGTGGCCCGGCCGGTCGCGCGCGCATCGAAACGCCACAGGCCGACATCTTCCTCCGCGACATAAAGGCGTGCCGTGCGGTCATCGACGGCGCAGCCTTCCGATTGCGTACCCAGTTTGAGCGTGCGGACGATGCGACCCATGGGCGCTGCGCCGGACATGTCGAGCGCGACCTGATTGATCGTCCCGTCCTTCAGCACGATGAAGGCGTAAAGCCCGTCAGCGTCGGACCCCATGCAGATGCCATAGGCTTCGCCAGCGCCGCCATCGACCTTGCCCAACGCGGTCAGCTTGGCGGTGGCCGGATCGAGCCGGAAGAGTGCGATCTTGGCATTGGCAACAGCGCTGCGGTCGCTGGCGGCGACCAGAATGCCGCGCTCGCCGTTGATCGTCACCCCATCCTTCAGATCGACATTATTGACCCGGCCCGCGTCCAGAAAGTCGCGCACCTTGCCGTCCAGACCATAGACGTAAAGACCCGCCTTCTTGTCCGTGCCCACGATCAGGCTGGCGGCAGGATCAGCGGCATTGCGCCAGATCGCGGGATCGTCCGCCGCGTCCGCATTGGTCGTGCCGACCGGCGCAGTCTCGCCGCGTGCAGTCACGGAGACGGCGGGCGTGGCATTGGCGATGCGAACCGACACCGGGACTTCGGTTTCGACAGTTGCACAAGCCGATAGTGTAATAAAAGTGAAATAGGGAATCATCGAAATGTAATATTTGTTTCGCGATATAGTCACCAACGCCTCCTAGCGGCCCATGCAGACGGGCTAGATACAAGAGATAGTTCGATCGTCAATGTATCTGTACAATACAGGGGGATTATATGGTCGCGAATAAGTGGCTGATGCTAGGTTGTGCTTCGCTTGCTCTGGTATCGACACCCGCTGGTGCGCAGGCACCTGCTGCTGCTGACGAAGTTGCGCGGACGGACGGGCCGATTACCCAGGCCGCCGACATCGTCGTCATCGCTGGCATCGGCTATCGTGACCGTACCGATACGCCCGAACCCGTGCTGAAATACGGCACCGATTATTTCCAGCGCTTCGAGCCGCTGACTGCGGGTGACGCCCTGAAGCGGGTTCCATCGGTCACCTTCCTGTCCGATGTGATCGAAAGCGATGCACCGCGCCTGCGTGGCCTGCCGCCGGGCTATACGCAGATCCTGATCAATGGCGAACGTGTCCCCGGATCGGCCGCCGACCGCAGCTTCTTCCTCGACCGCATCCCTGCCGAATTGATTTCGAGCGTCGAGATCGTCCGTTCCTCCTCCGCGCGCCGCACGGGCGACGCGGTTGCGGGTACGCTCAACATCAATCTGCGCGACGGCTATGAGCTGAATGGCGGCTATATCCGCGCCGGCGCGCTGCATTATGACGACAAGGAAATCGAGCCGAGCCTGGGCCTGGTCTGGGGCGGTCAGGTCGGTCCGGGCCGTTTGCTGCTGGGCGCGAATTTGCAGGGGCGGCACAACCCCAAGCAGAAGAAGAGCCTGCGCTACGGCGATTCGCCGGAGAATAACCCTGATTACGCCGCGGACGATTTCGACAATCGCGAGGATCAGAGCGATACCCGCGACGGCAAGGATTACAGCTTCAACGGCACCTATCAGATTGACGCTGGCGACACCAATTTCAAGCTCAATGGCTTTTACGTAAAGACCGACCGCACCGAAACCGAGCGCAGCTTCGAATATGATGACCCAAGCGCGATCACCGGCCCGGTCCCGACCGGCAATCTGCTGAGCGACAATGCCAATGTCGCCAAGATCGATCAGGAAAATTATTCGATCGACGGCAAGCTGAGCCAGAAATGGTCGCTTGGCGAAACCAGCGTGCGGGTGAGCTTTGCGAAATTCGACGAGAATCGCGACGAAACCGAATATGAGGTGGATTTCGACCGGGCGACGCCGCGCCTGACCGCCGATCTGACCCAGTCAGCCATTGTCGACAAGGAAGTGTCGGTAAAGCTGGAGCACGCAGTTCCATTGGGAGAAGCAATCAAGTTCATCATTGGCGGCTTTACCCAGAACAAGGATCGCGAAACCACGATCGGCACGATCCGCAACCGCTTCAACGTCGCCAGCGTCCGCAACAATTGGGACCAGTTCAACCAGAACCCGACTACGTTGAACACGGGTTTTGCGCCCGTGGAACCGATCGCAGGTGGCCTCAACACCATTGAAGAAGATCGTCGCGATGTGTTTGCGCTGTTCGAAGGCAAGAGCGCGGTGTTGAATTGGGAAGTCGGCTTGCGCTATGAAAGCACGGACCTGACCATCACGGACGAGACCGCCGCTGCGGCACTGCGAGTCCAGTCGAACGACTATGCCAAGCTGCTGCCGTCAGCATCGGTCAAGATCGATGTGGGAGGCGGCAACCGGATCATCGCATCGGCGGCCCGCACGAACCGTCGCCCCGAATTCAACTATCTGTCGCCTGCGACGCTGGAAGAAGAGGTGGGCGACAGCGATCTGCTGGGCAACCCGCAACTTGATCCAGAAACCGCCTGGGGCTTTGATGTTGGCTATGAACATCGGCTGGGTTCTCGCGGCATTTTTGGCGTCAACTTCTTCTACCGCGACGTCAAGGATTTGATCGAATTGACCAATACCGGCGTCGAAGGATCGGCAGGCGAAGGCACATTCGTCTATCAGCCGATGAATGTGGGCAATGGCAAGGTGTGGGGCGTGGAGTTTGACCTGTCGAGCGACTTGGCTTTTATCGGCCTGCCCAACACCGGCATTTTTGGCAATCTGTCGTTGCTGGACAGCGAGATCAGCGACTTTGCTGGCAAGCGTCGGTTCAACGACCAGTCCAAATATGTCTATAATTTCGGCTTCATTCAGGATTTCCCGCAGGCTGGCGCGGCATTCGGCGCGACCTATCGCAAGCAGGGTAGCGCATATGGCCGGGTGATCGCGGAGGAAGTGACCACCACCTATGGCGCGGACCTGGAAATCTTCGTCGAAAAGCGGATTGGCAAGACCTTCACGATCCGCGCGGTCGGCTCGAACCTGCTGAACGGCGCCAAGCGCGAGACGTTCAACAAGTTCGACAATTTGGCCGACCAGATCGACCGCGATTTCGACGAATATGAGCTGGAAAGCGAAAAGGCCGGCCCCGTATTCCAGATCATGGCGCGTTACGCCTTCTGACCTTCTCCGCTTTTGGAATGCAGGAAAAGGGGCCGCGTCCGCCGCGGCCCCTTTTTTCGCGTCAGGGCGCGACGTTCAGATAGGCCGCGACGGCGTCGACGCTTTCGCCCACTGTATCGACCGCTTCCTCCAGTTCCTCGCGCGATACGCCGAAACGGCGGGTCCAATAGTCGACCGCCTCGGCATCATCCAGACTGACATGGTTTACGTCCGGCGGCCCTGCCTGGTTATGGTCGTTGATCATCGCTGCGCCCGTCTAGTGAGTCTTCCCAAAGTATCAGCAATGCACAAATAGCGATCCGTTTCCGCTTCCCTTTAGGACAGGGCTTGACGGAGGCCGTCAGGCCAGAGGCGCGGAAGCCCAGCGCCTCAGCTTGGCGTACAGGCCGCCGATCACCGACGCGAAGATCAGGATCGACAGGGGAATGGCCCAGTGGCTTTCGCCGACCAGCGCGAGGGGCGTATCGCTGTCCGTCGCCGCGACGATCCCGGCGAAGGCGACGCCGAACAGGCTTTCGCCCACGATGAAACCCGTGGCCATCAGCACGCCCATCCGCTCGGCAAATTCCGGGTGCGACTGGCGCAGCGCCCAGCGATTGTAGAGATGGCCGATCACCGCGCCGACCGGGATCAGCAGGGTGAGCGCCATCGGCAGATAGATGCCCATGCCCACCGCCAGCGGAGGCAGGCGCAGCTTGCCTGCCTTGCCCAGCAATTCATCCACCAGCACCACGACCGCGCCGATCCCCGCGCCGATGCCGATCAATCCCCAGTCGAGATCGCCGCCGAGCACGCCCTTGGCCAGCGCCGAAATGAGCGCGGCCTGCGGGGCGGGCAGGGCATTGGGACCGGCACCCGGCGCCCCGGCGAAACCGAAGGCGCTGTTGAGCAGGTCGAGCACGGGCGGGATGACGAGCGCGCCGAACAGCACGCCCAGGATGAGTGCGATCTGCTGCTTCCACGGGGTCGCGCCGACCAGCTGGCCGGTTTTCAGATCCTGCAGATTGTCGTTGGAAATGGTGGCGATGCCGAACACGATCGCGGTGGTGAACAGCGCATAGGCGACCAGGGCCTGCGCGCGATCGGGATCGCCGCCGGAGCCGTAGATCGCCGCCAGCATCAGCGACGCGCCCAGCACGGCCAGGATGCCGACGCCCGAAATCGGGCTGTTGGACGCGCCGATCAGGCCGGCCATATAGCCGCAGACCGATGCGATGACGATGCCCGCGACCAGCACATAGGCCAAGGTCAGCGCGATCACCGGAATGGGATTGGCCGCGATCGGCCCGCCCTGGGCGAAAATCCACAGCAGGACGCCGATGGGCAGCATTGACGCAATGATGGTGCCGCCGACAATGCCGATCGGCAGGTCGCGCTCGGTCAGTTCCAGCAGGCCGGCGTTGCCCGCCTTGCGCGTGGCGTTGGCGACCATGGCGGACCGGATGCCGCTGACGATGGGGCCAAGGATTTTGAGCAGGGTCCAGATCGCGGCGACGCCGATCGTCCCTGCGCCGATGAAGCGCGCCTTCATGCGGAAGGTGGTGCCGACCAGATCAGCCAGGTCCGCGCCGGCGGGCAAGGGCGCTGTCAGGTAGGGGACGATGCCGACCCAGCTGATCAGCAGGCCCACGAACATGGCAACGCCGACCGACAGGCCGACCAGATGCCCAACGCCGATCAGCGCCATGGAAAAGCTGGTCGACATGGATGTCGCGCCTGCACCGAATTTGAAGAAGGTTGCGGCTTCCTCAGCCAGCAGCCGGGTCTTGGCGACGATGGAAAAGGCAGCGGCGGCCAGCGCGCTCAGCAGGATCGCGGACAGGCCGCGCTTATTTTCTTCCTCGCCCAGCCGCGATCCGGCGCCGACCTTCAGCACTTCGGCGGCGGCGACGCCTTCGGGATAGGGGAGGGGCGATCCGGTGACGAGCGCGCGGCGCAGCGGCACGGAATACATGACGCCCAATATGCCGCCCAGGGCGATGGTGCAGGCCGAAAGCCAGTAGGGAAAGCCCTGCCACCAGCCGATGATGACCAGCCCCGGCAGCACGAAGATGATCGCGGACAAGGTGCCTGCGGCCGACGCGATGGTCTGGACGATATTATTTTCCAGGATCGTGCCGGTTGCGAACAGGCGCAGCACCGCCATCGAGATGACGGCGGCGGGGATCGATGTGGCGAAGGTCAGCCCGATCTTGAGCCCAAGATAGACGTTGGCGGCAGTGAAGATGAGCGTGATGAGCGCGCCGAGGATCACCCCGCGCAGCGTCAGTTCGGCCATCGCGCTGGCCTGTGCCTTCTCCATTGTCACCCTTTATCCCCTTGGCTTGGCGCTTGTCGCCTGGACTTGTAATAATGTTGCTTGGCTATGGATCAATCGGAAAGTGCAATCGGGTGGCTCAGGAGGCCTTTCTTGTCGCATTTGGCGTTTGAGTGGCGTGATCGAGCCAATTGTCGACCAGTCGCGTCCAGCGCTGGTAGCCGCGCGGGTTCATATGCAGTCCGTCCGGGCGAAAGAGCGAGGCGTCGGGCAGGCCGTCACGCGCCAATAACAGGCTGCCGACGTCTAGGAAGGTGAAGCGCTCCTTCGCGGCGCGATGGGCGATCGCCTGATTCACCGCCGCCATTTTGGACCATAAGGTCCAGCGGATCGGGCTGGGTTTCAGGGAAAGGAAGGCGATCGCCGCGCGCGGATAGTCGCTGCGCAGCCGCTTGAGCAGGGTCAATATGTCGGTGGTGACCCGGTCGGGGCTGGCGCCCGCAGCCAGGTCATTCTCGCCGACATAGACGACGATCGTGCGCGGTTCGATCGGCGGGAGAAGGCGACGATAATAGCGCAACACATCGGGCGTGCTGGCCCCGCCAAAGCCGCGATTGACCGTCGGAATGTCGGTAAAGCTTGCCGCTATGTCCCACAGTCGGATGCTGGAACTGCCCAGGAACAGGGTGGCGCCATCCACCGGCGGGCTTTTGGCATTGGCCTTGGCAAAGGCCTCGATCTCCCGCGCGAAAGGAAAGGCGGGGTCGGGATTGGGCGGCCGATCCTGCGCCTGCGCGCCAGCCGCGCCGGGCACGGCGAGCGCCAGCAGCAGCGCGGCAGTCGCCCTAGTGGCGATGGAGGTGGCGCAGGCGATATTTGCCGTCCGCATAGGCACCGAACATACCTGTAATGGCAGGGTGATCGACCGGCTCGTCACTGTCGTCGGCGATCAGATTCTGCTGACTGACATAGGCCACATAGCTGGATTCGCCATTTTCGGCGAGCAGATGGTAGAATGGCTGCTGCTTGTCTGGCCGCGCATGTTCGGGGATGGCGTCATACCATTCCTCGCTATTGGCGAACACCGGGTCAATGTCGAACACGACGCCGCGAAAGCCAAACATGCGATGCTTGACGACGTCGCCAATGCTGAAGCGGGCATGGACAATCGGCGGCGCGCTGACGCCCGTGCCGAAAATCTGAATCGTGTTTCTCATATGTCCAATTTAGGAGCCTTCGCCCGCCACACAAGAAAAATACCGACAAGCCTGCTTGGCAAGGCGGGATTCATTCGCTAATGGCCGCGCTCGACCCGGTTGGGACGGGCTTTTCCTGTGCGAAAAGCCGCATGTCCCGGCCTTCTGCGGAGAGGTGGCAGAGTGGTCGAATGCACCGCACTCGAAATGCGGCGTGCCGGTGACGGTACCCAGGGTTCGAATCCCTGCCTCTCCGCCAGTTTTCTGTCGATCCATTGCTGTCGTGGTGCTTTTGCGCGATAAGGGCGGTGTTTCCCATGTCGTCGCTTCCCATTCTCTACAGCTTCCGCCGCTGCCCTTATGCGATGCGCGCCCGGTTGGCTTTGCTGGTGAGCGGGCAGGCGGTTGCGCTGCGCGAAGTGGTGCTGCGCGACAAGCCGGATGCGTTGCGGCAGGCATCGCCTAAGGCGACCGTGCCAGTGCTGGTGCTGCCCGATGGGCAGGCGATCGACCAGAGTATCGACATCATGCGCTGGGCGCTGGGGCGGACCGATCCGGAAGGATGGCTGATGCGGGACGATGCTGGCCTGATCGCCGCCAATGACGGCCCGTTCAAGATGCATCTGGACCGGACCAAATATCCCGATCGCCATGGCAGCGATCCGGCGGTCCACCGCGGCGCGGCGCTGGACTGGCTGCATGTGCTCGACCGTCGATTGCACATCAGCGCGCAGCTATGCGGCGCGGCGCGCGGATTGGCCGATATGGCGATCTTCCCGTTCGTCCGACAGTTCGCGGCAATCGACCCGGCCTGGTTCGAAGCGCAGCCGCTGCCCCATCTGCGTCGCTGGCTCGACATTCATTTGCATAGCCCCCTGTTCGCCGCCGCGATGCTGCGCGTCCCGCCCTGGCGCGAGGGTGGCGCGCCGGTGATTTTTCCGCCTGCAGCGGCCAAGGAAAATATTGCCTGAATCGATCGCGAAAAAATGGCGGACAGTTCGGAAATATTGCCAACCAATAGTGAAAAATTCACGTCATGTTCAGAAGCTGGATCGGAAAGTCACGGTTTTCCGCGATTTCTTCAAACTGGCACGCCTCCTGCAATGTTGTTGGCATGATCCAATACGGATCGCCAACCATCATTCAGGGAGACATTCATCATGAAGACCATCGCTTTCGCCGCCGCCGTTGTTGCCGCCACGCTCGCCGTTTCGGCCGCCAGCACCCCCGCTTTTGCCGAGGCACGGGGCAGCTTTGGAAAAGCCAAGGTGACCTATGACGCCAAGACCGACCGCTATTGCTTCCGCGAAACGGTGACCGGTTCGCTGGTCCCCGTCACCCAGTGCCAGTCGAAGGGCGAATGGGCCCGCAACGGCCTGACCATCAGCCGCAAGTCGAGCGTCCAGCTGGCCCAGCGCTGACACTGTTGCAGGCACCCGCGTCAGGGTGCCCCCCAATCTTCAGGGTGGCCGGTCCTGCCAGACCGGCCTGACCCGATTCCGGCTGCCGTGCCGGACCCGGCGCGCCACGCCGCCGCCCACCCCAAAGCATTTCTGTCTCGCTGCCCAGCATTGCTTGCGCGATTTTTGTCTATAGGATCGATAGATAAGCTGCGTGAGTCGGCAGGGGGATGCATGATCGAACGATATGGGCAGGACGGGCGCTTTGCCCGATTGCGGGCGCGGTTGGCGCGGGCGCTCTTGCGCGAACCCACGGTGATTTTGCTGGAGCGGGACGCCGATACTTTCATGCGGGCGCATGATCCGGGCAATCGGCCCGGCCAGCCCTGCGAAGCGATCCGCTGACCCCTTCGCAACTGCAATATCCACCCTATATGGAGGCGGTCTTTCACCTGCACGCAAGGAACCTCCATGGCCACCAGTCCCCGTACCGTGACCCGCGCGGTCGATCCGTTATTTGTGGAACGCTGGTCGCCCCGCGCCTTTGACAGGTCGCCCATCCCGCAGGGGGATCTCGATACGCTGTTCGATGCGGCGCGCTGGGCGCCGTCGGCGTTCAATTACCAGCCATGGCGTTTTCTCTATGCCCATCGCGACAGCACCGACTGGAGCCGGTTCCTTGGCCTCCTGTTGCCCTTCAACCAAAGCTGGGTGCAGCATGCCGGCGCGCTGGTCTATATCCTGTCCGATACGCTGACTGCCGCGCCGGGATCGGACGATTTCAAGCCGTCGCACAGCCACAGTTTCGATGCGGGCGCGGCCTGGGCCTTGCTGGCGCTACAGGCGACGCGGCTGGGCTATCACACCCATGCGATGAGCGGCGTGGATTTCGATGCCGCCCGTGCCGAACTGGCGGTGCCGGACCGTTTCCGTATCGAGGCCGCGGTGGCGATCGGGCGGATGGGCGACAAGTCGGCCCTGCCCGAAGCCTTGCAAGCGCGCGAGGTGCCGAGCGACCGCAAGGATATCGCGACGTTCGCCCGACCGGGAAATTTCGTGGATTAAGGCGTCAGCCCGACCGGGCAACCGGCATCGTCAAATCCTGCGCAACCCGCGCGCCGAGCATCCGGCCAGACAGCCAGGCCAGTTCGACGCGCGGCCCCAGCAGCCAGTCGCCGCACGCGCCCAGCCGGATATGATCGTTCCACAGCGCGCCATTGTCGGTGCCGCGCGTCATGGCGAAGCGCCAGCGGTGCGCGGTAAGGTACGCCACGGGCGGCAACGCGGCCCCGCCGGTCATCTGCCCCAGCGCATCGAGCAACAGGGGGGCGATGGTGTCGGGGCTTTCTTCCAGATGGGTGGCCGACCAGGCGCCATTGGCCTGCACGACCCAGGCTTCCGGCCCGTCGCGTCCCGGCTTGGCGCTGTTGCGCGCCGCCCATGACAGGATGCCGCCGCCGGTCAGATGATCGACCGGCAGGTCGACGGGTTCGGTAAAGGCGATCATCGCGGTCCAGCAGGGTTGCGATCGCGCCGTCATCGCCACCCGCGCCATGGCCAGATCGTGCAGGCCCAATATGGTGGCGGCTTGCTCGGAAGGCAGCGCGACGATGGCCGCGTCAAACGGCCCCTCCATGCCCGCGTCCAGCCGCACCCACCAACCGGCCGCGTCGCGTTGCAGGCCATGGACATGATGCAGGAAATCCACCCGATGAGCTGCCGCCATGTGGCGGATCGGCGCGTTCATCGCGGGGTTGCCGATCCAGGCGTCTGCCCCGGCTTCAGGCCAGGGAACAGCGACCCCGGCTGCGGCCCAGCCATCGACCTGAAGGCGGAACAGCGGGTCGCGCACGGTAAAATATTGGGCGCCATGATCGAAACTGGCGGTGCCGATCGCGGTTTCCACCCGGCGGGTAGACATGCGCCCGCCCGGCCCGCGCCCCTTGTCGAACAGGCGCACGGCGATGCCATCCTCCGCCAGCCGGTCGGCGCAGGCCAGCCCGGCCATGCCTGCGCCTATGATTGCCAGCGTCACCCTGTGATGTCCTGTTTCAATAGCCCACCGTCAATAGCCCATCAGCGCAAGCAGTTCGCGGCGGCTGGCGCGATCGTCGAGGAAGCAGCCGAGCAGGCGGCTGGTGACCATCGCCACGCCGGGCGTACGCACGCCCCGGCCCGTCATGCAGCCATGCTGCGCCTCTATCACCACCGCGACGCCATGGGGCTGGAGATGGTCCTGAATGCTTTGCGCCACTTCGGCGGTCAGCCGTTCCTGCACCTGCAACCGCCGGGCAAAGCCGTGCAGCACGCGGGCAAGCTTCGATATGCCCACCACCCGGTTGCGCGGCAGATAGGCGATCGAAGCCTTGCCGGTGATCGGCGCCATATGATGTTCGCAATGCGACTGGAACGGAATGTCCTTCAGCAGGACGATCTCGTCATAGCCGCCGACTTCCTCGAACGTGCGGGCCAAATGGCGGCCGGGATCTTCCTCATAGCCGGTGCAATAATCGCGCCATGCCCGCCCGACCCGTGCCGGCGTATCGCGCAAACCTTCGCGGTCCGGATCGTCCCCGGCCCAGCGAATCAGCGTTCGCACCGCGTCCTGCACGGCTTCAGGCACGATCGGGCGGCCATCATCGTCGAAAGCATAGCCGCCAAGGCCAGTGGGGATAAAATTCATGGCCTTTCCCTTTCGTTCATCAGGGGCCTGGTGCAGCCTGCTTGCGGCAGGCGGGGCATTTGGGGCAACATGCCCAAAGGGGCACCGCATCCGCCGATCGCCCGCCAGTCTGTGAGTGCCCATGTCTCTGTCTGAAATGATCGCCAACAGCGCGATCGCCGCCGTGATCAGCAACCCCCGCCTGCCCGACAATCCGATTGTCGAATGCAATGAAGCCTTCATTGCGCTGACCGGCTATACGCGGGATGAAATTGTCGGGCGCAATTGCCGCTTCCTGTCCGGGCCGGATACCGAACCCTGGCTCAGCGAGACGATCCGCGCTGGCGTGCGTGAACGGCGGCCGGTGCTGGTGGAGATATTGAATTACCGCAAGGACGGCACGCCGTTCCGCAACGCCGTGATGGTCGCGCCCATCTTTGGCGTCGATGGCGAACTGGACTATTTTCTGGGCTCGCAAATGGCGGTGGAAAGCCCGGACGCGGCGGGCGCGGAACGATCGTCGGGCGCGCGTGAGCGGATCGCTGCATTGACGTCGCGCCAGCGTGACGTGCTGATCGCGATGGCGGCGGGCAAGCTCAACAAGCAGATCGCCTGGGATCTGGGCCTGACCGAACGCACGGTGAAGATGCACCGCGCCGCGATGCTCAAGGCGCTGGGCGTCAGGACCGGGGCGGAAGGGATCAGGCTGGCGATAGAGGCTGGCTATTAGGGCGCCCGACTGATGTGGGTGCTGCTCGGCATCGCGGTGATCGTTGCGGGTTTCGTGCTGCGCTTCAACCCGCTGCTCGTCATCCTGGCGTCGGCGGTCGTGACGGGGATCGCGGCCGGGCTTGATCCGCTCGCGATCCTCGCCGCCTTTGGCAAGGCGTTCAACGAAGCGCGCTATGTCAGCATCATCTGGATCGTGCTGCCGGTGGTCGGGCTGCTGGAGGCGCATGGGTTGCAGGAACGCGCGCGCGGGTTGATCGGGCGGATGCGCGGGGCGACGGTCGGTCGTTTCCTGATCTTCTATCTGCTGGCGCGGCAGGGATTGGCGGCGGTGGGGCTGACGTCGGTGGCGGGCCATGCGCAGACCGTGCGCCCGCTGGTCGCGCCGATCGCGGAGGCCGCCGCAGAACGCCAGTCGGGCGATCTGGACGATGCGGAGCGGGAGCAGGTCAAGGCGATGGCGGCGGCAACCGACAATGTCGGGCTGTTCTTTGGCGAGGATATATTTCTGGCGATCGGGTCGATCCTGCTGATCAAGGGGCTGCTGGAACAATATGGCATCAGCCTTGAGCCGCTCCAGCTGTCGGTCTGGGCCATCCCGACCGCGATCGCCGCCCTCCTGATCCACGGGTTCAGGCTGTGGCGGCTCGACCGTCGCCTGAACCGGGCGGAACGGCCATGATCACGCTGCACTGGGTCTATGCGCTGGCAGGCGCGATCTTCGCCGCCTTTGCGCTGCTGGGCGTCAACGACACCAGCAATCCGCGCGCCCGCCGGACGGCTGCTTTCTGGGCGCTGCTGGCGCTGTCGATGTGGGCCGGGGATTCGCTGGGCGATCTGGGCAATGGCGTGCTGGTGCTGGGGCTGGTGGCGCTGGCGGCGTCCGGGCTGGGCCGGGGCGGCGGCATGGTGCCGGACAGGGTGCGGCAGGAACGGGCAGGGCGTTTTGGCAACGGGCTGTTCGCCATTGCGCTGGTCATTCCGGCCACCGCTTTGGTCGGCACCTTGCTCTTCAAGGGCGTGCCAACCTGGGTCGATGGCAAGCAGGCAACGCTCATTGCGCTGGCGCTGGGCGTGGTGATCGCCCTGATGGCTGGCTGCCTGTGGCTGCGCGCCGGGCCGATCGTCCCGATGCAGCAGGGGCGGCGACTGATGGATCAGGTCGGCTGGGCGGCGATCCTGCCGCAGATGCTCGCCAGCCTGGGCGCGGTATTTGCGCTGGCCGGGGTCGGTGACGCGGTCGGCGGGCTTGTGAGCCAGGCGATTCCGCAGGGCAGTTTGCTTGGCGCGGTGATCGCCTATGGCCTTGGCATGGCGCTCTTCACCATCGTCATGGGCAACGCCTTTGCCGCTTTCCCGGTAATGACCGCCGCCATCGGCATACCCCTGCTGATCCGCACCTATCACGGCGATCCCGCGATCGTCTGCGCCATCGGGATGCTGGCGGGTTTCTGCGGAACGCTGCTGACGCCGATGGCGGCCAATTTCAACCTCGTCCCTGCCGCCCTGCTGGAACTTAAAGACAAGCATGGCGTCATCAGGCAACAGGTCGGCACGGCTTTGCCGCTGCTGGCCGTCAACATCGCGCTCATTTATTGTCTGGCTTTCCCATGACGCACCTGACCCCCGACATGGCCAATGGCTTTGCCACGCTGACCCTGTCCCATCTGGGACGGCGCTACCCTTACAAGATGGATCTGGTGCTGGCCGGGCCGCAGGATGCGCGCGAACCGGCCGACCATCATCCGATCTTCCACGGCAGTTTCGACTGGCATAGCTGCGTCCATGGCTGGTGGCAGGTGATGCGGCTGCTGCGGCTCTACCCGGACATGCCGCAGGCCAGCGCCATCCGGGCGCAGGCCGACGCAATGCTGGTGCCGGACAAAGTGGCGGGCGAACTCGCGTTCCTCGCGCGGCCCACGGCTACGGGTTTTGAACGGCCCTATGGCTGGGCGTGGGCGCTGGCCCTGCATGGCGAACTGGCGCGGCATGAAGCGCCCTGGGCGGCGGCGTTGGAACCATTGGCGCTGGCCTTCGCCGCGCGCTTCCACGCCTTCCTGCCAAAGCTTACCTATCCGCTGCGCGTCGGCACCCATTTCAACATCGCCTTTGCCCTGACGCTGGCGCTGGAATGGGCCGAAGGGCGTGATCCCGCGCTGATGGCGCTGATCCGCGATCGGGCGCTGCACTGGTTCGGCGATGATCGCGCCTGCCAGGCATGGGAGCCGGGCGGCGACGAATTTCTCTCGCCCGCTCTGTGTGAGGCGCTGTTGATGAGCCGCCTGCTGGCACGGGCCGATTTCGCCGACTGGTTCCACGCCTTCCTGCCGCATCTGGCGCAGGGTGAACCGGCGACCTTATTCACTCCCGCGACCGTGTCGGACCGCAGCGATGGCAAGATCGCCCATCTCGATGGCCTGAACCTCAGCCGCGGCTGGTGCTGGCGCGCGATTGCCGCTGCGCTGGGACCGGGCGATCCGGTCGCGGCATCGGCGCTGGATGCAGCGGAACGGCATATCGCCGCCAGCCTGCCCCATGTCGCTGGCGACTATATGGGGGAACATTGGCTGGCGACGTTCGCGCTGCTGGCGCTGGAACGACCCTCCCCGGCGCGGGGAGGGTGAATTTGGATCAATCCCGCAGCAGGTCGTTGATCCCAGTCTTCGACCGGGTCTGCGCGTCCACCCGCTTGACGATCACGGCGCAATAGAGGCTGGGTCCGGGCGTGCCGTCGGGCAGCGGCTTGCCGGGCAGCGATCCCGGCACGATCACCGAATAGGGCGGCACTTCGCCCATGAACACTTCGCCGGTCGCGCGGTCGATGATCTTGGTCGACTGGCCGATGAACACGCCCATCGACAGGACCGATCCCTTGCCGATGCGCACGCCTTCGACCACTTCGGACCGCGCGCCGATGAAGCAGTCATCCTCGATGATGACCGGGTCGGCCTGCAACGGTTCCAGCACGCCGCCAATGCCGACGCCGCCGGACAGATGGACATTCTTGCCGATCTGCGCGCAGCTGCCCACCGTCACCCAGGCGTCGACCATCGTGCCTTCATCCACGAACGCGCCGATATTGACGAAGCTGGGCATCAGGATCGCATTCTTGGCGATATGCGCGCCCGCGCGGGCAAGTGCGCCCGGCACCGCGCGGAAACCGGCGGCGCGGAACTCCGCCTCGCCCCAGCCTGCGAATTTGCTGGGCACCTTGTCCCACCAATAACCGCCACCGGGACCGTTTTCGATCAACACATTGTCATTCAGGCGGAAGGAAAGCAGCACGGCTTTCTTGAGCCACTGGTTGACCTGCCAGCCATCGGCGGTCGGCTCGGCGACGCGCGCCTTGCCGCTGTCGAGCAGGGCAAGCGCCGCGTTCACAGCATCGCGCACCGCCCCTTGCGTGGTCAGGCTCACATTGGCCCGGTCCTCCCAGGCGGCGTCGATTATGCTTTGCAGGTCGGTCATGCGCTTTCCCCAAAAATGCCGGCCAGAAACGGCCTCAGATGATCGGTCTCGAAATCGATAAAATCGGGATGATGGTCATGATTGCCCGCTTCGGAGCCATTATTGACCCAGATGGTCGCCATGCCGATCGCCTTGGCGGGCCGCAAATTGCGCGCCATATCCTCGAAAAAGGCGGCGCGGGTCGGGTCGACATCATGGACGCGGCACAATTCGGCATAGCCCGACGGATCGGGCTTGGGCACATATTGGCAGGCATGAATGTCGTGGATCTGCTCGAACAGGCCGGACAGGCCCAGCTTGTCGAGCACGCGGCCGGCATAGTCCGCATCGCCATTGGTGAAGATCAGGCGGCGGCCCGGCAGCGCGGCGATATGGGCATTCAGCTCCGCATCGACCTCCAGCCGGTCCATCGATATGTCATGGACATAGTCGAGAAAGTCGCGCGGCTCGATGCCATGATGGTGCATCAGGCCCGACAGGGTCGTGCCATGCTCCATGAAATAGCGCTTCTGCGTCTGCCGCGCGATGACCGGGTCGCAGCCAAGCAGCCCCTGGATGAATTCGCCCATCTTCACGTCGATCAGCGCAAACAGGTCCGCCTTCGCCGGATAAAGCGTGTTGTCCAGATCGAAGATCCAGGTGTCGACATGGGCCAGATCGGCAAGCATGGCCGCGCCCTAGTCCCGTGCGCCGGGAAGGGCAAGCCACTAACCCTTCTCCCCGTGGGGGAGAAGTTGGAAGAGGGGGATGGGCATGGCGTGCGACGCACCCCCTCTCCGGCTGCGACCAGGCGGCAAAGCCGCCAACTCTCGCTGCCCTCTCCCCCATGGGGAGAGGAGTGTTCAACATCCCAGCGGTTCGCTATCCTCATAAAAGGCCTGCACCGCCTGCCATGCTTCGTCGGCGCTTTCGACCCAGGTGATGAGGTTGAGGTCAGCCGGCGCGATCACGCCTTCATCGGCCAGCGCCTCGAAATCGACCACCCGGTTCCAGAATTCCTTGCCGAACAGCAGGATGGGAATGGGCTTCATCTTGCCGGTCTGAATGAGGGTCAGCAGTTCGAACATCTCGTCGAACGTGCCAAAGCCGCCGGGGAACACCGCCAGCGCCCGCGCCCGCAACAGGAAATGCATCTTGCGCAGCGCGAAATAGTGGAACTGGAAACTCAGTTCCGGCGTGACGAAGCGATTGGGCGCCTGTTCGTGGGGCAGGACGATGTTCATGCCGATCGTGGTCTGGCCGACATCGGCCGCGCCGCGATTGGCCGCTTCCATGATGGAAGGGCCGCCGCCTGAACAGACGACGAAGTGGCGGCATCCCGCCGCGTTCACCGGATATTGCGCTGCGATGCTCGCCAGCTTGCGGGCTTCATCATAATAATGCGCCTTCTTGCCCAGATTTTCGGCAATGCGCTTCTGTTCCGGCGTGGTCGCAGCGTCGATCCGGGCCTGTACCTGATCGGGTTCGGGAATGCGGGCGGAACCATAGAAAACGAAGGTCGATTCGATTCGCGCTTCGTCCATCAACAATTGCGGCTTCAGCAATTCCAACTGGAACCGGACCGGGCGCAGATCCTCGCGCAGCAGAAATTCGGTGTCCTGAAAGGCCAGCCTGTAGGCGCTGCTGCTGGTCTGGGGCGTATCGATCGCCTTGCGGGCGTCCGCCGCCTCCTGACTGGCGGGGCGGAATTTGCGTTCTTCAATGTCTTTTTTTGTCATCCCCACGACTTAAGGGGCGCAGATGACATTGCCAAGGCGGATTACCTGCAAAACCCGCCCTCCTGTTTGGCGCTCAACGGCAAAACCCGCCGCGCCCGCCCATGTCGAAATGAAAATGGTCGCGATGGGCCGCGTTATAATCGGGGCTGAGGACGGTGTTGAACCGCTTGCAGGCGCTGGCGTGGATGACCTTTAGGAACTGGCGCGTCTCCCGATCGCCGTTCCATCCCTGTTCGACACTGATCTTGCGCCCGTCGGCCATCACGAAGGCGGCGACGTCGATCGCGTTGCTATGGGCATGTTCGGACAATTTACCAAGGCCTGCGATGGGCCGACAATTATAGGTGCCGAACGTCTCGATCCGCACGATCTCCGTCCCCAATATGGCGCGCGCGGCGGGCTGCACGCCATAGCGCGCCCAGGCGGCGAAATTGGCGGCCAGTTGGCAAGTCATCGCGCCCAGATTGGTCGCGGGCACGCCAAAGTCGATCAGCTTGACGCTGCTCAGCGCGCTGCACCCGCCGCCGAACGTCCGGTCGGGCAGGGGGGTATAGGCGATCGCCTGCGCATTGAGTTTCGCCAAACACTGGCGAAACGCCATCGGCTGCGGCGCTGCCGGACGCGCGGGCTTGGAGACGCGCGCCACACGGCCACGCGGCACCAGATCGCCGCCGCACGCGCTCAGCATCATCGCCATCGTCACGGCCAGCGCCGCGCCGCGAAACATCGTCATCGTCATCGCCCGCTCTATCAGGAGCCAGCCATGGTAGCAGGACAAGTCTTGCTGATGGTTAACGGCGGGCACGGCTCGTCCCGTTTTTAGCACTGGGTCATTTTCGCAACCGGCTTGACAGGTCCGCCGAAATCTCTAGGGCGGCCGACGGGCCACGCGGTCCCAACGCCGCGCTGCTCTCTGTAAGGAGAAGCTACATGACTGAAGTTACCGAAGCCGGCGCCCGTATTGCGCCTGCCGCCAAGCCGACGACTCTGCCGGCTCGCCCTTTTTTCTCTTCCGGTCCCTGTGCCAAGCCTCCGGGCTGGAGCGCCGCTGCGCTCGCCACCGACTCGCTGGGCCGCTCGCACCGTAGCAAGATCGGCAAGAACCGCCTCGCTTACTGCATCGACCTGATGCGCGAATTGCTGAACCTGCCCGACACCCACCGCATCGGCATCGTCCCCGGTTCCGACACCGGCGCCTTTGAAATGGCGATGTGGACGATGCTGGGCGCGCGCCCGGTCACGACCATCGCCTGGGAAAGCTTTGGCGAAGGCTGGGTGACCGATGCCGCCAAGCAGTTGAAGCTCGACCCCACCGTCATTCGCGCCGACTATGGCCAGCTGCCTGATCTGTCGGCGGTCGATTTCAGCACCGACGTGCTGTTCACCTGGAATGGCACCACGTCGGGCGTCCGCGTCCCCAATGCCGATTTCATCCCGGCGGATCGCGAAGGGCTGACCTTCGCCGACGCGACCAGCGCGGTGTTCGCCTATGACATCGACTGGGCGAAGATCGACGTTGCCACCTTCTCCTGGCAGAAGGTGCTGGGCGGCGAGGGCGGCCATGGCGTGCTGATCCTTGGTCCCCGCGCGGTCGAACGGCTCGAAACCTACACCCCCGCCTGGCCGCTGCCCAAGGTGTTCCGGCTGGTGTCGAAGGGCAAGCTGGCCGAAGGCGTATTCAAGGGCGAAACGATCAACACCCCGTCCATGCTGGCGGTCGAGGATGCGATCTTTGCGCTGGAATGGGGCAAGTCGATCGGCGGCGCCGCTGGCCTGATCGCCCGCAGCGACGCCAATGCCGCGGCTCTGGACAGGATCGTAGCCGAGCGCGACTGGCTCGGCCATCTCGCGGTCGATGAAGCCTCGCGCTCGAAAACCAGCGTTTGCCTGACCGTTGCAGGTGCCGACGAAGCCTTTATCAAGGCCTTCGCCGCATTGCTCGAAAAGGAAGGCGCCGCGTTCGACGTCGCGGGCTATCGCGATGCCCCCGCCGGGCTCCGCATCTGGTGTGGCGCGACCGTCGATACTGCCGACATCGAAGCGCTCGGTCCCTGGCTCGACTGGGCCTATGCGACCGTAAAGGCTGCTTAATCTAAAACAAAGCCGTCATTCCCGCGAAGGCGGGAACCCATCTCCCACCATATTGACAGGTGCAACGGTCGGAGATGGATCCCCGCCTTCGCGGGGATGACGGGACTATTTTCCAAAGGAAATACAGATGCCCAAGGTACTTATCAGCGACCAGATGGACCCCCGCGCCGCCGCCATTTTCCGTGAGCGCGGCGTCGAAGTCGACGTCATCACCGGCAAGACCCCCGAAGAGTTGAAGGCCATGATCGGCCAGTATGACGGCCTTGCCATCCGGTCCTCGACCAAGGTGACAAAGGACATTCTCGACGCCGCCACCAACCTCAAGGTCATTGGCCGCGCTGGCATCGGCGTCGACAATGTCGACATCCCCTACGCCTCGGCCAAGGGCGTGATCGTCATGAACACGCCGTTCGGCAACTCGATCACCACCGCCGAACATGCCATCGCGCTGATCTTCGCGCTGGCGCGCCAGATTCCCGAAGCCAACACCCAGACCCAGCAGGGCCTGTGGCCGAAAAACGGCTTCATGGGCGTGGAAGTCACCGGCAAGACGCTGGGCCTGATCGGCGCCGGCAATATCGGCTCGATCGTCGCCAGCCGCGCGCTGGGCCTGAAAATGAAGGTCGTCGCCTTCGATCCGTTCCTGACGCCGGAACGCGCCATCGAAATGGGCGTGGAAAAGGCCGATCTCGACACGCTGCTGGCGAAGGCCGACTTCATCACGCTGCACACGCCGCTGACCGACCAGACCCGCAACATATTGAGCCGCGAAAATCTGGCCAAGACCAAGCAGGGCGTGCGTATCGTCAACTGCGCGCGCGGCGGGCTGATCGACGAGGCCGCGCTCAAGGACGCGCTCGATTCGGGCCATGTCGCGGGCGCCGCGCTGGACGTGTTCCAGACCGAACCGGCCAAGGAATCGCCCTTGTTCGGCACGCCCAACTTCATCTGCACCCCGCATCTGGGTGCGTCGACCGATGAAGCGCAGGTCAATGTGGCGTTGCAGGTCGCCGAACAGCTGTCCGACTATCTGCTCGACGGCGGCATCACCAATGCGCTCAACGTCCCCAGCCTGTCGGCGGAGGAAGCGCCCAAGCTCAAGCCCTATATGGCGATCGCGGAGAAGCTGGGCAGCCTGGTCGGCCAGCTCGAAGGCGACCAGATCACCGGCGTTGCGGTAGAGGTGGAAGGCCATGCCGCCGAACTGAACCAGAAGCCCATCACCGCCGCCGTGCTGGCGGGCCTGATGCGCGTCTATTCGGACACGGTGAACATGGTCAACGCGCCCTTCCTGGCCAAGGAACGCGGCCTTGACGTGCGCGAAGTGCGCCATGACCGCGAAGGCGATTATCAGACGCTGGTGCGCGTCACCGTCACCACCGAAAGCGGCGAGCGTTCGGTCGCGGGCACCTTGTTCGGCCATGCCAGCCCCCGCCTGGTCGAACTGTTCGGCATCAAGGTGGAGGCCGATCTCGACGGCACCATGCTCTACATCGTCAACCAGGACGCGCCCGGTTTCATCGGCCGCCTGGGGTCGACGCTCGGCGCAGCCGACGTCAATATCGGCACCTTCCACCTGGGCCGTCGCAACCAGGGCGGCGAAGCGGTGTTGCTGCTGTCGGTCGACGGCACCGTCACCGAACCGCTGCGCTGGGAAATCTGCAACCTGACCGGCGTGAAGCAGGTGAAGGTGCTGCGCTTCGCCTAAGCTGCCCCCTTACCCGTTCGTCCTGAGCCTGTCGAAGGACTGTTCTTCTTAAAAGGACAGGGCTTCGACAGGCTCAGCCCGAACGGTGGATGGGGATGGCCTAGCGCCAATTTTCCGCTAAAGGCGCAAGCCATGACCATGATCCCGCCCAGCCTCCTTCCAGAGGGTCTGTCCGACCGCCTGCCGCCGCAGGCCGAAGCCTCCGCCCGGCTTGCCCGCCGCGTTCTGGATACGGTTGCCACTCATGGCTATGAACGGGTCATGCCGCCGCTCGCGGAGTTTGAGGATACGTTGACCCAGCGCCTCAAATCCATGCGCGCGCAGGATCTGGTTCGCGCCGTCGATCCCGTGTCGCAGCGCAGCCTGGCGCTGCGCCCGGACATGACGGCGCAGGTCGGCCGCATCGCCGCGACTCGCCTGGCCACTGCGCCGCGCCCGATGCGCCTTTCCTATGCCGGGCCGGTGATCCGGCTCAAAGCCAATCAGCTGCGCCCGGAGCGGGAGAAGTTGCAGGTCGGGGCCGAACTGATCGGGTCGGACAGCGTCACGGCCGTCGTCGAGATCGTCAATGTCGCGATCGAGGCGTTGCAGGCGGCGGGCGTCAGCGGCCTTACCATCGATTTCACCCTGCCCGACCTGATCGACATGCTGGCCGCCGGGCCTTTGCCGCTGGCGGCGGGTGAACTGGAAGCGGTCCGCACCGAACTGGACGCCAAGGATGCAGGCGCCCTCGTCGCGCTGGGGCCGCAGGCCGCGGCCTATCTGCCGTTGATCGAGGCGACGGGGCCGTTCCACGCCGCGATGGAGCGGCTCGAAGCCTTCAATGCCAGCCTTGGCGGCGCGATCGACAGCCGTATCGCGGGCCTGCGCGCCATCGCCAAGCCGATCGGCTGGGACATCACGCTGACGCTCGATCCGACCGAGCGGCACGGTTTTGAATATCAGAACTGGTTTGGCTTCTCGATCTTTGCCGAAGGCTTTATCGGCGAAATCGGCCGGGGCGGCAGCTATGCCATCCTGCGCGCCGACGGAGAGGAGGAGCCAGCCATCGGCTTTTCCCTTTATCCCGATCCGCTGATCGACGCTGGTTTTGGCGACAAGGCGCCCCGGCGGCTGTTCCTGCCGCTGGGCGCGGATGCGGCCCGCGCCGCCGAATTGCGGGCCGAGGGCTGGCACACCGTCGCCGCGCTGGTCGGCGATGAGGATGGCGCGACATTGCGCTGTTCGCATTGGCTCGATGGCGCGGAACTGCGCGCCTTCTAACGGAAGACTCGCGCCAGCCAGTCGTCGACCATGGCCGTGCCCGGATAGGCCGGATCGCCCATCTGCCGGTTGATCTGCATATGGCCGCGCAGCCCGCGACCCTCCAGCGCCCGTATCTCGACGGGCGTACCCGCGCGCTTCAAGGCTGCGGCCAGCGCCTGCGACTGCGCCGTGCCATCGTCCCGGTCGACATGCAGGATCAGGAAGGCCGGGGCGTTGGGCCGGGCGGCATGGCGAGTCGGCGACAGCGCCTGTTGCCGCGCGGGATCGGTGCCGAACGCCTGTTCATAGGTGCCCTTCATGAACCGGCCCGATTGCGCCATCTGCGCCGCCACGTCATAGGCCGCCCCATCCAGCGGGATGATGCCGCGCACGGCGTCGGGCGACAGCCCTGCTTTGGCGAAATAGCGCATGTCCGTCCCCACCAGCGCGACCAGATGCGCGCCCGCACTATGCCCCATCAGCACGATCCGGCCCGGATCGACCCCCAATGTCGCCGCGCGGCGGCGCAGGAAGGCAACGGCATCGGCCACGTCCTGCGCCTGCTGCTCGACCGTGGCACCAGGCACCAGGCGATAGTCGATGGACGCGAAAGCATATCCAAGCTGTTGATAGTGAACGGATTTATAGCGTCCGGTGGCATTGTCCTTGCTACCGCGCTTCCATCCCCCGCCATGGACGAAGATCACCAATGGCCGCACTATGTTCGGCTTGCTGTCGGTTTTGCCCGGCCAGAAATCCAGCGTCTGCGCCGGATCGCTGCCATAGGCCATCACTTGTTCGCCGGGGGGCGCGCGCAGCGGCGCTCCATGGGCGGGGGACAGAAGCGACAGGCACAGGACAAGGATCAAGGCTATCCGCACGGCGTATCTCCACGAACGACGGACAATCAGGATCGCGCGCCTGCTTCACCACGTAAAGCTGTTGCGCTGTATCAAAGTGTAATCGTCCCTCCGCCTTGACGCGCCAGCCCCGCGCCGCTAACCCGCGCCCGCACCGGGTGCCCCATATTCTGTCAGGCGCCCAATCGATCCTACCGGCATGTCGAGTCCCGTCGAAGGGCATGGCCGGTCCGCGCGGCGGGCGGAGATCTGTATCCATGGCAAATGTAACCGTGATCGGCGCCCAATGGGGTGACGAGGGCAAGGGCAAGATCGTCGACTGGCTGTCGGAGCGCGCCGATGTCGTCGCCCGTTTCCAGGGTGGCCATAATGCTGGCCACACGCTCGTCGTGGGCGAGAAAGTCTATAAACTCTCGCTGCTGCCATCGGGCATCGTGCGCGGCACGCTGTCGGTGATCGGCAATGGCGTGGTGCTCGATCCCTGGCACTTCCGCGATGAAGTCGCCAAGCTGACCGCGCAGGGCGTGTCGATCACGCCCGACAATCTCCAGATCGCCGAAACCTGCCCGCTGATCCTGCCCTTCCACCGCGACCTTGATGGCCTGCGCGAGGATGCGAGCGGCGCGGGCAAGATCGGCACCACCCGGCGCGGCATCGGCCCGGCCTATGAGGACAAGGTCGGCCGCCGCGCCATCCGCGTGTGCGACCTTGCTCATCTCGACGATCTCGGCCCGCAGCTGGACCGGCTGACCGCCCATCATGACGCGCTGCGCGCCGGTTTTGGCGAACCGCCGATCGACCGCGCCGCGCTGATGGCGGAACTGACCGAGATTGCCGATTTCATCCTTCCCTTCGTCAAGCCCGTCTGGCTGACGCTCAACCGCGCCAAGGCGGCGGGCAAGCGCATCCTGTTCGAGGGCGCGCAGGGCACGCTGCTCGACATCGACCATGGCACCTATCCCTTCGTCACCTCGTCCAACACGGTCGCGGGCACGGCGGCCAGCGGCACCGGCCTTGGCCCCAATGCGGCGGGCTTCGTGCTGGGCATCGTCAAGGCCTATACCACCCGCGTCGGCTCCGGCCCGTTCCCGACCGAGCTGGAGGACGCCACTGGCCAGCGGCTGGGCGAGCGCGGCCATGAATTTGGCACCGTCACCGGCCGCAAGCGCCGCTGCGGCTGGTTCGACGCGGTGCTGGTGCGCCAGTCGATCGCCGTGTCGGGCGTCACCGGCATCGCGCTGACCAAGCTTGACGTGCTGGACGGGTTCGACACGCTCAACATCTGCGTCGGCTACAAGATTGGCGATCAGACCTACGATTATCTGCCCGCCCATGCCCAGGATCAGGCCAAGGCCCAGCCGATCTACGAAGCGATCGAAGGCTGGCACAACACGACCGCTGGCGCGCGCAGCTGGGCGGACCTTCCGGCGCAGGCGATCAAATATATCCGCCGGATCGAGGAACTGATCGGCTGCCCGGTCACGCTCGTATCCACCAGCCCGGAACGCGAGGATACCATCCTGGTGCGCGATCCGTTCGCGGATTAAGGGTATAGGGGGGCGGGCATAGCCTGCGATCTTTCCGAAGGACGACACATGGCCGAGAAATTCGAACGGCACCGGCAGCCCTGGACCCAGGACGAGATCCAGAAGCTGCACCTGCTGGCGAAAAAGGGCATGGGCCTCAAGGCCATTGCCAAGGCGCTGACCCGGACCGAGGAATCAACGAAGGCCCGCGCCAAGGAAGACGGGCTGAATATCGCCAAGCTGCGTTAGCCGCTTCGGGCCATGCGCCGGTCGATCCAGACCAGCGCATGGCCAGCCGCGACGAACCCCATGGCGATCAGCACGGCATTGACCAGCACCGTGCCGATGCCGATCTTCGCGACGTCGATGAACGGATAGGCATAGCGCCCCTCCGCCATGCCGCGCAGCAAGGCATAGGGCAAATAGAGCGCGGGAAACAGCGTCCATCCCCATGGATCGCGCCATCGCAACTGGCCTCGCACCGCAAAGGCGATCCACCACAGGGGGACCAGCACCGGCGTCACCTTGTGCAGCAGCGTATCGGCGAGCAGCGCGCCGCCGCTCAACGTCAACAGTCCGCGCAGCAGCAGGCCATAGACGATCCCGACCAGCAGGATCGCCAGCATGACGCCTGCCAGTCGGCGCGGATGCGGCCGGCCACCGATCGCGACCCAGCCAAAGGCCAGCGCGACGAGCAGATTGGTCAGCACCGTGAAGTAGCGCAGCAATGTCCAGAGCGTGCCTGCTACCGACCCTGTCTGGTCCAGCGTCGCCGCGAATTGCACGACCAGCCCGGCCAGTGCGACAAGCGCCACGATCGCCGCCGCTATCCTTGCCATCATGGCTGGTCCTCCTCACCCGCCGCGATCACCGTCGCCGCGACCAGATCGCCGGTTACGTTCAGCGCGGTGCGGCACATGTCGAGCAGCCGGTCGACCCCCAGCACCAGCCCGATCCCTTCGGGCGGAATGCCGACCATGCCCAATATCATCGCCACCACCGGCAGCGATCCGGCCGGTACGCCCGCTGTCCCGATGCCGCCCAATATGCACATCATCATCACCATGACCTGCTGGGCGATGCTGAGTTCGATACTGAAAAACTGGGCGAGGAAGATGACCGTAATCCCCTCGAACATCGCCGTGCCATTCTGGTTGGCGGTCGCGCCGATGGTCAGGACGAAACGGGCGATGCGGCGGGGCAGGCGCAATTCCTCTTCGGCCACGCGCAGGGCGGTCGGCAGGGTCGCGTTGGAAGAGGCGGTGGCAAAGGCCATTACCGTCGCCTCCTGCACGGAAGCGAAGAAGCGAAGCGGCGATCGTTTGGCGATGAAGGTGATCAGCAGCGAATAGATGCCGAACATCTGGATCGCCAGCGCCAGCAGCACCACGCCGACATAGGCGGACAGGCGGATCAGCAAGTCCCAGCCGAAATGGGCGGCCAGGTTGAACATGAAACAGGCGATGGCGATCGGCGCCAGGCGGATGACCAGCCCCATCAAGCGCATTGTCACCGCCAGCAGGCCCTCCATCGCGCTCAGCAGCAATTGCGTCTGCGGCGTCCGCACCAGCATCAGTCCGATGCCGAAGAACAGGGCAAAGACCATCACCGCCAATATGTCGTTGCCCGCCATGGCCGCGACGATATTGTCGGGGATCATCGCGATGAAGGCGGCCATGCCCTGCGGCGCGTCATCGCCCCGGCTCAATATCGCCTTCGCGCCCGGTGCCGCGTCGTTCAGCATCGCCCGCGCCATGGCCGGGTCGATGCCCGCACCGGGCCGGAGCAGGTCGACCACCAGCAGGCTGACCGCCACCGCAATGGCCGACACGATCAGCGTGTAAACCAATGTACGCAGCCCCACGCGGCGCAGCGCGCGGATCTCGCCCATTTCGGCGATCCCCACGATCAGCGCCGACACCAGCAACGGAATGACCAGCATGAACAGCAGGCGCAGGAAAATCTGGCCGATCGGCCCGGTCACATAGGTCGTGACATGATCGACCCAGCGCGCGTCGGGCGCGGCCATATAGACGGCCAGGCCCACCACCAGCCCTATGACGAAACCCGCCAGCATCTGCCACTGGAGCGACAGGGCCGCCGTCCTTGTGCCGGTTTCAGCGCTTGGTTCCTGGCTCGTGCCGGTCAATGGCCTGTCCTCCTGTTGCCGCACCTGCCCAACGGTCCGGCCCGGCTGCGAGTTGCACCCTAAGTCACAGGTCATTTCGCTATAGCATCAAGGGAGCTTTCATGCGCTTCTTGCGTTGGCGCGGTCCTGTCCTTTGGAGAATTGCATGATCGTCGACCCCGTCCCCAGCCTGCATCGGATGGCCGCCGAGGTGTGGAAGCCGCTGACCCTGTTGTTCGTGTGGGACTGCGCCGTCACGATCACTTACTATGTGCTGCCGTTCAAGGCGCCCGGACTGCCGCTGACCATCTTTGGCACCGGACTGGCGCTGTTCTTGGGATTCCGGTCCAATTCCGCCTATCAGCGCTGGTGGGAAGGGCGCACGCTGTGGGGCGCGATGATCAACGCATCGCGCAGTCTGGCGCGCGCGACCCGCAACTTCCTGCCTGATCCCGACGGGCGCGAATTGAAGCGGGAGATCGTCAAGCGCCAGATCGCCTATGTAAATGCGCTGCGCTGCCAGTTGCGGCGGCTGCCGATCGATGACGATGTGACCCGCTTTCTGGAGGAAAAGGATCAGGGGCTGGCGCTCGCCCGCGTGAATGTCGCCAACGGACTGCTTGACAGCACCGGGCGGCGCATCGACATCGCCCGGCGCACGGGGTGGATCGACACGATCCAGCAGACGCAGATGGAGGCGGTGCTGGTGGACATCGCCAACGCGCAGGGCGGGATGGAGCGGCTCAAAAATACCCCGCTGCCGGTGCAATATCGCTATCTGCCGACCATCTTCACCCATCTCTTCTGCCTCTTCCTGCCGCTGGGGCTGGTCGAAACGCTGGGGCTGGCGACGCCGCTTGGCTCCACGGTCGCGGGTCTCATGTTCCTGGCGGTGCTGCGGATCGGCGACGATCTGGTCGATCCCTTCGCCAACACGGTCCATGACGTGCCGCTCAACGCCATGTGCCGCACGATCGAGATCGACCTGCTCCAGTCGATCGGCGATCCCGCGCCCGAACCGCTAAAGCCTGTGCGTGGGGTGTTGTGGTAGAGACGCCCGTGTTCCCGCGCAGGCGGGAACCCAGTTCCGACGTTTGGACTGGGTTCCCCCCCTGCGCGGGAACACTATAGCGTCGGTTACCCCTTGCGCTCTTCCTCCAGCATGTCCGGGGCCAGTTCCAGCCCGGCGCGGCCATGCGCGGCGGTATGCGCCGGCGCCTTGGGGTGGGGCACGTCGATCGGTTCCTCGACCTCCAGCATCCCTTCCCATTTGGTGATCACCGACGTCGCGATGGCATTGCCCAGCACGTTGGTCGCGGTACGGCCCATGTCCATGAAATGATCGACCGCCAGGATGAAGGCGACGCCCTCGACCGGCAGGTCGAACTGGCCCAGCGTGGCCGCGACCACCACAAGGCTGGCGCGCGGCACGGCGGCGATGCCCTTGCTGGTCACCATCAGCACCAGCAGGATCGTGATCTGGGTCGCGATCGGCAAATCGATGCCATAGGCCTGCGCGATGAAGATGGTCGCGAAGGTCGAATACATCATCGACCCGTCAAGGTTGAAGCTATAGCCCAGCGGCAGCACGAAGCTGTAGATGCGGCGCGGCACGCCGAAGCGATCCAGTTGCTCCAGCATCTTGGGATAGGCGGCTTCGGACGATGCGGTGGAGAAAGCGATCAATATCGGTTCGCGGACATAGCGGACCAGCTTGAACATCCGCTTGCCCAGGAAGATCGATCCCGCCGCGAACAGCAGCAGCCACAGCGCGCCCAGCGCGATATAGAATTCGCCGATCAGCTCGCCAAAGGTGACGAGCACGCCCAGCCCCTCGGTCGTCACGACCGACGCCAGCGCCCCGAACACCGCGAAGGGCGCGACGCGCATGACATAGCCTGTCACCTGCAACATCAGTTCGACCATCGATTCGATGACGGTGACGACCGGCTTGCCCTTCTCCCCGATCGCGGTCAGCGCGACGCCGACGAACAGCGAGAATACGACGATCTGAAGGATCGAATTTTCCGCCATCGCGCCGACCATGGAGGTCGGAAAGACGTGCAGGATGAAATCACGGAAATTGAGCGCTTCGGTATTCACGCCCGAATCCACGCCCGACCGGACCAGGTTCAGCCCTTCGCCCGGTGCGAAGAAGTTGACGAACATCAGCCCCAGGGTCAGCGAAATCAGGCTGGCGATCACGAACCAGGCGAGCGCCCGCCCGCCGATCCGCCCCAGCGCCGCGCTGTCGCCCATATGGGCGATGCCCGCGACCAGCGTGGAAAATACCAGCGGCGCAATGATCATCTTGATCAAATGCAGAAATATGTCGGCCAGCAGGTGGAAATAGCCGGCCACATCCTTGGCCAGCGTCTTGTCGCTGCCAACCCACAGATTGGCCGCGAAGCCGACAATCACCCCCAAAACCATGCCGGTGAGAATGAAGGCGGTCAGTCTGTTACGCATCCGTGTCCCTCTAGGCCGCAGGAGCCACCGGCTCCGCACTTCTTTTACATGTGTCAGGCCGACACCTAACAGGCCCATGGGCCAGCGGCAATCGGCGCGCGTCGGGGCGCATCTTCATAGACGAACCAGCGGGCGGTTTCCGCGCCTCGCTTCGTCCGGAATGGCGGCGTCAAAAGCCTTTAGGGGTAAAGCAGCCCTTCGCTCCAGCCCGCGCCCGTGCGGGTGAAGACTCGCCGCTCATGCAGGCGATGCTCGCGATCCTGCCAGAATTCGATCCGTTCCGGCCTGACGCAAAAGCCCGACCAGTGCGGCGGGCGCGGCACCGGGCCACCCTCGAACCGCGCCCGTTCCGCCTCATACCTGTTCATGAAGGTCTGGCGGTCGGGCAGGGGGCGGGACTGGTCGGATGCCCATGCGCCCAACTGGCTGTCGCGGCTGCGGGTTGCGAAATAGGCGTCGGCGGTGGCGTCATCGACCGGGCCGACCGGGCCTTCCACCCTGATCTGCCGTCGCGCCGATTTCCAGTGGAACAGCAATGCGGCATGGGGATTGGCCAGCAGTTCGCCCGCCTTGCGCCCCTCAAAATTGGTGTAAAAGACAAAGCCGTCCGGGCCATGTCCTTTCAGCAGCACCATCCGCACCGACGGATGACCGCGCGCATCGGCTGTCGCGAGCGCCATGGCATTGCTGTCGTTGATTTCGGTCTCGCGCGCCTGGGCGTACCAGTCGTCGAACAGGGCAAAGGGATCAGTCATGCCCGGTCTTTACGGGCGGGACGCGACGCTGTCGATACGGGCTTGCCGAAGGAACGGAGCCGAAAGGTGAGGGGGTGCCGATCAGGCACCCCCCCCTATCGTCAGAAGCGGAAGCCCAGACCCGCCGACCAGCTGGTATAGTCGCTGGCCTTGATCAGGTTGAAGTTCAGGCGGATGAGGTCGCGGGCGTTGCGCGCCGATTCTTCGCGGCCCCGGATGCCCAGAGACAGGGTCATTTCGTGGAACGTGTCATAATAGAGCTTGTCGCCGGTATAGTTGGTCAGCGCATAGCTGGCCCGCACCGACGTATTGCGCCCGAACCCGCGGAACTTGAGCGGCAGGTCATAGGCAACCCCGTTACGGAACGCCCAGTTCTTCAGGCCCGGATTGACGTTGTAGCCGGTAAAGCCGGTGCTCATCGTCGATGTATAGCCGACCATGTTGCCGATGATCAGCCGACCCCGGCCCAGACCGTTCAGCACATAGCGGCTGGCGACCGTCGTCGAAATCATATGGCCGAGCGAGCCGAGTTGATCCGACCCTGTGATGCCATAGCCGATGCGCGGTTCGAGCGACCAGCGCTGCGCGATCAGCGGAAATTCGACGCCGACGCCGAATTGCGCGGTCGCGGCACGTGCGCCGTTCACTTCGGAATAGCTGATCGGCAGGTCGAATTTCAGCAGGGCGCGGCCACCTTCGGTCAGGCGGAAGCTGCGTGCGATCCGGCCATCGACGCGCATGAAGTCATAGCGCCCGCCATTTGACGAACCGCCGCTATAATTGGCGCCCACGATCCACGGATCGCCCGCCGTGTTGGTGCCGCCATTGGCCGCCTGTTCGATCGCCGAATCGCCCGACGACAGGTCCAGGCTGGAGCGGACCAGCCCGCTCTGCACCGAATTGGGATTGCCCGCCAGCGGATCGACCGGCGAATAGCGCGCCAGCGACTTCAGCAACAGGCGGACCAGCCGTTCGGCTTCCGCGCTGTCGACTTCGTCCAGATATTCGTTGAACAGGTCGTAGGACGCCTGGCGCGTCACCCCGTTAAAGCGGTTCTGGTAGGTTTCGCCTTCTGCATCGAGCGCGGGGATGGAGATGCGGAAAACCGGGCTGTTGGCGTCATAAAAGCCATAGATCGGCAGGCCGCGAAAATCGATGACGCCGCTGACCGGGAACAGGTCATTATATTGCGCGCCATAGCGTTCGCGCAAACGCTGCGGATTCATGAAATCCTGACCGTCATTGGCAATGTCCAGGCCATAGCTGTCGGTCCGGGTGATGCCACCCGGCAGGCCCAGCGTCACGCCAATGCGGAACAGGCTCTGCAACTGGTCGAGTTGCTGAGGTGTTGGCGGTGGCGGGCCGACCTGCGCCTGCGCGCTGGTCGCGATCGGGCCGAGCATCGAAAGGGTCGCCACAGCGCCCCAGGCAAATTTCTTGATCATGGTGTAACCCCCAAAACACTCGCATTCCCCACGCGAGACAGGCGGCGGCTAGCAATTGGCGTTGCGCGGCGCATACCCCAAGCGGGGTATGACGGGGGCGTTGCGCATCCATTGCTTGAATGTCGCGCCATCCTCCGCCACATAGTCGCCAAGTGATGCTTTTTCGCAACAGGTAAGATGATGGCCGATCCCTATTCCACATTGGGCGTCGCGCGCGGCGCGACCGACGCGGAGATCAAATCCGCCTATCGCAAGCTGGCCAAGGAACTGCACCCCGACAAGAATCGGGACAATCCCAAGGCTGCCGAGAAATTTTCCGCTGCGACCAACGCCTATGACCTGTTGTCCGACAAGGATAAGCGCGCCCGCTTCGACCGGGGCGAAATTGACGCGGATGGCAATCCGACCGCGCCCTTCGGCTTTGGCGGCGGGGGCGGCGGCGGCTTTCGCGGCCAGCCGGGCGGTTTTGAAACCGGCGGCGCCGATTTCGGCGATATTTTCGAAGGGCTGTTCGGCGGCGCGGGGCGTCGCGCGGGCGGCGGCTTTGGCCGTCAGGCACCGCAACCCAGGGGCGCCAACGTCGCCTATCGGCTGGCGGTGCAATTTGCCGACGCGGCCATATTGGCGCCGCAGCGCATTACGCTCCAGGACGGCAAGACGATCGACCTGAAACTGCCCGCAGGCGTTGAAAGCGGCACGCAGATGCGCCTGTCGGGCAAGGGACAGCAGGGGCCGGGCGGCGCTGGCGACGCGATCGTCACGATTGAAGTGCGGCCGCACCCCTTCTTCACCCGCGATGGCGACAATGTGCGGCTCGACCTGCCGGTCACGCTGGACGAAGCGGTCAAGGGCGGCAAGGTCAAGGTGCCGACCGTCGACGGCCCGGTGATGCTGGGCGTGCCTGCCGGCACCACGTCGGGCAAGACGCTGCGGCTGCGGGGCAAGGGCTTTACCGGCAAGGATGGCACGCGCGGCGACCAACTGGTCACCCTGATGGTGGACGTCCCCGCCGATGATCCGACGATCCAGGCGCTGGTGGAAAAATGGCAGGACCGGCGGGCGGTGCGCGCCCATCTGGGCGTCTAGGGCGTTATCGGGGGAATGCCGATGCCTTCGCCCCTGTCGCCCGAATCCCGTCGCCACCGTATGGCGGGGCATATCCACCGCCAGATCAATCGCGTCCGCCCCGGATCGCACCCGTTCGAAATCTTCAAGCGGGTCGCTGTCGGCACCTATAGCGACGGGTTCATCCATGCCGGGAATCTCGCCTATCTCTCGCTGATGACGCTGTTCCCCTTCTTCATCGTCGCGGCGGCGGTGGCCAGCATCTTTGGCCGGACGCAGGACGGGGTACAGGCGGTCAACGCCTTCCTGACCACCGTGCCCAGCGGGGTGGCGGATGTCGTGCGCCAGCCGATCAACGATGTGCTGGCCGCCCGGTCCGGCCCCTTGCTGTGGCTGGGCGCGCTGGTCGGCCTGTGGACCGTGGGCAGCCTCATTGAAACGATTCGCGACATTCTGCGCCGCGCCTATGGCACGAAAAGCACCAAGCCCTTCTGGCGCTACCGTCTGGGCGCGGTCGGCATCACATTGGTCAGCGTCGTCGCGGTGATGTTCGCCTTCTCGCTTCAGGTCGTGATCACCGGCATCGACCAGTTTCTGCAACAGATATTGCCCTGGGCCGACGATGCGATCGCGCTGGTCGCGTCGGCCAAACTGGTGCCGATGGGGATTGTGGGCGTCGCGCTCTGGTCATTGTTCGTCACGCTGACGCCGACCGCCTACAAGGACCGCCGCTTTCCCAAATGGCCCGGCGCGGTCGCCACCGCGCTATGGTGGTACGCCACGACCCTGCTGCTGCCGCCGACCCTGTCGCTGCTGGGCGGTTATGACCGTACCTATGGCAGTCTGGCGGGTGTCATGATCACGCTCATTTTTTTCTTTCTCGTCGGGCTTGGCGTGGTAATTGGCGCGGAACTGAATGCGGCGCTGGCGGAATTTCCCGAAGAGGAAGATGCCCCGGCGGCGGACATCTGAGGGAATGGAACAACGATATGAACGGCTTGATGGCAGGAAAGCGTGGCCTCATCATGGGCCTGGCCAATGACAAGTCGCTGGCCTGGGGCATCGCAAAAGCGTTGCATGAACAGGGTGCGGAACTGGCTTTCTCCTATCAGGGCGACGCGCTGGCCAAGCGGGTGCGGCCCCTGGCGGAGCAGGTCGGATCAGATTTTCTGATCGACTGCGACGTCACGGACATGGACAAGCTGGACGCCGCCTTTGCGGAGATAGAGACGCGCTGGGGCGGGCTGGACTTCGTGGTGCATGCGATCGGCTTTTCCGACAAGAATGAGCTGCGCGGCCTCTATGTCGACACCAGCCTGGACAATTTCCTGCTGACCATGAACGTGTCTGCTTACAGTTTCGTGGCAGTCACACGCCGTGCCCGCGCACTGATGCCCAATGGCGGCAGCATCCTGACCTTGAGCTATTATGGCGCGGAAAAGGTCATCCCCCATTACAACGTGATGGGCGTGGCGAAGGCCGCGCTGGAAACGTCGGTCAAATATCTGGCGATGGACCTGGGGCCGGAAAATATCCGCGTCAACGCCATCTCGGCTGGTCCCATCAAGACGCTGGCCGCCAGCGGCATCGGCGACTTCCGCTACATTCTGAAGTGGAACGAACTGAATTCGCCCCTGCGCCGCAACGTCACGATCGAGGATGTCGGCGGCGCGGGCCTCTATCTGTTGTCGGATCTGGCCAGTGGCGTGACCGGCGAAATCCACCATGTCGATGCCGGCTATAACGTCATCGGCATGAAGGCGGAGGACGCCCCGGACATCGCACTGGACAGATAATTACTGACCCTCTCCCTTCAGGGGAGAGGGAGGGGCCCGCCGCGAAGCGGTGGGAGGGTGAGGGGAATGAGACGACCTGATCCTGCAACGCCAGACTCCCTGAATCGGGTTCGCGCCATGCGACCCGACCGAACCGGAACGGCGACTCTGGGCCAGTTTGCGCGGTCGCCAGCTTGCAGGCCTGAAGTTCAGGCGACAGGTTTGGCTGATCGATTATATCGCCGATTTCTATTGCGCCGATCGCCGCCTGGTCATCGAAGTTGACGGCGATGACCATGCCGTTAGGGAAGCAGCGGACCGGCATCGGTCGGAAAGACTGGCACGAGAAGGCATCCGCATCGTCCGTTTCGCCAATGCCGATGTAATGAGCAATATCGATGGGGTGTTGGAGACAATATTGATGACGGCGCACCAAAACCCCTCACCCTCCCACCCGGCTGCGCCGGGCGGGGCCCTCCCTCTCCCCCAAGGGGAGAGGGGAATATGAGTTTCAACAGTTTCGGTCGCGTATTCCGCTTCACCACCTGGGGCGAGAGCCATGGTCCTGCCATCGGCGCGGTCGTCGATGGCTGTCCTCCGGGGCTGGACCTGAGCGAGGCCGACATCCAGCCCTGGCTCGACCTGCGCAAGCCCGGCACGTCCAAATTCACCACCCAGCGGCGCGAGGCGGACGAGGTCCGCATCCTGTCGGGCGTGTTTGAAGGGCGGACGACCGGCACGCCGATCAGCCTGATGATCGAAAATACCGACCAGCGATCGAAAGATTATTCGGACGTCGCCAAGGCCTATCGTCCCGGCCATGCCGACTATGCCTATGACGCCAAATATGGATTCCGCGACTATCGCGGCGGCGGGCGTTCCTCGGCGCGGGAAACCGCGAGCCGGGTGGCGGCGGGCGCGGTGGCGCGTGCGGTCATCCCCGAAGTCGATATTTTCGCCTATGTCAGCGCCATTGGCGGCGACGCGATAGACTATGCGCATTTCGATCCGGCGCTGATCGGGCAAAACCCCTTCTTCTGCCCGGACGCGCAGGCCGCTGTGCGTTGGGAAAAGCTGGTCGATGCGGCGCGCCTTGATGGCTCCTCGCTGGGCGCCGTGGTCGAATGCGTCGCCTCTGGCGTCCCGGCGGGCTGGGGCGCGCCGCTTTATGCCAAGCTCGACAGCGAACTGGCGAGCGCGATGATGAGCATCAATGCGGTCAAGGGCGTCGAGATTGGCGATGGTTTTGCCGCCGCCAGCCTGCGCGGCGAACAAAATGCCGATCCGATGCGGCCGGGCGAAGACGGACCCATATTCCTCGCCAATCACGCAGGCGGCATTGCGGGTGGCATCTCGACCGGTCAGCCGATCAAGCTGCGCGTGGCGTTCAAGCCCACCAGTTCCATCCTGATTCCGGTCGAAACGGTCACGCGCGATGGTGCTGCGTCGGACATCATCACCAAGGGGCGGCATGACCCCTGCGTCGGCATTCGTGGCGTGCCCGTGGTCGAAGCGATGATGGCGCTGGTGCTGGCCGACCAGAAATTGCTCCACCGCGCCCAATGCGGCGAACGTCCTGAAACCGACTGACACGCCAAAGCGAAGCGATCCTGCGCCGAAAAGGCGAGACGACTCGGCAAATTTAGGATAGGCTCTGACCCAAGCCCGCCACAGGGCCAGCGGCAGAGCGTAAGCCTGGGGAACGTCACCACGCATGGCGCGGACATGACGACAAAATGTCCCCATACCGCCGCGATACGGGCCAGCCATGCAACCATGGCTGGCCCTTTTCATATACTCGCTATTTGGTCAGATGTGCGGCCTGCACCGCTTTCTGGAACAGGCTGGCCAACGCAGCCGACATATCGCTGTCGGTCGTCACCTTGTAATAGAGCCCCGGCGATGCGCAGCTTTCCAGTGGCGGACTGATCTTTTCCGGCGGATTGAGGAATGGCGTGCGTACATTGCTGATCGACCAGCCATCGGACGCCGATTCCCACAGATATTCCGTGTAGAGCACCGCAATCCGGATTCCCTTGGCCTTGATCGTATCGCACATGGCGGTCGGCATCGGTCCCAGCTTGCGACCGCCCGCATTTTCGTCCCGCATCCCGTCGGTGATCAGGAACATGACGCCCTGGGGCGAATCGCTCCCCTTCTTGGTCCCCGCTCCGGGCACGGGCATGATCGCATTGATGCTGGTCAGGCTCGTGGTGAAGTTGGTCAGCATGTCGCTGTCGTTGATGCCGCACACACGCTGGTTATTCTGGCAAACGGTCAGCAGTTGCGCCTGGGATACCAGTCCCTTGGCCGTATCCAGATCGACCGGCTTGTCCGCGATGGAATGATAGGTCCAGTCGAAATGCCCCAGCGCCATGCGGTAGGTCGCGCCGTTGGCCTGGGCCGTTTCCTTGGCCACATCCACCAGATTTTCGACCGCCGACGTCACCAGGTCGCTTCGCAACGCCAGTTTGAGATCGGTCTTGGCGATATAATAATAATCGACATATTGACCGTTCACCATGCGGGTTCTGCCCGGATTGGTCGATGAAGTGTTGGTTTGATGGCAGGCAAAGGCACAGCCGCCGGTCGCAGCGGTCAACGCCGTCAGCCCGGCCTTTGTCGCGGGCAGGGCCATGGACGGCGACGTGTCGAGCACCATGTAAAAATCGATATTGGGCGCCGTAACGCTCTTGGCGCTGGCGGAACCGCCAATCGCTATGCTGGCGCTGGACAGGATGGCTCCGAAAAGATTGTTCGACGCTGCGGCATAGCTCACCGTCACATTGCGTTGCAGGGTGGGGGACAGCGTTTCAGTGATGTTGATCTTGACGTCCTTGCCATAGATCAGCCCGTTCAATCCCACGACCTGATCGTCGAAAAAGGCATTGGCGCGCTTTTTTGTTTCATCCAGGTCATTTTTGAGCATCGGCGCGCTGACGGCGTAGAGGGCCGTCGCGTCGGTGATCGCGTTCATCTTGGTCTGCAAGCGCGCCGCCCGCGCATAGTCTATGACCATGCCAGCGCCAAACACCAGCGGGATGAGCGAAAAGGCGAAGATCATGATCACATTGCCGCGCTCCTGCCTTAGCAGGCGCCGGACGATGCGGACCATCGAAAGCATAGGGGATTGACGCATCATCATCTCAATTCATCGGAATGGAGTCGGACCGACGCGGCAGCATGTAGATGGTGTCGGTCATGGTGATCTTTCCCAGCATGGCGGACGCCACGACCGGCTGATATTCGTAGGTGATCTCGGCCATCAGCACGCTGGACCCTTCCTCGGAAACGCTGTCCGGCAGATCGATTTTCTCGTTCCGCCTGTACCCCTCGCTCACGGTCGATCCATCAAAGCGGCGGCTCCAGTCCACGCGCGGCTTGTCGGACGGATTGGTCGACAAATGCGTGATCGTGTAGACGCCGGCCTTTGCGTTGTAGGGGGCCATGACCTGGCTGGCGGCGTGCAATATGCTGTCGGTGGTGACTTGCGTCACTGAACGATATTGGGATGTCAGATCGGCAAGGGTGCGTGTCGTCACAGTCACCTTGCGCGACGCGGAAATGGCGTCGGCAAGCTGGAAGCAGCCAAGATAGAGCAGGATCATGAACGGGGCGATCAGGGCGAACTCCGTCACCGCGATCGCCCGGCAGTCGCTGGCGCACCGGCGCCACCATGAGAAGAGGCGGCGCATTTCAGTAGGACTCATTCTTGAATACCGATGTCGCGACAAGCAGGCGCCGGCCATTTTTCATGTTGGCAAGCGTGAAGCCCAGCGGTCCGCCGATCGCGGGCATCTGATACATCAGGCGCATGATGACGATGTCACCGGGCCCGCCGGTCAGATATTTCCAGCTGTTGGTGACATTGTTCGAACCGTCATATGTCAATGCCAGGGCGCTGCTGTCGACATCCGCCATGCTGTTTGCCGTGCGTATGTCGATCATCACGTCGGCGCAGTCGACATATTTGGGCAATGTCTTGCACAATTGGGTCTTGAACGCGGACTGGCTGATCCCGTCCGCCTGAACCTGTCCCACGCGAATGGTCCGGCCATTTTTTTCGACCGCGGTTTCTAGAACCTGCTGCGTGAACATGGTGAGCGTGGTCTGCATGACCGCCAACAGCAGGGCGATAAAGGGCGCGGCAACGATTGCAAATTCAATGATTGCGGTACCGCGCTGATCCTGCAGCAGCCGGAATCGCTTGGATTCCATGAAAGAAGATGACGACATATGCATCCCGGAAAGGCTGATGGTCCCTAATGATTGCGCTAACATTGATGCATATTGGTTATGATGTTGTGAATTCGTTCAATCATTATAGGATGCGCGCTTGCCCCCGGCGGACCTGTCCGCCAGCTTCGCGTGCAACGATGTCCGGTTTCCCTCGTTGTGCGAGCGGGGGCGCTTGTGCCGTCGGGGGGTAGGGCCAAATGCATTTCATTATCGCGCTGATGGGCGTGTATCGCGCGGAAATCGGCCTGCTCATCCTGGCGCTGATGTTCGTGGCCTTCGTGCGCGAACGCTATTCGCCTACGGTGATCGCGGTCGTGGGGGCCTGCGCATTCGCACTGTTGGGCCTGCTCAACGAAAAATCGCTCTTTTCGGTTTTTTCCAACAGCGCACCGCTGACCGTCGGGGCGATGTTCGTGCTGTCCGGCGCGTTGATTCGCACCGGCGTGATCAATCGCGTGGCCGACCTCATCATGGCGCGCGCGAAAATACATCCCCGGCTGGCCCTTGCCGAAGTGGCGCTTGGCGCGGCTGTGCTGTCGGCCTTCCTCAACAATACGCCCGTGGTCGTGCTGCTGATCCCGATCATGTTCAAACTGGCGCAGGCGACCGGCTATCCGGTCAAGAAGCTGCTGATCCCCATGAACACGATCGCGGTGCTGGGCGGTTGCCTGACGCTGATCGGCACATCGACCAACCTGATCGTCGCAGGCATCGCCGCCGATCAGGGCATGGCGTCATTTGGCATTTTCGAAATCACGCCCTACGCGCTGGCAGGCGCGGCGGCGGGGATCGTCGCCCTTTTGTGCCTGTCCTTCCTGTTGCCCAGCGATCCGCCCTCCATCAGCGGGGAAACGGGCGGCACGGTGCAGGATTATCTGACCGAACTGGTGGTGCCGCACGATAGCGAGTTGATCGGGCGTGAGATTGGCTCGCTGGGCCTGTTCGGCCCCTCCGTCGTGCTGCTCGGCCTCAAGCGCGGGAGCGAGATCAGGCGGCGCGAGATTCTGGACGAGGAGTTGCGGTCGGGCGATCGGCTGATCGTGCGGGCGGATGGCACCGCCATCATGACGCTGCGTGAATCGGGCGGATTTGATCTGGGCGTTGCCGCCGATTCCGCCACGTCAGCGCGCGAAGGCAAGGTGATAGAGGCGATGGTCGCGCCCAGCCATCCCTCCATCGGTGAACGGCTGCTGGACATTCCCTTCCTCCACGCCCTGCGCGTCCGCATCATCGGCATTCACCGTTCGCGCCATCTGCCCGGTCCAGCGCTGGCGGAAGCGCGGGTGCGCGGCGCGGACCGGCTGCTGATCGCGGGCAGCGACGACGCGATCCGATCGCTCAAGGACAATCCCCATCTGATCGGCGTCGACATCAGCCGCACCCGCGCCTTTCGCCGTAACAAGGCGTGGATCGCCATCGTCGCCATGTCGGCGGTCGTGCTGCTGTCGGCGCTCAACATAATCGGCATCGGCATGGCCGCCTTCATTGCGGTCGGCATCATCCTCGTCACCCGCTGCATCGACCCTGAAGAAGCCTGGGCGGCGATTGACGGCGACGTCCTCATCCTGATCTTCGCGATGCTGGCCGTCGGCCTGGCGCTCGAACAGGCGGGCAGCGTGGCGCTGATGGTCGGCTGGATCACGCCGCTGTTGAAAATCGTGCCGGTCTGGTCCCTGGTGTTCGTCATCTATTTCTTCGCGCTCATATTGTCCGAACTGCTCAGCAACAATGCGGTGGCGGCGCTGCTGACGCCGATCACCATCGCGCTGGCGCAGCAATTGGGGGTCGATCCGCGCCCGCTGATCATCGCCCTGATGATCGGCGCATCGGCCTGCTTCGCAACGCCGATCGGTTATCAGACCAACGCGCTGGTCTATGCCGCGGGCGACTATCGCTTTGCCGATTTCGTGCGGATCGGCGTGCCGATCAACATCGTCGTCGGGCTGGCGGTGTGCGGCGCGCTGGTGGTGCTGGGATAGGCGGCCAATGCCATGCGGGCGGCCCTGTTCACGCCCCGGCCCGCCCGGCATCAGAACGCCCTGTCCAACGAGGAGCCGCCATGCCCAGCCTGCCCTTCACCCAGGTCGACGCCTTTGCCGACGCGCCCTTCAGCGGCAATCCGGCCGCCGTCATGCCGCTCGACCAGTGGCTCGACGATGCAACGCTTCAGGCGATCGCTGCGGAAAACAACCTGTCCGAAACCGCGTTCACGATTCCGGCCCCCGACGATCCGGATGCGGATTATGCGCTGCGCTGGTTCACCCCGACGGTGGAGGTCAAGCTGTGCGGTCATGCCACGCTGGCCAGCGGCCATGTGCTGATCGGCGATCGGGACGCCATCCGTTTCCGCACCCGCCATGCCGGCGTGCTGACGGTCGCGCGGGCCGGGGCGGGCTATGCATTGTCGCTTCCCGCATGGGATACGGAGGTCAGGCCATTGCCTGATCTGGCGGCGGGCATGGGCGGCGATGTGCTGGAAACGCGCTGGCGGGACGGCGGCTATGCGCTCTTCGTCTATCGCGATGCCGCCGCGATCCGCGCGCTGACGCCCGATTTCGCGGCGCTCCGCCCGGCGGGCGACCTGCTGCTGATGGCGACTGCGCCGGGTGATGACAGCGACATCATCAGCCGGGTGTTCGTGCCCGGCGGCGGGGTGGATGAAGATCCCGTCACCGGATCGGCCCATGGCCTGCTCACCCCCTATTGGGCGGCGCGACTGGGCAAGACCGACATCAGCGCCGTTCAGGCCTCGGCGCGCGGCGGGCGGCTGGGCTGCACGCTGGCGGGCGACCGGGTCATCCTGACCGGCGGGTGCCGCACCGTGATAGAGGGGCGCTTCCTGCTCTAGCCCGGGAACAGCCCGATCAACCGCGCCAGCGCCGTCTTGACCGCCACCCGCTGTTCCTTGTGCGGCGACATGCCGATCCGCACGACGGTCAACCGCTGTGACGGGGAAACGAGGATATATTGCCCATTATGGCCGACGCAGCCGAACAGGCTGGCGGGGGCCTGCCCCGGCATCAGCGCGCTTTCGCTGCTTTCCCGGTTCAGCCACAGATGCGCGCCATAGGCCGGGTTGCGGGCCGATGGCGTGGTCATGATGTCGATCCATTTTTCCGGCAATATCTGGTGGCCGGTCGGACTGCGGCCCCGGCGACGGAGCAATTCGCCAAAGCGGCCATAATCGCGCGCGGTCATATGCACTATGCTGCCGCCGATCATCGTGCCTGCGGCGTCATATTCCGGGGTCAGGCTGGGCAGGCGTCCCGGCGCTTTCAGCCTGCCGTCGATGAACATCTGCATCGCCCGCCGCCGCGCGTCGGGATCGTCGCTATTGGTCAGCATCCGCGTCATCAGGTCGGTCAGGATCATGGTGCTGCCGGTCGAGTAGGAAAAGGTCGATCCGGGCGCATGGGCTAGCGGCTTGGCCTCGGCAAAGCCGCTCATATCCTGCGCGCCATCGGTAAACAGCATCCGCACCGTGTCGCCAGCGGGCAGCGGGTCGCCATCCTCCACATGGTCCAGCCCCGACGTCATCGTCAGCAACTGGCGCAGCGTAATCCGCCCGCGCGGGTCGCCCGGCTGGCGCCACGCATCGACCGGCACCGGCGAGTCCAGCGCCAGCCGTCCGTCCGACACCATCAGTCCGACCAGTACCGCCGTGACGCTCTTGGCGATCGACCAGGACAATAATTTCGTGTCCGGGCCAAAGCCGGGCGCATAACGTTCCGCGATGACCTGCCCGTCGCGCATCACCAGCAAGGCGCGCGTGTCGCCCATATCGGCTTCATCGAACAGCGGGTCGATCGCGGCGCGCAGCGCGGTTTCGCTTACGACGGCGTCAGATGATACGCGATAGAGCGGTTGCGGATCGGCTGCGCGCACGCTCCACATCCCGCCTGCGCCGACCAGCGCAGCCACGGCGACACCCAGACCAAGCCGCTTTACGCTGTTCCATTCCCTCTTCATAAGCCGCGGCCTTAGCCATCCCCAACCGAGTCGGGAATATGCCGGGTCGTCGGACGATCATTTATCTTGCCCTTGCGCTCTGCCTGGCGCTGCTCGTTACGCTGGGCTGGCACTGGAATGCCTTGCGCGATCAGGCCCGGCTGGGCGCCGCCTATGGCGCGCGGCTGACCTGTTCCTGCCGCTATGTCGAAGGGCGCGCCATGGGCAGTTGCGCCGATGACAAGGAACCGGGCATGGCGCTGGTCCGACTGACCGACCGCCCGGACGACAAGGCCGTGGACGCCAGCGTCCCCCTCCTGGCCACCCGCACCGCCCGCTTCCGCCCCGGCTGGGGCTGCCTGCTCGACCCGGTGGAATGAAGCGGACGTTTTCGCTGGTCGGGCAGTGACCATCTTTGCCCGTGATTGTCACCATCGCACTTCCGGATCGCGGACCTTATGAGTCGCTAGATTTGGGCCATTGCCGCCAATTCCATCCCTCGCTGCACAGCGAATGTGGCCGTTTGCAGAGCGGCGCGGCGTCCATGATTTCGCGAACCTCCTCCACGCGACTGCACGCCGCGCTTGGTGCAACTTCGAGTATGGCTTGAGGTTCGGGGTTCATGTTACCCATGAGCGCCATATAGTGCCGAAGCGTGGTGTCTGAAATGACCGTTTGGTTCCAAAGCGTCGATCCATCCGAAGCAATGTAAATCGGCTGGACTGTCCTCAAATGACCGATCCCATCCTTTTCCCGACCCCAGTTCTTGCGCGGCGTGGAACAGTTGGAGGCATAGTTTTGTGACGCGCGGCTGCACCCCAGCGCAAAGAGACTCACGAATAAAGCGAAACCTATGATCGAATAGAACCTCATCGGCAGATGTTGCCGCTTTTGGCATCGCGCGACAATCGCAGTCCGTCGGCAGATCGATCCGATTCATTGATCAGCCGTAAGCTGATAGGGCAGAACCGCCCATTCGCGGCCTTACTCAGTCAAAGTTGCCGCCTCTGAAACCGGACGTAAGTCCATTACCTGATCAACGATTATCTCATGGTCAAATGCGCTCAAGTGCCCGTAGCTTCCCTTGCGAGCCGTTCGTCGTCCCACGAACTCAATTTCGTAAAGGCCTTCGTCGGTGCCCGAAGAGGTTAGAGCCTTGCCAGACAACCAGATGCGGTCGCCAGCGGTGTGATAGGAGCAGGAAACAGCAGGCGTTGGGCAAAAGCGGGAGTTCTCGAATTCTCTCCGCCATAGGCCTTTCCAATGACGGGCTGGTGTCATTTCGAAGCATTCATCCGTGCCCGACGGCATCGCTTCGAATCCACCGTTTTTAATCGTGCTAAGGCATCGCTCGGTGATGCCCGGCATTCCCTCTCGAATCTCTTGAATAGCGTTATCCGAGAATTGCTGTGGTTGCCGTTCGCACCCTTGCGTCACCAACAACATGGCAGGAGCGAGTCTGATAAAGCAGCACTGCATGTTGCGATGATGGCCAGATCAACTGCTCTCTGCAACGCCGGACTTGAGTGATGCCGACCCAACAACACTCCGTTCCCACTCCACCCATCCTCGCCCAACACCCCCATCATGACGCAACACCCACTGGCCCCCCTGCGCCTCAGCCGCTACAGGCCATGCGATGCAGCGCGACATTCCCACCCTTCTCCACGATATATTCGGCTTTTCCGCCTTTCGCGGGGTGCAGGAACAGGTGGTCGGGCGGGTCATGGCGGGGTTGCCGACGCTGGCGATCATGCCGACCGGGGCGGGCAAGTCGCTCTGTTACCAGTTGCCGTCGGCCGCGCTGGACGGCTGCTGCGTCGTCGTATCGCCACTGATCGCGCTGATGCACGACCAGTTGCGCGCGGCCAATGCGGTCGGCCTGCGCGCCGCCAGCCTGACCAGCGTGGACGCCGACTGGCGGGAGACGCAGGATCGCCTGCGCAATGGCGATCTCGACCTGCTCTATGTCGCCCCCGAACGCGCCAGTCAGGAGGGGTTTCGGTCGCTGCTGCGCTCGGCAAAGGTCGCGTTGTTCGCGATCGACGAGGCGCATTGCGTGTCCGAATGGGGCCATGATTTCCGCCCCGACTATCGCCTGTTGCGCCCGCTGCTCGACGAATTTCCCGACGTCCCGCGCCTGGCGCTCACTGCCACGGCGGACGCGCATACCCGTGATGATATTCTCGTCCAGCTCGGCATCCCGCGCGATGGCCTCATCATCTCCGGCTTCGACCGGCCCAATATCCGCTACGCCGTCCATCCGCGCGACGGGCTGT
The DNA here is from genome assembly GCF_000367345.1 of Sphingobium xenophagum NBRC 107872. Lineage (GTDB taxonomy): Bacteria > Pseudomonadota > Alphaproteobacteria > Sphingomonadales > Sphingomonadaceae > Sphingobium > Sphingobium xenophagum. Next base: position 224,442 of record NZ_BARE01000006.1, read on the forward strand.
CGAGCCAGCTCGCTGATCTGGTCGCCACCCATCCCGGCCCTGGCATCGTCTATGCCCAGACCCGCGCCGCGACCGAGAAAATGGCCGAGACGCTGGGCCGTGGTGGCCGCCCCGTGCGCGCCTATCATGCCGGGCTCGACCCCGCCGTCCGCGCCCGCAACCAGGCCGCCTTCATCGCCAGCGAAGATATGGTGATGGTCGCCACCGTCGCCTTCGGCATGGGCATCGACAAGCCCGATGTGCGCTTCGTCGCCCATGCGGGCCTGCCCAAATCGATCGAGGGCTATTATCAGGAATCGGGCCGTGCAGGGCGCGACGGCGAACCGGCGGTCGCGCATCTTTTCTGGGGTGCGGAGGATTTCGCCCGCGCCCGTCAGCGCATCATGGAACTCGACCCGTCCCGCCAGCAGGGCGAGCGCACCCGCATCGCCGCACTCGGCGCGCTGGTGGAAACCGCCACCTGCCGTCGCGCCATCCTGTTGCGCCATTTTGGCGAAAACCCGCCGGCGACCTGCGGCAATTGCGACAATTGCCTGTCCCCTCCGGCCAGCGTCGACGCCACCGAAACCGCGCGCAAATATCTTTCCGCCGTCTATCGCACCGGGCAAAGCTTCGGCTCCGGCCATATAGAGGCGGTGCTGACCGGGGGCGTCACCGACAAATTGCGCGAACGCGGCCATGACAGGATTTCGGTCTATGGCATCGTGTCGGGCGATGAGACCGCGTTATTGCGCCCGGTGTCGCGCGCGCTGCTGGTGCGCGATGCGCTCGAAACGACCGAACATGGCGGCCTGATGCTCGGCCCCAACGCCCGGCCCATCCTGCGCGGGGAGGAGGAGGTGCGCATCCTCGTGCCCCCCAGGCGCGAACGGCGCAAGCGCAACGCCCGCAACGGCGCGGACGCCAATCCGGTCGGCGATCCGCTGTTCGACGCGCTGCGCACCTGCCGCCGCGAACTGGCGCAGGAGGCGGGCGTGCCGCCCTATGTCATCTTCCACGATTCGACCCTGCGCGAAATGGCCGAACAGCGCCCCACCAGCCTGCGCGATCTCGGCATGATCAGCGGCGTGGGTCAAAAGAAGCTCGATGCCTGGGGCGACGCCTTCCTGGCCGCGATCCGGCCTTTTATATAAAAATCCATACCCCATCCGTTCGCCCTGAGCCTGTCGAAGGGCCGTTTTTCTTCGCGCAGGCAAGGCAGGGCTTCGACGCGCTCAGCCCGAACGGTTTTGGGGTTTATTCTTGAATCCCTTTTTGCGTCGGCGCATGGCTGCGGCAAAAGGAGACCGCGCCATGTTCCGCAAGCTGACCGACCATATCCTCGTTTCCCCCCAGATCACGATCGATCAGGTGGCAGAGGCGAAAGCGCAGGGCGTGACGATGATCGTCAACAACCGCCCCGACAATGAGGAGCCGGGTCAGGTCAACGGCGCGGAAATCGAAGCGGCGGCCAAGGCGGCGGGGATCGCCTATGTCGCCGTGCCGGTCGCCCATGGCGGCTTTGCCCCCTGGCAGCTCGACGGCATGGCCGCAGCGCTGGAGCAGGCCGGCACCGGCAAGACGCTGGCCTATTGCCGCTCAGGCACGCGCAGCACCTTGCTCTGGGCGCTCACACGCGCGCGGGCAGGCGACAATGGCGACGTGCTGGCGGCGCAGGCGGCGGCGGCAGGCTATGACATCGCCCCGGTGCGCCAGATCATGGATGCGCTGAAGGCGGAGTGATCACTGCTCTTCGCACCGCCCGGTAAAGTCGGTCGCCGCGCGCACACGGACGATGCGCGTGCGGCGATCATAGTCGATGCGTGGCTTGTTCAGCCCGTTCATGCGATAGCTGCCCGTAATCCGGTCCGGCGTCACCAGCAGGTCGGCGATCGGCCACCAGCCATCACTCCCGCCCGAATGGATCGGCGACACGAGCTTGCCGGACGGATGCACCCGGCCGACGCCATCGGCAATCTCGATCTCCAGATCGGACGAGAAAGCTTCGCGGCCCATGGTCGTGCCAAATTCCGGCTCGAATTTGCGCGACTTGCGATTGTAGCGATAGCCCGACGTGCTTTGCGCCGCAGGGCCGCTGCCCGCGCCGATACAGACCAGCGAAATCCTCTCAAAGGGCTGTGTCGGCCGGGGTGTCGCGCCGCCGCCGCCGGCATTGCAATTGGCCGCCGGAACCGTGCCGATCGCGTTGTAGCGGCCCTCGGCCGTCGCCACCGAAATGCACTGCCGCTGCCGCTCGCTCCACCAGAAGGACCATTTCGTATCCCGCACCACATTGGTGGTGACGAAGCGATAGCCCCGCGCCTCCAGCTGGGTTTCGCCCCCGGCTGCCCTGGCACCGACCAGGTCGGCGACATCGGGCGGCGTCTGGGCGATGGCGGGGGTCGCGGATGCCGCCATCAGGACGGCTATCACAGGCAGGAAACGCATGGACCAATCCTCCTGAAGGGGCGCAGATGCAAACATTAGCGCGTGAACAGAAATCCGGGCT
>NZ_BARE01000005.1 GCF_000367345.1 Sphingobium xenophagum NBRC 107872
TTATTGTCGCTCCTCTTGGGTCATGGCGGACGCTGCGCCGGTCGGAGGGTGGCGAAGGTGGGTGTGGTGGCCTCTTGGTAGTGTGCGCCGCCAATGCCGAACCCCCTCTTCCAACTTCGCCTAACCTCATAGCGATCGGTAAGGCTGCGTATCCTTCTCCCCCGTGGGGAGAAGGGTGGGGGCTGCTGTCAATCGTCGTCGTCATCCTGACGGATGGCAGGATCCATTGGCTCTGCCCTCGCGCGCAATCGCTAGCCTTGCGTGAATGGATCCCGGATCAAGTCCGGGATGACGGGGTGAGGGGTGTCGGGTGTTCTTTTGCCTGTGCCCCTCACGCTTCCGGGCGGGTCCAGATCCAGGTGCCGCCGATCAGGGCGGCGGTGAGGGGGAGGAGGTACCAGGGCCAGGGGGAGAGGAAGAGGGCGAGGGTGGCGCTGAAGGCGAAGGCGGCGAGCGCGGCTTTCTTGCCGCGGCGGCTGATCGCGCCGCGTTCCCGCCAGCTGCGGATATGGGGGCCGAAAATCCGGTGGTCGAGCAGCCTGGCCTCCAGCGCGGGGCTGGAGCGGGCGAAGCAGAAGGCGGCGAGGATCATGAAGGGGACAGTGGGCAGCAGCGGCAGGAAGGCGCCGATGGTGCCCAGGCCCAGCGAGGCGAAACCGGCGATGAGGTAGAGGTGCCGCCGCATGGGGTTCCTGTTCTGGCCGGGGTGGATGATGCGTGCGATGCTATTGCTTCGCAGGGGCTGGGGTGGATGGCAAGGGTGACGTTGGCGTCCCGCCCCCTCATCCAACTTCGCCCCCGTGGGGAGAAGGGGTTTTAGGCGGCGGGGAGTCTCAGACGCACGAGGAGGCCGCCAAGATCCTCGCTTTCTTCCAGGGTGACGGTGCCGCCGTAGATTTCCGCGACGTCGCGGACGATGGCGAGGCCAAGGCCGGTGCCGGGCTTACCGGAATCGAGGCGGACGCCGCGGTCGAAAATGCGGGTGCGTTCTTGCGCCGGTATGCCGTGGCCGTCATCCTCGACCAATATTTCGACCATGTCGCCCGCGCGCTGGACGGTGGCGAACACGCTGCCGCCACCATATTTGGCGGCGTTTTCGACGAGATTGCCGAGCATTTCGTCGAGATCCTGCCGCTCGACGCGCACGGCCGCGTCCTTCGATCCGTCCATGTCGACGCGGACGTGGGAATAGAGGCGGGCGACGGCGCGTTCGACGGCGGTGAGGCTGGCCCAGACGTCGGCGCGGCTTTGCGCGGCACCCCGCCGACCGACGGCGCGGGCGCGGGCGAGGTGATGATCGACCTGCCGCCGCATGGTGGTGGCTTCGCGGATCACGGTTTCGCCAAGATCGGCCGACTGGGCCGTCGCCGCGTTCATGATGACGGTCAGCGGGGTCTTGAGCGCATGGGCGAGATTGCCCGCATGGGTGCGCGCTTCTTCCGCCTGCCGTTCATTGTGGGCGAGCAGGGCGTTGAGTTCCTCCACCATGGGCAGCACTTCGGCGGGCATGGGTTCGGTGACGCGGCTTTTGAGGCCATCGCGCATGCGGATGATTTCCAGCCGCACCTTGCGCAGGGGGCGCAGGCCATAGAGGGTCTGGAGCGTGGCCAGCACGAACAGGCCAAGCGCGAGCAGCGCGAAGCTTTGCACGAGCGTGGTGCGCAGCGTGCGGATCTGGGCGTTCAGGCCCGCGCGCGCCTGCGCCACGATGAACATCCAGCGCGTGTTCGATCCGGGCAGGACCACGCTGCGTTCCATGATGCGCAAATCCTCGCCAGGAAATTGCTTGCTGTCATAGACGTGGAGGCGGCGGTCATGATGGTCGAACGGCACCTTGATCGCGCGGTCCCAGAGCGAGCGGGAGCGCCAATCCTCATGCCCCTTCGCGCTGACCTGATAATAGAGGCCGCTATTGGGTTCCAGAAAGCGCTGGTCGGCCAGTTCGCGGTTGAAGAGGACTTCGCCGTCCGGGCCGATTTCCGACGCGGCGATCATCGCGGTCAGCACATAATTCATGCCGTCGTCGAAATTGCGGGTGATGGCGTCCGACAGCACCCGGTCCAGCGCCACGCCGCCGCCGATCAGCAGCACGCTGATCCACAGCGCGGCAATGCCGATCATCCGGCGGCTGATCGAGCCGGTGGAGCGGACGGGGGGAGGGGTGATGGGATCGGTCATGCGTATCCCACTTTACCGTTTGCCCTGAGCGAAGTCGAAGGGGTCCGGTGAGCGGAGCGAAGTGCCTTCACTGCGTTCAGGTGAAGGCTTCGACTTCGCTCAGCCCGAACGGATGTCGGGTTTGGTGTCAGCGCCCCGGCTCGTCCAAGCTGTAGCCCAGGCCGCGGATGGTGGTGATCACGTCGGCGCCCAGTTTTTTGCGGATGCGGGTGACGAACACTTCGATCGTGTTGGAATCGCGGTCGAAATCCTGATCGTAAATATGTTCGATCAATTCGGTGCGGCTGACCACCTTGCCCTTGTGATGGAGCAGGTAGGAGAGCAGTTTATATTCCTGCGCGGTGAGCTTTACCGGATCGCCGCTGAGCGTCACCTTGCCTGAACGGGTGTCGAGGCGGACGTCGCCTGCGGTGAGTTCGCTCGACGCATTGCCCGACGCACGGCGGATGAGCGCGCGCAGGCGGGCGATGAGTTCTTCGGACTGGAAGGGTTTGGCGAGATAGTCGTCCGCGCCCGCGTCCAGCCCCGCCACCTTGTCCGACCAGCTGTCGCGCGCGGTAAGCACCAGCACCGGGAAGGCGCGGCCCTCCTTGCGCCAGCGGTCCAGCACCGTCAGGCCGTCAATGGTCGGCAGGCCCAGGTCGAGCACGACCGCATCGTAATTTTCGGTGGAGCCGAGGAAATGCCCATCCTCGCCATCGGTGGCGAGGTCGACGGCATAGCCAGCACCCTCCAGCGTGTTCCTGAGCTGCTGGCCCAGACTTGGTTCATCCTCGACGATCAGCAGACGCATGGGCTGTTCCGTTTCTTTTCTGTGTCAGGCGCGGTCAGCGCGCCCAGCCGATGATATTGCCTGTCCGGCCGTCCGCATCAACCCACATGACCTTTCCGTCCTTCACATATTTGAGGCGATAGCGGTTGGAGGAAGGGTCGAATTCGCTGCCGACATAGCTGGCCCCGTTCATCTGCGAATCGACGCGGCGCTTGATCATGGCAAAGGGCATGACCTGCCCGTCGAGCATGGCCCGGCGCGCGGCGTCCTGCTCGTCGCGGCGTCCTCCAGCGTCGGCGACCGGGACCAGCGCGAGTGCGGCCCCCATGGCGATGATTCCGGCGATCAGGCTTTTGCGCATCATTGTCATGGGCATGGCATAGGCGACAGGCATTGAACAGGTGGTGAATGGGGGAGGGTGAGGTGTTTGCGCTATTTCATCCTCCCCCCGGCGGGGAGGTGGCTGGCCGCAGGTCAGACGAAGGGGTGTCGCCCTATCGAGAGGGTGACACCCCTCCGTCAACGCTTCGCGTTGCCACCTCCCCTTGCAGGGGAGGATTGAGGTTTTTACTTTTCCAGTGCGTATTGCACCGTGAGCGTCACCGACGCGCTGACCTGGCCGGGTTCGACCGGGGTGGCGGCGGCGGCATCGGCCTTGAAGCGGGCGCTTTGCAGCATGGGCATGGGGGGCTGGCCGCCGCTGTTGCTTTCGGCGATGGAGAGGAGGCGGGCGGTGCGGTAGCCAGCGGCCTGCGCATAGAAATCGGCCTGGGCCTTCGCGCTCTTGAGTGCCGCGCCGCGCGCCTGCGCCAGCATCGGCGCGGGATTGTCGATCGCGAAGGTCGGGCCGTTGATGTTGGTCGCGCCCGCGGCCACCATGGCGTCGAGCAGGGGGCCGACCTTCCTGATGTCGCGCAGTTTGACGCTGAGCTGGTTGGACGCTTCATAGCCGATGAAGCGCGGGCCGGCGGGTTCGCCGTCGCGCTGGTTATAATCATATTGCGCCGACAGGTTGATACCGCTGGTCTGGATATCCTTCCTGGCGATGCCAGCGCGGGAGAGGGCGGCGATCAGCTTTTCCGTCTTGGCGGCATTGTCCTGCATCGCCGCCTGCGCGGTGGGCGCGCGCGTCTGGACGCCGGTGCCCACGGTGGCGATGTCGGGCGACCCCTCGACGCTTTCGGTGACGTTGAGGGTGACCACCGGCGCGGTTTCGGCAAGGGTCACGCTGGTCTGGGCGATGGCGGCCATCGGGAGCGACGAAGCGGCGAGCGCCATGATGGCGAGGGCGGATTTCATGAAGGGAACACTCCTGTTTGGATGCCGTAATGGTGGGACGGCTGCGATGAATGGACGCTGACATGCGTTGAAAGCCGTCAGACAGGTTGGGGTTCCGTGTCCTCCCCATGTCGGTGACGCCTTGCGCCGGGGAGGATATGCTTGCTCCATCGTGATCTTGCGACTAGCTGCACGGGCATGGCAGCACCTCTTCTTTCGTTCGAAAATCTTGGCCTTTCGCAGGGCAGCCACTGGCTGTTTCGCGGGATGGATATTCATGTCGGCGCGCGTGATCGGCTCGCGCTGATCGGGCGCAACGGCGTGGGCAAGACGACCCTGCTCAAACTGCTGGGCGGTCAGATCGAGGCCGATGAAGGCGTGCGGTCGGTGCAGCCGGGCGCGCGGATCATCACGCTGGAACAGGACCCGGACGTCAGCGCCTTTGCGACGCTGCATGATTTCGCGCTGGCGGGCGAATTTGCGCCGCCCGCCCATGAGGTCGAGGCGATTGCCGACCAGTTGGGGATAGACCTGTCGCGCGAGGCGAAAACGGCGAGCGGCGGCGAGCGGCGGCGGGCGGCGATCGCCCGCGCGCTGGCGAGCGAACCGGACCTGCTGTTGCTGGACGAACCGACCAACCATCTGGACATTGCCGCGATCGACTGGCTGGAAAACTGGCTGGCGCGTTATAATGGCGGCTTCATCGTCATCAGCCATGACCGCGCCTTCCTGACGCGGCTGACGCGCCAGACGCTGTGGCTGGACCGGGGGCAGATGCGGCGCAACGAGATCGGCTTTGGCGGTTTCGAGCAGTGGATGGAAGCGGTCTATGCCGAAGAGGCGCGGGCGGCGGAGAAGCTGGACGCCAAGCTGAAGATCGAGGCGCACTGGCTGGAGCGGGGCGTCACCGCGCGGCGCAAGCGCAACCAGGGGCGGCTGGCCAAGCTGTGGGAAATGCGCGAGACGCGCGCGGCGATGAACGGGCCGCAGGGCGTCGCCAAGATCGCGGTGGCGAGCGACGACAGCAAGACCAAGAGCGTCATCAAGGTCGAACATGCGACCAAGCGTTTCCCCCGGTCTCCGTCCGCTTCGAGCGAAGTCGAGAAGCGGCAGCGCGACGGTGTCTCGACTTCGCTCGACACGAACGGAGCTGGTGAAAGGGTCATCATCGACAATCTGTCGCTGCGCGTGCAGCGCGGCGACCGGATCGGCATTGTCGGGGGCAATGGCGCGGGCAAGACGACCTTGCTGAAGATGCTGACCGGCGAATTGCAGCCCGACAGCGGCACGGTGAGCCAGGCCAAGACGCTGGACATGATCTTCATCGACCAGCAGCGCAGCCTGATGCAGGGCGACAAGACGGTCCGCGAAGTGCTGGCCGAAGGGGGCGACTGGATCGATGTGCGGGGCGTGCGCAAGCATGTCCATGGCTATCTCAAGGATTTTCTGTTCGATCCTTCGCTGGCCGAGGCGAAGGTGGGCACGCTGTCGGGCGGGGAGCGTTCGCGCCTGCTGTTCGCGCGCGAATTTGCGCGCGAATCCAACCTGCTGGTGCTGGACGAGCCGACCAACGACCTGGATCTGGAAACACTCGACCTGTTGCAGGAAGTGATTGCCGATTATGACGGCACGGTGCTGATCGTCAGCCATGACCGCGACTTTCTGGACCGCACGGTGACGGTGACGCTGGGGCTGGACGGATCGGGCAAGGTCGATGTGATCGTGGGCGGCTATGCCGACTGGATCGCCAAGCGCGATCCGCGCAAGGCCGTCAAGGTCGAGAAGAAGGCCGCCGCCGCGCCTCCGCAGCCAAAGCCCTTGTCGGCGAAGCTGAGCTACAAGGACCAGCGCGACCTGGAGCTGCTGCCCAAGCGGGTCGAGGAACTGGAGGCGGCGATCGCGCGGGACGAGGATATGCTGGCGGACCCGGCGCTTTACACCCGCGACCGCAAGCGGTTCGACGCGCTGACCGGCGCGATCGAAAAGGCGCGGGCCGAGAAAGAGGCGGCGGAAATGCGCTGGCTGGAACTGGCGGAGAAGGCCGAGGGTTTGGCGGGGTAGGCTGTCGTGCTCCCGCGCAGGCGGGAGCCTAGTCGATAGCGTGGGACTGGGCTCCCGCCTGCGCGGGAGCACGTATCATGGGACACTCGACTTCGCGCCAAACCGACGGCAGGGTGGGGCAGGATCGTAACGGGGGCTGACCAATGGACACGGCAATCGACCAGTCGCACCATGCCGTTCATTATGTGAATCGCGTCGGCTGGCTGCGCGCGACGGTGCTGGGGGCCAATGACGGGATCGTGTCCACCGCCAGCCTGATGACCGGGATCGCGGCGTCGGGGGCGGACGGTCAGACGATCCTGCTGACCGGCGTTGCCGCGCTGGTCGCGGGGGCGATGTCGATGGCGGCGGGGGAATATGTGTCCGTCAGCGCGCAATCGGATACCGAACGCGCCGACCTGGCCAAGGAACGGCATGCATTGGCCGTGCAACCCGAACAGGAATGGGCCGAACTGCGCGACATTTATGTCGAGCGTGGCCTGACGCCCGACCTGGCGGGGCAAGTGGCGCGACAGTTGATGGAGGCCGACGCGCTGGGCGCGCATGCCCGCGACGAGCTGGGCATTTCCGATATTGCGACGGCCCGTCCGGTGCAGGCGGCGCTGGCGTCGGCGGGCAGCTTTGCCATGGGGGCTGCGCCGCCGGTTCTGGTCGCGGCGATCGCGCCCGCGGGCAGCGCGATCATGGCGATTGTCTGCCTGAGCCTGCTGTGCCTCGCGCTGCTGGGCTATGTCGGCGCGCGGTTGGGCGGGGCGCAGGTGGTGCGATCAATGGGCCGGACCCTGTTCTGGGGCGCGCTGGCGATGGCGGTGACGGCGGGTGCGGGGCATCTGTTCGGGGCGGCGATATAGTGGCAAGGTCCACGCAAATTTCACAGGAGACGACGAGATGACGGACATTCAGCATATCCCCCTCAAGACCATCAAGGGCACTGACGCATCGCTCGCCGATTATGCGGGCAAGGTGGTGCTGGCGGTCAATGTCGCGTCCAAATGCGGGCTGACGCCGCAATATGAAGGGCTGGAAAAGCTCTACGCCGACTATAAGGACAAGGGGCTGGTGGTCGCAGGCTTTCCCGCCAATGATTTCGGCGCGCAGGAGCCGGGGACGAACGACGAGATCGCGACATTTTGCACCACCAATTTCGGCGTCGATTTCCCGATGTTCGAGAAGATCGTGGTCACCGGGCCGGACAAGCATCCGCTCTATGCCGCGCTGACCAGCGCCGTGCCGGAAGCGCAGGGCGAGGGCGATGCGTTTCGCGAGAAGCTGAAAGGCTATGGCATGACCCCCAATCCGGCGCCCGAAGTGCTGTGGAATTTCGAGAAATTCCTGATCGCCAAGGATGGCAGTGTGGCTGCGCGTTTTGCGCCGACGACCGCGCCAGACGACGCGGCGCTGGTCGCGGCGATCGAGACGGAACTGGCCAAGTGAGAATGCGGGCAGGCCTGATTGCGGGGGCGATGCTGTTGGCGGGGGCGCCCGCCGGGGCGGCGCTGTCGCCCGCCGAACGCACGATCAGCACCAGTGTGGAGGCGGGCTATGAACCCGCGATCGGCCTGCTCGAAAAACTGGTGAACCAGAATAGCGGTTCGATGAACCTGGCCGGGGTGAAGGCGGTGGCCGACATGCTGCGGCCTGAGTTCGAGAGACTGGGCTTTGCCGTGACATGGCAGCCAATGGATGCGGCCAAGCGCGCCGGGCATCTGATCGCGGTGCACAAGGGACGGGCCGGGACCACGAAGATGCTGCTGATCGGGCATCTCGATACCGTGTTTGAGCCGGATTCGCCGTTTCAAAAGTTCGAGCGCAAGGGTGATCTAGCGCGGGGGCCGGGCGTGGCGGACGACAAGGGCGGCGTGGTGACGATGCTGCTGGCGCTTAAAGCCATGCAGGCGGCAGGCACGCTCAAAGCTGCGAATATCGAGGTGGTGCTGACCGGGGACGAGGAAAATTCGGGCGATCCGATCAGCATCGCGCGGGCCGACCTGATTGCTGCGGGCAAGCGCGCCGATGTCGCGCTGGATTTCGAGGGGCTGTCCCAGGAGGACGGTAAGGATATGGGGTCGATCGCGCGCCGATCCTCCAACAGCTGGACGCTGACCGCGAGCGGAAAGTCGGGGCATAGTTCGGGGATTTTTTCCGCCAGCGCGGGCGATGGCGCGATCTATGAACTGGCGCGGATCATCGTCGCGTTTCGCAAGGAACTGCCCGAACCCAATCTGACCTTCAATGTCGGGCTGATCGGCGGCGGGCAGAGCGCCGATGTGGACAAGGACGGCGTGCGGATCGCGGTGACGGGCAAGACCAATATCATCCCGCCCATCGCGGTGGCAAAGGGCGATTTCCGAACGCTGAGCGAAGAGCAGACGGCGCGGGTGCGCGCGAAGATGGAGGCGATCGTCGGGGCGAACCATCTGCCGGGCACATCGGCGCGCATTGCATTCGACATGGGCTATCCGTCGATGGCACCCACGGCGGGCAATCGCGCGCTGCTGGCCAAGCTGAACGGGGTCAATGCCGATCTGGGGCTGGCGCAGATGCCCGAACTCGATCCGTTGAAGCGCGGCGCGGGTGACATCAGCTTCGTCGCGCAGGATACGGACGGGCTGGTGGGGCTGGGCGTGACGTCGACCGGCGATCACAGCCCGGCGGAACAGGCCGACCTGTCGAGCATGAAGCGCCAGGCCAAGCGCGCGGCGATATTGATGAGCCGGCTGGCGGGGGAAAAGGGGCGGAAATAGGGGGCATGGCATAGTTGAGCAGCGTGTTCCCGCGCAGGCGGGAACCCAGGCCCGCCGTCCGAACTGGGTTCCCGCCTGCGCGGGAACACGGAAATATTGTAACGGATGTAAGTATATAGCCATGCTCCCGTCCACGCCCCTCCTCGCCACATCGATCGGCCCGGTGCTGGAAACGCTCAGCATCGTCGGCACCTTTGTTTTTGCCGCGTCGGGCGCGTTGGCGGCGGCGCGGTTGCGGCAGACTTTGGTGACATTCGCCTTTTTCGCGCTGGTCACCGGGGTGGGTGGCGGCACGTTGCGCGATCTGCTGATCGGGGCGCCGGTATTCTGGGTCGTGGATGCCGCGCCCGCCATCACCTGCATGTGCGCGGCGGTGATCGTGTGGTGTACGCCGCGCCGTTTCTGGAGCGAACGGGCGCTCGACTGGCTGGACGCGATCGGGCTGGCGGCGTTCGCGGTGTTCGGCGCGGCCAAGGCGATGAGCTTTGGCGTGCCACCCTTCGTCGCCGGGATGATGGGCGTAGTGACCGGCTGCGTCGGCGGCATCATGCGCGATCTGCTGGCGGGGGAGCCGTCGATCCTGTTGCGGCCCGAACTTTATGTGACGGCGGCGGCGGTCGCGGCGGGGCTGTTCGTCGGGTTGCGGCTGGCCGGGCTGGACGTGCCGGTGGCGGGGGTGATAGCGGCGCTGATCGGGTTCGTGTTGCGCGCGGTGGCGATTTGGCGCGGGCTGGGGTTGCCGGTGTATCGGGATGAAGATGGGTAAGACGCTGAACGATCCTTTACGTCAATTTGCCGTCGCAAGGATTTAGGGCAATCCATCTGGGTCAGGGACAGGCAGAGACGCGAGAATTGCCCGAAGCTCCGTGTTTCTTGCCGCATGTCTTTCGCGGTCGCATCCATAATCCACGATGTAAAACTGATCTACGGACGGTCCCAGCCAATGCAATGAAATGCCGCCATTGTCGGTGACATGGTCTCCGTCACAGCGGATGCCTGACTTAAGAAAATCAGAGACTTCGGTTCCCCTCATGGTTTCGTCCGAAAGGCGAAATGGCTCCATCCGTTTCACCAAATTCGCAAATTGTTGATGCGAAAGCTTGAAACGCCCACGCTTGTTCTGGAATGATTGGTTGAACTGCCCTGTGCCGTCGTCATCAATGATGATTTCCAATCCGGGCGCCCGAATTTCTAGCTGATCGAACGCAATCGGGTCAGCCGCGCCGCAAGCGGCCATCCAAAGAGCCAGAAAAGGGGCAGGATGAAACCGCATGGATGTTCTCGCTTGTTGGTTGAATCGCTTCAAGCGACATTGCCCACCCCGCTGCGACTAACGCGCTGCGCGCGAAAGTCTCGCTGCCCCTCCCGCAAGCGGGCGGGGAAGAATGTCAGCGCCACAACCCGGCGATCATCGCCATCATGCCACGTTCTTCCGCTGCGTTGCGCAGCTTCGGCGCGCCGTAGCTGCGGCATTCCAGGCAGTCGGCGCGGATGCCTGCGCCGGTGACGAGCGCCTTGACGTCGGCGACGGCCTGCATCGCCCAGCCGCGCTGGACCATCGCCTGGCGCGCCAGCATGTCGCGGGGCGCGCCTGCGTCGTCGGTGTCGCGCTCGGCCATCGCCTCGATCCAGGCGGCCCATTTGTCGGGCGTCTTTTCGATATTATAGGCGCGGGCGGTTTTGGGGTCGATTTTCGCGCGGCGGGCGGCTTCGGCGATGGCGTCCTCCAGCCCGCCGAAGCGGTCGACAAGGCCGTTCTGGCGCGCGGTGCCGCCGTCCCAGACGCGGCCCTGCGCAATCGCGTCGATCTGCGCCGGGGTCTTGTGGCGCGATTGCGCGACGATGCCGACGAAGCGGCGGTAGATGTCCTCCACCCCCATCTGCATGATTGCGTCGAATTGCGGGGATGTGCCGCCGGCAAGGTCGGGCTGGCCCGACAGGGGCGTGGTGGCGACGCCGTCCGTCGTGACGCCGATCTTGGCGAGCGAGCCTTCAAAGCTGGGCAGGATGCCGAACACGCCGATCGAGCCGGTGATGGTGTCCGGTTCCGCAAAGATCATGTCGGCGGGGGTGGACACCCAATAGCCGCCGCTGGCCGCGACATTGCCCATGGAGACGATGACGGGCAGGCCGTCCGCCTTGGCCTGAAGAATGGCGGAGCGGATCTTTTCCGAGGCCATGACCGATCCACCGGGCGAATCGACGCGGACGACGAGGGCTTTCAGATCCTTTTCATTGAGCGCGGTCAGCAGCAGATCGGAGATGGTGTCGCCCGCCGCAGTGCCGGGACCGGCTTCGCCATCGACGATGTCGCCCGCGATCGTCAGCACGCCGATCTGGCCGTCATTGGCGGGCATGCGCGCCTTGACATAGGCGGCAAGGTCGATCGTGGCGAAACCGCCCGCCTTTGCATCGGAGGCGTCGCCCGCAATCTCCGCGACGCGCGTGCCAAAGGCGGTGGCGTCGCCCAGCTTGTCGATCAGGCCCGCGGACAGGGCGGCCTGCGCCATATTGCCGTTGGCGGCGCGGGCGGCGGCGACCGGGTCGGCGGCATAGGCGGCGATCTTCGCCTTTGGCCGCGCCTTGGCGACGTCATCGCGCCAGTTTTGCCACAGCGCGTCGGCCAGCGCCTGATTGGCCTGCTTGGCTTCGGGGGACTGATCGGCCCGGATAAAGGGTTCGACGAAGCTCTTGTAGGTGCCGACGCGATAGACATGGGTGTTGACGCCCAGCTTGTCGATCAGCCCCTTATAATAGAGGCCCGATCCGCCCCGGCCCATGATCGCGACGCCGCCCAGCGGATCGCTCCACGCTTCGCTGGCATGGGCGGCCAACAGATAGCTGTCATCGGTATAGAGGGTGGCATAGGCCAGCACCGGCTTTTTCGCGGCGCGCAGGGCGTCGAGCGCCTGGCCAACGCGGGCGATGGCGACCTGACCGCCGCCCATGAAGCCATCCAGGTTCAGGACGACCGCCTTGACCTTGCCATCCGTCCTGGCCGCATCGAGCGCGGTGACGATGTCGGACAGGCGATATTCCTTCATCTGCGGGCCCGACCCCGACAGCAGCGCGAAAGGATCAACCTCCGCCGGCTGTTCGACGATGGTGCCGTTGAGGTCGAGCAGCAGAGCGCCCGCGCTGATGCCGGCGACGGGTTTTGGCGAGAAGGAGAGGGCGGCATAGAGCGCGCCGAAGAAGAGGAGCAGGAACAGCAGGACCAGTCCGTCCTTGATCGCGACCAATATGCGCCACGCGCCCTTCACAAATGCCAAGTAGGTGTTCCTTCTGCCCGATCTGCCATGGCTAGCCCATCGCCCTGTCGACTGCAATGTGGGGGTACAGGCGGGCTGGACAAGCTTGCGCGGTCGATTTTGGCCGCTATGGGGATCGTTGCATAATCACGGCCTACCCACCCCCGTTCGCCCTGAGCCTGTCGAAGGGCCGCCCTTCTTCAAGAGAAGGAGAAGGCTTCGACAAGCGCAGCCCGAACGGAGGAGGGGTTGGAGAATTATGCCGCCGTTCCGTGATGGGAACTCATATTGTCCGCTCTTGTGCAGGAGACATGCCCGATGCCCACACTCGTCCTTATCCGTCATGGCCAGTCGTCATGGAATCTGGAAAACCGCTTCACCGGATGGTGGGACGTGGACGTGACCGAGAAGGGCGTGGGCGAAGCGCGGGCGGCGGGACAGTTGATGAAGGCCAAGGGGCTGGATTTCGACCAATGCTATACCTCGCTCCAGACCCGCGCGATCAAGACGCTGAACCTGGCGCTGGAGGAAATGGGACGGCTGTGGCTGCCGGTGGAGAAGGACTGGCGCTTGAACGAGCGTCATTATGGCGGGCTGACCGGCCTGGACAAGGCGGAGACGGCGGCCAAGCATGGCGACGCGCAGGTCAAGATCTGGCGCCGCAGCTTCGACATTCCGCCGCCGGTGCTGGAAGCGGGCAGCGAGTTCGACCTGAGCAAGGACCGCCGCTATGCGGGCATCGCCATTCCATCGACCGAGAGCCTGAAGGATACGATCGCCCGCGTGCTGCCCTATTGGGAAAGCCGCATCGCGCCCGACCTGAAGGCAGGCAAGCGGGTGCTGATTTCCGCCCATGGCAATTCGCTGCGCGCGCTGGTCAAGCATCTGTCGAACATTCCCGACGACGAGATTACCGAACTGGAAATTCCGACGGGTCAGCCGATCGTTTACGAACTGGCCGACGATCTGAGCGCGATCGAGCGCTATTATCTGTCGGAGCGGTAAGGGCTGTGTGCTCCCGTCTGCGCGGGAGCACGCCGGGTTCGGGGAGGAAATACGACATTGCCCCCCGGCGACCCGGTCGCTAAGGGGCTTTGCTTTCCGGGCGGCACCGTGAAGGCCGCGCCATGAGGGGAAGCACGGGCATGAGCGGGGCAATCGAGGTCGGCATCATCATGGGGTCGCGGTCCGACTGGGACACGATGCGCCATGCCGCCGAAACGCTGGACGCGCTGGGCGTGCCCCATGAATGCAAGGTGGTGTCGGCGCACCGCACCCCGCAGCGGCTGTATGATTATGCGACGAGCGCGGTGAGCCGCGGCCTGAAGGTCATCATCGCGGGCGCGGGCGGGGCGGCGCATCTGCCGGGCATGTGCGCGTCCATGACGCGCCTGCCGGTGCTGGGCGTGCCGGTCGAATCGAAGGCGCTGAAGGGCATGGATTCGCTGCTGTCGATCGTCCAGATGCCCGGCGGCATTCCCGTGGCGACGCTGGCGATCGGCAAGCCGGGCGCGATCAATGCCGGGCTGCTGGCCGCCGCGATCCTGGCGACCAATGATCCTGAACTGGCCGGGCGACTGGACGCCTGGCGCACGAAGCAGACCGATGCGGTCGCCGAAACGGTGGAGGACTAAGCGGCCCCATGACGAGCATCGCGCCCGGTTCGACCATCGGCATCCTAGGCGGCGGCCAGTTGGGGCGGATGATCGCCATCGCCGCCGCGCAGCTGGGCTATTGCACCGCCATCTACGCGCCGGAAGAGAGCGGCCCCGCCGCCGACGTGTCGCCGCGCTGGACGCGGGGCGATTATGAGGACGCAGCGGCGCTGGCGGCCTTTGCCGATGGCGTCGATGTCGTCACCTATGAATTTGAGAATATCGATCCCGCGGCGGTCGAGGTGCTGGCCAGCCATGGGCTGGTGCGTCCGGGTGCGCAGGCGTTGCGGGTGGCGCAGGACCGGCTGGCGGAAAAGCGGTTCGTGTGCGATCTGGGCGGGCTGACCGCGCCCTTCGCGCCGGTCGAGGATCTGGACGATCTGGAGGCGGCGATCGCGCAGGTCGGCAGCCGCGCGATCCTGAAAACCAATCGCATGGGCTATGACGGCAAGGGGCAGGCGCGGATCAACGAGCCGGGCGATGCGGTCGGTGCATGGAATGCGATCGGCCGGCAGAGCGCGATACTGGAAGGCTTCGTGACCTTTGCCGAGGAATTTTCGGTCATATTGGTGCGCGGGGCGGACGGTGAGGTGCGCTTCTGGGACAGTTCGGCCAATGTCCATGTCGACGGCATCCTCGACACGTCGACCACGCCCGCCGGGCCGCTGATCGAGGGGCAGGTGCCTGCCGCCCGCGCGCTGGCGCGGAAAATTGCCGATGCGCTGGACTATGTCGGCGTTTTGACCTGCGAATTTTTCGCCAGTGCCGACGGCCCGGTGTTCAACGAAATGGCGCCGCGCGTCCATAATAGCGGGCATGGCACGATCGAGGGTGCGGTGACCAGCCAGTTTGAAAATCATGTCCGTGCGATTTGCGGGCTGCCGCTGGGCGACACCGCGCTGGCGGCGCGCCGGGTGGAGATGCGCAACCTGATCGGCGAAGCGGCGCATGACTGGCAGGCGATCCTGTCCGATCCGGCCAACCATCTGCACCTTTATGGCAAGCATGAAGCGCGGCCGGGGCGCAAGATGGGGCATGTCACGCGGCTGACGCTGTGAGCGAGATCGTGCTGATCCTGGCCCGCGCCGACAATGGCGTGATCGGGCGGGATGGCGATCTGCCCTGGCGGCTGCCGGCGGACCTCAAGCGGTTCAAGGCGCTGACGCTGGGGCATCCGATGATCATGGGGCGCAAGACGTTCGACAGCCTGCCGGGACTGCTGCCGGGGCGTCGCCATATCGTCCTGACCCGCGACCGAACATGGAGCGGGGCAGGGGCGGAGGTTGCGCATGATGTCGCGGGCGCGCTGGCGCTGGCCAATGCGCCGGGCGTGATGGTGATTGGCGGGGCGGAAATCTATCGATTGTTCCTGGACGTCGCCCATCGAATCGAGCTGACCGAAGTGCATCTGGACGCGGTGGGGGATGCCAGCATCGCCTATCCCGATCCGGCGGACTGGGTGGAAGTGGCGCGGGAAGCGCATGAGGCCGTCGACGATCGGCCCGCCTATAGTTTCGTCTCTCTTTGTCGCATCGGTTCGGAACAGGGCGCTGTTTCCGCAGGTTAAGGCAGTCCCCGGATAGAGGACTGCATCCATGCCCATTTTAGACACACGCGACGGCGCGCATATCCAGTATAAGGTGGCCGGAGAAGGCCCGCCCGTCATCCTGATCCACGGCTGGCCGCTGACCGGCGATATGTGGGAATATCAGACCGTCGCGCTGGTCGAGGCTGGGCATCAGGTCATCACCTATGATCGGCGTGGCTTTGGCCAGAGCAGCCATCCTGCGACCGGCTATACCTATGACATATTCGCCGACGATCTGGCCGACCTGATCGCCCATCTGGGCTTGCCGCGCGTCAGCCTGGTCGGCTTTTCGATGGGCGGGGGCGAGATTGCCCGTTACCTGACCCGCCATGGTGCCGCGCGGGTGGACCGAGCTGTGCTGGTGTCGTCCGTCGTGCCCTATCTGCTCAAGACCGCTGACAATCCCGATGGCGTGGAGGAGCATGTGTTTGCCGGGATGCAGGAAGATATCCGCAAGGATCGCTTCGACTTCCTCCAGAGTTTCGCCAAGGATTTCTATGGCGTTGGCTGGGTGACCAGCCCGGTCAGCAAGGGTTTGATGGACTGGAGTTTCGCGCTGGGCATCATGGCCAGCCCGCTGGCTACCATTGCCTGTGTCGATGCCTTCGGTCGCACCGATTTCCGTCCTGACCTGGCAAGCTTCACTGTCCCCACGCTGGTGATCCATGGCAGCGGTGACAAGACCGTGCCGATCGACCCCAGCGGTCGCGCGGCGGCGGCGGGGATCGCCGGCGCGCAATGGCTGGAATATGAGGGCGAGCCCCATGGCCTGTTCGCGACCGTGCCTGACCGGCTGAATGCCGATCTCATCACCTTCCTGCGTGGTGGCTGACGACTGAGGATTGCGGGCGTTCGCGAGAGGGGTCTCGGTCATTGCTCTTGGCCGGGATGCCCCCTATAGGCCGCGCCATGGAGCGGCTGACAAGCGGCGCCCCGGTCCCGGCGCATTTGCGCGGGGCCATCATGGCGCTGGGCAATTTTGACGGGTTTCACGCCGGGCATCAGGCCGTGGTCGGCCATGCGATAGACCGCGCCCGCGCCGAGGGGCGCCCGGTCATCGTCGCGACCTTCGATCCGCATCCGATGCGGTTGTTCCGGCCCGACACGCCCCATTTTCGCCTGACGACGCTGGACCAGCGGGCGGCCCTGTTCGCCGCCGCCGGGGCAGACGCGATGATGGTGTTCGCCTTTACCCCCCAACTGGCCGCGCTTGGGCCGCAGGCTTTCGTGCGCCTGCTGGCCGCCGATATGGGCATTGCGGGGGTCGTCACCGGGCAGGATTTCACCTTTGGCAAGGGGCGCGCCGGTTCCGTGGCGCTCTTGTCCGAACTGGGCGCGCCATGGGGCATGTGGGCGCAGGCGGTTGCGCCGGTGACCGATGCGGACGGGGCGGTGATTTCCTCCAGCCGCATCCGCGCGGCGTTGCAGGCGGGCGATTGCGCCACCGCGACCCGGCTGCTGACCCGGCCCTTCGCGATCGAGGGGGAGGTGCAGCATGGCGACAAGCTGGGCCGGACGATCGGTTTTCCCACCGCCAATGTCGATATGGGCAGCTATTTGCGCCCGGCCTATGGCATTTATGCGGTGCGCGGGATGTTGCCGGACGGGCGCGTGCTGGACGGGGCGGCGAATCTGGGCATCCGCCCGACCTTCGATCCGCCCAAGGAATTGCTGGAACCGCATTTCTTCGATTTTGCCGAAAGCCTGTATGGCCAGTGCATTGCCGTGCAACTGATCGCGTTCCTGCGGCCGGAGGCGAAATATGACGGGCTGGACGCGCTGATGGCGCAGATCGCGCTGGACTGCGAGGCTGCACGGCAAATCCTTGCGGGAACGCCTTACGTCGCTTAATGGCGGCTTGTTTTCTCACCCGTTCGGGCTGAGCGAAGTCGAAGCCTTCTACTGAGCGGAGCGAAGTGACCTCCCTATCGGTCGGTCGAGCCCTTCGACTTCGCTCAGGGCGAACGGTCATTAGCAGATACCGGACCCATTATGACCGACGCACCTGACTATAAGTCCACCGTTTTCCTGCCCGTCACCGACTTTCCGATGAAGGCCGGCCTGGCGCAGAAGGAACCCGCGATCGCGGCCAAGTGGGAGGCGATGGGTCTGTATGACCGGCTGCGCGAGCGGCGCAAGGGGCGCGAACGCTTCATCCTGCATGATGGGCCGCCCTACGCCAATGGCGACATCCATATGGGCCATGCGATGAACAAGGTGCTCAAGGACATCATCGTCCGCAGCCAATCGCTGCTCGGCAAGGATGCGCCCTATGTGCCCGGCTGGGACTGCCATGGCCTGCCGATCGAATGGAAGATCGAGGAGGAGTATCGCAAGAAGAAGCTGAACAAGGATGAGGTGCCCGCCGCCGAGTTCCGCGCCCAGTGCCGCGCCTATGCCGACAAATGGGTGGGCGTGCAGAAGGAGCAGTTCAAGCGTCTGGGCGTGATGGGCGACTGGGCCGATCCGTACCTGACCATGAAGTTCGACGCCGAAGCGACGATCGTGGGCGAATTGCTGAAATTCGCGGAAAGCGGCCAACTGTATCGCGGGGCCAAGCCGGTGATGTGGTCCCCGGTCGAAAAGACCGCGCTGGCCGAGGCTGAGGTGGAATATGAGGATGTCGTGTCGACGCAGATCGACGTGGCGTTCGAGATTGTGGAAGCGCCCAATGCGCCGGAACTGGTTGGCGCGCACGCGGTGATCTGGACGACGACGCCCTGGACGATCCCGGTGAACCAGGCGATCGCGTTTGGGGAGGGGATTGAATACGGCTTAGTTGAAATTGGGCATCAAGATTATGTTCGGCGCCGGTATTTGGTTGCTGCTGGTTTATGGGAAGATTTTTATCATCGGTTAGTGCCGAATTTGACGTCTCAGGTTGCCGATCATGGTATTGCAGCCTTTGAAATCTTGAAGACTTTCAAAGGCACCGACCTCGCCGGAGCCGTCGCCCGTCACCCAATGCACGAACTCGGCGGCTTCTTCGCCCGCCCGCGTCCCTTCCTGCCCGCCGATCATGTCACCACCGATGCGGGTACGGGCCTTGTCCATATGTCCCCCGATCATGGCGAGGAGGATTTCATCGCCTGCAAGAAGCTGGGCATCGACCCGGTGTTTGCGGTCAATGATGCTGGTTTCTATCGCGACGATTGGGAGTGGTTGCCGGGGCAGGGCAGCGTCATCAACACCAAGTTCAACGGCGCGGACGGTCCGATCTGCACTGACCTGCGCGCGGCTGGTGCGCTGCTGTCGGCCAGCGAGTTCAGGCATAGCTATCCCCATAGCTGGCGGTCGAAGGCGCGGATCATCTATCGCTGCACGCCGCAATGGTTCATTCCGATGGACAAGCCGAGCGGTCAGGTGATGGACTATCCGCTGCCGCCGCTGGAGCCGGTTACCGGCGCGCTGGCGACGGCGCTGCCGACCAACGGGCCGACGCTGCGCGGCGTGGCGCTCGATGCGATCCAGAACACCCGCTGGGTGCCGGAGCGCTCGACCAACCGTATCCGGTCCATGGTCGAAGGGCGTCCCGACTGGGTGATCAGCCGCCAGCGCGCCTGGGGCGTGCCGATCGCGCTCTATGTGCATCGCAAGAGTGGGCAGTATCTGGTTGATCCGGCGGTCAATACCCGCATCGTCGAAGCGTTCAAGGCGGGCGGCGCGGATGCCTGGTTCGGGGCGGATCATCAGGCGCTGCTGGGGCCGGATCATGATCTGGCCGACTATGAGGTCATCACCGACATTCTCGACGTGTGGTTCGATTCCGGGTCGACCCATAGTTTCGTGGTGGAGGCCCGCTATGGCGAGGGCGCGCGCGCCGACCTGTATATCGAAGGATCGGACCAGCATCGCGGCTGGTTCCAGTCATCGCTGCTCGAAAGCTGCGGCACGCGGGGGCAGGCGCCGTACAAGGCAGTGCTGACCCATGGCTTCGCGCTCGACGGGACCGGGCGCAAAATGTCCAAGAGCCTTGGCAATGTCGTCGATCCGCTCAAGATCATGGGCGAAAGCGGCGCGGACATATTGCGCGTATGGGTCGCGAGCACCGACTATTTCGACGATGTGCGGATCGGCAAGGAAGTGCTGGCCGGATCGTCCGACGCCTATCGCAAATTGCGCAATACTTTCCGGTACATGCTGGGCGCTCTTTCCGATTATGATGAAGAGACCGAAGCCGTGTCCTACGCCGAAATGCCGGAGCTGGAGCGCTATATGCTCCACCGGCTGGCGACGCTGGACGCGGAATTGCGCAGCGTTGTCGACAAGGCAGCGGACAGCGAGAATTGGCTGGAATTCAGCCGCTATACCCGCGCGCTGTTCGATTTCGCCAATAGCGACCTGTCGGCCTTCTTCTTCGACATTCGCAAGGACTGCCTCTATTGCGACGCGCCGTCGGACCCCAAGCGCCGCGCCTATCGCACATTGCTGGATACGCTGTTCCACGCGCTGGTCCGCTATGCCGCGCCGATCATCCCCTTCACCGCGGAGGAAGTATGGCAAAGCCGCTTCCCAAGTGACGAGGAAAGCGTGCATTTTCTGGAATGGCCGGAGATCGACCATCACTGGATCAACGCGCATCTGGACGAGAAATGGACCGAGTTGCGCAGCCAGCGCGAACAGGTCAACGAGGCGATCGAGCCGTTGCGGCGCGAAAAGATCGTGCGTTCCAGCCTGGAGGCCGATGTCACCATGGGGCAGGTGCTGGCCGTGGGCGACGTCGATTTCGCTGAAGTGGCGATCGTCGCGCGGGTGACGATGGGCGAGGGCGACGGCATCAGCGTCCGTCCCAGCGAATGGCACAAATGCGGCCGTTGCTGGCGCTTGCTGCCCGAAGTCACCGAAGATGGCGCGCTGTGCGGCCGGTGTGACGCCGTTGTTGCGCTATGAATAGGCATGGAACAACGTGCTCCCGCGAAGGCGGGAGCCTAGTCGTGCCGTCCGAGCTGGGCTCCCGCCTTCGCGGGAGCACGTTTTTTCCAGTCGCTGGGTTTGATCGATGACTAATCCTATCAACCACCGCCCGCTGGGCCTGACCGTCGCGATCGTGACGTTGGCGCTCGACCAGCTCATTAAATATGCCGTCACCTATCCGCTGGCGCTCAAGAGCCGGGCGGATCTGGGGATCGAGATATTGCCGATCTTCCGCCTGCGCTGGCTGGAAAATCGCGGCGTGTCGATGGGCTTCTTTCACGCCGACACCGACCTGATGCGCTGGGGGCTGGTGGGCATGACCATATTGATCGCCGGATTTGTGGGCGTGTGGATGTGGCGCGAAAAGGCGCGGCAGGATGTCGCGGCGCTGGGGCTGGTCCTAGGCGGCGCCATCGGCAATATCGTCGACCGGATAAGGCTGGGCTATGTCGTTGATTATGCCGACCTGCATTTTGGCGACTGGCGGCCCTTCCTGATTTTCAACCTGGCTGACGCAGCGATCACCATCGGCGTGCTGATCCTGCTTGCGCGGGCGTTGCTGCTGCGCGACAAGGGCGCAAATACGGAGACTTTGAAGTGAAGCTTAAACTGATCCTTGCCGCCGGTCTGCTCACCACCCTGTCGGCCTGCGGCGGCGGCGGCGGGCTGTTCAACCGCGAACGTCCCGATGAATTTGCGGTGTCGCGTCAGGCGCCGCTGGTGATCCCACCAGACTTCGCGCTGGTGCCGCCCGCGCCCGGCTCGCCTTCGTCCAATGCGGTCGATTCGAGCAAGGCGGCGATGGAAGCGATGTTCGGTGGCCCCGCGCAGCGCAGCGCGACCGAAACGTCGACGCTGAACGCTGCCGGTCGCGCCAATGCGGCGGCGGGCATCCGCTCGACCGCTGGCGATCCGGGCACCGAAGTGGTCGACAAGGGCGCGACCACCCGCGACATTATCGCCGCCCCCGAAGGCGACGGTCAGGACGCACGAGCCGCAACGCCGCAGTAATAGGGAATGGAAAAGGGGCCGAATGGCCCCTTTTTTGTTGCGATAGCTGCTTTCCCGCGTGAAGCGCCCAGCTCCGTTCGTTTCGAGCGAAGTCGAGAAACCTGTGCATGATGTTTCTCGACTTCGCTCGAAACGAACGGAGCAAAGTAAGTTTATCATACCCTCCCCCGGAAGGTGGAGAATTTTTTAGGCCCGCGCTTCGGTTCCTACGCTGTTGTGGCGCAATGCCGTCAGCACCGTGTCGATGATGGCGTCGGCGTCCAGGCGCGCGTCGGCATATTGTTTTTCGGGCTTGTCCTGATCCTGAAACAGGTCCGGCAGGCGCAGGGTGCGCAGTTTCAGGCCGTTGTCGATGAGGCCAAGGTCACTGGCCAGCGTCAGCACATGCGCGCCAAGGCCGCCGATCGCGCCTTCCTCGATCGTCACGGCGACTTCATGGGTGGTGAGCAGGCGGCGGATCATCGCTTCGTCGAGCGGCTTGGCAAAGCGCAGGTCGGCGACGGTGGTGGACAGGCCGCGCGCTTCCAGAGCCTCGGCGGCTTTGAGCGCCTCTTCCAGCCTTGTGCCGAGCGAGAGGATGGCGACCTGCCGCCCGTCGCGCACGATGCGGCCCTTGCCGATGTCCAGACGCTCCGGAACGGCGGGCATGGCGACGCCGGTGCCGTTGCCGCGCGGATAGCGCAGCGCGATCGGCCCGCTGTCATGGCAGGCGGCGGTATGGGTCATATGGACCAGTTCCGCTTCGTCCGCCGCCGCCATCACCACCATGTTGGGCAGGGTGGCGAGATAGGTGACGTCGAAACTGCCCGCATGGGTCGATCCGTCCGCGCCGACCAGACCCGCGCGGTCGATGGCGAATCGGACGGGCAGATTCTGGATCGCGACGTCATGGATGACCTGATCATAGGCGCGTTGCAGGAAGGTCGAATAGATGGCGCAGAAGGGCCGCATCCCCTGCGCGGCGAGGCCCGCGGCAAAGGTGACGGCATGTTGTTCGGCGATGCCGACGTCAAAGCAGCGGTCGGGAAAAGCGGTCGCGAATTTGTCCAGCCCGGTGCCGGACGGCATGGCGGCGGTGATGGCGCAGACGGCTGGATCGCGCTGCGCCTCGGCAATCAGCGCCTGGGCAAAGACATTGGTATAGCTGGGCGGGCCGGGCGGTGCCTTGGCCTGGGTGCCGGTGATGACGTCGAATTTCTGGACGCCATGATATTTGTCATCGGCCGCTTCGGCGGGGCCATAGCCCTTGCCCTTTTGCGTGACGACATGGACCAGGCACGGCCCTTCGGCAGCGTCGCGGACATTTTCCAGCACGGGGATTAACTGGTCGAGATTATGGCCGTCGATCGGGCCGACATAGTAAAAGCCCAGTTCCTCGAACAGGGTGCCGCCCATCGCCATGCCCCGGGCGAATTCGTCGGTCTTGCGCGCGGCATTGTGGAGCGGGCGGGGCAGCTTGCGCGCCAGCTTCTTCGCAAGGTCTCGCAGGCCCAGAAATTCGCGGCTGGACACGAGCCGCGCGAGATAGCCCGACAGGCCGCCAACCGGGGGGGCGATCGACATGTCATTGTCGTTCAGGATGACGATCAGGCGATTGCCCGCCGCCTGCGCATTGTTCATCGCCTCATAGGCCATGCCCGCCGACATCGCGCCGTCGCCGATGACGGCGATGCCCTTGCCTGGCCGGTCCTGCATCTTGTTGGCGATGGCGAAGCCCAGAGCCGCGCTGATCGACGTGGAGCTATGCGCCGCGCCGAACGGGTCGAAATCGGATTCGGCGCGCTTGGTGAAGCCCGACAGGCCGCCGCCCTGACGCAAAGTGCGGATGCGGTCGCGCCGTCCGGTCAGGATTTTGTGGGGATAGCATTGATGCCCCACGTCCCAGATCAGCTTGTCATTGGGCGTGTCGAACACGTAGTGGATGGCGGTCGTCAATTCGACCACGCCAAGCCCCGATCCCAGATGGCCGCCAGTGACGCCGACAGCGGCGATCACTTCCTGCCGCAGTTCGTCGGCAAGTTGCCGCAGCTGCTCCGGCTTGAGGGCGCGCAGGTCGGACGGCCAGATCACCTGGTCGAGCAACGGGGTTTGGGGGCGATCGTTCATGAAAGACATAGACTCGTCAGGGCGCTAGGCCGTTCCGTCGCGAAGCGCAACGATCCACTTATGCAGCGCATTTGGCGCATGTTCCCAAAATTTCTATCACCGGGCGTTCGGGCTTGAACCCTTCCTGTTCGGCAACGGCGCGGACTTCGTTCGTCACCTTGTCATCATCGACATGGGTTGCCTGCTTGCAGGTGCGGCACACCAGGAAGATGCAGTCATGGTGGCAGCCGGGATGGGCATTGGCGATATAGGCGTTGGCGCTTTCCACCCGCATCGCGACATTGTTCGTCACGAACAGGTCGAGGATGCGATAGACGCTGTTGGGCGCGACCCGCTTGCCGCGCGCCTTCGACACGGTGTCGGCAATGTCATAGGCCGATGCGGGCTTGTCCTCCGCCGCCAGCGCATCGAAAATGGCCGCGCGCATGGGCGTCCATTGTTCGCCCTGCGTTTCCAGCATGGCGCGCGCAGCGTCGGCCAACCGGGTGCCGGTGGGTTCGTGATGATGGTGGTGATGGTCGGCCATGACGTCAATCTAGGCCGGGTAGATGGCCGGGGCAAGGGCGCGCGTCAGCGTTGCCCGAAGGTCCATGCCGCCCAGAGCCAGCCAGCGATCATCAACAGGCCGCCAATGGGCGTCACCGCGCCGAGCCATTTGGGCGCGCCCAGCGCCATGGCGTAGAGGGTGAGGGCGAAGATCGCCGCGCCAACCAGCAAAAGCGCTGCCGCGCCGCGCGCCACGCCCATGATCGCCAGTGCGGCGACGGCATGAACCAGCTGGTAAAGGCCGCCGGTGCGCAGCCATTCCGCCGCCTTGGGATCGGCAACGCCATGCGCGCCAAACGCGCCCGCCCCGATGGCGAGGGCGGCAGACAGGGCGGCGAATATGGGGATCATGGCTTTTCTCCGTCGCCGCGCGAGAGCAGGCGCATGCCTCTGCCGGGGCGATACATGAGATCCTTGGCCGCCAGCAGCGTGCCATGTTCGATCTGGAGCGCCAGCCTTTGCTGATCGTTGGCGCGATATTGGCGTTCGACTTCCTCGATTTCCTCCGACGGGACGCCAAGTGCCTCCATCGCCTGCACGCCCATGCAGATGGCCGATTCATAGACTTCGCGCACCACGGCGGCGAGATCGATGTTCTGCAAGGCCAGCAATTGCCGCCGGTCGAAGGCACGGACCATCAGCGCCGCCTGCGGGAAGGCTTCGGCAATGGGTTCAAGGGTGCGGCTGTCAAGCGAGGGATCGTCGATGCAGAAGGCGATCAGCCGGGCTTCTTCCGCGCCGGCGCGGCGCAGCAGGTCGATGCGGGTGCCATCGCCATAATAGACTTTCGTGTCGAACCGCTGCGACGTTTCGATCTGGGCGGGCTTCTTGTCGATCGACACGACGGCAAAGCCATGGCCGATCAGCATTTGCGCGACCGTCTGGCCGAAGCGGCCATAGCCAACGATGATCGCGGTGCCGCGCGGCGCTTCGTCCGGGTCGGGCAGATCGGCGCCGGCACTGGGCGTGGCGAATTCAAACCGGCGGGCGAACAGCATCAGGAAGGGGGTGGTCGCCATGGAGAAGGTGACGATGGCGCTGAACAGGCTGGCGGCTTCGGGCGCGATCAGCAGCGCGCCCTGCGCCTGGGCGAAGAGGACGAAGCCGAATTCGCCGCCCTGACTGAGCAGCAGGCCAGCGCCAAGCGCGGGTCGCCAGTCCATGCCGAACAGGCGGGCGAGGCCGGTGATGATCGCGGCCTTGGTCGCGACCAGGATCAGCGCCATGCCGATGACGAACACGGGATTGGCGGCGACGGTGGCGAGGTCCAGCACCATGCCGACCGCCAGGAAGAACAGGCCGAGCAGGATGGAACGGAACGGTTCGACGTCCGCCTCTATTTCATGCCGATAGGGCGAATCGGCTAGCATCACGCCCGCGACGAAGGCACCCAGGGCGGTGGAAAGATGCAGGCTGTGCATCAGCGCGGCGGCGGCCAGCACGGTGAACAGGCCGACGGTGACGAACAGTTCGCGCTCGCCCAACCGTCCGACAAGGGACAGGAGCGGGCGCAGGACGAAGCGACCGGCCAGAACCAGGCCCGCGATCGCCGCGACGGTATAGGCCGCCGTCATCCATCCGGGCGGTCCGCCTGCATCAGCGGGGTTGCGGGACAGGGCGGCGACGATGGTGATCAGCGGGACGATGGAAAGATCCTGAAACAGCAGGATCGAGAATATCTTTTCACCGAAGGGCGAGTTGATGCGGCCGCTGGATTTCAGGCCCGGCAAGACCTGAGCGGTCGACGAGAGGGCGAGCGGCAGGCCGAGCGCAATCGCCGCGCCCCAGGTGAAGCCGGTGAAATAGAAGATGATCGCGGTCAGGACGCAGCCGCACAGCACCACCTGCGCCAAGCCGAGGGCGAATATGTCCCGCTTCAGCCGCCACAGCCGGGCGGGATGCAGTTCCAGACCGACGAGGAAAAGCAGCAGGACGATGCCGATTTCGGCAATGGCGAGCTTCGATTCGCCGCCGCCCACCAGCCCCAGCCCCTGCGGCCCGACCAGCGCGCCCGCGACGAGATAGCCCAGCACCGCGCCCAGCCCGAAGCGGCGGAAGATGATGACGAACAGCAACGCCGCGCCCAGCAGGAGGACGCCGTCGGAGAGCAATATCTCGGTCGCGGTGATGGGAGCGGCGGATTTGGCCATCAGGCGTCGGCCATCCGGGCGGCTTCGGCAATGGCTTCAAAGCCCAGCCGGATCGAGGCATGGCGGGCGGGGTAGCCGCGCGCCGGGGCGAGGACGGCAAGGCCGGGCCAGAAATCGAGATCGTCGCTGGCGCCCGACAGATAGGCGGTCAGCTTGTCGCGCGCCTCGGCCAGTTCGTCGGCGCTCATGCCGATGGCCTGCGCGGCCATCAGCGAGGCGGATGCCTGCCCCAGCGCGCATGCCTTTACGTCCAGCCCGATGTCGGACAGGCGACCGTCGGCCATCGCCACATCCACCGTCACCCGCGACCCGCAAGTGGGGGAGCGCCGCTCCACGCTTGCCTGCGGGGCAGGCAGGCGGTGATGATGCGGGATGCTGGCGGCGAGCCGCAAAATATCTTTGTTGTACAGGGGGGCGCTCATTGCCGTCTCATGTAGGGCAGGATGGGCGTGGGGTGAAGGCGGGGAATGGTCATAGCGGGAAATAAGCTCCGGCCACGACCAACGGCAGCGTGTTCCCGCGTAGGCGGGAACCCAGTTCAAACGGCGCGACTGTGTTCCCGCCTGCGCGGGAACACAGGGCGCTTCAATCGGGCCATTGTGAAGTGCTGTCCCCGCGCTTATCGCCCGGAGCCATGAAGATTCTGGTCGATGCCGATGCCTGTCCTGTGAAGGACGAGATTTACAAGGTCGCCTTTCGTCATGGCGTGCCGGTCACGATCGTGAGCAACAGCCCGATCCGGGTTCCCGCCCATGACCTGATCGACCGGGTGGTGGTGAGCGACGGGTTCGATGCGGCGGACGACTGGATTGCCGAGCGGGCGGATGCGGGCGCGGTGTGCATCACGGCCGACATCCTGCTGGCGGACCGATGCCTGAAAGCCGGTGCGATCGTGATTGCGCCCAATGGCAAGCCCTTCACGCTGAGTTCGATTGGCGCGGCGATTGCGACGCGGGCGATCATGGCGGATCTGCGCGCGGGGGGCGAACAGATTGGCGGGCCGCCGCCCTTTGGCAAGACTGACCGTTCGCGATTCCTGTCGGCGCTGGACGAGGCGCTGGTGCGCGGCAAGCGGGGTCGATGATGGCCGATTGGGACGCGATCATCCTGGGTGCGGGTGCGGCGGGGATGATGTGTGCGGCGGTCGCAGGCCAGCGGGGCAGGCGGGTGCTGCTGATCGATCATGCCGATCAGCCGGGCAAGAAAATCCTGATTTCGGGCGGCGGGCGGTGCAATTTCACCAATGTCGATACGGCGGCGGATCGTTATCTGTCGGCCAATCCGCATTTCGCCAAATCGGCGCTGGGGCGCTACAGCGCGCAGGATTTTATCGCGCTGGTCGATAGTTATGGCATCGCCTGGCATGAAAAGACGCTGGGGCAATTATTCTGCGACGGGTCGGCAAAGCAGATTGTCGCGATGCTGGAGGAGGAATGCGCCAAGGGCAGGGTGACGATGGCACTGGGGCAGCCGATTGCCGACGTGGCGCATGGCGATGGCCTGTATCGGGTGACGGTCGGCGGGGTGGAGCATTGCGCGCCCGCGCTGGTGCTGGCGACGGGCGGGCCGTCCATCCCGAAAATGGGCGCGACCGGCTTTGCCTATGACGTCGCGCGGCAATTCGGGCTGTCGATCATCCAGCCCCGCCCTGCGCTGGTGCCCTTCACGCTGGGGGCGGACGAGGCGCTGTTTCAGGCACTGTCGGGCGTGTCGGCGGACGTCATGGTCCGCTGGAACAAGATGCGTTTTCGGGAGGCGGCGCTGTTCACCCATCGCGGTCTGTCGGGACCGGCGATGTTGCAGATATCTTCCTATTGGCAGCATCGCACCCCGATCCATGTCGATTTCCTGCCAGACCATGACGCGGACTGGCTGATCGAGGCGAAGCGCGAACGGCCACGCGCAAGTTTGCGCAAGATAGTGGCGCAGGCGCTGACCGAGCGGCTGGCCGATGCGCTGCTGGAGCGGGCCGGGGTGCAGGGCGAGATGGGCAACCTGTCCGACAAGGCGCTGCGGCAACTGGGTGCGCGGCTGCACGACTGGCCGTTCGCGCCGACGGGGACGGAGGGCTATGCCAAGGCCGAGGTCACGGTCGGCGGGATTGCGACGGCGGGCTTGTCATCGCGGACGATGGAGGCAAGCAAGGTGCCGGGCCTGTACGCGATTGGCGAGGCGGTGGACGTTACCGGCTGGCTGGGCGGCTATAACTTCCAATGGGCGTGGGCCAGCGGATGGGCGGCCGCGCAGGCGGTTTAGGGTCGATCGACATTCAGCCCTGACGGCCTGCAAATGGCGATTTTCCGTGCTTCCGGTGCTCACCTACTTTTAGTAGGCTGCGCTCCGGGTCACGAAAAACCACCATTTTCGGCTCGTCATCATCTGAATGTCGATCGACCCTGACGGTCGAGTTAAGGCCCGCTATCCTCGCCCTGCGGCGGTTGCGTGGGGGCGATGCGCGGTGGGGGCGTGTCGGCTGGCGGGGCGGGCTGGTCGGTGGGCAGGCGGATCTGGGCCGGGCCGAGATTCACGGTCATGCCGCCTTCGTCGACACCGAGTCCGACATTGCCGATGCCGGTTTCCACGCTGATATTGGCGATGGCGTTGACGAGGTCGGCATCCTGCGTTTCGACCGGGGCGTCCTCCACCGCTTCGTTGATCGCGCCGCTCATGAAATTGCGCCAGATGCGTGCGGGGATGCCGCCGCCTGCCGCGCCGCCGGGGAGCGGGCTATTGTCGTCATTGCCGATCCATACCGCCGTCACCAGACCACCGGCATAGCCAACGAAGATGGCGTCGCGGCTGTCCTGGGTCGTGCCGGTCTTGCCGAAGGTGCTGGTGCGCAGGGCCGCGGCGCTGCCGGTGCCGCGATTGGCCGCGGAGGAGAGCAGGTCGCGGATCATGGCCAGTTCATCGTCATCGAAGGCGCGCTGGCGCGCCATCAACCGTTCGAACCAGCCCCGTTCTTCGGGCGGCAGGCCATGGGCAAGGACGGGATATGATCCCGCCGCGACCGCCGCATAGGCTTCGGCCAGTTCGATCAGCGGAATTTCCGATGTGCCGAGTGCCAGGCTCAAATCCTCGGTCAGGGGCGCGGTGACGCCCAGATCGCGGGCGACCTTGATGACATTGTCGACGCCGACCTTCTGCGTCAGGCGGACGGCGGCGACATTGCTGGAGGCGGCGAACGCCTGACGCAGGCTGATGCGGCCACGATATTTGCCGCCATGATTGGCCGGGCGATACGAGCCGGTAGTGATCGGCGTGTCGTCGATCATATCCTCTGGCGTCATGCCTGCGCGGAAGGCGGCGAGATAGACGAACAGCTTGAAGGTCGATCCGGGCTGGCGCCTGGCCTGCACGGCGCGGTTGAAGCTGCTTTTGGCGTAATTCTTGCCGCCGACCATGGCGACGACGCTGCCGTCCGGCTTCATTGCGACCAGTGCCGCCTGCGCTCCGCCCAGCGGCGCGCGGCGGACGGCGGCTTCGGCCAGGCGCTGGATGCGCCAGTCGAGCGTGGTGTCGATTTTCTGTTCGCCATAGACCGCGCCCGCCCGGTCGCGGGCGTCGGGCAGCACCCAGTCGGCAAAATAGGTGCCGGTGGTGGCGTCGGGCGTTTCGCGGACGTTGAGGCGGACGGGGGGCAGGGCGTTGCGTTCCGCCTGCGTCAGATAGCCAGCGTCCACCATCGCCTGCGTCACCAGCGCGGCGCGGGCGCGCGCGCCCTTCAGATTGCTGGTGGGGGCAAGGCGGGATGGCGCCTTGAGCAGGCCCGCCAGCATCGCGGCCTGCGGGATGGTCAGCCGTTCGGGCGCGCGGTTGAAATAATGGAGCGCGGCGGCGCGCAGGCCATAGACATTGTCGCCGAAATAGACGTTGGACAGATAGCGTTCGAGGATCTGGTCCTTCGTCAGCCAGGCTTCGAGCCAGAAGGCGATCATCGCCTCACGCGCCTTGCGGCCCATGGTGCGGTCGCTGGAGAGGAACACACCCTTGGCCAGCTGCTGGGTGATGGTGCTGCCGCCCTGCGACGATCCGTCCGACCAGAGATTGTGCCAGGCGGCGCGGGCGATGCCGCGCGGATCGACGCCCCAATGGCTGTAGAAGCGCCGATCCTCGATCGCCATGAAAGCCTGGGGCACATGGGCGGGAAGCTGCGCGATGGTGACCGGCGTGTCGATCACCGCGCCGCGCCGGGCGATGAGGTGGCCGTCCGTCGACATCAGGCTGATGCTGGGCGGCGCGATGGGCCGGAGCGAGCGGGAGAGGGGGGCGGTGACGGCGAGCCAGCCGATCACCAGCATCAGCAGCGCCAGGCCAGCCGCGATGATCCAGCCCAATATCTGCAACCGCCGCCGCCAGGGCGTGGGCGGGGCGAAGGCGCTGGGCGGCCCTGCGCCGAATTCGCGCGGCGGCGGCGCGGCGGGATCGGCTATGCTGGACGGATCGGTCATCGGTTCAGCCATGCTGTATTATTCGCCTGATACAGTCAAGTCTGTCCCGCACCGGGACAGGGCCAGGTTAACCATCTTTCGCAATGGCCCAAATGGTAAATAATGCGTTAACCCATCATCATGCGAACAC
The DNA here is from genome assembly GCF_000367345.1 of Sphingobium xenophagum NBRC 107872. GTDB lineage: Bacteria > Pseudomonadota > Alphaproteobacteria > Sphingomonadales > Sphingomonadaceae > Sphingobium > Sphingobium xenophagum. The sequence goes on from NZ_BARE01000005.1 coordinate 30,836, forward strand.
GCCCCCTTGTCCTGACGACCGAATCCGCCCGCCACCCCTTTCGCCAGCGGTTGCCGCAGCATGTGCTGCGCGTTGTCGAGCAGGCGCCAGCGGCCAGGCGAAAGCGGGTCGATGACGATAGCGACTGGAAGCTGTTCGGATTGAGCTTCTGCGCCTTCTTCACGGCCTTCTACAGCTTCATTTCCTGAGCGCCCATCCTCCCCTTGCGGGGGAGATGGCTGGCCGCAGGCCAGACGGAAGGGTGTTGAGCCATCGAGAGGGTGACACCCCGCCGTCACGCCTTCGGCGCGCCACCTCCCCTTGAAGGGGAGGATTTCAGGCACAGACGGGGCCGTCGCACGCCTTGTGCAGTTTCCATGCCAGCCAGGCGCAGGGCAGGCAGAGAAGGGCGACGAGCAGCAGTTGCTTCACGACTGACAGGCCGGCGATCGTCAGGCCGATCGCGATGACCGATCCAACCACCATCATGCCGCTGTTCACGATATTATTGGCTGCGACCGTACGCGCGGCTTCGCATTTTTCGACGGTGGTGGTGAGGAAGGCGTAGAGTGGCACGACGAACATGCCGCCAAAGGTCGCGACGCCGAGCAGGCAGGCGGATAGCGGCATCGCCATGGGATGCGCGAGGAAGTCGCTGAATGAGAGCATCTGTCCGGCGGGGGCGGGCGTCCACAGCGCGCATACGACATGGAAGGCGACGATGCAGGCGCCCATGCCGATCACCGATGCCGGGGCGTATTTGGCCGAGACATGGCCGCAGAGCAGCCGGTTGATCGCGATCGAGCCGATGGCGATGCCGATCGAGAAGATGGCGAGGAACAGGCTGGCGACCGACTTGTCGGCGGTCAGCACATTTTTGACCAGCGGCGGAAACTGGATGAACAGGATGGAGCCGACCGCCCAGAACAGGCTGATCGACATGATCGCCAGAAACAGGCGGCGGATATGCATGGTGCCGCGCACCAGCGTAATCGACGAGCGGATGATGTGAAAATCGATCGGCGTCCGTTCCAGCAGGGACGGAGCGGACGGCACCCTGCGCCCGGCGGCAAAGCCGATCAGCGCGGTGATGACGATGCCGACCGCAGCGACCTCCACCGGGATCAGGCCAGCCAGAATCGTGCCCGCCAGAATGGCGATATAGGTGCCGGCTTCCACCAGGCCGGTGCCGCCCAGCACTTCATCGTCATGGAGATGCTGGGGCAGGATGGCATATTTGATCGGGCCGAAGAAGGTGGAGTGGACCCCCATGGCGAACAACGCGAGCAGCAGCAGCGGAATGGCCAGCGTGTGGACGGCGATGCCCGCCCAGATGAGGCCGAGGCCAGTCGCGCCGACCAGCATGATCGCGATTTCCGCGCCCTTGACCCAGCGGATGATGACCGCCTTGTCCCGCTGATCGGCCAATTGTCCCGACAAGGCGGACAGGAGGAAGAAGGGCAGGATGAAGATGCCGGTGGCCAGCGCGCTGAACCAGGTTTCCGAGCGTTCGTCGTTATACACCTGATAGACGACGAACAGCACCATCGCGTTCTTGAAGAGATTGTCGTTGAACGCGCCGAGCAACTGGGTGATGAAAAGCGGCAGGAAACGGCGCTTGTTCAAGAGCCTGAGAGAGGCTTTCATGGATGAAGGGGGCTTCTTTACCGTTAGCGACCGGAGCGGGGTCTAGCCGCTGGCGGTGCCGCTGTCCAATCCCGTTGCCGCAATCATGCGTCGCGCCCATGTGTCGCGCCTTGTGCGTCGCGCCGGACTGTGGCAGTCGGCGGCGATGCTGACGCTGCCCAATCTGCTTACGCTTTCGCGCATCGTCACGGTGCCGTTGCTGGTCGCCCTGCTGTGGCCCGCGGAAATGGGCGCGCGCTGGACCACGGGCTATGCGCTGGCCTTCGCGCTCTATTGCCTGATGGGCATTACCGATTATTTTGACGGCTATCTGGCGCGGGCGCAGGGCGCGGTGTCGCGGCTGGGCATCTTCCTCGATCCCATCGCCGACAAGATCATGGTCGCCGCCGTCATCCTGATGCTGAGCGCCACGCGCGACATAGCGGGCATCCATATCGTCGCCGCGATGATCATCCTGCTGCGCGAGATCGCGGTGTCGGGATTGCGCGAATTTCTGGCGGGCATTCAGGTGTCGGTGCCGGTGTCGCGGCTGGCCAAGTGGAAAACCACCTTCCAGATCATTGCGCTGGGCGCGCTGATTCTGGCGGGGGCGGTGCCGCAATTTCCCTTCGTCCAGGCGGTCGGCATCGTGACGCTGTGGGCCGCCGCGCTGCTGACGCTGATAACCGGCTGGGATTATCTGCGCGTCGGCATCAAGCATATGGATTGAGCGCGGATCATGCTGACGATAGTCTATTTCGCCTGGGTCCGCGAACGGATCGGTCTGGATGAGGAGCAGGTGGCGCGGCCCGACGCGGGGACCAGCATTGCCGATCTGGTGGCGATGCTGGCGGCGCGGGGCGGCGGCCATGCCGAGGCGCTGGGCGATGCGACGCGGTTGCGCGCGGCGCTGGACCAGCGGTTCGTGGCGCTGGACAGCCCGATCGGCGATGCGCGCGAGCTGGCGCTGTTTCCGCCGGTGACCGGGGGATGAAGCGGGTCGCGGTGCAGGCCGGGGATTTCGATGTCGCGACCGAACTGGCCGCGCTCGAAGCCCTGGGCGGTGGCGGGGTGGCGAGCTTTACCGGCGTGGTGCGCGGTGGCGGCGGGCTGGTCGCGCTGGAACTGGAACATTATCCGGCGATGACGCAGGCGCAGGTCGACCGCATCTGCGACGAGGCGATGGCGCGCTGGCCGCTGTTGGGCCTGAGCGTCATCCACCGCTTCGGGCGGCTGGAGCCGGGCGCGCGCATCGTGTTCGTCGGCACGGCATCGCGCCACCGCGCCGCCGCGCTGGAAAGCTGCGCCTTCCTGATCGACTGGCTGAAGTCGCAGGCACCCTTCTGGAAGAAAGAGCATTTCGCCGACGGCGCGGCGGGATGGGTCGAGGCGCGGGCGGAGGATGAGGCGAAGGCGAAGGGCTGGATTGGTTAGCATCCGTTTGTTTCTCGACTTCGCTCGAAACGAACGGAGGTGTCAGGCCGCCTCCACCATCGTCGGCGGATCGGACGCTTCGCGCAGAATGCCGGCGAGGAGGTGAAATTCCTTTTCGCGTGGGCTGTTCTTGCGCCAGACCAGCGCGATGTCACGCCAGGCCCGGTCGGAGCGGAGCGGGCGGGCGACGATCTGGGTATGTTCCAATATGCCGCTGGCGATCGCCATTTCAGGCAGCATGGTGACGCCCAGGCCATTGTCGACCATCTGAATGAGCGTGTGCAGCGACGTGCCCATCATGATTGCGCTGGCGCGCAGTTCGGGGCGGTTGCAGGCGGCCAGCGCATGGTCCTTCAGGCAATGCCCATCCTCCAGCAGCAATAATTTGCTCTCGTCGATCATCTCCGGCGCAATCCAGTCTGGCGGATCGCGCGGATCGTCGCGCGGGAAGGCGACATAGAGGCGGTCCTGAAAGAGGATTTCGCTTTCAAGTTCGCCGGTGGCGAAGGGGAGGGCGAGCAGGACGCAATCGACATTGCCATGGCGCAGCGATTCGATTGCGGCCTGGGTCGTCTCCTCGCGCAGATAGAGTTTGAGTTCGGGCCGGTCGGCGCGCAGGCGGGGCAACAGGCGGGGCAGCAGGAAGGGCGCGATGGTCGGAATGACGCTCATGCGCAATTCGCCCGACAGCGGCTTGCCCGACGCTTCGGCGATGGCGGAAAGCTCCTCCGCCTCCCGCAGCACGCGGTGCGCCTTTTCCACGATGCGATCGCCAAGCGCGGTAAAGCGCACGACGCGGCGGGTGCGCTCCACCAGCGTGACGCCCAGCAGCGATTCCAGTTCGCGGATGCCCGCCGACAAGGTGGACTGGGTGACGTAGCAGCTGTCGGCCGCCTTGCCGAAATGTCCCTGTTCCTTCAGCGCAACCAGATATTGCAGCTGTTTGAGGGTGGGGAGGTAGTTGGACATCTATCGGCTTCCTCGATCAGAAAGCCGAATATAAGTGTTTTAGCCGATATATCCAAGATATTTGGCGAGGCCGACGATCGATGTCAGGGTCAGGATGAAGCCGACTGCCGTGAACAACAGGCGGGGCGGGATATGCCTGGCGAGCATCGCGCCGACCGGGGCGGCCAATACGCCGCCGATCAACAGGCCGAGCGTGTAGGTGGTGAAGGCCTGCCAGCCCAGATGGATGAGGAAGGTGAGGCTGATCGACAGGGTCAGGAAGAATTCGACCGTGTTGACGGTGCCGATCGTATGGCGCGGGCTGGACCCCTGCAACAACAGGTTGGAGGTCACGATCGGCCCCCAGCCACCGCCGCCGGTCGCATCCATGAAACCGCCCGTCAGGCCGAGCGGTGTCACCCATTTGGGGTCTTTCTGCTTGGGCGGCAGGTGAAAGCCACGCCAGACGAGATAGAGGCCGATGGCAGCGAGATAGGCCTGAATATAGGGTTTGATGACGGCGCCGTCGATATTGGACAGGACATAGGCGCCCGTCACGCCGCCGATGACGCCGGGAATGATGAGCTTCGAAAACAGCTTCCAGTCGACATTCTTGTGCAGGATATGGCTGATGGCTGAGACGGCGGTGGTGAAGGTTTCCGCGACATGGACGCTGGCCGAGGCGCGGCTGGGCGGCACGCCGAGCGTGAGCAGCAGCGTGCTGGAGATGACGCCATAGGCCATGCCGAGCGCGCCGTCGACCATCTGCGCGCCGAAGCCGACCAGGATGAACGGCAGGATTTCGCCGAAATGGGCCGTGAGAGCGTCGATCATCCGTCTGCCTTTGGTCTGATTGTCTACTTATATAGTTGTCTTATCGGCGCGCGGCAAGCAAGTTCCTATTTGCGGTGGCGAAGGGGAAATAGCGCCGTCTCTGGAAAAATCGGACCCGCATCGCTATGTTGGGTTCGATTTAGCTATAGCGGCGTGCGGACAGGCGCGCCCGGTTCGGGGATATGTGGATGGTACGCGCCCTCATTGCCTATCTGGATTCGGTCAAATCGCGCGATCCTGCGCCCCGGTCCCGTGCAGAAATCCTGTTATATCCGGGCGTTTGGTCGCTGGCCTTTCACCGGGTGGCCCATCGCCTGTATCGGGCGCGGCTCTTTTTCCTGGCGCGCGCGGTCAATCATTTCTCGCGCTTCATGACCGGGAACGACATTCATCCGGGGGCCAAGATCGGCAAGCGTTTCTTCATCGACCATGGATTTACCGTGGTCGGGGAGACGGCGGAGATTGGCGACGATGTGACGCTGTACCAGAATGTGACACTGGGCGGGACCGATCCGGCCAATGGCATTGCGGGCAAGCGGCACCCGACGCTGGGCGATGGCGTGATCGTCGGGTCGGGCGCGCAGGTGCTGGGGCCAGTGACGGTCGGCGCGCGGGCGCGGGTCGGGGCCAATGCGGTGGTGACCAAGGATGTGGCCGAAGGCGCGACGATGGTGGGCATACCGGCGCGGGCGATGCTGGTCGACGTGACCGCCTATCAGCGTGATTTCGTGCCCTATGGCACCCCTTGCTCCGACTGTTTCGACCCGGAAAAGCAGAAGCTGGAACTGCTCCAGTGCGAGGTCGAACAGTTGCAGAAGCGGCTGGCGGAGCTGATCGCGGAACAGCAGCGGCCCAAGCTGCCCGACGACGAGTCGCTGTTCAAGGCGCGTGACCGGGCCTGATGTCCAATGTGACGCCGTTTCCCAAGGGTGGAGCGGGGCAGGTCGGGTTCGACCGGCAGGAATTGCAGCGGATCATGGACCTGTATGGCCGGATGGTGTCCGCCGGGCACTGGCGTGACTATGCCATGGACATGGGGCGTGAGGCCGCGATTTTCAGCGCGTTCCGCCGCGCCGCCGAACGCCCCGAATATCGCATCGAAAAACGGCCGGCGCTGCGCAACCGGCAGGGCATGTGGGCGCTGGTCGGCGAAGCGGGCAATATATTGAAACGAGGCCAGGATTTGCAGAATATCCTGGCCCCGGTCGAGCGCAAATTATTGCGGATCGTGGAGGGGTAAGTCCTCCTGCTCCCTCCCCAAGGCAGGCTTTGGGGAGGATGTTCAGGCCGGTGCGCGATCGAGATAGGGCAGCTTGTCGATCAGGGAAGGGGGCAGGCCGCCGACCACCAGCGTGCGGGCATGGTGCCAGAGCGCCGACAGCAGCAGCAGCGAGGAGCCGATCACCAGTGCGGTGAAGGCGGCGGAGAGTTCGACCGCGCCGGCCTGCTTGAACAGGGCATAGAGGGCGAAGAGAACATAAGCGAGGCTGGAGACCAGCAGCGCGCGCCGGTCGATCGCCAGAGCGACAAGGCCGAAGGCGACATAGAGGGCGATGACCATCACTGCCTTTGCGACGCTGATGTCGTCGCCGTCGAATACGCCGAGCAGGTGGAAGAGCGAATGGGCGATCATCGGCGCAGCGGTAAGGTGCAGCCAGAAGGCGACGTCCGACCGGCGGGTGATGCGGCTGCGGTCCGACATGTCCCACCACATGGCGAAGGCGAAGATGGCAAGCCCGCCAGCCAGCAACAGCAGGAAGGGCAGGGTGACATTGTTCGGGATCGCCGCGATGACGAGGCCCGCGACGACGCCAGCCGCCGCCGCAGCGCCTGCCGCCACGGTGATCGGCACCATGAAGCGCCGCCAGTGCGCGAAGGCCGCCAGCGCGCTGAACGCAGCGACGCCAGACAGGATCAGCGCGCCTGCCCGGTCGCCGACATCGGGGAAGAGTTGCGCCGCCAGCGCGCCCAGCGAAAAGGCGACGCCGCCGACGAAGCCGGCCAGCAACAGGATGGAGGGCAGCGCCATGCGCCGCTGGCGGGTGAAATATTCGGCGAGGCCCCAACTGGCTGCCGCGACCAGCAGGCCCGACATCAGCGAGGGATGATGTTCCGGCGCGCCCAGCCGGATGCTGTTGCCCAGCCAGCCGACCGCGACCAGCAGGATGATGCCGGCGATCGCCACGAAAATATCGTTGAAGCCGGTCAGCAGGCGGAAGGATTCTTCATCCACCACCGGGCTGGACCGCAGCCGGGCGACATGATCGCGCAGCGCCTGCGCGCTTTGCGCGGGGATAACCCCCGCCGCTACGGCATCCTGTAGATCACTCTCGCTATACATCGTCCATCTCCAACGGACCATTGATTATGGCCTGTCATAGCATGACTGTATTATATCATCAATACAGTTGATTTGGCCTTTTTCTGCGACGCGGCGAGTGATAGCGCGAGTGGCGAACAAAGAAGGAGAGCCGCGATCATGACCCTGCCGACATCGCTTCAAGGCCGTTTGTCGCTGCCGCTGATCGGATCGCCCATGTTCATCATATCCCAGCCCGACCTGGTCATCGCCCAGTGCCGGGCAGGCATTGTCGGCGCTTTCCCCTCGCTCAATGCCCGGCCTTCAGGCGTGTTCGAAAGCTGGCTGCAACGGCTGACCAGCGAATTGACGGAAAAGGATGCGCCCTTTGCCGTCAACCTGATCGTCCACAAGACCAATCCCCGGCTGGAGGAGGATCTGGCGCTGTGCGTCAAATATCGCGTCCCGATCATCATCACGTCGCTGGGCGCGCAGGAAAAGGTGAATGAGGCGATCCATAGCTATGGCGGGATCGTGCTGCATGACGTCATCAACAACAGGTTCGCGCGCAAGGCGATAGAGAAGGGCGCGGACGGCCTGATCGCGGTGGCGGCCGGGGCAGGGGGGCATGCCGGGACGCTGTCGCCCTTTGCCCTGGTGCAGGAAATCCGCCAGTGGTTCGACGGGCCGCTGGCGCTGTCCGGGTCGATTGCGACGGGCCGCTCGATCGCGGCGGCGCGGATGATGGGGGCGGACCTGGCCTATATGGGATCGCCCTTCATCGCCACGAGCGAGGCCAATGCCGATGCGGCCTACAAGCAGATGATCGTCGATTCCCAGGCCGACGACATCATCTATTCCGATGTGTTCACCGGCGTTCATGGCAATTATCTGCGCCCCAGCATCGTGGCGGCGGGCATGGACCCGGACGCGCTGCCCAAGGCGGCAGACATGGATTTCGCCAGCGCCATGACCGACAAGAAGGCATGGCGCGATGTGTGGGGATGCGGGCAGGGGATCGGCGCGATCACCAAGGTGCAGCCAGCGGGCGACTTTATCGCCGGGCTGAAAGCGGAGTATCAGGCGGCGGTAGCGGGGTTTGTGGCTTAGGCTGCCGACGACTTTGTTAGCCTCCCAACACCGTTCGCCCTGAGCCTGTCGAAGGGCCGTTCTTCTTGCGCAAGAAGAGCAAGGCTTCGACAAGCTCAGCCCGAACGGACGTTGGTGTGGCTATCCGAAGGACAAACTCACAAAAACGCCCTCAATTCCGCGATGAAGCGGTTGAACTGGTCGTGGTGGAGCCAATGGCCCGCATCGGCAAATTCGACCAGTCGGGCGTTGCTGAAATGCGCGGCGCGACCGTCCTTGACCGGGTTGGACGCCCAGCTGTCGAGGCCCAGGCACAACAGGGTCGGCGCGCTGATCTGTCGCCAGAAGGCGGGCAGATCGTCGTCCGATCCGGCCTGTGGCGCAGCGCCGTTGAGATAGGGATCGAATTTCCAGCTATAGCTGCCATCTTCATTGCGATTGACGCCATGCATGGTGAGGTGCAGCGCCTGTTCCAGCGAGAGATGTTCGTTGCGTTCGCGCATCCGCCCGACCGCGGCCTCTATCGTGGGATAGCGTTTGGGGGTGCGGCGGGCGCTGGCGCGCCGGGATTCGATCCAGTTGCGCCACCGGTCAGGCTCTAATTCCTGCGCCTTTTCCTGTATCCGGTGGGGCGAAAGGCCCAATCCTTCGATCGCGACGATTTTGTCCACCTTGTCGGGGAACAGGCCGGCAAAGCGCAGCGCAATCGACCCGCCCAGCGAATGGCCGACGATCCTGATCGGCGATCGGTCCAGCAGATCGACAAGCAACGCCAGATCATAGACATAATTGGTCATCATATAGGCGCCGTCAGCCGACCAGCCGCTGTCGCCATGGCCGCGCAGGTCGAGCGCAACAACGTGATAATCCTTCGCCAGCGCGCGCGCCGTCCAGTCCCAGCTGCGCCCATGGTCGAACCCGCCATGGACCAGGATCAGCGTGGGCGCCGATGAATTGCCCCAGTCGAGATAGTGCAGCCGGGTGCGCAACGACGTGAAGAAATGCGATGTCGGTGTGGGCGCAAGCGGCGTGTCCATGTAATCCTGCGATTTTGTTGGAATTTTTATTCCATTGGCGAAGTGCAGGCTGCTTGCAAGGGCT
>NZ_BARE01000004.1 GCF_000367345.1 Sphingobium xenophagum NBRC 107872
ATCGTTAGGGCGACACCCCTCCGTCAGCACTTCGTGCCGACACCTCCCCTTACAGGGGAGGATTGTCTACCAGACCCCCGATCAGTGGGCGACGGGCGGCGCGAACTTGGTCAGGTCGATGCCGGTGACAGCGCTCTTATACTCATCCATGCTGGGCGTGCGGCCCAATATGGAGGAGAGAACGACGACCGGAGTGGACGCCAGCAGCGATTCACCCTTCTTCTCGTCGGTGTCCTCTACGACGCGGCCCTGGAACAGGCGGGTGGAGGTGGCCATGACGGTATCGCCCCTGGCGGCCTTTTCCTGATTGCCCATGCACAGGTTGCAGCCGGGCCGTTCGAGATACAGCGTATTTTCGTAGCTGGTGCGGGCAGCGCTCTTGGGTGCGACATCGTCAAATTCGAAGCCGGCATATTTTTTGAGCACGTCCCAGTCGCCTTCGGCCTTCAACTCGTCGACGATATTATAGGTCGGCGGGGCGACGACCAAGGGGGCCTTGAATTCGACCTTGCCTTCGCTCGCCTCGATATTCTTGAGCATCTGGGCCAGGATTTTCATGTCGCCCTTATGCACCATGCACGACCCGACGAAGCCCAGATCGACCTTCTTGGTGCCGCCATAATAGGAAACCGGGCGGATGGTGTCGTGGGTGTAGCGCTTCGACACGTCCGCATTGTTGACATCCGGGTCGGCGATCATCGGTTCGTTGATCAGGTCCAGATCAACCACGACCTCGGCGAAATATTTGGCGTTGGGGTCGGGGGCCAGTGCGGGTTTCACGCCCGAACGGATTTCCGCGATGCGCGCATCCGCCTTGTTGATCAGGCCCTGCAGCGTGCCGGCGGCATTTTCCATGCCCTTGTCGATCATGATCTGGATACGCGACTTGGCGATTTCCAGCGATTCGATCAGCGTTTCGTCCTGCGAGATGCAGATCGACGCCTTGGCCTTCATTTCGGCCGTCCAGTCGGTGAAAGTGAAAGCCTGATCGGCCAGCAGCGTACCGATATGGACTTCGATGACGCGGCCCTGGAACACATTTTCGCCGCCGAACTGGGCGAGCATCTGCGCCTGGGTGGCGTGGACGACGTCGCGGAAGTCCATATAGGGCTGCATCTTGCCCTTGAAGGTGACCTTGACCGACTGCGGGATCGGCATGGTCGCTTCGCCGGTGGCAAGAGCCAGGGCAACAGTGCCGGAGTCCGCGCCAAAGGCCACGCCCTTCGACATGCGGGTGTGGCTGTCGCCGCCGATGATGATGGCCCAGTCATCGACCGTGATGTCGTTCAGAACCTTGTGAATGACGTCGGTCATCGCATGATAGCGGCCCTTGGGGTCGCGCGCGGTGATGAGGCCGAAATTGTTCATGAAGGACATGAGCTTGGGAATGTTGGCCTGCGCCTTCTTGTCCCAGACAGACGCGGTGTGACAGCCCGACTGATAAGCGCCGTCGACCAGCGGCGAGATGACGGTGGCCGCCATCGCTTCGAGTTCCTGCGCGGTCATGAGGCCGGTCGTGTCCTGCGACCCGACGATGTTCACCTTGACGCGCACGTCGGAACCGGCGTGCAGCACTTTGCCCGGCGTGACGCCGACAGCGTTGCGGTTGAAGATTTTTTCAACGGCGGTCAGGCCCTGGCCTTCGACCGAAATTTCCTTGTTCGGGGCAAAGACGAGCGGGGCTTCGATGCCCAGCGTTTCGGCAGCGAAGGTCTGAAGCTTCTTGCCGAACACGATGGCGTAGCTGCTGCCCGCCTTCATGAATTCCATCTTCTGCGGGGTGAAAGCGGACGCGACATCGACCAGTTCGTTGCCGGCTTCGTCGGTCAGCTTCTTGTTCTTGACGTCGATTTTCAGCACCGTGCCGGTCGCGACGGAGAATTTTTCCTCCAGCACCGGATTGCCGTCATTATTCAGGATGGGCTTGCCATCCGGGCCGGTCATCTTCACCCAGTTTTTAAGGTTGATGCCGATGCCGCCGGTCACGTCCACGGTGGTCGCGAAGATGGGCGAGATGCCGTTGGTGCCCGCGACGACGGGGGCATAGTTGACGAAGGGAACATAGGGGCTCTGCTGCTTGCCGGCCCACAATGCCACATTGTTGACGCCCGACATGCGCGAGGAGCCGACGCCCATCGTGCCCTTTTCGGCGATCAGCATGACGCGCTTGTCGGGATGCTGGATCTTGAGCGCCTGGATCTGCTGCTGCGCATCCGGCGATATCATGCATTGGCCGTGCAGTTCGCGGTCGGAACGCGAATGCGCCTGATTGCCCGGCGACAGAAGATCGGTCGAAATATCGCCTTCGCCCGCGATGAATGTGACGACCTTGATCTCCCCCTCAACATCGGGAAGCTTTACGAAAAATTCGGCGTTGGCGTAGCTTTCCAGCACATCCTTGGCGACTGCGTTGCCCGCCGCGTAAGCGTCACGCAGGCGGAACATGTCAGCGTCGTAGAGGAAAACCTGGGTCTTGAGCACGTCGCCTGCCTGAGCCGCGATGGTGGCATCATCGCCCAGCGCAATGTCGAGGAGTACCTTGATCGAAGGGCCACCCTTCATGTGGCTGAGCAGTTCCAGCGCAAAGGCCGGGGTGATTTCCGGCACGGTCACTTCGCCCAGGATGATCTGCTTGAGGAAGGCAGCCTTGACGGCAGCCGCGCTCGTGGTGCCGGGCAATGTGTTGTAAATGAAGAATTTGAGCGCGTCGGCGCGATGTTCGCTTGCCGCGTCCTGAATGATGGTGATGATTTCGTCAAGCAAGACGCCATCGTCGATTGGCTTGGGCGCAAGTCCCTGTGTCTTGCGGCTGTCGATTTCGGCCAGATAATCCAGGTAAATGCTCATCTCTTTCCCAACGTCATAAAGTGTACGGACTCGACGCGCAGCGCCACTTGCCGACTTATGCCCGGTCTGGGGAGCTGTTGGCCCCCCCGGTAGTAGAACGGAGGGGTATTGGCAAGTCGCCGCAGCGCAGCAAAAATTGCCAATTCGGACAAGGGGAGGCGCCGACTAGCGCGCCTTTTGCGTGGCGATCCAGGCGTCGATCTGGCTGTCGAGCACCGTCAGCGGCACTGCGCCCTGCGCCAGTACAGCGTCGTGGAAGGCGCGCAGGTTAAATTTCGGCCCCAGCGCGCCCTCTGCCCTGGCCCGCAATTCGCGGATCTTGATCTCGCCCAGCTTGTAGCCGAGCGCCTGTCCCGGCCAGCTGATATAGCGATTGACCTCCGCGTCGATATTGGCGTCGGACAGGGCGCTATTATCCTTCATGAAGGCGACCGCGCGGGCCTTGTCCCACCCCTTGGCATGGATGCCGGTGTCGACGACCAGACGGCAGGCGCGCCACATTTCATAGGACAGGCGGCCCATCATCTTTTCGGGCGTGTCATAGAGGCCCATCTCCTCGCCCAGATATTCGCTGTAGAGCGCCCAGCCTTCGACATAGGCGGTGAAGCTGGCCAGATATTTGCGGAATGGCGGCAGCGGCAATTCCTGTTGCAGCGCGATCTGGTCGTGATGGCCGGGCACCGCTTCATGGGCGGTGAGGGCGGGCAGTTCCCAATAGGGGCGCTGGTCCAGCTTTGACGTGTTGACATAATAGGTACCCGCGATGCCGCTTTCAGGTGCGCCGGGCATGTAATAGGCGGTCGTCGTCCCTTCCGCTTCGGCGGCGGGGATGGGTTTGAGGCCATAGGGCAGGCGCGGCAGCGTGCCGAAATAGCGGGGCAGCAGGCCGTCGATCGTCTTGGCCTGCCGCGCGGCGACTTGCAGCAGTTCCTCCGCCGTTTTGGCATAATAGCGCGGATCGGTGCGCAGATGGGCGATGAAGGCGGCGCGGCTGGGATAGCCCGCCTTGGCCGCGACGTCATCCATGCGGGCGCGGATACGGGCGACTTCGGACAGGCCGATGGCGTGGATCTGGTCGGGGGTGAGGTCGGTCGTCGTATGGGCGCGAACCCGGCTGGCATACCATGCCGCGCCGCCGGGCAGGGTGGAGGCGCTGTCGCTCTTGCGGCAGGCGGGCAGATAGTCCTTCACGAACAGATCGTGCCATTTGGTATATTCGGGCGCGACTACATCGCGGATGAGGGCGGTGGCGCGGGCCTGCATCGCGGCCCAGTCCGCATCACTGATGTCGCGGGGCCTGGCGCGGGTGAAGGGCTCGTAGAAGCGCGTGTCCTGCGGCTTGCCCGCGACGATGCCGCTGATGCTGGCGGCATAGTTGCCCAGCACCGAGCAGGGCTGGACATAACCGCCTTTGATCGCCTGCCGCGTGATGGAAAGGGCGTCGGCATTTTGCCGGGGGTAGAGCGAAAGGCGCTTCAGGTAGCTGTCATAATCGGCGCGATTGTAGAAGGGCAGGCCGTCGCTCATGCTGGCAAAGCCCTGATGCCAGCCATAATAAGTGGTGAACAGCATCAGCCGTTCGGCGGGATGGCTTTCCCCGGCGATGTCGTCCCGCAGCATCCACAGCAGCACGGCGCGGTTGACCCGGTCGGCGGGGTCAAGGCCGCTGTCGGCGATCGCGTCGAGCCGGGCGACGAAGGCCTGTTCCGCCTTGATCTGCGCGGCGCGGCCAGCCAGCGAAATGTCGTAGATGCGATCGTCATAGTCGCGCACGCCGCGCGCGGTGGCATCGACCGGATGGACCGACAGCCACCAGGCCCAATGATCGTCCATGACCTTGCCAAGGGCGTCATGGGGCGTTTGGGCGTGGGCCAGAACTGGCGTGGCGACGGCGAGGAGGAGGGCGATGATCTTGCGCATGGCACAGGGGATCGCGCGTCCCGGCCCGTTTGGCAAGAGGATCAGGCGGGTGGATCAGGCCGGGGCGACGCCATCCGCTTCGACGATGCCGTCGCCAGCGTGGTAGCCGCGGACCCGGACCCGCTTTTCGACCAGATCGACCGGGACGCGCAGCAGCAAGAGCCGATAGCTGCCGCCCAGGTCGCGCTGGAGCAGGAAGCCGGCTGCGTCGCGGATCAATCGACCCGTTTCATCCACAGCCGCGCCTGTTTCTGCTCCAGCTATATCCATCGGTTCAGTCTATCGCGTCCTTGATGCCCTTGCCAGCCAGCATGCCCAGGACGAGGAAGAGAACAAAGACCGCAAGGGCGATGAAGAACAGGATCTTGGCGATGCCGACGAATGTGCCAGCCGCGCCGCCAAAGCCCAGAATGGCGAGGACGCCGGCGATGACGAGCGAGATGAGGGCGAGTTTCAACATGGTAATATGTCCCTGACGTTGGAAAGGCGATACTTTCCGAACGAGCGGCGGGACCAGCGGTTCCGTGGTCAGACCCAGCCTTCCAGCACCTGGTTGGGCGGACGGTGGCCATCGACCCAGCTGCGGATGTTGGCGATGACGCGCGCGCCGGTGGCGTCGCGGCCTTCGAAGGTGGCGGACCCCATGTGCGGCAGCAGCACGACATTGGAGAGGGCGAAGAGGCGGGGATCGACGGCGGGTTCGTGGGTGTAGACGTCCAGCCCTGCGCCCGCGATCCGGCCTTCGTCCAGCGCGGCGATGAGCGCCGCTTCGTCGGTGATTTCGGCGCGGGAGGTGTTGATGAGATAGGCGTCGGGCCGCATCAGTGCGATACGCCGTGCGTCGATCAGCCCGCGCGTGTCGCCGTTGAGCGGGCAGTGGATCGACACGATGTCGCAGGCGGCGAGCAGGCCGTCCACGTCGCCGACCCATTCCGCCTCCAGTTCCTGCTCCACCTCGAACGGCAGGCGGTGGCGGTTGTGATAGGCGATGGTCAGGCCAAAGGCGCGGGCGCGGCGGGCAACAGCCCGGCCGATGCGACCCATGCCGATGATGCCGAGCTTTTTGCCGCCGATGCGGTGGCCGAGCATCCCCGACGGGCTCCAGCCGCGCCACTCGCCACTGCGCACCAACTTCTCCCCTTCGGCCAGGCGGCGGGGGACCGACAGGATCAGCGCCATCGTCATATCGGCGGTGTCTTCGGTCAGGACGCCGGGCGTATTGGTGACGATGATGCCCTTCGCGCGGGCGGCAGCGAGATCGATATGGTCGACGCCGCTGCCGAAGCTGGCCAGGAGTTGCAGCCGGTCCGGCGCGGCGGCGATCAGCGTGGCGTCGATCTGGTCGCTGATGCAGGGCACCAGCACGTCGCACTGGGCCATGGCGCGGGCGAGTTCGGTGCGGCTCATCGGTTGATCACCGACATTGAAGCTGGCGTCGAACAGTTCGGCCATGCGCGCCTCCACATTGGGGGGCAGGCGTCGCGTGACGATGACGCGCGGCTTGGCGGGGCGCGGTTTTTTGGCCATGCCAAGGCCGCTATGCCTGGCTGCGCCATCGGTCAAGCGCTTATGGTGGATCGGGCAAGTCAGCAGTTGTCGCGGGGGCGGCGCAGCGGCTATGGGAAGGCCATGGGTGACAGGAAAAACAGGTCGGGCATGAAGCGCATTTTGCTGGGCGCGGGCGTGGTCATGGCGCTGGGCGCAGCGGGCGACGCGGTGATCGCGGCGGGCAAGCCTGTGCCGTACTGGGCCTCGATTTCGCAGCCGGAGGCGCGCATGCGGGTCGGGCCGAGCCTGGATTACCCGTCCAACTGGATCTACCGCCGCCGCGACCTGCCGGTGAAGGTGGTGCAGGTGCTGGGTCTGTGGCGCAAGGTCGAGGACCCGGACGGCGCGCAGGGGTGGATGCATGTCCGCCTGCTGAGCGACACGCCGACCGGGGTGGTGCGCGCGGCCGAAGCGCCGATGCGCGAATCGGCCAGCGATGGCGCGCGGACATTGTTTCGTGCGCAAAAGGGCGTGGTGGGGCGCCTGTCCGATTGTTCGGGCGGCTGGTGCAGCTTCGACGTGAAGGGCCAGCGCGGCTATGTGAAGGCGCAGGACGTCTGGGGCGCGACCGACAAATAGGATTTGCGGGGCTTAACTTCGCATATTTCCCGGCAATCATGATATTTTCGTGCGTGCTGCGGGCAGAATGTTGCGCGGGCCGGTGGTTGGACGCGGCGTAGAACTTCGCAAACTTCGCCCATGTCGCGCGTGGGGGATTTGCGCGGGCGTGCTGGGGTGGACGATGGGAAAGAGCCGGGCGCGAGTGTAGCAGGTGGGGTGGGTGTAGGACAGGTGGGGGTCTGGTGCCGGCTGGGGCGGATGGCGGGCTGGGGTGGATGGCGGACCGTCGGGATTTACCTAATTGAGGCCGAGGACGGCCATCAACATCTACTCGGCGCGGCAGCCTGTCGCCGATTGAAAGGCAGGTGATGAGGCAATAGTTCGGTTATAATTGAGGATTTCGTCGGACGCACGCTCCAGTTCGGCCTGACTGAATTTGCAGCTGGTCATAGCATCAGAAAAGAAGATGCCTCCTCTCACTTCAAGCTTATCCTTGTCGGCCTTCGAACACACAATCCCTGGGATGTTGCGGCCGCCCCAAAAGGAGCTGTCTTCGTAAACTCGAAAGTCGTTCACACGCAGGCTTGACGCAACGTCGGCACCAAGACCCCTCATCGATATGTCGGGACAAAATGTGGGCGGCTTCTCTGGTTTAGCGGCCAAAGCAGCTATCGAGGCGATGCCCATGGCACATGATAGGATTGTCATTCTGACCAGCAACGCCAAGCCTCCGTCTGCTTGTAGCGAAGGTGCACCGATCCGTTATTGTCTGCAAGTGGTCGTTCCCGATCATCCTCCCCTGCAAGGGGAGGTGGA
>NZ_BARE01000003.1 GCF_000367345.1 Sphingobium xenophagum NBRC 107872
GGAGGTTGGAGAATGGGCCCGGAACGACAGGAAAAGCGCGCGGCCCGCTTACGCCTTCTGCGCGTCCAGTTCCTCGACCCGCAGGCCCAGCCGCCGGATCTGCGCCGCGACCGGGGGCCAGACGGTTTCCAGAAAATGCGCCCGCTCCGCCACGCGCAGGCGGCGGGTTGCGCCATCGGCGACGAACATGCCGACGCCACGCTTGACCACGACCAGCCCATCATCCTGAAAGCTTTGATAGGCCTTGGCGACCGTCAGCGGATTGGCCCCCTGCTGCGCGGCAAAGGCGCGGACGGAGGGCAGCATGTCGCCATCGCTAAATTCACCGTCCAATATGGATGCGGCAATTATCTCTCGCAGGCGGAGATAGACGGGTTTGGAATCGTCGGCCATAACTGCATCAGTGCCATAATACAGCGATGCGCGCAAGCCAGTTGCTTGCGCTGGATCGGGTCGTTTGCGTAACTATCTGTCCCAGATCGATATGATGTCGTCATAATCTGGCCTTGGCCGCTCTTCCTGCGGTTTGCCGGGCGTTCCGATGAATATGAATCCGGCGATGCTTTCGCCCTCTTTGCCAAAGGCCGCGCGCACATTGTCATTATAGGTAGGCCATCCGGTCAGCCAGCCCCCGGCAAAGCCCAGTGCATGGGTCGCATTGAGCAGGTTCATGACCGCCGCGCCCACCGACAATATCTGTTCCCAGGCCGGTATCTTGCTGCCCGCGACGGGGGCGGACAGGGCCACCACCAATGTCGGCGCCTGATGCGCGAACTGGTGCATCGCCTCGATCTCCAGCCGACCGGCATCGGGCTTTTCGGCGCGATAGGCGGCTTCGAGCAGGTCGGCCAGCGCCGCGCGCTTTTCCAGCGGCACGATGACGAAACGCCATGGCGCCAGCTTGCCATGGTCGGGCGTGCGGATCGCCACCTCCAATATCTGGCGCAATTGCGCATCGTCCGGGCCGGGCGCGATCAGATCGCGCGGTTTGCCCGATCGGCGGGTCTGGAGCAGGGTGAGCGGGGTCGAGCGGTCATTGAACATCGCATCCAGATGGCGCGGCACCCGCTTTGACGCAAGGGCCGCCTGCGCTTTTGACAGATGCGAAATAGGCTCTAGTCTCGCGCCATCCTCTGGTCCCCGTTCGGCGGACCGGCACACATAAAAGACAAGGGTAGCTGATGGCGACCTCAATTTCTGGCGCGGCGGCAGCGGGCAAGACCTGGCTTGGCCATCCGCGCGGCCTGTTTCTGCTGTTTTTCGCGGAGATGTGGGAGCGGTTTTCCTACTATGGGATGCGCGCCATCCTGATCTTCTACCTCACCAAACATTTCCTGTTCGGGGAGGACAGAGCCTATCTGCTCTACGGGGCCTATACCTCGCTGGTCTATATCACCCCGGTCATCGGCGGCTATCTGGCCGATCGGTTCCTTGGTCCGCGCAAGGCGGTGCTGGCGGGCGGGCTGTTCATCGCCTTCGGTCATTTCCTGATCGCGGTGACGGAGGGACCGGGGGGCCAAGACCCGGTCTATCTCAACGGCTTCTATCTGGCGCTGGCCAGCATCATCGTCGGCACCGGCTTTCTGAAGGCCAATATCTCCGTGCTGGTGGGCGAACTCTATCCGCGCGATGATGCCCGCCGCGATCCGGCCTTTTCCATTTTCTACATGGGCATCAATGCGGGCGGGGCGATCGGCCCGCTGGTCTGCGGCCTGTTGGGCGAAACGATGGGCTGGGGCTGGGGCTTTGGCGCGGCCGGGGTCGGCATGTTGCTGGGTCTTGTGATGTTCGTCTGGCTCACTCCCTGGCTGCTGGGCAAGGGGGAGCCGCCCGCGCCGCAGCAATTGCGCGCGCCAGCGGTTGCAGGCGTCAGCCAGGAATGGACCATCTATCTGGGCGCGATATTGGGCGTCGTCGCGATCTGGTTCGTCATCCGCTATGCCGAATTGCTGGGCTATGCTTTGCTCGCCTTCGCGGCGCTGACGGTCATCTACATCGTCTGGCGCACGCTCGGCACGCTGGGCAAGGTCGATCGCGACCGCATGTTCGCCGCCCTGTTCCTGATCGCGCTCAATCCGCTATTCTGGGGCCTGTTTGAACAGACCGGATCGTCGCTCAACATCTTTACCGATCGCAATGTCGATCGCACCGTGCTGGGATGGGATATTCCCGCATCGATGTTCCAGTCGGTCAATTCCATCTTCATCATCCTGCTGGCGCCGCTATTCGCCGTGCTGTGGACCTTCCTCGACAAGCGCCGCCTCGAACCCTCATCCCCCGCCAAATTCGGCATCGGCCTCATATTGTGCGGCGCGGGCTTTCTGGTGCTGGTGGCGGGCGCGGCGATGGCGGGACAGGATCTGACCCCGCTGCTGTTCGTCATCCTCATCTACCTGTTCCACACCATGGCGGAGCTATGCTTCTCGCCGGTCGGCCTGTCGGCGATGACGCGACTGTCGGTGCCCAATATGGTCGGGCTGGTGATGGGCACCTGGTTCCTGGCGATGGCAGCGGGCAATTTCATCGCTGGCCTGATCGCCCGCGCGACCGGCAGCGGCGATGCGAACGGCGTGGCGCAGGTGCTGGACGTCTATAGTCGCATCGGCTGGTTTTCGATCGGGGTCGGCGTGATCGTATTGCTGGTTTCGCCAATGATCACGCGGCTGATGCATCTTGACACGATTGGCGCGGAGGAACGTCCATGAGGTTGATCTTGATCGCTGCGCTGCTCGCCAGCGCGGCTACCCCTGCCGGTGCGAAGAAGGACAGGGAAGCGCCCGCCCCGACGCAGGGCAGTTCGGCCGAGCCGGAAAACCCCTATCCCTCGACCTACAAGGCCTATCCCGGTGTCGCCACGGCGATCAGGGGCGCGACCATTTTCGACGGGGAGGGGGGGCGGATCGACAATGGCGTCATCTTCCTGTCCGATGGCAAGGTGACCGCGATCGGCGGCCCCGACACGCCAATCCCTGCCGACATCGCCCTGTTCGACGGCACCGGCAAATATGTGACGCCGGGCGTCATCGACATACACAGCCATCTGGGCGATTATCCCAGCCCCAGCGTGGACGCGCTGTCCGACGGCAATGAAGCGACGTCGCCGGTCACTGCCCATGTATGGGCCGAACATAGTATCTGGCCGCAGGATGCGGGCTTTGGCCGGGCGCTGGCCAATGGCGGTGTCACCAGCCTGCAAATCCTGCCTGGATCGGCCAATCTGTTCGGCGGACGCAGCGTCACGCTGAAAAACGTCCCCGCCCGCACGATGCAGGGGATGAAGTTCCCCGGCGCGCCTTATGGCCTGAAAATGGCGTGCGGCGAAAATCCCAAGCGGGTTTATGGCTCGAAGGGGCGGGAGCCTTCCACCCGCATGGGCAATATGGCGGTCAATCGCCAGACCTGGATCAAGGCGCGCGAATATCAGAAGAAGCGCGCCGCCGGAAAAGATCAGACCCGTGACCTTGGCATGGAAACGCTGGCCGATGTGCTGGAAGGCAAGATCCTGGTCCATAACCACTGCTACCGCGCCGACGAAATGGCCAATGTCATCGATATGAGCAAGGAGTTCGGGTATAAGGTCACGGCATTTCACCATGCGGTCGAAGCGTACAAGATTGCCGACCTGCTGCGCGACAATGGCATTTGCGCGGCGCTGTGGGGCGACTGGTATGGCTTCAAGATGGAAGCCTATGACGGGATCAAGGAGAATATCCCGCTGGTCCACCGGGCAGGCGCCTGCACCATCGTCCATAGCGATGATGAAAACGGCATACAGCGGCTCAATCAGGAGGCGGCCAAGGCGCTGGGGGCTGGCCGCCGGATGGGCATCGACATCGCTGACGAGGTGGCGTGGACCTGGCTCGCCATCAATCCCGCGCGGGCGATGGGGATTGCCGATCAGACCGGCAGTCTGAAGGTCGGCAAGATGGCCGACGTGGTGCTGTGGAACGGCAACCCGTTCAGCACCTATACAAGGCCGGAGAAGGTGTGGATCGACGGGGCGCTGCTCTATGACAGCGCCAATCCCAAACTGCGCCCGGTCAGCGATTTTGAACTCGGCCAGATCGGCGCGGGAGACGTGAAATGATGAAGGCATCCAACATCCGTTCGCTTCGAGCGAAGTCGAGAAGCGCTCGCGCAGCCTTCGCGGCTCTTGCGCTGCTCTCCACCCCCGCGCTTGCCCAGTCCCTCGCCATCACCGGCGCGACCCTCGCCATTGGCGACGGCTCTGAACCCATCCGCAACGGCACTGTCCTGATCAGCGCTGGCAAGGTGACGGCCGCTGGCGCGGGCATCGCCATTCCGCCGGGCATCAAGGCCATCGATGCGGGCGGCAAATGGGTGACGCCGGGTCTGGTGTCGGGATACTCCCGCGTCGGTCTGGTAGAGGTGCCTGCGGTCAACGAAACCAATGACGCCAGCGCGCGGTCGCCCTTTTCCGCCGCGATCGACGTTGCTCCGGCGATCAACCCGCTCGCCAACCCGATCGCGATCAGCCGCACGGCGGGCATTACCCGCGCTGTCGTCGTCCCGTCGACCGGCATCGGCATTTTCGCCGGGCAGGGCGCGGTGGTGGACCTTGGCGCGGACATGAACGCCATCACCAGGGCGCGCGCCTTCCAATATGTCGAACTGGGCGAGGAGGGGGCCAAGGATGCGGGCGGCAGCCGTCCCGCCGCGATCCTGACCTTCAAGACGATGCTGCGCGAGGCGCAGGATTATGCCAGGGCGCCTGCCAGCTATGACGGGCGGTCGAAGGATGCGCTGCTCAACCGGGTGGATGCGCAGGCGCTGGTGCCGGTCGTCACCGGGGCAATGCCGCTGATGGTCCATGTCGAAAGCGCGCGCGACATAGTGACCGTCCTGTCGCTGCGTCAGGATTTTCCTGCGCTCAAGCTCATCATCGCGGGCGCTGCCGAAGGCTGGATGGTCGCGCCGCAAATCGCGGCGGCCAAGGTGCCGGTGATCGCGGGCGGCCTCGACGACCTTCCCTCCAGCTTTGAAAAGCTGGCCGCGACCCAGAGCAATGTCGGGCGGATGGTGAAGGCAGGCGTCATCGTCTCCATGGGGCTGATGGACCGGGACGAGGGGCTGCAACTGCGCCTCGCGACCCAGCAGGCGGGCAATATGGTGGCGCTGAACAAGGTGCCGGGCGCCACCGGCCTCAGTTGGGGGCAGGCGCTCCGCACCATCAGCAGCGCCCCCGCCGAAGCCATGGGGCTGGGCGACCGGATCGGCTCACTGAAGCCGGGGCGGGCAGGGGATGTCGTGCTGTGGGATGGCGATCCGCTGGAAATGACATCCGCGCCGATCGCGGTGTGGATCGATGGCGTGCCGCAACCCATCGACAACCGCCAGACGAAGCTGCGCGACCGTTATGCGACGCCGGGCGAGGGCGCGCTACCCAAGGCGTATGAATGGTAGGGCCGCGTCCGTATCCTTCTCCCCACGGGGGAGAAGGATACGGAGCCTTACTGAACGCAGTGAGGTTAGGCGAAGTTGGAAGAGGGGGGAGACGCTCGCTGTCCTACACCCGCCCCAACCCGCCCCCGTTCGTTTCGAGCGAAGTCGAGAAACCTGCTCGGTGTTTCGCGACTTCGCGCGAAACGAACGGAGGTGGAGAAAAACCCTCAAGCCATCGCGCGCTATGCCGCACTTGGAAGAGGGGGGAGGACGCTTGCTGTCCTACACCCGCCCCGCCTGCTATAAGCGCGCCCGGTTCCTTCCCATCGTTCACACGCAATATTCGACCGCGCGCACCGCATGGCCGACCGGCAAACGTCACCCGAATTTTCCATAAGCGATATGGGCGAAGTTTGCGAAGTTTCGCATGCGCCAGCCATGGCAGGATGCGTAACATCCTGTCCGCATCGCGCACGAAAATATCATGATTGCCGGGAAATATGCGAAGCTAAGCCGCGCATCTCCTATTCGACGCTTGCCCTTTGCCGGGCCGTCAGTTCATCGACAGGATCATGTTCCGCACCTGCGGATAGACCTGCTTTTCCCATTTGCTGCCGGAAAAGACGCCATAATGGCCAACGCCCGGCTGCAAATGGTGGCGCTTGAGGTGCGGGCGAAGGCCGGTGCAGAGCGCGTGGGCCGCCGCTGTCTGGCCCACGGCGCAGACATCGTCCTTCTCGCCCTCGACCGTCAGCAGGGCGGTCTTGCGGATCGCGCCCGGATTGACGGGACGGCCACGGTGCATCAATTCGCCCTTGGCCAGCAAGGTGCGCTGGAACACCAGATCGACCGTCTCCAGATAAAATTCCTTGGTCATGTCCAGGACCGCGAAATATTCCTCGTAGAAACTCTTGATCTTGTCCGCCTCGACCGTCTTGCCGTCGGCCAGAAGCTGATAGAGTTCGCGATGCTGCGATCCGTGCCGTTCCATGTTCATCGCCATGAAGGCGGAAAGTTGGACGAAGCCGGGATAGACTTCGCGACCGCGCCCGGCATAGCGGAAGGGGACGATGGAGATCAGATTCTTCTCGAACCAGTCGATCGGCTTGTCGTTGGCCAGATCATTGACCACGGTGGGCGCGACCCGCGTATCGATCGGCCCGCCCATCAGTGTCATCGACTTGGGGGTCGCGGGGTCTTTATCCTCCGCCATGACCGCCACCGCCGCCAGCGCAGGAACGCAGGGCTGGCAGACCGACAGCAGATGCGCGCCGGGGCCCATCGTCTGGAAAAAGCGGATTATATAATCGACATAATCCTCAAAGCCGAAACGCCCCGCCGCCAGCGGCACGTCGCGAGCATTTTTCCAGTCGGTAATATAGACGTCATGGTCCCGCAGCAGGGTCTCCACAGTACTGCGCAGCAAGGTGGAGAAATGACCCGACATCGGCGCCACCACCAGCACGCGCGGCTGGGCGGTGTCTACCTCATCCTTCACGAAGTGCAGCAGGTCGCCAAAGGGCAGGTCGAGGACGATCTCTTCGCGCACCGCCACATCGGCATTGCCGCTGCGTACCGACGTAATGGCGTAGGGCGGCCGCTTGTGCGTCACCCGCGCGCCCTGAAACACGTCCATCAGCGCGAACATGCGCCTGGGCATGGCCCAGTCGGCCATCGGCCCCAATTTGTCGCGCATCCCCAGCGCAACCTGCGCCCCGAAGCGTGCCGGCGCCAGCATATCGTTCCACGCCTGATAACCACTGTATAGCATCCGCATGATTATAAGCGCGCCTTGTTTAATCCGTCCATCCGAATCGGTTCTGGTATAAAACGTTATACACGGATTATATGTTGCACCGCATCATCATAAATGTAGGTTAAGGCCGACCGGAGGGAATGTCATGCCCATTGTTGAGCTCACTCTATCCAGTAAAAATTACTCGTCCTGGTCGCTGCGCGGCTGGCTGCTCTGCCGGATTGCGGGCCTGAAGGTCGAGGAAAAGCTGGTCGCGCTGGATGATCCGGAAAATCGCGCGGAATTGCTGCTGCTGTCGCCATCCGTACTGGTGCCGCGCCTGACCCATGAAGGGGCAAGCGTGTGGGACACGCTCGCGATCGCGGAATATCTGCATGAATTATATCCCGATGCAGGCATGTATCCCGCCGACCGGATCGCCCGCGCCCATTGCCGGTCGGTATCGGGCGAAATTCATTCCGGTTTCGCCAATCTGCGCTCCGCCCTGCCGATGAACCTGAAGGTCCGCCACGCCAAATTCCCGATCTTTCCGGGCGCCAAGCCCGACATCGAACGGATCGAGACGATCTGGGCCGAATGTCTGGACAGCTATGGCGGGCCATGGCTGTTCGGCGACAAGCCGACTGTCGCCGACGCGATGTTCGCGCCGGTGGCCGAACGGTTCCTGACCTATGCCGTGCCGGTGTCCATGAAGGCGGCGGCCTATTGCCAGACGATCAACGGATGGGACATCATGCGCGAATGGATTGACGAAGCGCGGATCGAACCGGACGAGATGGAAGAACTCGACATCGAATTCTGACAGTCCTTTCGCCCGTCACTGGCCTTTCGCTTAGGGCTGGTAGCGGGTAAGCCTGTGCCATGACCCGTGCATTACTGGCTCTTGGCCTCCTCGCCCTTCCCGCTCACGCCCAGACGGTCGCGCCGCAGCAACTCGAACAATCGGTCCGCGTTCTGGCGTCCGACCTGTTCGAAGGCCGCGCCCCCGGCACGGTAGGGGAGGAGCGGACGATCGGCTATCTGGTCGGCCGCTTTCAGGCGCTGGGGCTGGAGCCGGGCGGGCCGGATGGGCAATGGGTGCAAAGCGTGCCGCTGCTCCACACCCGGCTGGGCCAGGCGGAGGTGCTGGGCGTCAAGCAGGGAAGCGCCACGACGGCGTGGACCGCGGGGAAGGACGTCTATCTTTCCACCCTCCAGCCGCGCGACAAGGTTGCGATAAGCAGCGCGCCATTGCTGTTCGTTGGCTATGGCGTCTCTGCCCCGGAACGCGGCTGGGATGATTTCAAGGGCGCGGACCTGAAAGGCAAGGTCGCGGTCTTTCTGATCAACGATCCGGATTTCGAAGCGGCGAAGGGCGATGACGCAGCCGGCAAGTTCGGCGACCGGACAATGACCTATTATGGCCGCTGGACCTACAAGTTCGAGGAAGCGGCCCGGCGCGGCGCGGTTGGCGCGCTGATCGTGCATGACACGCCCGGCGCTGGCTATGGCTGGAATGTGGTCGTCAGTCCGGGCGGGGAAAATTATGATCTGGTCCGCGCGCCCGACAAGCTGACCAGCCTCCAGCTACAGGGCTGGATCGAGGGCGGGGCAGCGGCCAGGCTGTTTGCAGGCGCGGGTCTGGACCTTGCAAGCTTGCGCGCGAAGGCGCGGTCGAAAGGCTTTCGGCCCGTGGAGTTGAAGGGGGCCAGCTTTTCCGCCGCTTTCCCGGTGACGCAGGATGTCATCAAGAGCGCCAATGTCCTTGCCCGCATTCCCGGTGCCAAACGGCCTGACGAAACGGTCATGTACGGCGCGCATTGGGATGCCTATGGCAAGGGTGCGCCCGACGCGCAGGGGCGGATATATCGCGCCGGGGCCAATGACGATGCGCTGGGCATCGCAGGCCTGTTCGAGATCGCCCGCGCCTTCAAGGCTGGCCCCGCGCCGAACCGCAGCATCCTGTTCGCGGCCTGGACGGCGGAGGAGCGGGGGCTGCTGGGTTCGGAACATTATGCCCAGAACCCGGTCTGGCCGCTCGACAAGACCGTCGCCAACCTGACGATCGACATTCTCCAGACCGCTGGCAAGGCGAAGGACGTCATTCTGGTGGGCAAGGGGCAGGGGACGCTGGAGGATGACCTGGCCAGGGCTGCCGCCGCGCAGGGCCGGGTCGTGACGCCTGAAAGCCTGCCCGAACGCGGGCTGTTCTACCGTGCCGATCATTTCTCCATGGCCAAGCGGGGCGTGCCGGTGCTGCTGATGATGGGGATTGCGGGCGCGTCCGATCTGGTCGAGGGCGGCCGGGCGGCGGGACAGGCCTGGGTCGATGCCTATACCGGCCAATGTTATCATCAGGCGTGTGACGCGGTCGACACGACATGGAAACTGGACGGCGCGGCGCAGGATGTGGACCTGATGCTGGCGATCGGCCAAGACCTTGCGACGTCGACCCGCTGGCCGCAATGGAAGCCGGGGTCCGAGTTCAAGTCGGTGCGAGACGCGAGCGCAACCGCACGGCCCTGAGCCTGAAAGCCGCGCATCCCGGCCGAAATAGCGGCACGGGATGGCGGTGTCAGGCGGTCAGCGGATCAGGCAGCCAGCTTTCTCAGCACATATTGCAGGATGCCGCCGTTCAGGAAATATTCCAGCTCGTTGACCGTGTCGATCCGGCAGAGCGCGGTGAAGGTGAAGGTCGAGCCATCGGCACGGGTCACGGCGACTTCGACATCCTGACGGGGCTTGAGCTTCCCAACGCCGGTGATGGTGAAGCTTTCGTCACCGGTCAGGCCCAGCGTGTCGCGCGTGTCGCCATTTTTGAACTGAAGCGGCAGCACGCCCATGCCAACCAGATTGGAGCGGTGGATACGTTCGAAGCTTTCGACGATGACCGCGCGAACCCCCAGCAGATTGGTGCCCTTGGCCGCCCAGTCGCGTGACGATCCGGTGCCATATTCCTTGCCGCCAATGACGACCAGGGGAGTGCCGTCCGCCTTGTGCTTCATCGCCGCGTCATAGATGGGCAGGGTTTCGCCCTTGTAGCGGGTCATGCCGCCTTCGACGCCGTCCAGCATCAGATTCTTGATGCGGATATTGGCGAAGGTGCCGCGCATCATGACTTCATGATGGCCGCGACGCGCGCCATAGCTGTTGAAATCGGCCTGCGCGACCTGATGCTCGGACAGCCACTTGCCTGCTGGTGAGGATGCCTTGATGGAGCCTGCGGGCGAGATATGGTCAGTGGTGATGGAGTCGCCGAATATCGCCAGCGGCTTGGCCTCGACAATGTCGGTGACGGGTGCCGGGGTCATGCTCAGCCCTTCGAAATAGGGCGGGTTGGCGACATAGGTGGAGCCTGCACGCCACTGATATGTGTCCGATCCGGTAACGTCGATCGCCTGCCAATGGGCGTCGCCCTTATAGACGTTGGCGTAGCGCGCCTGGAACATGGCGCGGTCCACGCAGGTCGCCATGGTCGATGCGATGTCGTCATTGGTGGGCCAGATGTCTTTGAGATAGACGTCCTGCCCGGCGCTCCCGACGCCGATCGGGGTAGTGATGAAATCCTCGATCACCGTGCCCTTGAGCGCATAGGCGACGACGAGCGGGGGAGAGGCCAGGAAATTGGCGCGCACGTCGGGTGACACGCGGCCTTCGAAATTGCGGTTGCCCGAAATGACGGCGGCGGCGACCAGACCATTGTCGTTGATCGCGGCGCTGATCGGCGGGGCCAGCGGGCCGCTATTGCCGATGCAGGTGGTGCAGCCATAGCCAACCAGATTGAAGCCGATCGCGTCGAGATGCGACTGGAGGCCCGCCTTTTCCAGATAGTCGGTGACGACCTGACTGCCGGGGGCGAGCGACGTCTTGACCCAGGGCTTTGGCTTAAGGCCCAGTTCGTTCGCCTTCTTGGCTACCAGGCCCGCGGCCAGCATGACGCCGGGGTTCGACGTGTTGGTGCAACTGGTGATCGCCGCGATGGTCACGTCGCCGTCGCCAATGTCGAAATCCTTGCCATCGACCGGCACGCGCTGCTGCGCTTTCTTGTAGACGTTCGCGAGATCGGCGTTGAACACATCATCGACCTGCGGCAGCGAGACGCGGTCCTGCGGGCGTTTGGGACCGGCCAGGCTGGGGACGACGGTGGCAAGGTCCAGTTCCAGCGTATCGGTAAACACCAACTCCGCCGACGGATCGATCCAGAAGCCCTGTTCCTTGGCATATGCTTCGACCAGCGCGAGATTTTCGTCGCTGCGGCCGGTCAGGCGCATATAGTCGAGCGTCTTGTCATCGATGCCGAAGAAGCCGCAGGTCGCGCCATATTCGGGCGCCATGTTGGCGAGGGTCGCGCGGTCGGCGAGCGACAGGCTGGCAAGGCCGGGGCCGAAATATTCGACGAAGCGGCCAACCACGCCCTTCTTGCGCAGCATTTCGGTGCAGGTCAGCACCAGATCGGTGGCGGTGACGCCTTCCTTCAATTGGCCGACCATCTTGAAGCCGACGACTTCGGGGATGAGCATGGAGACAGGCTGGCCAAGCATCGCCGCCTCAGCCTCGATACCGCCCACGCCCCAGCCCAACACGCCAAGGCCGTTGATCATGGTGGTGTGGCTGTCGGTGCCGACGCAGGTGTCGGGATAGGCGACGATATTGCCGTCCGCATCCACGGACGACCAGACGGCCTGCGCGATATTTTCCAGATTGACCTGATGGCAGATGCCGGTGCCGGGGGGGACCGCGTAGAAATTGGCGAGGGACTTGCTGCCCCATTTCAGAAAGTCGTAGCGCTCCATGTTGCGCTGATATTCAATCTCGACATTCTGCTCGAACGCCTTGGGCGTGCCGAATTCGTCGACCATGACGCTGTGGTCGATGACGAGGTGGACGGGCACCTGCGGATTGATCTTGCTGGCGTCGGCGCCCAGCGCATTCATCGCGTCGCGCATGGCGGCGAGATCGACCACGCAGGGGACGCCGGTGAAATCCTGAAGCAGGACGCGGGCGGGACGATATTGGATCTCGCGCTCGGCCTTGCCCTTGTCATTCTGCCAGTCGATGATGGCCTGAATATCCTCGATCGTGACGGTGACGCCATCTTCGAAGCGGAGCAGGTTTTCGAGCAGCACCTTCATCGAGAAGGGCAGGCGCGACACGTCGCCCAGCTTCGCCGCCGCTTTTTTGAGCGAGTAAAAGGCGATGTCCTTGCCCTCGACATGCAATATGTCGCGCGTGCCCAATGTGTCCTGTCCGATGGCGGTCATGAAAATGCGTCTCCTCGCGGTAGCATCGGCCCGGTCGGGAGGATGACGCATGATCCGCCCAAAAGCCGGACGGCCTAAGGGCAGGAGGCGCCCCAACCATGGGTCGAAGCAGGTATGTCCCGATGTAGCAGGGAGATAGGAACTAGCGGTGCCAAGTCAATTGCCAAGTCGGTCAAGGCAGATGTTTGGGAGGCAGCCGAGGTCGGGTATCCGCTGTCGACGTGAGACTATCGGGTTCGCCATCATTGGCGTGTCGAACAAAATACTTCCTCCCCTGCAAGGGGAGGTGGATGGCCGCAGGCCAGACGGAGGGGGGTCGCCCTATCGTTAGGGC
>NZ_BARE01000002.1 GCF_000367345.1 Sphingobium xenophagum NBRC 107872
AGCCCGGATAGTGCTCGCCCGTCAGCGAACATTCCAGATGGGTGACGAAGGTGGGACGATCGGTGGTGAGGTTCAGGTCGTGGCGCAACGGGGTATCCTTTAGTCTGTGCCCCCCGGCCACTTTTCATGCCCCTCCCGCGAACGGAAGGGGCGATGCATATCTTAGTCCGGCGCTTTCGCCACGCTGACCATGGCCGGGCGCAACAGCCGGTCCTTGATCATATAGCCCGCCTGCATTTCGACTAGGATCGTACCGGGCGCGGCATCGGCGGACGGGACTTCCATCATCGCCTGATGCTTGTTGGGGTCGAGCGGCTGGCCGACCGACTCGACCTTGGATATGCCGTTGCGGCCAAACACCGCATCCAGTTCGCGGCCCGTGGCTTCCAGCCCGACGACCAGCCCCTTGAACTTCTCATCCTCGCGCAGTTCCGCCGGAATGGCGGCGAGCGCGCGGCTCAGATTGTCGGCGACCGACAAAATGTCGCGGGCAAAATTGGTCGCGGCATAGGCGCGGGTGTCGGTCAGTTCCTTTTCCAGCCGACGGCGCACATTCTGCGTATCGGCATGGGCATAGAGAATGTCCTGCTTCGCAGTCGCCAGTTCCGCTTCCAGCGCGGCGATACGCTCTGCATTGGCATCTGCCACGGGTGCATCCTCCGGCAACTGGTCCACGACTTCGGTATTTTCGACGTTCAGATTATCTTCGCTCATCTCATCAATCTCGAAAGCGTTTGTGCGGTGAAATCCACCATGGGGATCACCCGTGCATAGTTCAAGCGCGTGGGGCCGATCACGCCGACCACGCCGACCACCCGGCCGTCCGCGCCACGATAGGGGGCGGCTATGACCGAAGAACCCGACAGGGAAAAGAGCTTGTTTTCCGATCCGATGAAGATTTTGGTCGCGCTGCTCGCCAATGCGCTTTCCAGCAGGCGGGATATTTCCTGCTTGCCTTCCAGCTGCTCCAGCAATTGCCGCACCCGCTCCAGGTCGGCCGCCGTGCCGTCGTCGATCAGATGGGCCTGCCCCCGCACGATCAGCACTGGCCTGTCGTCGGCGTCATGCGACCAGATGGCGACGCCGCGTTCCACCAGTTCCCGCGCCGCGCCGTCGAGCGCGCTGCGTTCGCTCTCCATTTCCAGCGCCAGCCTGTCGCCCGCCTGCCGCAGCGTCAGCCCGGCAAAGCGCGCCGACATGAAATTGGCCGCTTCGTTGAGCATGGAGGGGGATACGCCGGGCGGCAGGTCCAGCACGCGATTTTCAACCGATCCATCCTGCCCGACCAGCACCGCCAGCGCCTGCCGGTCGTTCAGCGGCACGAAGCCGAACTGGCGCAGGATCGGTTCGCGCTTTGGCACCATGACAATGCCCGCACAGGCCGACAGGCCCGACAGCGCAGCGGTGGCGGCGGACAGCGCTTCCTCGATCGGCCCGCCCTCGGCCAGCCCCGCCTCGATCGCGCGCCGTTCTTCTGCTGACGGCAACGCCGCCTGCATCATCCCGTCGACAAACAGCCGCAGCCCCGTTTCGGTTGGCATCCGCCCCGCCGACGTATGCGGCGCGGCCAGCAGCCCCAGTTCCTCCAGATCCTGCATCACGTTGCGGATCGATGCAGGGGACAGGCTGAGCGATGCGATCTTGCTGAGCGTGCGCGATGCGACCGGCAGGCCAGTGCCCAGATAGCTTTCCACCACCAGGCGAAAAACGTCGCGGGCGCGCTCGTTCAATTCGGTAATGGGTGTCGTTGGCGTCATCGGCAAAATGTAGGATGGATTGCCTCCAGGCTCAACGCCTGCGTGGCGGCCAGCCCTATTGGGCAATTTTGGCCTTCAGCATCGGTTCGATCCCCAGCAATTTGGGAATGCCGCCAATCGTCGTGCGCAGCTTCGCATAGCGCGCGTCCAGGCATCCCGACTGATAGTCGAGCCGCGTCGGCTTGGCCTCGCCGCGCGTCCATTCGATGCGATAGCCGGGCATGTCGGTCGCAAAGCGGGTGCAATTTTCGCCATGGGCGATCCGCCTTTCAGTGCCGACCAGCGGCTTGTACGGGGCCAGCGCCAGGCGCAATTGCCGATATTGCGCCGGGGTCACGGTAAAGCGCGTCGGCCCTGGCACGGCCGTGAACTTGTCCGGCTCCAGCAGGCCCGATCCATCGGGCGTCACCTGCACGCTATAGGCGGGGCAGGCACCAAAGCAGCGTCCGGCGGTAAAGCGGATCGTGTCTCCGGCGGCGCGCGGTGTGTCCAGCTCAGTGTCGGCGGTGGCGCATCCCGCCAGCAGCATCACCGTCGCGGCTATTATCATTCTGGTCATCATGGCCCCTCTTATCGCCTAATTGCGCGCATGGCACTGGCAAGAAACGCTGTCGGACGCTAAGCGCCGTCTCCTGATCGATTTGGAGAAAGAATATGCGTCCTTCCGGCCGCGCGCCCGACCAGATGCGCGACATCATCATGGAGCCTGGCTTCACCATCCATGCCGAAGGAAGCTGCCTCATCAGTTTCGGCGACACCCGCGTGCTGTGCACCGCGTCGGTGGAAGAAAAAGTGCCGCCCTTCCTGCGGGGCAAGGGGTCGGGCTGGGTCACGGCTGAATATGGCATGTTGCCGCGCGCCACCCACACCCGTGGCAGCCGCGAAGCGGCCAAAGGCAAGCAATCGGGCCGCACGCAGGAAATCCAGCGCCTCATCGGTCGCTCGCTGCGCACCGTCGTGGACATGAAGAAGCTGGGCGAACGCCAGATCGTGGTCGATTGCGACGTGATCCAGGCCGATGGCGGCACCCGCACGGCGGCGATCTCCGGATCGTGGGTCGCGCTGCGCATTGCGGTGGACAAGCTGCTGGCCTCCGGCGCGCTCAAGGAAGATCCCATCATCCAGAAGGTCGCGGCCATCAGCTGCGGCATCTATGAAGGCACGCCGGTCCTCGACCTCGACTATGCCGAGGACAGCAATGCCGAAACGGACGCGAACCTGATCCTGACCGGCGACGGCAAGTTCGCCGAAGTGCAGGCGACCGCCGAAGGCGCGGCCTATGACGAGGAAGAGCTGCTGCGCCTGCTGCGCCTCGCCCGGATCGGCTGCGCCAAGATTTTCGCTGCGCAGGATGCCGCGACGGGGCGGTAATCACAATTATCCGTTCGCTTCGAGCGAAGTCGAGAAGCCGATAGCGTGACTTTTGCGTTTCTCGAATGCGCTCGAAACGAACGGAAAGAGGTGGAATAATGACCGACCAATTCGGACAGGAACAGGCGATCCGCAAGCTCGCCCCCGGCAAGCTGGTGATCGCCAGTCACAATGCTGGCAAGGTGCGTGAAATCGCCGCGCTGCTTGGCCCCTATGGTATCGAGCCGATCTCCGCCGCGTCGCTCGACCTGCCCGAACCGGAAGAAACCGGCACGACCTTCATTGCCAATGCGGAACTGAAGGCATTGCAGGCCGCCGACCTGTCCGGCCTGCCTGCGCTGGCCGACGATAGCGGCTTGTGCGTCGAGGCGCTGGGTGGCGATCCGGGGCTGTTTTCGGCGCGCTGGGCCGGACCGGACAAGGACTTCGCCCTCGCCATGCAGAAAGTATGGGATGGCGTGCAGGCCAAAGGCCCGGAAGCCGGCCATGACGCCCATTTCATCTGCGCCCTGGCCCTTGCCTGGCCCGATGGTCATGTCGAAGCGTTTGAGGGGCGGGTCGACGGTACGCTCGTCTGGCCGCCGCGCGGAGCCAATGGCTTTGGCTATGACGCCATGTTCCAGCCGCTCGGCTTCGACATCAGCTTCGGCGAAATGGACCCGGACGCCAAACACGCCATGAGCCATCGCGCCGACGCATTCAGACAATTGGTGGCGGCGGTATTCTGACCCGGTTCCTCCCCGCGCCGGGGAGGATCACTGCCCACCGCTGGCCAGTTCGACCGGCGCTGCTTCCTCGTCCAGCGGGCCTTTCCCGAACGCATTGCCAGCGGGGAAATAGCGGCACACCAGATATTCGTAATTCGCCCCTTCACCCAGCGCGCAGCCCACCTTGCGCGTGCCGCGCCAGATCATCTGCGTATAATGGCCGACATCCTGCCAGCGCCCGCTGGTGCTCAGGTCAGGCAATTTGCCTTCGATCCGGAACAGTTTTTTCTCATCCAGAAAAGCGCCGACCATGACGCCATAGCCATAGAGGCGGCGTGGTCCCATCCACAGATTTTCGCCGCTCGGTATCGCCCGGCTGCCACGCGGGCTGTGGCGAAACGCCCCGCTCTGCGCCATGTCGGCGGCATAGCGCGCCGCGTCCGCCGCCAGCGCCTCATCCCATTTCAGCGGCGGAACGCCGACCAGCGCCCGTTCCCCATTATGCGCGTCCAGCATCACGGCCCGCAGCAGCGGCTCGCCTCTTGGCGCTTCCTCCATCCCGTAATAGGCCGCCGGCATGACCACGCCGGTCGGAACATTGACCGGCGCTGCGGTCACCGCCTTGCTCCCCGGCGCGCTGTCGGACGCCGCCTGCGCACCCGTCGCAATCAGCAACGCCGCCCATAGCCCGGCACGCAAAAACAGATTAGGGCTGCCCCCAGCCATGGCCCTCATTCCCCCCAACTCTGCATCCCCATCGGCGCCGGCCCCCGCCGACGCTCTGGCCTTATATAGTCATTGGCCCTTTTGCGTATCGAAATGTCCCTATTGCGATTTTAACAGTCATGTCCGCGAAGGCATAGATGTGGATGCCTGGCGCGCCGCTCTGCTCGCTGACATGGGGCACGAAGCTGCGTTGACCGGCGGGCGACCGCTTTCCTCGATTTTCTTCGGCGGCGGCACGCCCTCGCTGATGCCGCCCGCTTTGGTGGCGGACCTGATCGCGGCGGCGGAACGCCATTGGGGCTTTACCCCGCAAGTCGAGATCACGCTGGAGGCCAATCCCAACTCGGTCGAGGCGGCGCGCTTTGCCGATCTCGCCGCCGCCGGGGTCAACCGCGTCTCGCTGGGCCTGCAGGCGCTCGATAACGATGCGCTCCATTTTCTGGGCCGCGCCCATGACGTTGCCGAAGGGCTGGCCGCACTCGACACCGCCCAGTCGGTGTTCGATCGGGTGAGCTTCGACCTGATCTACGCCCGGCCCGACCAGAGCGAAGCGCAATGGCAGGCGGAACTGGCGCGCGCCCTGTCGTTCGGCACCGGCCATCTCTCCCTCTATCAACTGACGATCGAACCCGGCACCCGCTTCGCCACGCTGGTTGCACAGGGCAGGATGACGCCCGCCGACCCGGATCATGGCGCGACGCTCTATGAACTGACTGCCGCGATGACCGGCGCGGCGGGGATTCCCGCCTATGAAATCAGCAATCATGCCCGCGCCGGGCAGGAAAGCCGCCATAACCTCACTTACTGGCGCTACGGCGATTATGTCGGCATTGGTCCCGGCGCGCATGGGCGGCGCGGCGCTATGGCAACGCAGCGTCACAAGAAGCCGGAAAACTGGATCGGCGCCGTCAGCCGCAATGGCCACGGCCTTCAGCTGGAACAGCCGCTGGCGGGCGAGGAGCGGGCGCGGGAAGCGCTGCTCATGGGGCTGCGGTTGGGCGAGGGGGTTGATCTCGCCCGGATTGCGGCACTGTCGGGCGTTGGCCTTGGCCATCTGGTCGATGAACGCGCCATCGACCAGTTGACCGACCTTGGCCTCATCCGCCTGACCGGCACCCGCCTGCAAGTCGCGCCGGCTGGCATGCTGCTGCTCGACGCGATCTTGCCGGAGGTGGTGGCGGTCTAATAATCGCGGCCCTTCAGTTCGTCCCCCCGTACTGCCGCGACGTGCAGCACATTGGTCGATCCCGGCGTGCCGAACGGGACACCGGCCAGTACGACGATCTTACCGCCCTTTTCGGCCATGTCGTGACGCAGCGCCATGCGCCGGGCCTTCCCGATCATCTCCTCGAAATTGCCGATATCCTTGGTACGGATGGCATGGACGCCCCAGGTCAGGCCCAGCTTGCGCGCCGTATCGGTGCGCGGCGTCAGCGCCAGGATCGGCGCGGACGGACGTTCGCGCGCCACGCGCCGCACCGTGCTGCCCGACGATGTGAAGCAGGTGATCGCGCTCGCGCCCACGACATTCACGATATTGCCGGTGGCCTCGGCCAGCGCGTCGGCGGTGGTCGGATCGGGCAGCGTCTCGGTAAAATGCAGTCGCGCCAGATAGCCCGGATCGCGCTCCACGCTGTGGGCGATCGAATCCATCATCGCGACCGCCTCGACCGGCCAGTCGCCCGCTGCGGTTTCGGCGGACAGCATGACGGCGTCCGCACCGTCATAGACCGCCGTCGCCACGTCCGACACTTCCGCGCGCGTGGGGGAGGGAGACTTGATCATCGATTCCAGCATCTGGGTCGCGACCACCACCGGGCGACCCATGCGGCGCGCCGTCGCGACGATCTGCTTTTGCAGCGGCGGTACATCATAAGGCGGCAGTTCGACGCCCAGATCGCCGCGTGCGACCATCACGCCATCGGCCATCTCGATAATCTCCTCCAGCCGCTGCACGGCTGACGGCTTTTCGATCTTGGCCATCAACGACCCATATCCGCCCATCAGCTTGCGGGCTTCGGCCAGATCCTCCGGCCGCTGCACGAAGCTCAAGGCGATCCAGTCGCACCCCTGTTGCATCGCGAAGCTAAGGTCGCGGCGGTCCTTGTCGGTCAGCGCAGGCACCGGCACCACGACATCGGGGACGTTCACGCCCTTGCGGTTGGACAGCGTCCCGCCGACCTCGACGATCGTATCGATGCGATCCTCGCTGATCGCCTTGACGCGCAGCACCATCTTGCCATCGTCCAGCAACAGCCGGGTTTCAGGCACCAGGGCGGCATAGATTTCGGGGTGGGGCAGGTTCACGCGGCGCGAATCGCCCGGCGTCTCGTCGCGATCCAGAATGAAGGGCGCGCCGGTTTCCAGCAGCGCCAGCCCCTTCTCGAACGTGCCGACGCGCAGCTTTGGCCCCTGAAGGTCGCCCAGGATCGTGGTCGGCCGCTGAAATTCCTTTTCCAACGCGCGGATCGTGGCGATGCGCGCGGCATGATCCTCATGCGCGCCATGGCTCATATTGATGCGAAAGGCGTCGGCCCCGGCAATGAACAGCGCCCGGATCATTTCGGGCGTATCGCTCGCAGGCCCAAGTGTCGCAAGAATACGGACCTTGCGTGAGCGGGGCGGTAGTCGTGACATATATTCTCCTGACCGTCGTGATCGCCGCTGGCCCGACCGTTGGGCTTCCCCCCCCTTGGTCTTGCCAGCGCGTCGTTATGGGTTATCCGTGCTGCACGACAGGATGATGTATCAGCGAAAGGGTCCGCCGATGAGCGACACCATACTCACAGACGCCGCCGCCGCAACCGCCTTCCGCCGTCTGGTGACGCATTTGCAGCACCGCACCGATGTCGAAAATATCGACCTTATGGGTTTGGCGGGTTTCTGCCGCAATTGCCTGGCCGACTGGGTGGCGGAGGCGGATGGTGGCCTGACGAAAGATCAGGCGCGCGAACTCATCCACGGCATGCCCTTTGCCGAATGGAAATCCCGCTATCAGGGCGAAGCGACGCCGCAGCAGATCGCGCGGATGAAAGAGAGTGTGGCGAAGAACGCCGACAGCCACTAGGACGCCCTCCAACCGATTCACATCTACCGGAGAAACTCCCCCATGACCGAACCCAATGTCGCCGCCGACCAGCTCCGCCTGCTGATCGAACGGATCGAGCGGCTGGAAGAAGAGAAAAAGGGCATCGGCGACGACATCAAGGACGTCTATCTGGAAGCCAAGGCGACCGGCTACGACCCCAAGATCATGCGCCAGATCGTCCGCCTGCGGAAAATGCAGCCTCATGACCGGCAGGAAATGGAAGCGATCCTCCAGACCTATCTGTCCGCGCTGGGCATGGAATAGGACTCCACCGCCGTTCGCGCCTGGCGTAGGAAGGGGCCTTCACTGCGTTCAGGGCAGATGTTCTAAGCGCTCGGCCCGAACGGGATCAGAGGGAGAGTGAAATGTCCGAAGTCATCGTCAGCACCACCAGCCGTCTGGAAGGGCGCCCCGCCAAGGAATATCTTGGCATCGTCACGGGCGAAGTGATCGTGGGCGCCAATCTGTTCCGCGATCTGTTCGCCAGCGTGCGGGACATCGTGGGTGGCCGGTCGGGCGCTTATGAAGATGTGCTTCAGCGGGCGCGCGAACAGGCGATCGGCGAAATGCGGATGCGCGCGGCGACGCTGGGCGGCAACGCTGTCGTCGGCGTCGACCTGGACTATGAAGTGATAGGCTCCAGCGGATCGATGCTGATGGTGTCGGCCTCTGGTACCGCCATCCTCGTGTAACATTGCGCGAGCGCGCCTCGCTCGCTAGAGAGCGCGCTCGTGTTTCATCAGATAATGTCAGGAGAAGGCCGTGGCCGGCCATTCCAAATTCAAGAATATCATGCATCGCAAGGGCGCGCAGGACAAGAAGCGCTCCTCGATGTTCTCCAAGCTGAGCCGCGAAATCACTGTCGCGGCCAAGATGGGGATGCCCGACCCGGACATGAATCCCCGCCTGCGGCTGGCGATCAACGCCGCCAAGGCGCAGTCCATGCCCAAGGACAATATCCAGCGCGCCGTCGACAAGGCGAATGCCGCAGGTGGCGAGAACTATGAAGAAGTGCGCTATGAGGGCTATGGCCCCGCAGGCATCGCCATCATCGTCGAAGCGCTGACCGACAATCGCAACCGCACCGCGACCAATGTGCGTACCGCCTTTTCCAAAAATGGCGGCAATCTGGGTGCATCGGGCGCAGTGAGCCATGGCTTCGACCGCGTCGGCCTGATCACCTATCCCGCCAGCGCGGGCGATGCCGACGCCATCTTCGAGGCCGCGCTCGAAGCGGGGGCAGAGGACGTCTCGTCCAACGAGGACGAACATGAAATCTGGACCGCGATGGACGCGCTCCACGAAGTCGCCAAGGCGCTGGAAGCGAGCCTTGGTCCGGCGGATGGCGCGAAGCTCGCCTGGAAACCCACGACCACCGTCGAAGTCGATGAGGCCAATGCCGCCACGCTGATGAAGCTGGTCGACACGCTGGAAGATGATGACGACGTCCAGACCGTCTGGGGCAATTATGAAGTGCCCGACGCGGTCATGGAGAAGCTGGGTTGATGTGTTTTCCCTCTCCCCTTGGGGAGAGGGTTGCGCAGCCTTGGCGGCTTTGCCGCCTGGGCGAAGCTGGGAGAGGGGGCTCTGCCATCCGCGACTATCGCTCCCCTCTCCAAGCGCGGCTAGCCGACATGTCGGCTAGCCTTGCTATCCTCTCCCCTGAAGGGGCGAGGAAATCCCAATGATCCTCCTTGGTCTCGACCCCGGCCTTGGCACCACCGGCTGGGGTCTGATCGCCGCCGACGGCAACCGCCTCACGCATCTGGGCAATGGCCAGATCAAGACGGATAGCGTGATGCCGCTGGCAACGCGACTGCTGGCGCTCGATCTTGCCCTGACCGACCTCATCCTCGAACATCGGCCCGATGGCGCGGCGGTCGAGGAGGTGTTCGTCAACGTCAATCCGCAATCGACCCTGAAACTGGGACAGGCGCGCGGCGTGATCCTGCTCAACGCCGCGCGCTCCGGCATGGAGGTCGGCGAATATGCCGCGCGGCTGATCAAGAAATCCGTGGTCGGCGTCGGCAATGCGTCGAAGGATCAGGTCCATGCCATGGTGTCACGCCTGTTGCCCGGCGTGAAGATCGCCGGGCCTGACGCCGCGGACGCGCTCGCCGTCGCCATCACCCACGCCCATCATCTTGCCAGCGCGCGACGCATCCCGACGCGGTGACGTTCTACGCTATGTCATCCCAACACCATGTGTTCCCGCGCAGGCGGGAACCCAGTTCAACGGCGGGGCTGGGTTCCCGCCTGCGCGGGAACACGCAATCCTGAATATCCCGATCATCTTGTCGGGACGAACGGCAATTCTCCTTAAGCGCCGAACAGCTCGCCCAAAAAACCCACCATCGCGCGGAAACTGCGCCGATCGGCATCCGCGCTATAAGCCAACCCCTTTTCAGGCATGTTGACGCTCTCGTCGGTAAAGGCATGGCCGGTGCGGCCATAGGCGTGGAGTTGCCAGTCGCACCCTGCCGCCGTGAGTTCCTGCGCCAGCGCGACGGTCGCCTCAGGCGGCGCGATCGGATCGTCCCAGCCGTGGCAAATCAGCAGTTTTGCGCGGATGGCGGCATTGGGGAAGGGCGGCGCATCATAGACGCCATGGAAACTGACCCCGCCCGCTATGTCCGCACCAGCGCGCGCCAGATCCAGCACGCATTTGCCGCCAAAGCAGAAGCCGATCGTGGCAGTGCGGGCCGCGTCCACCGCGTCCAGCCCCTTGAGCAGCGCATGGGAGGCCAAAAGGCGGTCGCGCAGCAGGGCGCGGTGGGCGTTCAGTTCCGCCATATAGCGCGCGGCATCGGGATCGGCGCGGGTGGTGCGCTTGCCCTGGCCATAGACATCGGCGACCAGCACGGCGTAGCCCAGCGCCGCGACCTTTTCCGCATAGGCGAAATCGGCCTCCTTGGTCCCCAGCACATTGGGGAAGAGAAGCACGCCGGGCCGCGGCGCGCTGGCGGCGCTATCGGTCACGACCATGCTTTCGAACAGGCCGCCCGGTCCTTCATGGACGATGCTGTTGCGGGTAATGGTCATGGGGGCTCCCCTTAGATACTGCCAAAGCCGGGCGCTTCGCCACGCGCGGCGGGGTTCAGGCGCTTGGGCCGTTTCCATCCGATGCGGGGGCGTTTGCGCAACCGCAGCGTCGGCCAGTCGC
Source organism: Sphingobium xenophagum NBRC 107872 (assembly GCF_000367345.1). Classification (GTDB taxonomy): domain Bacteria; phylum Pseudomonadota; class Alphaproteobacteria; order Sphingomonadales; family Sphingomonadaceae; genus Sphingobium; species Sphingobium xenophagum. Next base: position 10,813 of record NZ_BARE01000002.1, read on the forward strand.
CCCGGTCGGTCCGTTCAGCGAGGCGCATGCCCTGCGCCCGATAGGCGGCCAGCACAGCGTCGACCTGTGTGTCGAGCAGGCCCGCCAGCAGGATCGTGCCGCCATCCTCGACCAGCGCGCAGAGCGACGGCGCCAGTTCGATCAGCGGTCCGGCCAGAATGTTGGCGATCAACAGATCATAGGGCGCCCGTCCGATAATCGCTGCATGATTGGCCCCGGCGGCGGTCACCAATGCCAGTCGCCCAGGCCCGACGCCTAGCGGCACGCCATTGGTCGCGGCATTTTCCGCGCTGATTTCGACCGCGACCGGGTCAATGTCGGATGCGATCGCATGGGCGCGCGGCCACAGGTTCATCGCCGCAAAGGCAAGCAGGCCGGTCCCGGTGCCAATATCGGCCATATTGTTGAACCGCATGCCCACCTGACGCATCCGGTCCAGCATCGTCAGGCATCCGGCCGTTGTTTCGTGCTGGCCGGTGCCAAAGGCGCGGCTGGCCGCAATCAGAATATTGACCTGGCCCGGCTGTTCCGGATCGCTGGCAAGATTGCGGACATGGAAGCGTCCGGCAGTGACCGCTTCCAGCCCCTGCTGGCTCAACGTCACCCAATCCTCGTCCGGCAGCGCCTCGACCAGCGGCTTGGTTCCGGCGGCGCTGGGGACCATCGACCGCAGCAACTTGATCGCGGCGGCGCTGGGCTTGCCCTCGAAATAGGCGTCGAGCTGCCATGCATTGTCGTCGTCTGGCGCCGCCTCGCTGGTCATCAGCACCGGCGGCCGCTCCATCAGGGCAAAGGCGGCAATTTCCCCGTCCAGCGCCTCGGCTTCGATACGGGTGCAGGGCAGGGTGACTTTCCAGCTTTGAAGGGCTGGCCGGCTTTGCGCGGATTGTGTGGCAGCAGTCATGCTGCCGCCTTTAGCCGAGCGAGAAGGGGAGGGGAAGAACCTCACAATTGCCAGATTGGGCTCAGGCCGGAGCGAAAATAGTGACTTTCGACAACCAGCGCGCAGCGTGCTTAAAGCACGTGAGCACTGGAAGCGCAGAAAGGCGCTATTTGCAGCCCGGCATCAGCCCAATCTTATGCGACCTGTCGACCGAAATCGGATGATGCGTGCCGCAGGCTGGCAAGCTTGCCTTCGACGCTCACGAAGCCGCGTTCGAGCTGGTCGATTTCCGACGCGACGACCTCGGTATCCTGCCGGATGGCCGAAATGGTGGTCGACATCGAATCGGCGGCCAACGCGGTTTCATCGACGGCGGCGGTGATCATGGTGACGGTCTGGGCCTGCGCGTCCATCGCATGACGGATGCGCTCGGCGCTGGCCTGCACTTCGCCCACCGTGTCGCGAATGCGTTCGTTGGTTTCCACCGACAGGCGAGTCGATGCCTGGATGTCGGCAATCTTGCCCGCAATCTCGTCCGTCGCGCGCGCTGTCTGGTTAGCCAGGCTTTTGACCTCCTGCGCGACCACGGCAAAGCCGCGACCGGCATCGCCTGCGCGCGCCGCCTCGATCGTGGCGTTGAGCGCCAGCAAATTGGTCTGCCCGGCAATGTCGCGGATCAGGCCCAGGATCGATTCGATCGATTTGGCATGCTCGGACAGGGTAGAGGACATGGTGACCGCATCGCCCGATTGTTTCGCGGCTCGCAGGGCAACCCCGGCAGCCCCCTCAACCTCGGTACGGGCGTCCTCGATGGCGCGGATCAGCCCGGCCGACGTGCGGGCCGCTTCACGCATCGCCAGGGCGGATTGTTCGGCCGCCGCCGCGACTTCCGATGCCTTGCCCAGCATCCCGCGCGTCGCCGCCGAAGCATCCTTGGCCTGTTCGCGCAGCGATTCGCCCAATCGGGTCGCGCCGTCGATTTCACCGACGATTCGCTGTTCGAACAAGGAACCGAAACGCTGCCGTTCGGCACGTTGCGCATCGGCCTGATCGTTCGACAGGACATTGGTCATGAAGCCTGCGTCCATCATGGCGATGTGGAGCATGACGAGCGTCAGGCGCTGGCTTCGCTCCGCGTCATCGCGACTATATTCCCATATCAGGGCGATGATCTTTTCGTTCGCCGCGGCGACGGCGGTGAGCACCGACCGCACCGACACGCCATGTTTGCGGGCGTTGCGCACGCAATCCGCAGCGGACTGGGCCCAGAGCGCATCCTTGAAGTGCAATAACTTCTGCTCGACATAGCGGTGCGTTTCTCTCTCGATCGCACTGATCGCTGCGGAACTCAGTTTCTCGCGCAGCCCGGTCTTTTGCATATAGGTCGTGAAAAAGGCGTCCCCCACGCTCGCCAGGCTGTCCTTGATCAGCAGGCCAATCTCCTGCGCGCCCTTGGAAAATTTGTCGTTCGGGTCGATTTTCGAGATCAATTCCGGGCTGACGGTGCCGTTCCGGCTATTGTCTGGTGATGCGGCGAAGGACGACATGATGGGACAGCCCCTGTTGGTGCAATGGCATTTGGCAGGCCGACCTTAGCGCGCTTTGGTTAATCACTTCTTATGATCGCGGGATACGATCGTTGGGGCAGCCATGCTTTGCACCGCTTGCCCTCATGCGCGTTCGCTCTTAAGGGGATCGCACTTATAGGGACATTTCAGGGACAAGGGTAGACATGGCGCGAACCAACAGCCGGCCGCTCTCGCCGCATTTGACGATCTGGAAATGGGGCCCCGCGATGGCCATTTCCATCCTGCACCGCGTGACTGGCAACGGCCTTGCGACGGTTGGCGCGCTGGGCCTCGTCTGGTGGCTGATGGCTGCCGCGATTGGTCCTGAAGCCTATGCGACCTTCATCACATGCGCGACCTCGCCCTTTGGCTATCTGGTGATGATCGGCATTACCTGGGCCTTTTTCCAGCATCTCTTTTCGGGGCTGCGCCATTTCGTTCTGGATATGGGCGCGGGCTATGAACTGCGCACGAACAAGAGCTGGTCGATCGCGGTGGTGGTCGCTTCGGTGCTCGTGACCGCCCTTGTCTGGCTCTATATTTTCGGAAAGGCCTTCTGATGGGTAACGGAACTGGTATCGGCCGCGTCCGTGGCCTTGGGTCGGCGCGGCATGGCGCGCATCACTGGCTGGCGCAGCGCTACACCGCCGTTGGCAATCTGCTGCTGGTGCTGTGGCTGATCTTCAGCCTCCTGACCCTGCCTGGCCTCGACTATGAAAGCGTCGTGCTGTGGATCGCCAACCCGCTGGTCGCGGTGCCGATGATGCTGATGATCGTCAGCATTTTCTGGCATCTGCGCCTTGGGATGCAGGTGATGCTGGAAGATTATGTCCATGACAAGGGACTGGCCTTCTTCTCTATCCTGCTGCTCAATTTCTATGCCTTTGGCGACGCGGCCGCGGGCGTCTTTGCGATCGCCAAGATCGCCTTCACGGGGGTCGTCGAATAATGACGCAAGCCTATAAGATCATCGACCATGTGTATGACACCGTGGTTGTCGGCGCTGGCGGTTCGGGCCTGCGCGCGACCATGGGCAGCGCCGAAGCGGGCCTCAAGACCGCCTGCATCACCAAGCTGTTCCCCACCCGCAGCCACACCGTTGCGGCGCAGGGCGGCATCGCCGCCAGCCTTGGCAACAATTCGCCCGATCACTGGACCTGGCACATGTACGACACCGTCAAGGGGTCGGACTGGCTGGGCGATCAGGACGCGATCGAATATATGGTGCGCGAAGCGCCCGCCGCCGTCATCGAACTGGAACATGCGGGCGTGCCGTTCAGCCGGAACGACGACGGGACGATCTACCAGCGTCCCTTTGGCGGCCATATGCAGAATATGGGCGCCGGCCCGCCAGTGCAGCGCACCTGCGCGGCGGCTGACCGTACCGGCCATGCCATGCTTCACGCGCTCTATCAGCAATCGCTGAAATATGACGCTGACTTCTACATCGAATATTTCGCCATCGACCTGATCATGGAAAATGGCGAATGTCGCGGCGTGATCGCGCTGTGCATGGAAGATGGCTCGATCCACCGCTTCCGCAGCCATGCGGTCGTGCTGGCGACCGGCGGCTATGGCCGCGCCTATTTCTCCGCGACCTCGGCGCACAGCTGCACCGGCGACGGTGGCGGCATGGTGCTGCGCGCAGGGCTTCCGCTTCAGGATCTGGAATTCGTGCAGTTTCACCCGACCGGCATTTACGGCGCGGGCGTGCTGATCACCGAAGGCGCGCGCGGCGAGGGCGGGTATCTCACCAACTCCGAAGGCGAGCGTTTCATGGAACGCTATGCACCCTCGGCCAAGGATCTGGCGTCGCGCGACGTCGTGTCCCGCTCGATGGCGATGGAAATGCGCGAAGGGCGCGGCGTTGGCGAGCATAAGGATCATATCTTCCTGCACCTCGACCATATCGATCCCAAGGTGCTGGCCGAACGCCTGCCCGGCATCACCGAAAGCGGCAAGATTTTCGCGGGCGTCGACCTGACCCGCCAGCCGTTGCCGGTGACGCCGACCGTCCACTACAATATGGGCGGCATCCCCTGTAACTATCATGGTCAGGTCGTGACTAAGAAGGGCGATGATCCCGAAGTGGTCGTGCCCGGCCTGTTCGCGGTCGGCGAAGCGGCCTGCGTGTCGGTGCATGGCGCGAATCGCCTCGGCTCCAACTCGCTCATCGACCTTGTTGTGTTTGGCCGCGCTACCGGCCTGTTCCTCAAGGACAATCTGAAGCCCAACGCGCCGCACAAGCCGCTGCCGTCGGACGCCGCCGATCTCGCGCTCGGTCGCCTCGACCATTATCGCAATGCCAAGGGCAGCACGCCGACGGCGGACATCCGCCTCGACATGCAGCGCACCATGCAGAAGCACGCCGCCGTGTTCCGCGACAGCGCACTCCTGTCCGAAGGCGTCACCCGGATGCAGGCGGTCAACAAGCGGCTTCAGGACGTCAAGGTCAGCGATCGCTCGCTGATCTGGAACACGGACCTTGTCGAAACGCTCGAACTCGACAATCTCATGAGCCAGGCCATCTGCACGATGGAAGGCGCCGAAGCCCGCAAGGAATCGCGCGGCGCCCACGCGCATGAGGACTTCCCCAACCGCGACGACGAAAACTGGATGAAGCACACCATCAGCTGGTTCGAAGGCTGGGGTGGTTCGGGCGGCAAGGTGACGCTCGATTACCGTCCGGTCCACGACTATACGATGACCGACGAAGCGGAATATGTGAAGCCCAAGGCACGGGTGTACTGATCCTGCCATCAGTTGTCGTGACATCAGAAGGGGCGGGCCGGAAGGTCCGCCCTTTTCATTGCAGCTTGGCAGTAAGATCTGCGCGCTGATGCAGGATGCGGACTATTTCGATCCCCGTCCCGCGCTGACGATAATAGATATTGTGCCTTTCCACGCGAAACTTGCGGTATCCGCCGCGAACATCGTCGATCGGGCTACCAATGCCCGAATAGGCAGCGATCCGGTCGATCGCATCGGCAATCGCCAGCAGATAAGCCTTGGCCTGCGCCGCGCCCCACTCTGCTTGGGTATAGGTCGAAATTTCCGCCAGATCACGTTCGGCAGCAACTGCAAAACTGACGGCAGCGGTCACGCCTCAGGAAACCGGCGATCAATCCATTCACGCATGTCGAAGTCATGCAGGACGCCACTCTTTTCGCCCTCGATCAGGGCCGCCCGTAAGGCTTCCAGTTTCTCTTCCTCCATTTCCAGCAGTCGCAAGCCCGCGCGGACGACCTCGCTGGTCGATCCGAACCGGCCCTCTGCCACCTTGCGCTCGGCAAAGGCGCGGAAATGGTCGCTCAACGCGACGGATGTGGATTTGCTCATGATGCCATATTACCCGATTTGGGTAACCGCTTCAACCAAAGGGCAGCAACCCCTCATACGCCTCCAATCCCGGCTTCCCCTTCACCGCCACCCCGCGCCGCAACAGAAAAGCGTGCCGCACGATCTCCGCCTGCTGCTCGATGCCATAGCGCTCGAACGGCTTGCCGGGCACGACATCATAACCATAGCGGCAGAAGGGATGCCGCATCAGCGGCAACCACCACCGCCCCGACCGCTGCGCCTGCCACACATGGGTCATCTCATGGATGAAATGCCCCTGAATATGCAGCGGGCTTTCACAGAAATCCGCGCAGAACAGCCCGCCGTCCGGGTGAAACCACAGGTCGCCATCGGGCGCCATCGTCACGCCCCTGGGCTGGAACGGCCACCATTTGCGCGCATGCACCCGTACCCGGCCATAATCGATCGCCGCGCCGAACACGCCCCGCGCCAGCGCAACCTCATGGGGCGTCAGGCTACGGCTGCTCAATGGCCCTCATGCTCGCCAGCAGGCTTGGCTGCCGCTGCGCCTGCACCTGCTGCCTCCGGCTTGCGGATCACCGCATCGACCAGCAAGCGGTCGCCATTGGCCATCAGGAAGGTCAGCTGCATCTTGCCCCGGCTGATCGCGGTATCATTGACGCCCCACAGCATCAGATGCTTGCCGCCGGGGGCGAAAGCGACCTCACCCTTGGCCGGAATATCGACACTATCGATTCGCTCCATCGTCATCATGCCGTCCTTGTCGACGCTTTCATGCATCTCGACCTTGAGCGCGTAATCGGTCAGCACGCCGCGTATCTGCCCGCCCGCATCGCCGCCATGCGCGACGAAATAGCCGGCCGATGGCGTTTCCTTGTTGGGGCTCAACCGTACCCAGGCCTGGTCGATATAGGTCGGCGCCGGGTCGCCGCACGCGGCCAGCGCCAGCGGAGCCAAGAGGGCGAAAAGGGCAAAGGGGGCGCGCATCAACTCATTCCTGACTGTCTCGTTTCCGGTCAGCGTACATAGGTAATCGCCCCAGCTTCTTGTGCCAAGCAAAAGCGCCCCTATATCGCCCTTGCAAACCGGCCTTGCCTTGGCGCTTTCGTGAGGTATGGGGCCATCAACCGCTGAATAGAATTTGGGGTTCAAAGAGGACACAATGGCAAAAGTTATCGGTATCGACCTTGGCACCACCAACAGCTGCGTCGCCGTCATGGACGGTGGCAAGCCCAAGGTAATCGAAAATGCGGAAGGCGCGCGCACGACGCCGTCCATCGTCGCCTTCGCCAAGGATGGCGAGCGCCTGATCGGTCAGCCGGCCAAGCGCCAGGCGGTCACCAATCCGGACAGCACGATTTTCGCGGTCAAGCGCCTGATCGGCCGCCGCTTCGACGATCCCATGACCAAGAAGGACATGGAACTCGTCCCTTATTCGATTGCCAAGGGTCCGAATGGCGACGCCTGGGTCAAGGCCGGTGGCCAGGATTACAGCCCCTCGCAGATCAGCGCCTTCATCCTGCAGAAGATGAAGGAAACCGCCGAATCCTATCTGGGCGAAACCGTCACCCAGGCGGTCATCACCGTGCCTGCCTATTTTAACGACGCCCAGCGTCAGGCGACCAAGGACGCTGGCCAGATCGCGGGCCTGGAAGTGCTGCGCATCATCAACGAGCCGACAGCGGCCGCGCTCGCTTATGGTCTCGACAAGCAGGACGGCAAGACGATCGCGGTTTACGACCTTGGCGGCGGCACGTTCGACATCTCCATTCTGGAAATCGGCGACGGCGTGTTCGAGGTGAAGTCGACCAATGGCGACACTTTCCTGGGCGGCGAAGATTTCGACGCCAAGCTGGTCGAATTCCTGGCCGCCGACTTCCAGAAGTCCGAAGGCATTGACCTTACCAAGGACAAGCTGGCGCTCCAGCGTTTGAAGGAAGCGGCTGAAAAGGCCAAGATCGAGCTGTCCTCGGCCCAGACGACCGAAGTCAACCTGCCCTTCATCACCGCTGACCAGAATGGTCCCAAGCATCTGGTGAAGTCGATCACCCGCGCCGATCTGGAGCGTTTGGTCGCTGACCTCATCAAGCGCACCATGGAACCCTGCAAGAAGGCGATGGCCGACGCAGGCGTTTCAGCCAGCGAGATCAGCGAAGTCGTTTTGGTCGGCGGTATGACCCGCATGCCCAAGGTGCGCGAAGCCGTAAAGGAATTTTTCGGCAAGGAACCGCATACCGGCGTGAACCCGGACGAAGTCGTCGCCATGGGCGCGGCGATCCAGGCGGGCGTGTTGCAGGGCGACGTCAAGGACGTGCTGCTGCTCGACGTGACGCCGCTCAGCCTTGGCATCGAAACGCTGGGTGGCGTGTTCACCCGCATGATCGACCGCAACACCACCATCCCGGCGAAAAAGTCGCAGGTCTATTCGACCGCCGACGATAATCAGCAGGCGGTGACGATCCGTGTGTTCCAGGGCGAACGCGAAATGGCGGCGGACAACAAGATCCTCGGCCAGTTCGACCTCGTCGGCATCCCCCCGGCGCCGCGCGGCGTGCCGCAGATCGAGGTGACGTTCGACATCGACGCCAACGGTCTGGTCAATGTGTCCGCGAAGGACAAGGGCACCGGCAAGGAACAGCAGATCCGCATCCAGGCTTCGGGCGGTCTGTCGGACTCCGACATCGACCAGATGGTCAAGGACGCCGAACGCTTCGCCGAAGAGGACAAGAAGCGTCGTGAAGCGGCCGAAGCCAAGAATAACGCTGAAAGCCTCGTCCACACGACCGAGCAGCAGCTGGCCGAACATGGCGACAAGGTCGATGCGAGCCTGAAGGGCGAAATCGAAACCGCCATTGCCGACACCAAGTCTGCGATCGAAAGTGGTGACGCTGAAGCCATGAAGGCCAAGGCGCAGGAACTCGCCACGGTCGCGATGAAGCTGGGTCAGGCCATTTATGAGAAGGAGCAGGCTGCGGCTGCTGCGCCGGGCGCTGAAGCACCCAAGGCGGACGACGATGTCGTCGACGCCGAATTCTCCGAAGTGGACGACAACAAGGCTTGAAGCTGAAGCCCTATACCCGTCACCCCGCCGCCAGGCGGGGTGACGGGACAGCCGGGCGGGGGTCCGAATGACGACCGAAATCGACTATTATGAATTGCTCGAAGTCGAGCGCACCGCCGACGCGAGCGTGCTGAAAAGCGCCTATCGCAAAATGGCGATGAAATATCACCCGGACAAGACCGGGGGATGCACCGACAGCGAAGCCAAGTTCAAGGCCGTGTCGGAAGCCTATGAGGTTCTGAAAGACCCGCAAAAGCGCGCAGCCTATGATCGTTTCGGTCATGCGGCCTTCAAGCAGCAGCAACAGGGCGGCGGTGGCGGCTTCCATGCCGGTGCCGGCGGTTTTTCCGACCTTGGCGATATATTCGAGACGATTTTCGGCCAGGGCGGCGGCTTTGGCGGTGGCGGTCGCCAGCAGCAGCGGCGCGGCGCGGACCTGCGCTATGATCTCGAGATCACCCTCGACGAAGCCTATCATGGCAAGCAGACCGAGATTCAGATCGAGGTTTCGGCCGTCTGCGACAGTTGCGACGGCTCTGGCGCGGAACCGGGAACCAGCGTCAAGACTTGCCCGACTTGCAAGGGCCATGGTCAGGTCCGCGCGCAGCAGGGCTTTTTCGTGGTCGAACGCACCTGCCCCTCCTGCCATGGCGCGGGCAAGGTCATTGAAAGCCCCTGCCGCTCCTGCCGGGGCGAAGGCCGGGTGGACAAGCCCAAGACGCTGTCGGTCAACGTCCCCGCTGGCGTGGACGATGGCACCCGCATCCGCCTGTCGGGTGAGGGCGAGGCGGGCGCGCGCGGCGCGCCTGCGGGCGACCTCTACATCTTCCTCCACGTCAAGCGCCACTCGCTGTTCGAGCGCGATGGCACGACGCTCTTCTGTCGCTGCCCGGTCAGCTTCACGACGGCTGCGCTCGGCGGCACGATCGAAGTGCCGGGTCTGGATGGCGTGCGCCACAGCATCAAGATCCCGGTCGGCATTCAGTCGGGCAAGCAGATCCGCCAGCGTGGCGCGGGCATGCCGGTTCTCAACGGACGCGGGCAGGGCGATCTCGTCGTCCAGATCGACGTCGAAACGCCCACGAAGCTGACGGCCAAGCAGAAGGAACTGCTCGAAGCCTTCCGTGAAACCGAAACCGGCGAAGAATGCCCGGCCTCGACCGGATTTTTCGGCAAGATCAAGGATTTGTGGGGGGATTGATCGCTGGCATCATGGTGCTCCCGCGAAGGCGGGAGCCCAGTCCTGCCCTCTGAACTGGACTCCCGCCTTCGCGGGAGTACGTCACGTCAGGCTGCACGCTCTCGCCGCGCCCACCAATAAAAGGGCAACCCCGCCGCCATCAGCAGCACGCTCGACCCGCTCGCCACAATCCCCGCGCCCCATAGCGTCCATAGCGCATAGCCCAGCCCCACGGCCGCGGCTGGCACCACCACCCGAAACCGCATGCTCGCCAGCGCGCAGCCGACATAGAGCCACAGCGTCGCCGATGTCGCCAGCAGCGCCATGGCGGTAAACAGCGCCACCAGCCCCTGCAAACTATTGGCGACCAGCAACAGGCTGGCGAGCAGCGTGGACACTATCAGCCCGCGCACTGGCGTCCCTTTGGCATTGGTCCCTGCCAGCCAGCGCGGCAGTTCGCCCGCCCGCGCCATCACCAGCGGCACCTCGCCCATCAGCAGCGTCCAGCCATTGAGCGCGCCCAGGCAACTGATCGCCACGAACAAGGCGATGAAGCGGGCCGGGCCGGGCGACCAATAATGGCTGACAAATGCGCCAAAGGGCGATCCGGTCTGCGTCTCCGCCGCTGGCAGGGTCAGCGCTATTCCTGAACAGACCAGCAGATAGATCAGCCCCGTCACCGCCGTGCCGATCAGCGTTGCGCGCGGGATGGTTCGCGCCGGATCACGCACCTTGTCCGCCGCCACGCTGGCCGATTCAAACCCCAGCAAGGCCCAGAGCGTCAGCGCCGCCGACGCGGTAATGCCCGCGCCTGTCAGCCCCTGCGCCGGGAAGGGCGCGACCTGCGCCGTGCCGTTCCCCACCGTCATGACCAGCAGGACCAGCACCACCGCGATCGGGATCAGCTTGATGATCGTCGTGACGATCTGCGTCATGCCCGCCGCCCGCGCGCCGATCAGGTTGATGCCCGTCATCGCCCACAGCAAGCCGATCGACATTATCGCCCCGACGCCCGGCCGCGCCAGCAGCGGCAGGACGCTGGACAGATTGGCCGTCGCCGCGACTGCAATCGTGACATTGGTGATGATGATCGACAGCCAGTAGATCCAGCCAATCGCAAACCCGGCAAGCGGCCCATAGGCCCGCGCGATCATCTGCGAAGCGCTCGTCCCCGGCAGGGCCACTGTCAGCCGGGCGATGACGAAGGCCAGCACCAGCGACCCGGCGATCGTAAACCCCCAGCCTGCCACCGCATCCCAGCCAAAGGGCGCGAGCGCGGCAGGCAGCAGGAACACGCCCGACCCGATCATATTCCCCATCACCAGCGCGATGCAGGCAGCCAGGCCCAGCGTGCGGGCAGGCGCCGGACTGGCGGTGATGGTCATGGCTGGCGTCCCCCTCGAAAGGGGCCAGCCTATCGCGGGTGGCGGGCCTTGGCCACCCATGTGGCCAGGCCCGCCTTCATTGGCGTTACGCCGCCAAGAACATATCCGGGTCCAGCGCCATCAGCGCTTCGGCGCCACCTTCCATCTTGCGGCGCAGCGATCCCGCGTCGGGCATGATCCGCTCGGCAAAGAAGCGCGCCGTCACCAGCTTGGCTTCCAGATACTTCGCATCCCCTTCGCCCGCCGCCAGCAGCCCGGTCGCGGCCTTGGCCATGCGCAACCACATCAGGCCGGTCGCGACGATGCCCAGGATATGCATATAATGATGCGCGCCTGCGCCCGCATTGTCGGGGTTCTTCATCGCATTCTGCATCAGCCACATGGTCGCGGCCTGCAACTGGCCGGTCGCCTTTTCCAGCGCTTCGGCGAAGGCGGCGAGCTTGGGCTCGGCCTTGGCATCGGCCACTTCGGTCGCGATGATCTTCAGCAACGCCTGCAACGCGCGGCCACCATTCATCGGCAGTTTGCGGCCGACCAGATCCATCGCCTGCACGCCGTTGGTGCCTTCATAAATCTGGGCGATGCGCGCGTCGCGGACATACTGCTCCACGCCATTTTCCCAGATATAACCATGGCCGCCAAACACCTGCTGGCTGGATACCGCGACATCGAAACCCTTGTCGGTGCCATAGCCCTTGATGACCGGGGTCAGCAGCCCGATCAGATCGTCGGCTTGCTGGCGCTCTTCTTCGGTGGCGGCATAATGCGACAGATCGACCTGCAAAGCCCCCCACAGGATCAGCGCGCGCAACCCTTCGGTGATGGCCTTGCCCTCCATCAGCATCCGGCGCACATCGGGATGAACGAACAGCGTATCGGCCTTTTCCTCCGGCTCCTTCGGCCCGGTGAGCGCGCGGCCCTGCCGCCGGTCGCGGGCATAATGAACCGCGTTCTGCAAGGCGATTTCGCCCTGAGCCAGACCCTGGAGGCCAACGCCCAGTCGCGCCGCGTTCATCATGATGAACATCGCGGCCAGCCCCTTATTCTCCTCGCCGACCATCCATCCGGTCGCCCCGTCATAATTCATGACGCAGGTGGCGTTGCCATGGATGCCCATCTTATGCTCGATCGAACCACAGGACACGGCGTTGCGCTCGCCCAGCGACCCGTCGTCATGCAGCAGGATCTTGGGAACGACGAACAGCGAAATGCCCTTGCTGCTGTCGGGTGCGCCCGGTGTCTTGGCCAGCACCAGATGGATGATATTTTCCGAAAGGTCATGCTCGCCCGCCGAAATGAAAATCTTGGTCCCGGTGATCGCATAGCTGCCATCGGCATTGGGCACGGCCTTGGTCTTGATCAGGCCCAGATCGGTGCCGCAATGCGGCTCGGTCAGGTTCATCGTGCCGGTCCACTGGCCCGACACCATCTTGGGGATATAGCGCTGCTGCAATTCATCGCTGCCCTTGGCAATCAGCGCCGCGACCGCGCCTGCGGTCAGGCCATGATACATTTCAAACGCCTGATTGGCCGACAGCACATATTCGTCCACCGCCGTCGCCAGGACGGACGGCAGGCCCTGTCCGCCAAATTCGGCCGGTGAATGCAGCGTGGTCCAACCGCCCGCGACAAACTGGTCGAACGCATCCTTGAAGCCGGTCGGCGTGGTCACGCTGCCGTCGGGGTGACGGGTGCATCCTTCCTTGTCGCCCACCGCGTTCAACGGGAACAGCACTTCCGCGGCAATCTTGCCGCCTTCGGTCAGGATCGCCTCGACCAGGTCGGGCGTCGCATTTTCAAAGCCGGGCAGGTTGGCATAGCGTTCCAGCCCGACGACATGATCCAGTACGAACCGTGTGTCGCGAACGGGGGGAGTATAAGTGGGCATGATCGTCTCCGGGCGTTTTTCTTATCGGGAAAGGGCGGGTAGGGGAGGGCGTCAGTCTTTGGCGATGGCCGCAACGAAATTGGCCAGTTCGGCAATGGCCGCGTCAATATCGTCCTTTTGCCGGGTCAGCAGTTCGATCCGCGCCTGACATTTGGCGGCCGTGACGCGGCGCTGCTCTTCATGTTCTTCATCGGCGTCATACAGGTCGATCATCTCGCGAATTTCAGTCAGGCTGAAACCGACCCGCTTGCCGCGCAAAATCCACGCCAGCCGCGCGCGGTCGCGCCGCGAATAGATGCGGGCCAGACCTTGCCGTTCGGGCGCGATCAGCCCCTCATCCTCATAGAATCGCAAGGCGCGCGCCGTGACGCCAAACTCTTCGGAAAGGTCGGAAATGCTGTAGCTCTGCTGGTCCCGATGGTCGGGTAGCTCGATGCCGGCGATGCTGCTGCGCTTGTCCATGACGCATGATGTAACGCAGCTTTACGTTTACGTCAAGGTTAGTTCAGGGCAGCGCGCGATGGACCTATTGCCCTAGTGACAAGGCAGCACCTCGTCATTATGGCGGCCCCCACATGACGGGGGCGATCAGACATTCCAGCACCGCGCGCGGCCTGCTTGCCGCATTGGCGCTGCTCGTCCTGGCCGTCCAGTTGTTCGTGCCATCGGGTTTCATGCCTGTCCGCACGGATCGGGGCGTCATCATAACCCTCTGTACCGGGCAGGGCGCAATCAACGTGCTGGTCGATCGCGACTTGGCGCCGGGCAAGGGCGATCATGCGCCCGACGATGGCATGGCCGGGCATATGCCCTGCGCCTTCGCCGCTTCGGTCCAGCCCGCCGTGCCGCCGCTGCTGCTCGCAGACCTGCCGCTGCCTGCCTGGCAACTGGCCTATGGCCCGATCGCCTTCGCGCTCAAGACGGGCCTGATCGCGCGCCTCGCCGCGCCCCCGCCGCCTTCATCCGGGCCGCCAACCGCTTAACGACATCCTCCCCCTGAGGGGGAGGTGGCAGCACGAAGTGCTGGCGGAGGGGTGTCACCCTCTTGATAGCTTGACACCCCTCCGTCTGGCCTGCGGCCAGCCACCTCCCCTTGTAGGGAGGATGCAATTTGCCCAGCCCCAATCCTGACAAGAAAGTCAGGAAACTACACTATATCAATAGGTTAAAATTCATGCGTATCACCCACGCCACGCGCAGCGTTTCGCTGTGCGCCATCGCCTTTGCCCTGTCGACTACCGCTGCCTTTGCCGACGAAGCCCCCGACCAGAGCCGCATCATCGTCACCGCCAGCGCGCTTGCCCAGGAAGCTGCCGCCCGCGTCGAGCGCACACCCGGCGGCGTCGATGTCGTTGCCGCTGACGATTTTGAAAATAAGCTGGCCGTCTCCCTGCGCGACGCGCTCACCTTCTCGCCCGGCGTCTACACCCAGCCCCGCTTCGGGCAGGAGGTTCGCATCTCTATCCGTGGTTCGGGCCTGTCGCGCGGCTTCCACATGCGCGGCCTGACCCTGTTGCAGGATGGCATTCCGATCAACCTGGCCGACGATAACGGTGACTTTCAGGAATTCGACCCGCAGGTTTTCCAGCATCTGGAGGTCTATCGCGGCGGCAATGCGCTGCGGCTGGGCGGATCGACGCTGGGCGGCGCGATCAATGCCGTCACCCCGACCGGACGCAGCGCGCCGGGCGTTGAACTGCGCGTCGATGGCGGCAGCTTCGACACGATCCGCACCAAGGCGGCCTATGGCTATGCCGACGACCGGGGTGATGCCTTCGCCGCGATCACCAGCGATCGTTCGGATGGCGACCGCGATCATGGCAAGCGGAAATCCTATCGCTTCAACGGCAATGTCGGCGTGAAGATCAGCGAGACAATCGAAACCCGCTTTTACGCCAGCGCCCAGACCATCCGTCAGAAACTGTCCGGCTCGCTCAGCGAAAAATCGGTGCTGACCAACCCGACCAAGGGCAATTTCGTTGGCGATCAGGCGCGCGACATTGATTCGATCCGCCTGCAAAACCGCACGACCATCCAGCTTGACGGCGGCCAGCTGGCCTTCGGCCTGTTCCTCAATGCCAAGGATCTCTACCACCCCATCTTTCAGGTGATCGACCAGAAATCGGAAGATCGCGGCGCGTTCGCCAGCCTCGATCTGGCGGGCGATCTGGGCGGTCTGCCGGTCGAACTGACGCTTGGCACGCAGGCGCGCTTTGGCAAGGTCACCGCGCGCCAGTTTATCAACCTGTCGGGCAAGCGCGGCGCGCCCACCGCCAATGTTCAGCAGCGCGCCCAGACGATCAACAGCTATGGCGAAGTCCGCGTGGCCCCCACGCCCGGCCTGTGGCTGATCGCGGGCGGGCTCTACACCCATGGCGAACGGCGGATCGACAACCGCTTTGCCCCGCAACGCAGCGGCGACGCCAGCTTCGACGCTTTTTCGCCCAAGATCGGCCTGCTCTACAAGCCCGACGAAGCCCTGCAATTCTACGCCAATTATAACCGCTCGGTCGAACTGCCCGGCTATAGTGAACTCAGCCAAACGCCCGCAGGCGGCGCGCCCGGCTTCACGCCTGTCGGCGCGCAAAAGGCATGGACCGCGGAAATCGGCACCCGTGGCCGCATCGGCATCGCATCCTGGGATGTCAGCCTCTATCGCGCCGACATAAAGGGTGAGATGCTGCAATTTAATGTCGTCCCCGGCGTCATCCCCGCCGCCACCTTCAACGCGGACAAGACCCGCCATCAGGGCGTCGAAGCGGGTCTCGAACTCGCCTTCACCCCATGGGCATCGCTCCGCCAGGTCTATCAATATAGCGATTTCCGCTTCCGCAACGACGCCATCTATGGCGACAATCGCCTGCCGGTGGTGCCGCGCCATTTCTACCGCGCCGAACTCAAACTGGGGACAGACAGGCTCAGCATCTCGCCCTCGGTCGAATGGCTGCCGCAGGGGGCATGGGTCGACTATGTCAACAGCAAGCGGGTCGGCAATTATGCCCTGCTCAATCTGGGCGCACAGGCGCAGCTGCGCGAAGGCGTCACCCTGTTCCTCGATGCGCGCAACCTGACGCAGAAGCGCGCGGTCGGCGACATCAGCGCGCTGGTCCGCTACACGCCTGACAACGCGGCGACGGCAGTGGATGAAGGCAGCGTCGCCTTCTACCCGCTCGAACGCCGCGCCATCTATGGCGGCGTGCGCGCGCGTTTCTGAACCGGGGGGCAGGACGATGGATGACACAGGCTTCTACCGGGCGATGTGGCGCTGGCATTTCTATGCCGGTCTGATCGTCCTGCCCGTGCTGGCACTCATGGCGGTGACGGGCGCACTCTATCTCTACAAGCCGGAGATAGAGGCGACGCTCTATCCCGTCCATATGTCGACGACGCCGTCCCGCGCGTTGCTTCCGCCATCGCGCCTGGCCGCTGTGGTGGAGCGGACGACAGGCGCGCAGGTAACGCAAATCGTTCGTCCCGCCACCATGTCGGAAAGCTGGCGGGTGATGACCAAGGTGGAAGGTGGCCCGCCAACGGTCCATTTCGTCGATCCGCGCGATGGCCGGATACTCGGTCAGATGCGCGGCGGCGGCTTCATGAAGGTCATCAAGGATTTGCACAGCCTTGCGCTCACCGGCCCGGTCGGCAACCGGCTGGTGGAGGTCGTCGCGGGCTGGGCGATCCTGCTCTGCATCACCGGCCTCTATCTGCGCTGGCCCCGGCGCGGCCAGCCCGCGCTGGCGATCCGGGGCAGGGCGTCGGGTCGCCTCTTCTGGCGCGACCTGCACGGCACGCTGGGTTTCCTGTCGGCTGGCGTCATCCTCTTCCTTGCGGTGACGGGGATGCCATGGACGGAAGTCTGGGGCGGCGGGCTGCGCGCCGTCGTTGCCGCCAATGACTGGGGACGGCCCAAAATGGCGGTCGTCCCATGGAGCGCGCCGGCCAGGGATGCGCTGCCCTGGACGTTGCGCGAAGGCGGCGCGATCGCGGGCGATGCAGGCGACATCGGCATTGATCAGGCCCTGCGCATCGCCACCGCGCATGGCATGGGCGGTGTGCAGCTCATCCTGCCCGCCAGTCCCGGCGCGCCCTATCTCGCCGCCTCCATCGTCACCCAGGCGCAGGACGCGCGCGCCATCACCATCGACGCGGCATCAGGCGCGGTGGTGCAGGATATGGACTGGCGCATGTTTGGTCCGGGCGCAAAGGCGGTCGAATGGGGCATCGCCACCCATCAGGGCCAGCAATATGGAGAGGTCAACCGGCTGCTGATGCTCGCGGCTTGCCTGTGTCTCCTCCTTCTGTGCCTGACCGCGCCGGTCCTGTGGTGGAAACGGCGGCAACAGGGGCGGCTCAGCGCACCGCCCGCGGCCACCCTCGCCGCCCGGCGCATGGTGGCGGGGTTGATGCTGTTCATCGGGCTGCTGTTCCCGTTGACCGGCCTCAGCATGCTCGTCGCCTTGCTGGGCGAATGGATCATGGGGCAGCGCCGGACGGCCTAAATCCCGTTCGGGCTGAGCTTGTCGAAGCCCCGTCCTTCTTCTCGAAAGAAAAGGACTCCCCTTCGACAAGCTCAGGGCGAACGGATTAAATGAGGGGGCAGCTTCCGTCCAAGGCGGACGGTTTTCTTATCCGGCCACATCATCTACAGCCCGTCCATGATCCGTCTCTCCGGCCTCCAACTCCCGCTCGACCATCCTGCCGAAGCGATCCCCGCCGCCATCTGCGCCCGTCTCGGCATCCCTGCCTCCGACCTGCTGTCCCACAGCCTGGTGCGGCGCGGCAATGACGCGCGCCGCCGCAGCGCGATCCAGCTTGTCTATACATTCGACATCGCCGCCAGCGACGAACCCGCCATCCTCGCCCGCTTCGTTGGTGACAAGGATGTGCGCCCCGCGCCCGACACACGCTACAGATTCGTGACCCACGCCCCCGAAAGCGGTCCGGCGCAGCGCCCGGTCGTCATCGGCGCGGGACCATGCGGGCTGTTTGCGGGCCTGATCCTGGCGCAAATGGGCTTCCGCCCGATCATCCTGGATCGCGGCAAGCCAGTGCGCGAACGGACGAAGGACACATGGGGCCTGTGGCGTCGCGCCGAATTGAACCCGGATTCCAACGTGCAGTTCGGCGAGGGCGGGGCGGGCACATTCTCCGACGGCAAACTCTATTGCCGCGTCAAAGACCCGCGCTTCCTTGGCCGGAAGGTGCTGGAGGAGTTCGTCGCGGCGGGCGCCCCTGACGACATATTATGGGAAGCCCATCCCCATATCGGCACCTTCCGCCTGGTCACCATGGTCGAATCCATGCGCCGCCAGATCGAGGCGCTGGGCGGCGAATATCGCTGGCAGACCCGCGTGGACGATCTCGCGCTGGAGCCAGCGGGTGAGGGCGCCCATAGGCTGCGCGGCCTCCATATGCAGGATGGCAGCTTCCTCGAAGCCGACCATGTCGTCCTTGCTGTCGGCCACAGCGCCCGCCCGACCTTCGAAATGCTGCACAGCCGCGGCGTCCATATAGAGGCCAAGCCCTTCTCCATCGGGGTGCGGATCGAACATCCGCAAAGCTGGGTCGATCGCGCCCGCTACGGCAATTGCGCGGGCCACCCGGATCTGGGCGCGGCTTCCTATAGCCTGGCCCATCACTGCGCCAATGGCCGCACCGTCTACAGTTTCTGCATGTGTCCCGGCGGCCGGGTCGTCGCCGCGACGTCGGAGGAAGGGCGCGTCGTCACCAACGGCATGAGCCAGTATAGCCGCGCCGAATTCAACGCCAATTCAGGACTGGTGGTCGGCATCGATCCCGCGCGCGACTATCCCGAAGGCCCGTTGGCGGGCATCGCGTTGCAACGTCGCTGGGAATCGGCGGCCTTCGTCGCGGGCGGCTCCTCCTACTTTGCACCCGGCCAGACCGTGGGCGACTTCATGGCCGCTCGCCCCTCCACCGCCTTGGGAGAGGTCGTCCCCTCCTACAAGCCGGGCGTTACCCCCACCGATCTGGCGCGCTGCCTGCCCGACTATGTGGTCGACGCCATTCGGGAGGCGCTGCCTGCCTTTGGCCGCCAGATCAGCCATTACGACCATCCTGACGCGGTCATGACCGGCGTGGAAACACGCACATCCTCGCCCATCCGCATCACCCGCGGCAAGGATTTCCAGAGCCTCAATGTCGCTGGCCTATATCCCGCTGGTGAGGGCGCAGGCTATGCCGGAGGCATCCTTTCCGCCGCGATCGACGGCATCAAGGTGGCGGAGGCGGTTGCGCTGGGAATGATGCGATAGGCTGGCAAAATCCGGCGCACCCGATATGCTCTCCCTTAAATCGCATATCGGGACAGACAGTCATGACCAGCGACGTCCGCATAGCCCTCGAACGGTTCCAGAATTTCGTTAGCCGGTTCAGCCACAGCGGCTTGATCGATCCCGTCACCGGCTTCACGACCGGCGACGCGGCCCTGCTGATCGGCGAGATCGAACTGGCCGAAGCCCATCGCCGCATGGAACAGCATCACCCGCACGACGACACCTGACGTCATCGGCCAGGCTAACAGCCCTGGAAATCGCGACTATTTGGAAATGGATGCCCGACAAGGATCATAACTAGCTTCCGCTGCATTCCGCCGCTTTCCAATTAAACAACGTAAATGCGATGGTTTGCGGCATATCCGTTCCGCACCTTGCCGTTGACGTTCGCCGAAAGCCGCAATAAAGTGTGGGGGTGAATGTGGGGGAATTAGCGTGGGGAAGCTCACCGTTGCCAAGGTCCGCAATGCCAAGCCCGGATTTGGATCGGCCGGGAAGCCAGTGAAGCGCGCCTATCAGGACGGGGATGGCCTATTCCTGCTGGTGGCATCCAGCGGCGCAAAGTCATGGATGCTTCGCGTTCAGGTGGACGGCAAGCGCCGGGACATCGGGCTTGGCGCTGTGGACGTTGACGGTTTGGGCAGCGACGCCTTCGGTAAGCACGATGCCCGCCATTCCGATATTCCCCTTATGCTGCGCAAGAGCCTGTCTCTGGCGGAAGCACGGGAAAAGGCTGCAGCACTGCGCAAGCTCGCCAAGGCAGGGAATGATCCGAAGGTTGAGCGGGACAGGGAGCGTGTGAAGGTGCCCACCTTCGCCGAGGCGGTGACGGAAGCGCACAAGGCGCTCAAGTCCGGTTGGAGCGACCGCACGGCCAAGGCGTTCAAGGCTTCGCTGGAGGAACATGCCAACCCCAAGCTGGGTGCGTTGAAGGTGAACGCGATTGGCAGCGCCGAAGTCATCACTGCGCTTGCCCCGATCTGGACCGACAAGCCCGTCATGGCCCGCAAGGTGCGCAGTCGCATTAGCCAAGTGCTTGCCTTCGCCAAGGCGCGCGGCTGGCGTGCCGATGCGCTGCCCGACGCCCGCGAATTGCGCACCGGCCTTTCCAAGCAGGCGCGCGGCGGCAACTTCGCAGCGATGCCATTTGCCGAAGTGCCCGCATTCATCGCAGACGAGCTTGGCAAGGGCGCGAGCGCCAGTCGCCATGCCGTATTGTTTGTCATTCTCACGGCTGCGCGCTCCGGTGAAGTCCGGCAAGT
Organism: Sphingobium xenophagum NBRC 107872; assembly: GCF_000367345.1. Taxonomy (GTDB): domain Bacteria; phylum Pseudomonadota; class Alphaproteobacteria; order Sphingomonadales; family Sphingomonadaceae; genus Sphingobium; species Sphingobium xenophagum. The sequence continues at coordinate 31,657 of NZ_BARE01000002.1, forward strand.
GACATGGGAGCAAATCGACCTTGATGCCCGGACATGGACGCGCCCTGCATCGGTCATGAAGATGAAAGAGGGGCACGTTGTCACCCTGTCCGATGCTGTCGTTGCGCTGCTTGAAGCCTATGCGCCCAAGGACATGCGCAAGGGACTGATCTTTGCCGGCGTGCGCGGTGGGCCGCTGTCCGATATGTCGCTTACCAAGGCCATGCGAACGGCTGGCCGAACAGAAACCGTGCATGGCTTCCGCTCCGCATTCCGCGATTGGGCTGCTGAAAAGATGCCAACCATTCCCGCAATGGTGGCCGAAATGGCGCTGGCGCATCGTGTCGGCACGGCGACGGAGCAAGCCTATCTGCGCACCGATCTGCGCGACATGCGCCGCGCGCTCATGGAAGCATGGGGCAGCTTCGCCGCACCTTCGCTGTCCGGCGTAGCGGGCAATGTCACGCCGATCCGCAAGGTTGAGGCTGGATAAAATATTATTGTCGGAGAGCGACATGACAATTCTGGGGCGTGACAGCTTGAATAATAGAAAGTTCGTTTCGCTGGCCGAGGCGTTGACTTGGATCGCTTTCGGGGACGCTATGGCAGCGGACGATCTGAAGACGCACGTAGAGGGGTACCCTCCACCTATGACCGATACTCATGAGGAGCGGTTGCGGAAATTCTTCGCTGGGCAGGATCACTATGTGGCGAACGTTGCCGGTTCCCGTCATTTCGTAAACCGTCAAGTCGGATTGGATAAAATAATTGAGGCTTGGCACCAACTGCGTGAAGAGGTTGAACATGGGACCATTAGGATGCGTGGCCGCCTCACGGAAACGTATTCGCTCGCTGATGCGCGCTTGGCCAGCGTCGAGGATTTGAGCGGCAACTTGCTAGCCGAGTTTCCCCAGTTTGACATTTCTACAGGTGGCATTCGACGCGAACCCGGATTGTCACCATACGTTCTTTGGAGCGGCGATCCTCAAAGCTTTCGACGGGAGTTCGAGGCATTCGGTGGCAATCCGCGCGCCTTAGGTGGCTACCTCATGGTTGAGGTTGAACGGGACGGCGTAATTCGCCGTTGGCCGCATCCCGTCAAGGCACCGCGCAAGTCGCACGATGAGGTGGTCGCTTGGTGCGAGCATTGGATAGCAGCCGGCAAGGGGAATGGTCATGATAAGGCATGGAACGCCTTCAAGACATTACCGGAACACCACGGCCTTTCGCGTGATGACGTCTTTCGCCCCGCTTGGAAGGACGCAAAGCTGAAGCGAACCGGACACCGGCTGCAAGCGAAACTGCAAGCGACGTAAAGCGATGGCGCATCTGCGCCGCTTGGTTTCGATATGGTCTTTTCGTCCCGCCACCATCCCCGCAATTCCGCCGGGACGCTGGCGGAGACTACCAATATGGAGCCTATCGCGCTCAGCGTGTCGGAAGCCGTGAAGGCGTCCGGACTCGGAAAGACCACCCTTTACGAAGCGATGGCCGATGGTCGCTTGGAAACCCGGAAGGTAGGTCGCAAGCGCCTTGTCTTGACCCGCTCGCTTCGCCGCCTCATCGAAGGCGAGGTGTAAGCCATGCTTCAGAAAAGCGAAACCCGCGCATGCGCGCGGGTGTCGCGGAAAAGCTGTGGCGGCTCCTTCCGTGACTTCCCTAATTCGTCAGGCATTCCGGCGCAATTGCTGATCGCCGCGTTCGCATTCGGCGGAGGCGTTGACCATGGTTGATCGCTATCCCGACATCCCCGGCGCGAAAGGTTTGGACGGCACCAGCCAGGACGCAGCCGAGGCCATGAGGCCGCGCGCCTTTCATCTTCGTCGTTTGACGTTGAATACGCTCGCCCGGCTGGGGGAGGCGACGGTGCTGGAGGCTGTGGCCGCTGCGGGCGTTTCCCGCGAAAGCCTTCAGCCGCGCTTCTCGGAGCTGCGGGCGATGGGACTGGTTGAACCGACCGGCGCCCGTCGCCTCAACCCTTCCGGCAAAGCAGCGGCAGTGCTGCGCCTCACCGGAAAGGGGAGGGCTGCGCTGTGACCGATGCCGTTTCGGAATTTCTCGATGCCATGGGGGCGGCTGGTATCCATCCGGTGGAGCCGATTGCCGACATGCTCGCTTCCGGTGATCCCGTCCGCTTCCGGGCCGATGGCGACAAGCCCGGACGGCGCAACGGCTGGGCATGGCTGCATCTCGATGGCGTGCCCGCTGGCGTATTCCGGCATTATCGGCTGGGCGTGCGGAAGGTGTGGCGTGCGGGGAGCGATCTCCGTTCGCTATCACCAGCCGAACGGCGCGCGATCATGGCTCAGGCCCGTGAAAGCAAATCACGACGCAGGGAGGAAACCGAGGCCAAGCAGGAAGCGGCGGCTGGCGTTGCCCGCGATCTGTGGCGCGGCGCTGGCAGGCCCAACTCCGCGCATGGGTATATGGCCCGTAAAAGCCTTCCCCCGTTCGGTATCCGGCAGCATGGCGACGCGCTGCTTGTCCCGATGGTCGATCCCGGCTTTCGTCTGTTGAACGTCCAGCGCATCTTTCCGGACGGGCGCAAGCTGTTCCTGTCCGGCGGGCGCACCGAGGGGCTGTTCTGGCCCCATGGCGCGTTTGTGCAGGATGGCAGACCATCGGTTGGGCCGTTGGTGATCGGGGAGGGCTTCGCCACCATGGCCGCGATCCATCATGCGACAGGACACGGCGTGGTCGCGGCACTAGCGGCGCACAACCTCGAAGTCGTCGCCCGCGCCATGCGCAAGCTGTTCCCCAGCCGGACGCTGATCGTCGCGGCGGACGATGACCGTCACCTATCGGAGAATATTGGACTGGAGGCCGCTCAGCGAGCCGCTAAGTCCGTTGGGGCCCTTTTGGCCACTCCGCTGCCCCTTGAGCCGGAAACGCGCTCAGTGGACTCCGGGAGCGATATTGAGGACATTCTGCCTACCAAGGTGGTGGCCTGGATCGGTCGGGCTGGAGGGGGCGGCCATGCGTAACACGACCGCCCCCATGGATTTTGCCGATATGGAGCTGGAAGACGTGGCCAGCCGCATTGCCGGTGCCACGTCCGTCGACACGGTTATTCGTGCTACGCCCTACCGCTGGCCCGATCCCCGTTCGCTGCCAACCCGGCAATGGCTGCTTGGCCATTGGCTGCTGCGGGGTGAAGTCACAGCGATCATTGCGCCCGGCGGCACCGGCAAGAGCACGATCGGTACGGCATTAGCTTTGTCTCTGGCATCTGGAAAACCGCTGCTTGGCAAGCCGTTGCCGCGTGGCCCGCAATCGGCATGGATTTACAACCTTGAGGATTCGCAAGACGAACTGGACCGGCAAATGTCTGCTGCCTGCCTGTTTCACGGCATAGTGCCGGATGATTGCCAGAACCGGCTTTGCGTCGATAGCGGGCTTGTCCAGCCGCTCTGCACAGCAACCGAGGGTCGCGACGGCTTCGCCATTGCCGAGGGCGTATTTGCTCAGGTGGCGGTGACGGTGCTTGAGCGGGGAATTTCGGTCGTGATCGTGGACCCGTTCGTATCTAGCCATACCGTGCGTGAAAGCAGCAATGAGGCAATCGACGCCATCGCCAAGCGGTGGAAGCGGCTGGCTCAGGAAACCGGCTGCGCAGTAGTGCTGGTGCACCATACCAAGAAGCTGGGCGGGCGCGAGGTGACGGCAGAGGATGGGCGCGGCGCGGTCGCCCTGCGCGATGCTGCCCGCGTAGTGCTGCCGCTCAATACGATGAGCCAGGCCGAGGCCGACGAACTGGGCATTGCCGACCCGGCCTTGCGCCGCTCGCTGGTGCGCGTCGATACCGGAAAGGCCAATCGCGCTCCGCAGGATGCAGCAACGTGGATCAAGCTGGAAAGCCAGTGTCTCGATAATGGGGATGCCAGCGAGCCGGCCGATTATGTTGCCGTTGCCTGTCTTTGGGAAAGGCCAGACGTGTTGCACGGTCTGAGTGTGTGGCACGTCTCGCAGGTGCAATCGCGCGTTGCAGCGGGGCACTGGCGCGACAATGCGCAAGCCAAGGATTGGGTCGGCCATGTGGTCGCTCAGGTAGCTGGGCTTTCCGTCGATAAAGACAAAGCCCGCATCAAGGCCATCCTGAAAACGTGGAAGCACAACGGCGCACTCAAAGTGGCAAATTTGCCCGACAAGAACGGCGATAGACGTCCATTCGTCGTGGTTGGTGATCCGGTGGACCCGGCGCAGTTGACTTGCCCGCACCCTGAAAGGTGCGGTGCGGAAAGTGCGGAGAGTGCGGTGAGCGACCCGTGCTGAACCCGCCCGCACCTTCCGCACTTCCCTTATAGGGAGTGCAGGTAGTGCGGGTGCGGGTGAATGGTTTCGCTAAGATCAGAACAAGCTATTGCTCAATTGCCGCCGATAAATCTCGTTTGCAGCAATATGAGTGTCAAACCTGCTAGCGGCCAATAGACCAACAGCCAAGGATTCCGACCTTTCCAGGCGAAGGATGTCGTATCCCCGGCTAGAATGGCCCGCTTCATAGCGAAATAAATCACCGCAGCTAGTCCGCCAAAGAGCAGCATGTTGGTGCCTTTGCTAACCCCATGCGACAATGCGCCCCGGAACACGATGTCAGCCATCGTGCTTGCGAAAGCCGATATGCCAAGCTGGTTGCGCATTCGCCTCCAGCGCTTCGCAATTGCAACTTCGCGCACGTTTTCATCTGTCACAGTCTTGCCCCCCGCGTTGCCCGGCTGGAGCCGGGTGGTTCGTAACGCGCGAACACGGGTAAGCACGCCCCACGTATTCACCGTGAGGCTGTTGTATTTCGTGGGCCGCCCGACATGAGCGAACCCGTGTTCTGCGCATTATGCGCGCTGCTACGGCTTACGAGACCGAACCAGCAGCCTTTCATTAGGCGGGGGCAGGGCTGATGTCTATATCGCCGTTCAAACCTCCCATCGAAGTCAAGTAGTTGGGGTCAGGGGAGGGTAATCTGACGTAGGAAGTTGCAATCAGACGCCAAATCACTCCTCTCCAAAGCACCCGCTCAGCGTTTGGATGCTGGACAATAGCATGTTCAAAGGTGCTTTATTGTAAGCATATGGTTGCTATTTCGAGAGGCGCGAGTCGAGGCTGCAAATGCTCAAACCCAGCAACAAGTCTGGGCGTTGGCGTGGTTTCGCGATTCTGTGTGCTGTGGATCGCGAACTGCGCCGGTCCGACCCGCTCGCTAACAACCACGCTCCGGTCGAGCCGGACAACAATTGCGATGAGCGGCCCAATCGGGTCGCGGTATCACAGATGAGATGTGGGGGGATATGTGGGGATGAAACGACCTGCGTTCATCCAACATTATGTTTTAAAATAATATTTTTGAAAGTTTTGGATGCCCGACAAGGATTCGAACCTTGATTGACGGAGTCAGAGTCCGCTCTCTTACCATTAGAGGATCGGGCATCAATGGCGGGCCGTGACCCGCTTGGGAGGCCGCAGATAGGCGGCGGCTAGGGAGAGGTCAAGAGGGTTTTTGGCCTCACGCGGATAGCAACGTGAAGGCGACTATGCGCGCTGCAAACCCAACACTGCAATAATCCTCCACTGCAAGGGGAGGGGGACCGCCGCGTAGCGGTGGTGGAGGGGTGTCGCCCTATCGATAGCGCCACACCCTTCCGTCTGGCCTCCGGCCAGCCATCTCCCCTGCAAGGGGAGGATGGTTTCTTCCCGCACACGAATATCGGATGTGCAAAACGATATGAGCGCGAAAAGAAAAGCCCGCCGGTGCGCGTCACGCATCCGGCGGGCTTTTGCGTTACCCGTCAAAGGCTAGGTGCGGGGTGGCCGCTCCCCGTACAGGAAACAGCCACCCGCACCCTCGAAGCGTCAGTCCATGTCCTGCGTGGTGAAATCATCACCCTGCACGGTCGCCAGCGGATCGTTGCCGATCGCGGCTTCCGGCCCCTGGCGCAGCTCGGCGGCATGTTCCGCCGCAGCGCTGGCTGGCGCGATCAGGTCGACCTGGCTCGCCGCTCGCAGCGCGGCGCGCATGGCTGCATCCCGCGCGGAGGCGGCGACGCGCAGGCGGTTCATGCCCGCGCCGGTCCCCGCCGGGATCAGGCGGCCGACGATGACATTTTCCTTCAGACCGACGAGCGTGTCCTTCTTGCCCTGAACCGCCGCTTCCGTGAGGACGCGGGTGGTTTCTTGGAAGGACGCTGCCGAGATGAAGGAGCGGGTCTGGAGCGAGGCCTTGGTGATGCCCAGCAACACCGGCTTGCCAGCAGCAGGCAGGAAGCCCGGCGCCAGCTTGGCGTTGATTTCGTCCATTTCCTCACGATCGACCTGCTCGCCCACCAGCAAGGTGGTGTCGCCGGACTCGGTGATCTCGACCTTCTGCAACATCTGACGAACGATCGTCTCGATATGCTTGTCGTTGATCTTCACGCCCTGCAAGCGATAGACTTCCTGGATTTCTGCGACCAGATATTCGGCCAGCGGCTCGATACCCAGAACTTCCAGAATGTCATGCGGATCGGGCGAACCGCCGATCAGATTGTCGCCGCGCTTGACATAGTCGCCTTCCTGAACGTCGATCACCTTGCTCTTGGGGATCAGATATTCGACCGGCTCGCCGCCATCCTCAGGATTGATGGCGATCTTGCGCTTCGCCTTATAGTCCTTGAGGAACTGGACGCGGCCCGACACCTTGGCGATGATGGCGTTGTCCTTGGGCTTGCGCGCTTCGAACAGCTCGGCCACGCGCGGCAGACCGCCCGTGATGTCGCGGGTCTTGGCGGCTTCGCGGCTGACACGCGCCAGCACGTCACCGGCCTGCACCGTCTGCCCGTCCTCGACCGAGAGAGTCGCGCCCACGGCCAGCATATAGCGGGCCGCTTCGCCCGAACCATCGTCCAGCAGGGTCAGGCGCGGACGCAGATCCTCCTTGGTACGGCTCGAACCGCGATGCTCGGTGACGACGCGCTGGGCGATGCCGGTCGCTTCGTCGGTCTGTTCGGTCAGCGTCTTGCCGTCGATCAGGTCGACATATTTGACGATACCCGGACGCTCGGTGATCACCGGCATGGTGAACGGATCCCATTCGGCGATCCGGTCGCCCTGCTTAACCTGTGCGTTATTCTCGAACAGAATGGTCGCACCATAAGGCAGGCGATGCACGGCGCGTTCGCGGCCTTCATTGTCGATGATCGCCAGTTCGCCGTTGCGGGCGAGCGACAGGCGGCGGCCACGGCTGTCCGTGATCGTCGGCATGTCGCGCAGTTCCAGCGTCCCGTCGGCAATCGCTTCCAGGTTCGACGTTTCGTTGAGCTGCGCCGCGCCGCCGATGTGGAAGGTCCGCATCGTCAGCTGGGTGCCAGGCTCACCGATCGACTGGGCCGCGATGACGCCGACCGCTTCACCGATATTGACCGGCGTACCGCGGGCAAGGTCACGACCATAGCATTTGCCGCAAACGCCCATCTTGCTTTCGCAGATCAGCGGGCTGCGGATCTTCACCGACTGCGTGCCGATCGCCTCGATCTTGGCGATCATCGGTTCGTCCAGCAGCGTGCCGATCGGGATGACGATGCTGCCGTCCTTGCTGTCGATAATGTCCTGCGCCGTGGTGCGGCCCAGGATACGTTCGCCCAGCGACGCGATGGTCGAACCGCCCTGGACGATCGCCTTCATTTCCAGCGCGCGGTCGGTGCCGCAATCTTCCTCGACGATCGTGCAGTCCTGGCTGACGTCGACCAGACGGCGGGTCAGGTAACCCGAATTCGCCGTCTTGAGCGCGGTGTCGGCCAGACCCTTGCGGGCGCCGTGGGTGGAGTTGAAATATTCAAGGACGGTCAGGCCTTCCTTGAAGTTGGAGATGATCGGGGTTTCGATGATCTCGCCCGAAGGCTTGGCCATCAGGCCGCGCATCCCCGCGAGCTGCTTCATCTGCGCCTGGCTACCACGCGCACCGGAATGCGCCATCATGTAGATCGAGTTGATCTGCGCCAGGCGACCGGTCTGCGGATCCTTGGGCTGGGCGCGGATCTCGTCCATCATGGCGTTCGCGACGCGATCGCCGCAACCCGACCAGGCGTCGATCACCTTGTTGTATTTTTCCTGCTGGGTGATCAGACCGTCCTGATATTGCTGCTCATAGTCCGCAACCAGCGCCTTGGTCTCGTCGACCAGCGTCACCTTGCTGTCGGGGATGACCATGTCGTCCTTGCCGAACGAAATGCCGGCCTGGAACGCGTGGCGGAAGCCCAGCGCCATGATGGCGTCGGCGAACAGCACCGTGTCCTTCTGGCCGGTGTGACGATAGACCTCGTCGATCACGTCGCCGACGTCCTTCTTGGTCAGCAGGCGGTTGACAACGTCGAAGGGAACCTTGTGGTTCTTGGGCAGGCATTCGCCCAGCAACATGCGGCCCGGCGTCGTTTCATAACGCTTCAGGTAGCTGTTGCCCGCCTCGTCGGTCTGCGGCACGCGGCTGATGATCTTGCTGTGCAGCGTCACCGACTTGGTGAACAGCGCCTGATGCACTTCCTGCATGTCGCTCAGCAACATGCCTTCGCCCGGCTCGCCTTCGCGTTCCATCGACAGATAATAGATGCCCAGCACCATGTCCTGCGACGGCACGATGATCGGCTTGCCGTTGGCGGGCGACAGGATGTTGTTGGTCGACATCATCAGCACGCGCGCTTCCAGCTGGGCCTCCAGGCTCAGCGGAACGTGAACGGCCATCTGGTCACCGTCGAAGTCGGCGTTGAAGGCCGAGCAGACCAGCGGGTGCAGCTGGATCGCCTTGCCCTCGATCAGCACGGGTTCGAACGCCTGGATGCCGAGGCGATGGAGCGTCGGTGCGCGGTTCAGCATCACCGGATGCTCGCGGATCACCTCGTCCAGAATGTCCCAGACTTCCTTGCGCTCCTTCTCGACCCACTTCTTGGCCTGCTTCAGGGTCATGGACAGACCCTTGGCATCCAGACGGGCGTAGATGAACGGCTTGAACAGTTCGAGCGCCATCTTCTTGGGCAGGCCGCACTGGTGCAGCTTGAGTTCCGGCCCGGTCACGATGACCGAACGGCCCGAATAGTCGACGCGCTTGCCGAGCAGGTTCTGGCGGAAGCGGCCCTGCTTGCCCTTGAGCATGTCGGACAGCGACTTCAATGGACGCTTGTTCGCGCCGGTGATGACGCGGCCACGACGGCCATTGTCGAACAGGGCGTCGACCGCTTCCTGCAACATGCGCTTTTCGTTGCGGACGATGATGTCCGGCGCGCGCAGTTCCATCAGCCGCTTCAAGCGGTTGTTGCGGTTGATGACGCGGCGATACAGGTCATTGAGGTCCGACGTCGCGAACCGGCCACCGTCCAGCGGCACCAGCGGGCGCAGTTCTGGCGGGATCACGGGCACGACGTCCAGGATCATCCATTCGGGGCGGTTGCCCGAATCGATGAAGCTTTCGACGACCTTCAAACGCTTGATGATCTTCTTGGGCTTCAGCTCCGACTTGGTCGTCGCCAGCTCTTCCAGCAGAACCTGCTTTTCGCCTTCCAGGTCGAGGTCCATCAGCATCTGCTTGACCGCTTCGGCGCCGATCCCGGCGGAGAAGGCGTCCTCGCCATATTCGTCCTGCGCGTCGAGCAGTTCGTCCTCATTCAGAAGCTGATATTTCTCCAGCGGGGTCAGGCCCGGCTCGATGACGATATAGCTTTCGAAATAGAGGACGCGCTCCAGCTGCTTCAACTGCATGTCGAGCAGCAGGCCGATGCGCGAAGGCAGCGATTTCAGGAACCAGATATGCGCAACCGGGGCTGCCAGTTCGATATGGCCCATGCGCTCGCGGCGCACCTTGCTCACCGTGACTTCGACACCGCATTTTTCGCAGACGATGCCCTTGTACTTCATGCGCTTATACTTGCCGCACAGGCATTCATAATCCTTGATCGGGCCAAAGATACGCGCGCAGAACAGGCCGTCACGTTCGGGCTTGAACGTGCGATAGTTGATGGTTTCGGGCTTCTTGATCTCGCCGAAGGACCAGCTGCGGATGCGCTCTGGCGAGGCAAGGCCGATCTGGATCTGGTCGAAAGTCTCGGTCTTGGCGACCGGGTTGGCGAAGTTGGTCAGTTCGTTCATTTTTCATTCCCTCATGAGGGCAAAATTCTGGTGCGGGACGGGGCAGGGGCGCCGCATCGCAGCGACGCCCGCAAATCCCTTATTCCGCCGCTGCCGCGAAGCCGCCTTCATCCTCTGGAATTTCATCCAGCGAATTGAGTTCGACGTTGAGGCCCAGCGAGCGCATTTCCTTGACGAGCACGTTGAAGCTTTCGGGGATGCCCGCTTCAAACGTATCGTCGCCCTTGACGATCGCTTCATAGACCTTGGTGCGGCCGACCACGTCATCGGACTTCACCGTCAGCATTTCCTGCAACGTATAGGCGGCGCCATAGGCCTGGAGCGCCCAGACCTCCATTTCCCCGAAGCGCTGGCCACCGAACTGCGCCTTACCACCCAGCGGCTGCTGGGTAACGAGCGAGTAGGGGCCGATCGAGCGGGCATGGATCTTGTCGTCGACAAGGTGATGCAGCTTCAACATGTAGATGATGCCGACCGTGACCTTGCGGTCGAACTTGTCGCCGGTGCGGCCGTCGAACAGGTCGCTCTGACCCGACGAATGCAGCCCCGCCAGTTCCAGCATGGTCGACACGTCCGCTTCGCGCGCACCGTCGAACACCGGCGTCGCCATCGGCACGCCGCGTTCCAGATGCTCGGCCAGATCGACGATCTGTTCGGGCGTCCGCGCTTCGATCTCGGCGGCATATTGCGGACCATAGGCGGTCAGCAACCGATCCTTGACGGCGTCGGGCATGTCGCCCGCCGACGGGTTGGGATTGGCCTCGCGCCATTCTTCCAGCGCATGCTTGAGCTGCTGGCCAAGGCCGCGGGCAGCCCAGCCCAGATGCGTTTCGAAAATCTGCCCGACATTCATGCGCGACGGCACGCCCAACGGATTGAGCACGATGTCGACATGGGTGCCATCCTCCAGGAACGGCATGTCCTCGATCGGCAGGATGCGCGAAATGACACCCTTGTTCCCGTGACGGCCGGCCATCTTGTCGCCCGGCTGCAGCTTGCGCTTCACCGCGACGAACACCTTGACCATCTTCAGCACGCCCGGCGGCAGTTCGTCGCCACGCTGCAACTTGTCGACCCGGTCCTCGAACTTGTCGACGATGACCTTTACCGCTTCGTCATATTGCGCCTTGACCGCTTCGATGCCGGCCTGACGGACATCGTCCGCCACCGCGAACTTCCACCATTCGTGACGCTCGACTTCGCCCAGCAGAGCCTCGTCGATTTCCACGCCCTTGCGCACGCCCTTGGGCGCGGCCGTGGCGGTCTGGCCCAGCAGCATTTCCTGGAGGCGATTGAAGGTCGCCCGGTTCAGGATGGCGCGTTCGTCCTCGCGATCCTTGGCGAGGCGGTCAATTTCCTCCCGCTCGATCGCCATGGCGCGCTCGTCCTTGTCGATGCCGTGGCGGTTGAACACGCGCACTTCAACGACCGTCCCGGCAACGCCCGGCGGCAGACGCAGCGACGTGTCGCGCACGTCGGACGCCTTTTCACCGAAGATCGCGCGGAGCAGCTTTTCTTCCGGGGTCATCGGCGATTCACCCTTGGGGGTGATCTTGCCGACCAGAATGTCGCCCGGCTCCACTTCAGCGCCGATATAGACGATGCCCGCCTCGTCGAGGTTGCGCAGCGCTTCCTCGCCGACATTGGGAATGTCGCGGGTGATGTCTTCCGGCCCCAGCTTGGTGTCGCGAGCCATGACCTCAAACTCCTCGATATGGATCGAGGTAAAGACGTCATCCTTCACGATCCGTTCGGAGATCAGGATGGAGTCTTCATAGTTGTAGCCATTCCAGGGCATGAACGCGACGAGCGTGTTGCGGCCCAGCGCCAGTTCGCCAAATTCGGTCGAGGGACCGTCGGCGATGACGTCGCCAGCCTCGATCAGGTCGCCGACCTTCACCAGCGGACGCTGGTTGATGCAGGTGTCCTGGTTGGAACGCTGGAACTTCTGGAGCGTGTAGATGTCGACGCCCGACTGGCCCGGCGCGATGTCGCCGGTGGCGCGGATGACGATACGGGTCGCGTCGACCTGATCGACGATGCCCGCCCGCTTGGACGCGACGGCCGCGCCGGAGTCACGGGCGACCGTGCCTTCCATGCCGGTGCCCACGAACGGCGCTTCGGCGCGTACCAGCGGCACGGCCTGACGCTGCATGTTCGATCCCATCAGCGCGCGGTTGGCGTCATCGTTTTCCAGGAACGGAATGAGCGATGCGGCGACCGAGACCAGCTGCTTGGGGCTGACGTCCATCAGGGTGATATGGTCGCGCGGCGCCATCAGGAACTCGCCAGCTTCGCGGCTGGAGATGAGATCCTCGACGAAATGGCCGTCGGCATCGACTTCGGCGTTGGCCTGCGCGATCGTGTGCTTGGCCTCTTCCATGGCGGACAGGTACACGACCTCGTCCGTCACCTTATGGTCGATGACCTTGCGGTAGGGCGTTTCGATGAAGCCGTACTTGTTCACCCGGCTGAACGTCGCCAGCGAGTTGATCAGGCCGATGTTCGGGCCTTCGGGCGTTTCGATCGGGCAGATGCGGCCATAATGGGTCGGGTGAACGTCGCGGACTTCAAAGCCCGCACGCTCGCGCGTCAGACCACCCGGCCCAAGTGCCGACACGCGGCGCTTGTGGGTGACTTCGGACAGCGGATTGGTCTGATCCATGAACTGCGACAGCTGCGAGGAGCCGAAGAATTCACGCACGGCGGCCACGGCGGGCTTGGCGTTGATCAGGTCGTTGGGCATCACGGTCGACACGTCGACGCTCGACATGCGCTCCTTGACGGCGCGCTCCATGCGCAGCAGCCCGACGCGATACTGGTTTTCCAGCAATTCGCCGACCGAACGGACACGACGGTTGCCCAGGTTATCGATATCGTCGATTTCGCCCTTGCCGTCCTTCAGGTTCACCAGTTCCTTGACGACGGCCAGGATGTCCTCGGTCCGCAGCGTGGTGACGGTGTCCTCTGCGTCCAGGTCAAGACGCATGTTCAGCTTGACGCGGCCGACCGCCGACAGGTCGTAGCGTTCAGGATCGAAGAACAGGCCAGCGAACAGCGATTCCGCCGTTTCCTTCGTCGGCGGCTCGCCGGGGCGCATGACGCGATAAATGTCGCTCAACGCCTGATCGCGTTCCTCGGCCTTGTCGGCCTTGAGCGTATTGCGGATCCACGGGCCGGTGCTGACATGGTCGATGTCGAGCAGTTCGAGGCGGTCGACGCCCGCCTTGTCCAGCTTTTCCAGATTTTCGGGCGTAACTTCGTCACCGGCCTCGATGTAGATTTCGCCGGTGCTTTCGTTGATCAGGTCATAGGCGCTGTAGCGGCCATAGACTTCCTCGGTCGGGATCAACAGCGTGGTCAGGCCGTCCTTTTCCGCCTTGTTGGCGGCGCGGGGGCTGATCTTGTGACCGGCGGCGAACACGACTTCGCCCGAATTGCCATCGACAATGTCAAAGGCAGGCTTCAGGCCGCGCCAGGCTTCGGCCAGATAGGGAATCTGCCAGCCGCCTTCGCTGCGAACGAAGGTCACCTTGTTGTAGAAGTGACCCAGGATTTCCTCGGCGGTCAGGCCCAGTGCATAGAGCAGCGCCGTGACCGGCAGCTTGCGCTTGCGGTCGATGCGGACGTTGACGATGTCCTTGGCGTCGAACTCGAAGTCCAGCCACGAACCGCGATAGGGGATGACGCGCGCGGCGAACAGATATTTGCCCGACGAATGGGTCTTGCCCCGGTCATGATCGAACAGCACGCCCGGCGAACGATGCATCTGGCTGACGATGACGCGCTCGGTGCCGTTGACGATGAAGGTGCCGTTGCCCGTCATCAGGGGCATGTCGCCCATGTAAACGTCCTGCTCCTTGATATCGAGCACCGAACGGGTCTCGGTGTCCTGATCCACTTCGAACACGATCAGGCGCAGGGTAACGCGCATCGGCGCTGCATAGGTGATGCCGCGCTGACGACATTCCTCGGTGTCGTATTTCGGGTCTTCCAGCTCGTAATGGACGAAATCCATTTCGGCGGTGCCGGCGAAATCGCGGATCGGGAACACGCTGCGCAGCGTCTTTTCCAGGCCCGACACATAGCCGATCGACGGGTCCGACCGCAGGAATTGTTCATAGCTTTCGCGCTGAACCTCAATCAGGTTCGGCATCTGCACCACTTCGTGGATGTCGCCGAACACCTTTCTGATGCGCTTCTTCGCGCCGGTGTTGCTGATGGAGGGAGCCTTGGTCGCCATGCGTTGTCCTTGCCTTCGTTCGTCGCGTATTTTTCGCATCGCAGCGAAAATTCAGCCTGAACGCGAATGAAAAGGGGTGATTCGCCCTTCCGCATCCACGCAAAAAAGTGCGGGTCGGGACTGTCCGAACCGCACTGTCAGCGTCTTGTAACCCGCCAAATTCGCCCCATACTGCCAGTGATCGTGCGCAATGCGATCCTGTACCCCGGACGATTCGGGAGACGGTTCCTGCCATGCCGTAAAGCTGCCTGAACCGGATTTCGAAGGTCGCATATAGGGCAGGCCTCCCCCTTTGTGAAGGGGGTAAGCGCCGCTGCTTCCTTGTTGCCAGGGCGCCATTTTCGCCTGCACCTTCCCTTTTGCGGCAACAGCTGCTATATGGAAGCTGCTTACGTCGCCTTTTGACGGATATCGGACTGCCTTCAGGCTCCTCCTCTTGTCCCCTATCGCGCCTCACAAAGCCGGGATGTGCGAATAATCGCGCGTCCCCCTCAAATCATGCGCAATGCAGGACAGACTGGAACGAATGCTGAAATATAAGGAACCCGATTTTCAGGAACGCAGGGCACTCGCCACACAGGCGCGTGACAAGGCACTTGCCAAGTTGCGGGCCAAGCCCCCGGTTGATCCGGTGCTGGCGGCCCAGCGGGCTGCCGCGGCGCAAGCCAAGGCGGCTGCTGAACTGGAAAAGCGTCAGCAGGTCAAGCTCGCCCGCGAAGAAGAGCGCGCCGCCAAGGCGGAACGCGCTCGTCTGGAGGCGGAAGCTGCCGCTGCTGCGATCAAGCCGGCATTGACCGACGAAGAGCGCAAGGCCGCGCGCGATGCGCGCTATCAGGCGCGCAAGAGCCGTAAAGGCGCGCGCTGACGGCCTGGCCCGGTCGCGCCCCTCGCGCGGCCGACACCCTATATGGTCGCTTGGTCCGGCATGGTGCCGGGCGCGATCCAACTCATATGTTACGCGGCACTGGCCGCAAGGAATCATTTTGCATACCCATTCAAACAAGACTCAACGCCGTACCCTTTCGATGTTCGACAGGAAGCGGCCCTTTCATCCCGGCCTGACGCCGGGTGGCACCCTGTCCACGGTTCAGCTCAAGCAGATCGTTGCGGATATGGTGGGCTGATATTGGAATTGTCGGGGGAGCGTCGGTCGGCGCTCCCTTTTTTCTGTCATTCACAAAGGAGGCCCTATGAGCCGTACAGCAATCCGTCCCTTCCTGATCAGCAAGGATGAAGAAGGTCATTTCCGCCTCACCGTGCGCGAAACCCGCTATAATTCGCAAGGCTATCCGCTGACCTCGTCGCTGCTTCAGGACGAGAAGTTCAAGACTGCCGCCGCCGTCCGCGCCTTTGCACGCGACGCGTTCCGGGCAGAAGCCGGTCAGTTCGCGACGAAATAATCGGCGGGTCTTCAGGGTTGGCGAGCGTCGTCCGGCGGCGTTCCCGGTGCTGGCGCAATCTTCACCGTTTCAAAACGGTCCATACGCCGCACCCCGGCCAGTCCGGTCGGCGCTGGCGGTGCAGGCATGGCGACCGGCACCCGCCGACGCATACAGTCACGCTTGTCGGCGCGCGGGGTCTGGTCGCAATTCCACAAGGCCCGCTGCAACCCACTCTGCGTGTCGTGAATGTAGGAAAACCGCATCGCGGCCAGATTGGCCAGCGTCAGCGGCAATTCCTTCGGCGCGTCATTTGCCGTCCACCCCATGATCCGGCATTGGGATCGCCCGGCGCAAAAGGTGCGGGCGCTTTCGGGCCAGCTGTCGGGTTTGCTGCCGCGTGGTAATTCCACCAGGAAACTCCGCATGTCAGCCAGAGCGATCAGCCTTACGCCGCCCACGCTCTTGCCGATCTGATCAAGACCGATCGCCTGCCGTGCCTGCGCGGCGATCGCGTCGGCGCTGTCGGCCATCGGCGTGATGGCGCCCGGCAGCAGCGGGGTCGCCATGCTGTGCGCGGGGGACAGGCGCGCAATCCGCCCGATCAGCGGCTCACCGCCATCGATGGTGCGCGTGCGAAAGGCTGGCGGCGTCCCCCACCAGCCGCGCCAGCGGAAGAAAAGATGCGTGCCCACCCGCGTCAGCTTGTCCAGACTGCCGCTCCAATAGGGCACCACCCAATCGGTATGATAATGGGTCGCATAGCCCACCGGCTTGAACACGTCGCCCGCCAGCGCGCCGCGCGCAATGGCGCGCGCCCTGTCCCATGCGGCCGGGGAGGGGGTGCGGGCCAGCGCGCCGTCGCAGCTGAAGGTGAACTGGCAACCCGTGGTGCGTTCCTGCCCCTGAAAGACGACTCCGCACACCGTCTTGGGAAAGGCGGGATGGCGCACGCGATTGAGGACGACCTGCGCGACGGCGCGCTCGCCCACGGCATCGTCGCCCGCTTCATAGATTTGCGCCGCGGCCAGGCAATCCACGGCGCGGGCCAGGTCCGTCTCCGACCCTTCGAACCGGAATGGCCGCGCCGCCGGGTTGGCCAGCCGGGAAAAGGGGATGGCGGCATTGAGCGCCCGCGCGCGGTCGGCGGGCAGGGCATAGACCGCCACTGGCTCCACCGGCGGCGGCGGGCTGGGTGGCCGCACCGCGTGGGATAGACCCCTCCGGGCAAAATGCGCCTCGCCCCCCGCGCGCGGCGCACGCGCTTCCCAACCCGCCACAGCGGCAGGCAGGCCAGCGAACAGCGCCAGCCAGACGATCCACATCCATGGACGCGGCTCGCTGGAAACAGAGTCACCCGTCATTGCGTGATGATCATTCCGGCAGGAAATCGGGCACCGACAGATAGCGTTCGCCGGTGTCGTAGTTGAAGCCAAGCACCCGGCTGCCAGCTGGCAAATCCTTCAGCTTCTGCGCGATCGCCGCCAGCGTCGCGCCCGAAGAAATGCCCACCAATATGCCTTCCTCGCTGGCCGACCGCCGCGCATAGTCCTTGGCATCGGCGGGATCGACCTGGATCACCCCGTCCAGCAATTGCGTGTGCAGGTTCGCCGGAATGAAGCCCGCGCCAATGCCCTGAATGGGGTGGGGGCCGGGCTGGCCGCCGCTGATGACATGCGACAGGGTCGGCTCGACCGCATAGACCTTGATCCCCGGCCAGGCCTTTTTCAGTATTTCGGCCGTGCCGGTGATATGCCCGCCGGTGCCCACGCCGGTGATCAGCACGTCGATCGGCGCGTCGGCGAAATCGGCCAGTATCTCCTGCGCCGTGGTGCGGGCGTGGACCGCGATATTGGCCGGGTTTTCAAACTGCTGCGGCATCCAGCTACCGGGCGTCTGCGCCACCAGTTCCAGCGCGCGCTCGATCGCGCCCTTCATCCCCTTTTCGCGCGGGGTCAGGTCGAAACTGGCGCCATAGGCCAGCATCAGCCGCCGCCGCTCGATCGACATGCTTTCGGGCATGACGAGCACCAGCTTGTAGCCCTTGACCGCCGCGACCATGGCCAGGCCCACGCCGGTATTGCCCGATGTCGGTTCGATGATGGTGCCGCCCGGTTGCAACTCGCCCGACGCTTCGGCGGCCTCGATCATGGCCAGCGCGATCCGGTCCTTGATCGACCCGCCCGGATTGGAGCGTTCCGACTTGATCCAGACTTCCGTGCCTTCGGGCGCATCGCCAAACAGCCGGTTCACCCGGACATGCGGGGTATTGCCGATGGTTTCGAGTATCGTGGCAGCTTTCATGGGGCTTTCTCCTGGCTGAGGTCCGCCGCCCTTATGTCGGGTGGGTCGAAGGTGCGTGCAAGGCGCAATTCGGGAAAGAGACGCGCCCAGAACAGCGTGATGACGATAGCACCGATACCGCCACCAATGACAGCGGCAACCGGCCCGACCAGCGCGGCCAGAAATCCGCTTTCCGCCTCGCCCAGTTCGTTGGAGGCGGAAATGGTGAGTTGCGACAGGCTCGACACCCGCCCGCGCATCGCGTCAGGCGTGTGAAGCTGGACCAGCGACTGGCGCACGAACACCGAAATCATGTCCGCCGCGCCCAATATCACCAGCGCGCCGATGCCGAATTCCATCGCGATGCTGCGCGGCAGGAAAGCGGTGCAGCCAAATGCGATCGTGGCGATGCCAAACAGGATGACCGCGCCCAGCATCTTGATGCCGACTTCATTCCGCAATGGCCGGAACGAAAACCACAGCGCCATCAGCCCCGCGCCGACCCCCGGCGCTGCGGCGA
The DNA here is from genome assembly GCF_000367345.1 of Sphingobium xenophagum NBRC 107872. Classification (GTDB taxonomy): domain Bacteria; phylum Pseudomonadota; class Alphaproteobacteria; order Sphingomonadales; family Sphingomonadaceae; genus Sphingobium; species Sphingobium xenophagum. The sequence goes on from NZ_BARE01000002.1 coordinate 50,159, forward strand.
GATGGCCCAGGCCTGCCGATCCCACATGCAATATGTCGCGCGCATAGACCGGCAACAGCGCAGTCGCCCCCGCCAGCAGCACCGCGAACAGGTCCAGCGTGATGGTCGCCAGCACCAGCCGGTTGGAACGCACATAGCTCAGCCCGTCGATCATCTGGCGGATCGGGTGGCGGGTGACGTCGCGCGCGGCCTGCGGCACCGGGCCGATCAGCATCATCGCGCCCAGCGCCACCCCATAGAGTATCGCAGCCAGCGCATAGGCGCCCCAGGGCGTCGCTGCATAGGCATAGCCGCCCAGCGCTGGCCCCACGATCGACCCGGCCTGCCACACCACGCCCGATATGGCGATGGCGTTGGGCAACACCTCGCGCGGCACCAGATTGGGGGCCAGCGCGCCATAGGCCGGGCCGTTGAACGCGCGGGCGATGCCGACGATGACGGCGATGCCGAATATCAGCGGCAGCCCGACCCAGCCCTCGAACGTCGCGAAGGCCAGCAATCCGGCCGCTGCGGTCAGCATCGTCAGCGTCAGCCGGGTGATCATCCGCCGATCATAATGGTCCGCGACCCATCCGGTCAGCGGCGTCAGGAAAAACAGCGGCAAGAACTGCGCCAGGCCGATCAGCCCCAACTGCGCCGAAGCCCCCGCCGTCGTCATGGTCTCGCGCGCGATATTATAGGCCTGCCAGCCCAGCACGATCATCATGCTATATTGCGCCAGCACGGCGGTCATCCGACCGATCAGATAGGCCCGGAAATCGCCGAAATGCAGCGGATGGCGATGCGGGGAGGGGGCTGTCATGCCACCGGCTTTAGCCGCTGTGCGGGCAAACAGGCAACCATGGCGCGGGCCGATGGGCGCAGCTTTTCTTGGCCGCGCCATGCCGTGGCTTTTGCCGTCATCCTCCATCGTCCGTTCGCCCTGAGCTTGCCGAAGGGTTGAAAAGGACAAGGCTTCGACAGGCTCAGTCCGAACGGCGGCGGCTGGCAGGCTATGTCAATGCACTTACTTGAACAGGCTGCCCAAAATCCCGCGCACCAGCCGACCCGCAATCCCGCCGCTCGACGATTTGCGGCTCGATCCGCCGAACACCGCGCGGCCCAGTTCGTTGGCGACCTGCCGCCCGACCGATGAGCCGGCCGCGCGCGTCGCCGACTGGATCGCCTTGTCCAGCGCGGACGGCTTGGCCGCCTCGCGCGCGGCGGCGGCGTCGGCGCGGGCCTGCGCCTTGATCTCCTGTTCGCGCTGCTTGGCCTCCGCCTTGGCCTGCACGGCGGCGGTCCGCTCGGCTTCGTCCTGCGCCTTCTTCGCGGCGGCGGCAGCAGCGGCATTGCCGCGCGCGGCCAGTATCTCCTCCGCCGATTCGCGGTCGATCGCCTCGTCATATTTGCCCGCAACCGGGGAAATCGACTGGATGATCGCCCGCTCCTTGGGGCTTACCGGGCCAAGCCGCGATCGCGGCGGTGCGATCAGCGTGCGCTGGACGACGCCGGGCGATCCATCCTCCTGCAATAGCGACACCAGCGCCTCGCCGACCTTCAATTCGGTAATCGCCGTCTCGACATTCAGGTCGGGATTGATGCGGAACGTCTCAGCCGCCGCCTTGATCGCGCGCTGGTCGCGCGGCGTGAAGGCGCGCAGCGCGTGCTGTACCCGGTTGCCCAATTGCCCGGCGACATCCTCTGGTATGTCTATCGGGTTCTGGGTCACGAAATAGACGCCCACGCCCTTGGACCGGATCAGCCGCACCACCTGCTCGATCTTGTCGGTGAGCGCCTTGGGCGCATCGTCGAACAGCAGATGCGCCTCGTCAAAGAAGAAGACCAGCACCGGCTTGTCCGGATCGCCCACTTCGGGCAGCGTCTCGAACAATTCGCTCAGCAGCCACAACAGAAACGTCGCATAGAGTTTCGGGCTCTGCATCAGCTTGTCGGCGGCCAATATGTTCACATAACCGCGCCCTTGCTCATCCACCTTGATCATGTCGTGAATGTCGAGCGCGGGTTCGCCGAAGAAATGCGCGCCGCCCTGGCTTTCAAGCTGGAGCAATTGCCGCTGGATCGCGCCGACGCTGGCCTTGGTAACATTGCCATAACGCGCCGACAGCGTGTCGGCATTTTCCGCGCAAAAGCTGAGCATCGCCTGCAAGTCGCCCAGGTCCAGCAGCAGCAGCCCTTCCTCGTCGGCATATTTGAACGCGATCGACAGCACGCCTTCCTGCGTTTCGTTGAGGCCCATAAGCCGCGCCAGCAGCAACGGCCCCATTTCGCTGATGGTCGTGCGGATCGGATGGCCCTGTTCGCCATAAAGATCCCAAAAGATCGCCGGATTGTCGGCATAGCTATAATCGGAAAGGCCGATTTCAGCCGCCCGCGCGACCAGCTTGTCGGCATTTTTGGCCGTCGGGGAGCCGGCCATGGCGATGCCTGACAGGTCGCCCTTCACGTCGGACAGGAACACCGGCACGCCCAGCGCGGAAAAACTCTCGGCAATGCCCTGCAACGTCACCGTCTTGCCAGTGCCCGTCGCCCCGGCGATCAGGCCATGGCGATTGGCCCGGCGCAGGTTGAGCAACTGGCGGACACCGCCATCCTTGTCCGGCGCGCCAAGACCAATGAAAATGCCGTCGCTCATCCCCGTTCCTTCCCCATAAAAAAGCCGTCATTCCCGCCTGCGCGGGAATGACGGAAACATTTTCACTATCCTCCAGCCGTCAAGGAAAGAGGAATGTTCATAAGGTGCTTATTTATCGCGCAAACGCACCGGCAGGAAAATCGGCTGCTGGCCGCGACGCAGCACCTGGAGCAGGATGGCGTTGCGGTTCTGCGCCGCCACCGCCTTCACCTGCGCGTCCAGTTCGGCCTGGCTGGTGATCGGGCGATTATTCGCGCTGATGATCACATCGCCACGCCGCAGCCCCTTGGCCCCGGCATCGGTCGATCCGTCAACGGCAGTAATCACCACGCCGCGCGTATCGGCGGCCACGCCCAGCTGACGAATGATGCCGGGCGTCAGCGGGATCGCCGAAATGCCTAGCGACTGCTGCGCTGCCTGGCCCGGATTGGAATCCTGCTGGCTGAAATCCTCATCCTGCTGCGGGGCGAAGCTGGACAGCTCCTCTTCCGACGGACGCTCGCCCACAACGGCGGTCACCGTCTGGCGCTGGCCATTGCGCATCAGGACGATCGGCACCTTGCTGCCGATCGGCTGGTTGGCGACGATGGAGGACAGGTTCTGGTCCGGGTTCACTTCCTGACCATTGACCGACACGATGACGTCGCCCGCCTTGATCCCGGCCTTGTCCGCGCCCTTGCCCGGCTCGACGCCCTGGACGAATTCGCCGCGATTCTTGGCCAGACCGAGCGAATCGGCCAGATCCTCGCCCAGCGGGCTGATCTGGACGCCCAGATAGCCGCGCTTGACGCTCTGGCCCTGGCGCAGGGTCGCGACGATCGGCGCGGCCTGTTCGGACGGAATGGCAAAGCCGATGCCGACATTGCCGCCCGACGGCGACAGGATCTGGCTGTTGATGCCGATCACATTGCCGCGCATGTCGAACATCGGGCCGCCGCTATTGCCCTGGTTGATCGACGCATCGGTCTGGATGAACTTCTCGTAACCGCCACCCGTGCTGCGATGCACGGCGGAGATGATACCAGCCGTCACCGTGCCCGACAGGGCGAAGGGGTTGCCGATCGCAACGACCCAATCGCCGACCCGCGCCTTGGTGCTGTCGCCGAACTTGACGAAGGGCAGGGGCTTTTTCGCGTCGATCTTCAGCACCGCCAGGTCGGTCGCGGGATCGCGGCCCACCAGCTTGGCGGTATATTCTTCCTTGTTGGTCAGCGTGACCGTGATCGAATCGACGGTCGCGCCTTCCGCGCCTGCCGACACGACGTGGTTGTTGGTGACGATATAGCCGTCAGCCGAAATCAGGAAGCCCGAACCCAGCGACTGGGCCTGCCGGGTCTGGGGCCGTCCGCCCGGCGCTTGGCCGAACAGGTCGCCAAAGGGGGTGCCGGCAAAGGGATTTTGCACCGCGACCCGCTGCTTGGTCGAAATATTGACCACCGCCGGTTGCAGCTTTTCGACCATGTCGGCCAGGCTCGCGGGCGCCCCCGCCGGGGCAGCGGCCTGCAATCCTTCATTCTGCGCGGTCTGCGCCCCGACATTGGGGGACGTGATGGCAATGGCGGTGCCGCCCAGCAACAGGGCGCCGGTAATGGCATAAGCGTAACGCACTCGTGACGGTCCTCTCATGATCTTCAGGAAATGGAAGGCGGGACTCTCAAACAGAGAGCCGGTCATGCGCCGCCTTGCCTTAACCCTCATTGAATGATGCTGGTTCCGAAATGATCCGCAGCATCGGTGAACCCTTATTTGCGTCCCTGAAACTGTTGCAGAAACTCGTTGTTGGGCGACAGGATGATGTTGGTCTGTCCGGTCCGGTCGGGTGAGAAAGTATAGCGATAGCTCTGCATCGCCCGATAGAAATCATAGAAGGACGGGTCCTTGCCGAAACTTTCGGCATAGATGCGCGCGGCATTGGCGTCCGCTTCGGCGCGGATGATCTGCGCCTGCTTGGCGCCCTGCGCCCGGATCGTCAGCGCTTCCTGCTCGCGCGCGGTACGCATCCGCGTAAAGGCGCTTTCCAGCGGCGTGCCGTCGGGCAGGTCGGCGCGCTTGATCCGCACGTCGACAATCTCGGCCCCATATTGGCGCGCGACCCGGTCCAGCCCGGCCTCGATATTCTGCATCACCTGGCCGCGTTCGGGGCTGAGCAGCGCGGCGAAAGGCCGCTTGCCCAGTTCGTTGCGCAACGCGGAACCCAGGATCGGGCGCAGCGCGTCCGACACCCGTTCCTCATTGCCAGCGGCAATATACATGCGCAGCGGATCGACGATGCGATACCGGGCAAAGGCATCCACCTGCAAGCGCAACTGGTCGGTGGACAGCACCTGCTGCCGCTCCATCTCGACCGACAGCACCCGCTTGTCGATCCACACGATCTGGTCGATGAACGGCCAGCGCCAGATAATGCCAGCGCCGGTATTCCCGAACGTCTCGTTGGGCTGATAGCGGTTGATGATGTCCTTGGGATCGCCAAAGCGCACGATCACGCCCTGCCGGGTTTCCGGTACGATCGTCACCGTGCTGCCGACCAGGATCAGCAGGAACAGGGCGATCAGCGCAATCGCGATGGGTTGGCGCAATATGCCCCGCATCACTGGCCTCCCGTGCTGGCGGCAGAGCCGGTGGCCGGGGTTGCCTGCGCGCGGCGCTTGATTTCAGGCAATGGCAGATAGGGCGTCACATTGCCGCCTTCGACGATGGTCTTGTCGACGTTCGACAACACGCCCTCCATGGTTTCATAATACATGCGGCGGCGGGTCACGTCGGGCGACAGGCGATATTGTTCATAGACCTTGTCGAACGACGCGGCCTCGCCCTGCGCCTTGGCCGTCACCTGCTGGGCGGCAGCGCGCGCTTCGTTCAGATAGGTTTGCGCGGTCTGCTGCGCTGCCGACACGGCCTTGAACGCATCGTTCACCGCGCTTGGCGGATCGGCCTGCTTGATCGCGACGCCCTGAATGCGGATGCCCGAACGATAACCATCCAATATTTCCTGCATCCGCTGCTCGACCTGCTGCTCGATCGCGGTGCGCCCAGCGCCCAGCGCATCGTCCAGGCTGACGCTCGCCAGCACGGCCCGCATCGCGCTTTCGGCGACTTCGCGCACGGCTGCGTCCGGGTCCGACAACTGGAACAGATAGAGTTCGGGGTTGCGGATGTTCCAGCGCACCGAATAGGCCAGATCGATGATGTTCTGGTCGCCCGTCAGCACCAGATTCTCGCTTTCCGCACTGGTCGATCCGACGTCGATGGTGCGGATTTCCTCCACATCCACGATCGACACGGTCTCGAACGGCGCAGGCAGGGTCAGGCTGATGCCCGGCGACAGGGTGCGGCTATATTTGCCAAGCAGGGTGACGACGCCCCGTTCCTGCGGGCCGACGCGATGAAAGCTGGTCAGCACCAGCCATAATATCACCAGCAGCGCGATCGCGGCGGGCCACAACGCCTTGCCATTGGCGCGCGGGGGCAGACCGCCAAAGCCGCCGCCACCGCCGCCTTGGCCAAAGCTTTCGCGACCACGGCGCAGCAATTCGTCGATGGCCGACGGGCCTTTCTGGCCGGTGGGTCGGTTGGGCTGGGTCCATGGGTTGCGCGGGCCGCCGTCTCCGCCCGACCCCTTGCCGTCATTGCCGTCCGGCCCGTCGCTCTTACCGCCCCAAGGCCCTTGAGCCATGCTCATGATGCCGGGCATCCACCCGAAAATTCTTTTCATGGCCCTTCTATAGGAAGGCTTATCCACGAAAAACAGTGCCAATGGCTGCGATTATTTCCTACAGGGCGTGGCCATGACCGATATCGCCGATTTTACCGCCCGCCTGACCGCCCTGACCGATGGCCGCGCCAGCGCCCCGCGCGTCAGGGACGGCGTCATGACCCTTGCGCTCGACGTGGGCGGGCTTGGCCCCGACCAGCGTGACGCGATCCTTGCCGCGATCCGCGAGGGTGGCCTCACCGTGCCGGGCGTCACGGACGTCCGCATCGCCCAGACCGCCGAGCGCCGCCCGCTGCGCATCATCGCGGTGGCATCGGGCAAGGGCGGGGTGGGCAAATCCACCCTGTCGGCCAATCTGGCGGTGGCGCTGCATCGGCTGGGCCACAAGGTCGGCCTCGTCGACGCCGACATTTACGGCCCGTCCCAGGCGCGTCTGATGGGCAGCGAGGACCAGAAGCCCCAGGCGCGCGAAAAGAAGCTGATCCCCGTCACCGGCGTTGCGGGTATTCCGATGCTGTCGATGGCGCATCTGGTCGAACCGGGCAAGGCGCTGGCATGGCGCGGGCCGATGGTGGGCAATGCCCTGTCGCAATTGATCGACGCCGACTGGGGCGACACGCAATTGCTGGTGGTGGACATGCCGCCCGGCACTGGCGACATTCAATTGACCATGGTGCAAAAGCATAAGCCGGCGGGCGCGGTCATCGTGTCCACGCCGCAGGATCTCGCTCTGATCGACGCGACCCGCGCCGTCAGCCTGTTCGCGCAGGTCGGGGTGCCGATGATCGGCCTTGTCGAAAATATGGCGGGCTATGCCTGTCCCCATTGCGGCGAAATTTCCGACCCGTTCGGGCAGGGCGGGGCGGAAGCGGCGGCGGGCGAAATGGACATGCCCTTTCTGGGCCGCGTTCCGCTCGCCATCGACATCCGCCGCCAGTCCGACGCGGGCGATCCCCCGGCCGCTGGCGAAGGCATCCATGCCGACGCCTTCCGCGCCATTGCGCAGAGGGTGGCCGACTGGCTCGGCCGCACGGTTTGACTGTCCTACAGCGGGGCCAGGTTGTATGATCGGAGTGGCATTGCGATAGGATCAGGCGCGCGCAACATTATGTCGCATTTGCCGGGAAATATGCGAAGTTAAGCGATAATCCTCCGTCGCCGGGAACGCCCCTGCCGCCTGCTTCGTCATAGCTGCAAAGGAGAAATAGCCATGCCGCTGACCGCCCCTCAGGATATTGCCGACCTGCTCAACGCAACCCGCACCATCGCCCTGGTCGGCATATCCGACCGGCCCGACCGCGCCAGCAATCATGTCATGCAAGTCCTTCAGGACCATGGCTATCGCGTCCTGCCGGTCAACCCGCAGATTGCGGGCGAGCATGTCCATGGCGAATTTGTCTGGGCGCGCCTCTCGGACATCGGCGTGCCGATCGACATGGTCGACATCTTCCGCAACAGCGCCGCAGCGGGCGAGGTGGTGGACGAAGCGATAGCGGCTGGCGCCAAGGCGGTCTGGATGCAGCTGGGCGTCATCAACGAGGCCGCCGCCGCCCGCGCCGAAGCCGCTGGGCTGAAGGTCGTGATGGACCATTGCCCGGCGATCGAAATCCCGCGCCTGGGCATCGCGCCGATCCCCGCGGAATAACGCTTTCCAGCCTGCGCTGCCCTCTCTATCAGGCGGCTATGGCGCGCTTTCCGCGAAAGAAAACAGGCCCGACCAAGGGCATTGACCGGCGCACGCTGCTGGTCGGCGGCGGCGCGGCGGCCGGGCTGCTCATCGCCTGGGCCGCCTGGCCGCGCCGCTATGCCCCCAACCTCAATGCCGCGCCCGGCGAAACGATCATCAATGCCTTCCTGAAGATCGATCGGTCGGGCCAGATCATCGTCATCGTGCCGCAGACCGAAACGGGGCAGGGCGTCACCACCCTCCTGCCCCAGATCGTCGCGGACGAACTGGGCGCGGACTGGCGCACCGTCGCGGTGCAAAGCGCGCCGGTCAGCCCGCTCTACGCCAACAGCCTGCTGGCCCGCGAATGGCTGGCGAATGACTGGACCCGGTTGCTGGGCGATGCGGGGGATTGGGCGCTGGGCCAATATGCCACCCGCAACGCGCTGATGCTGACGGGCGGCGGCACCTCCGTCCCGATGTTCCATGACGCCTGCCGCGACGCCGGGGCCGCTGCCCGCATCCTGTTGTGCAAGGCTGCAGCGGCGAACTGGGACATCCCCTGGGAAAGCTGCGACATCCAGAACGGCCTCATATCCGATGGCGGCGCCCGGCGGATGAAGATCGGCGATGTGGTCGAACAGGCGGTCGGCTTCGACCTGCCCGCCATCCTGCCGCTGCGGCAGGGGCAGGACGGGCGGCTGTCGGGACAGGATCTGCCCCGGCTCGATACCCCGTCAAAGATTGACGGCAGCCATAATTTCGCCGCCGACATCCGCCTGCCGGACATGGTCTATGCCTCGATCCGGCAAGGGCCGATCGGCGACGCGATCCTTGCCGGGCTGGACGAACGGTCCGCCAGCGGCGTCACCGGCTTTATCAAGCTCATCCGTCAGGATCGCTGGCTGGCCGCCGTCGCCACCAACTGGTGGGCGGCGAACAAGGCGCTCGATCTGGCCGATCCCATATTCACCCTGCGCGGCACGCCGGTCAGCAGCGCGACCATCGACGACGCGCTGGAGGCCGCCTTTTCCAGCGCATCGGGCCGCCGCCTCTATGCGCAGGGCGACCTGCTAACGGTGTTCGAAGGCGCGACGATCCTGGCCAGCGAATATCAGGTCGACGCCGGACTGCACCTCGCCCTCGAACCGCTCTGCGCCACCGCTCGTGTCAGCGACGACGGCGCGGAAGTCTGGCTGGCGACCCAGGCGCCCGGCCTTGCCCGTGCCGCCATCGCCGATGCGCTGGGCCTGCCCGAAACCGCCGTCGCCCTCTATCCGCTCCATGCCGGCGGCAGCTTCGGGCGCAAGATGGATTGGGACGCCGGGGTACAGGCAGCCCTGATCGCCCGCGATTTGGGTCGCCCGGTACAACTGCTCTGGTCGCGGCTGGAAGATGTGATTCAGGATCGCCCCGCTGCGCCAGCCCATGCCCGCATGGCGGCAAAGCTTGGCCGCAACGGCGCGATAGAAGGCTGGCTGGCCAAGGTTGCGGCCCCCTGCGCCATGACGCAGACCTGGGCACGCATTTCCGACGGCGCGCCGCCGCACGAAGCGGCCGCTGCATCGGCGGACAAGGCCAGCCGTCTGGCTGTCGCGGGCATGGTGCCGCCCTATGCCATCCCCAACTGGGCGGTAGATCATTATCCTTGCGATGTCGGCCTTCCGCTCGGCTTCACCCGCAGCAACGCGCATCTGCACAGCGCCTTCTTCACCGAAAGCTTCGTGGACGAACTCGCCCATCTGGCGGGGATGGAGGCTATGTCCTTCCGCATCCAGATGCTGGGCGGCAACCCGCGCCTCGCCCATTGCCTTTCCACCGCCGCGGCCATGGGCGGATGGCAGGGCGGCATAGCGGGCAGCGGGCAGGGGATCGCCACCCATATGATGAACGGTGCCTATGCCGCCGTGATGGTGGAGGCCGCCGTGCGCGGCAACCGGCTGAGCGTGGGCCGCATCATCGCCGCCGTCGATGTCGGTGATCAGGTCAATCCCGACATTGCCCGGCAACAGATAGAAGGCGGGCTGATCTATGGCCTTGCCTATGCCATGGGCGCATCCGTCCCCTATGAACGGGGCCTGCCGACCCGCGCGATACTGGGCCGCATGAACCTGCCGCGCCTTTCCGACATTGGCGAGGTGACGGTGGAACTGATCCGCAGCACCGCGCCGCCCGCTGGCGTGACGGATCTTGCCGCGCCGCTGGTCGCGCCTGCCATCGCCAACGCCCTGTACACATGGACAGGTCAGCGTTTGCGCAGCCTGCCGCTACTGGGAACGACATGACCCTGCCACCGGACCATCCCGCCATCCCCGCGCCCAAAGTCGGCGTCCTTCTCATCAATCTCGGCACGCCCGACGCCCCCGACGCGAAATCGGTGCGGCGCTATCTCGCCCAATTCCTGTCCGATCGCCGCGTGGTGGAAATCCCGCCCTTGATCTGGCAACCGATTTTGCGCGGCGTCATCCTCACGACCCGGCCCAAAAAATCCGCCCATGCCTACAGCCAGGTCTGGACCGATCAGGGATCGCCGCTCGCCTTTCACACCCGCGATACTGCCCATGCGATGCAGGCGGCGATGGGGGAGGGCGTGGTCGTCGACTGGGCGATGCGCTACGGCAATCCGTCGATCGCCTCGCGCCTCGCCGCCATGAAATCGGCCGGATGCGATCGCATTCTGCTCGCCCCGCTCTACCCGCAATATAGCGGCGCGACCACCGCGACTGCCAACGACGCCGCCTTTGCCGCGCTCCGGGCCATGCGCTGGCAACCGGCCATCCGCACCCTGCCGCCCTATCATGACGACCCGGCCTATATCGCCGCACTCAAAATCTCGATCGAAGACAGCATCGCAAAACTCGACTTCACCCCCGACGCCTTGCTCGCCAGCTTCCATGGCATGCCCGAACGCACCCTGCATCTGGGCGATCCCTATCATTGCCAGTCGGTCAAGACCGTCCGCCTGCTGCGCGAAGCCCTTTCGCTGCCGGTGCATATGAGCTTTCAGTCGCGTTTCGGGCGGGCCAAATGGCTGGAGCCGGAGACCGAATCCACCCTCGCCAAATTGGTACAAGAAGGTGTCCGAAACATTGCTGTGGCAACACCGGGATTTTCGGCAGATTGCCTTGAAACTCTAGAGGAAATCGCCCTGCGCGCGAAAGAGGTTTTTTTGTCCGTAGGGGGTGAAAATTTTGCCTATTTGCCCTGTCTAAACGCGTCTGCCGCGGCTATCACTTTGTATCAGAGGCTGTTGGGCCGTGAGCTTTCGGGCTGGATAAACCAGGCCGGTTAAGTAGGGAAGGATGCGCATATGTCGAGAGTAGCGATCGTGACGGGCGGGACACGCGGCATTGGCGAGGCGATCAGCCTGGCGCTGCGTGACATGGGCTATACTGTGGCCGCCAATTATGCCGGCAATGAAGCCAAGGCGCAGGCCTTTACCGAAGCCACCGGCATCGCAGCCTTCAAATGGGATGTCGGCGATCACCAGGCCTGCCTGGATGGCTGCGCAGCGGTGACTGATGCACTTGGGCCGATCGATATCGTCGTCAACAATGCAGGCATCACCCGCGACGGCGTGCTGGCCAAGATGAGCTTTGACGACTGGAATGAAGTCATGCGCATCAATCTGGGCGGTTGCTTCAACATGGCCAAGGCGACCTTTGCCGGCATGCGCGAACGCGGCTGGGGGCGGATCGTCAATATCGGGTCGATCAACGGGCAGGCGGGCCAATATGGCCAGGTCAATTATGCCGCCGCCAAATCGGGCATCCACGGTTTTACCAAGGCGCTGGCGCAGGAAGGGGCGAAAGTCGGCGTGACCGTCAACGCCATTGCGCCGGGCTATATCGACACGGACATGGTTGCCGCGGTGCCCCCTGCCGTGCTGGAAAAGATCGTGGCGAAGATCCCGGTCGGGCGTTTGGGCCAGGCGCATGAAATCGCGCGCGGCGCCGCCTTCTTCTGCAGTGAGGATGGCGGCTTTGTGACCGGCAGCACGCTGTCGATCAATGGCGGCCAGCACATGTATTGATGATGACGGGCGACGCCTTGGACGGGCCGGATGATGGTCCCTTGGCGTCGCCCTTTGCCCCGCCGGTCAAGCGCAGCGTGACCATTGCGGGGCACCAGACCGCGATCAGTCTGGAACCCATATTCTGGGACGCCTTGCGCGATCACGCGCAGCGTGACGGCCTGCCGCTCAACGCCCTTATCGCCCGCATAGACCTGGCCCGCATGGGCGCGCCTGATCCGCCCAATCTGGCGAGCGCGATCCGCTGCTGGCTGTTCGCGCGGGCGGGTTGCGACAAAGATAATAATTATTCGCAATAGCGTTGACTCTGAGAAAGGTTCGCAATAGCAGCATCCCAACTTCAAAGGGGATTTGCTGCATATGTCCAACTCACTGTCACGCTCGTCCTTCCTGGCTCTCGGCTGCGTCAGCGCCATGGCTTTCGCGACCGGCGCCCACGCCCAGGAGGCGCCTGCGCCAAAGCTGGGCGGCATGACCGTCACCGACACGGCGATCGATGAATCCCAGGTCAAGGTCGAAAACGCGGAATCACCCAAATATGTCCGCCCGCTGCTGGACACGCCCCAGACGATCACGGTGATCGGCAACCAGACAATCCAGAAGCAAAATCTGCTGACGCTGCGCGACGTTCTGTCCACCATTCCGGGCATCACCTTTGGCGCGGGCGAAGGTGGCGGCGGCTATGGCGACAGCATCAACCTGCGTGGTCAGAGCGCCAACACGGACATCAGCATCGATGGCGTCCGCGACAGCGCGCAATATAGCCGTACGGATCCCTTCAACGTCGAACAGATCGAAGTCACCAACGGCTCCAACTCCGTATTCGGCGGTTCCGGTGCGATCGGCGGCAATATCAACATCGTGACCAAGCGGCCCAAGGGCTATGACGAAACGCTGGTTCAGGCAGGCGTCGGCACGTCCGACTATTATCGCGCGACCATCGACAGCAATGTCCGCGCGTCCGATTTCATCGCCGTGCGCCTGAACGCCATGTATCATGAAAACGACGTGCCGGCCCGCAATGTCGATCGCTACAAGCGCTGGGGCGTCGCGCCGTCGGTCAAGCTTGGCGTCGATGGCCCGACCTCGCTGACGTTGCTCTACACGCATCAGGAAGACAAGAATACGCCGCTCTACGGCGTGCCCTATTACAAGAACGCGCTCTATGACGGCATCCTCCCCGGCGCGCGCTATAGCGGCTATTATGGCTATAAGAATCTGGATCGTCAGGATCAGACGATTAATCAGGCGACCGCCATCTTCGACCATCGTTTCAGTGATCTCCTGGCCGTTCGCAACCTGTCGCGCTGGCAGCGGGTCGAACAGAAGCTGATCGTCAATCCGCCGCAGGGCACCTATTGCCTTGCCAACGGCCAGACCCAGACCGGCGTGGCCTGCGCGGCGGGACAGGTGCCCGGCACCTATTATCCCAGCGGCCCGCGCGGTGGTTTCCGCAACTCCGTCAACGACACGCTCTATAACCAGCTCGATCTGACCTTCACCATTCCCGGCGGCCATTCGCTCGTGCTCGGCACCTCGATGCTGCAGGAAGATTATGCGCTGGATAACGGCAACGTCCTGCGCAATGCTGGCGGCGCTCTGCCCAACCCGGTGCTGGACCCGATCAGCATCAGCAATCCGAACGCCATCTATACCGGCCCGGTCAACGCGATCCGTTCCGGTCATCAGGATGGCGACCTGTTCAACATCGCGGCCTATGCTTTCGCCGCGGTCAAGATCGTCGATCAGTTCGAACTCAACGGCGGCGTCCGCTACGAACATAATCGCGCCCGCTTCCGTGCGGACACGATTGCCACACCGGCAGCAGGTGGCGCCTATACCACTGGCCGGTCGCAGAACGCGACCGACAATCTCTTCTCCTACCGTATCGGGCTGGTCTACAAACCAGCGGAAAATGCCAGCCTTTACGTCGCTTACGGGAACAGCAAGAACCCCACGGCCACGACCGTCCGTGCTGGCTGCGGGCTGGCGGCGGAGGCCAACCTGTTCAACGATCCATGCGAGGCAAAGCCCGAACAGGCCGTCAATTACGAGGTCGGCGGCAAGATCGACCTGTTCGATGCCAAGCTGCAACTGACCGCTGCGGTGTTCCGCAACGAACGGACCAATTACCGCGTCGCCAGCAACGATCCGCTGATCGGGAACCTGCCGGTCAACGACGGCCGCAACCGGGTGAACGGCATCACCTTGGGCGCAACCGGGAACATCACCGACGCCTGGACGATCTTCGCCAACTACACCTATCTCGACACCAAGGTGATCCAGAGCATTTCGGACTATCAGAAATCGCAGGGCGTGGCGGATACCCAAGCGGGTAATCCGATGACCAACAATCCAAAACATTCGGGCAGCCTGTTCACCACCTATACGCTGCCCTTCGGCCTCGAACTGGGTTATGGCCTGACCTATCAGGGCAGCTGGTATCTCTCGAACATCACTGGCGCGACGATGTACAAGTCGGACGATTATCTGGTCCATCGCGCGATGTTGTCCTACCCCATCACGGAAAAGCTGAGCGCGCAGCTCAATGTCCAGAACTTCACCAACGAAAAATATTATACCAGCATCCGCAACAATGGCTGGGCCAATCCCGGCGAAGGCCGTTCGTGGGTGCTGACGCTGGGTTATAAATTGTAAACTCCGTTCCCCCGGCATTTGTCCCTTGCCGGGGGCGAGCGGACGGGCGGCGATACACTCCATCCTCCTCGGGTCGCCGCCCGTTCGCCAATAAGTAAATAACGCAATTGATTCGCATTATGGTTCGCGTTATCGAGACGGGCATCGGATCAAGGGAAGGAAGGCGCTGCCATGCTCCATGCTGCAAGTCGGCCAGCCGACGATTTCCCGACCGACCTGTCGCATGATTTTGATCGCCCGTCCGCCATCGGCCTTGCCCGATCGCAGCCGGAGGAACGGCCTGCGCCCGGTCGCTATGGTGCAGGTTCGCGCCCCAATATTCCGGTCATCGCGGCCATCCTGATCTTCCATGTCCTGCTGATCGCCGCGCTGGTCCAGGTTCGCAGCCATGTCCAGCGGATGCAGGAAGCGAAGCTGACGGTGGTCAATCTTTCGCCACCCCCGCCGCCGCCGTCGGCCGAAACGCCACCACCGCCGCCTTCGACTCCGGAAATCGTGGCGCCGCCACCGATCGTTCAGACGCCGGTGCCGCCGGTCCAGACTGTGCAGACCACGCCCGATCCGGTGCCGGTGCCCACGCCCCAACGCGCTGTCGTGGCCGTGCCCACTCCATCACCGGCTGCCGTTTCGCCAGCCCCGCCCAGCCTGATCCAGGGCGGTGACCTGAGCGCCCAGATGATCGCGGGCAAACCGCCGCGCTATCCGATCGAAAGCCGTCGCAAGCGGGAGCAAGGGACGGTCGTGCTGACCCTGACACTTGGGATCGACGGCGCGGTCGACAGCATCGCCGTATCGCAGAGCAGCGGCTTTGCCCGACTGGACGAAGCGGCGCGCGACGCGGTGCGCAAATGGCGCTGGTCGCCGGTCGTCCGCAACGGTCAACCGATGCGGGTCAAGGGCGTGGTCGAAATTCCCTTCGTCCTGCGCAGCGACGCAGCCTGAAACGCGACCCCAGTCATGCTCATAGCCATCCCCGACCTGATCGACGCCGCTGGTGTCGCCGCGATCCGCGCCCTGATCGACGGCGCGGAATGGGTGGACGGTAACGTTACGTCCGGCCCGCAATCCGCTTTGGCCAAGCATAACCTGCAATTGCCGGAAGACGCGCCCGCCGCCAGGCAGGCCGGACAGATGGTACTCGACGCGCTGGGCCGATCGCCCCTGTTCATCGCTGCCGCGCTGCCGCTCAAGATTTTCCCGCCCTTGTTCAACAGCTATGCGGGCGGGCAGGCGTTCGGCGTCCATGTCGACAATGCGGTGCGCATTCAGGCCGGGACCGGCTTTCGCGTCCGGTCCGACCTGTCGATGACTGTCTTTCTGGAAGAGCCGGACGCCTATGATGGCGGCGAACTGACGATCGAAACCAATTTCGGGGTGCAGAGCGTCAAGCTGCCTGCGGGCCACGCCGTCCTCTATCCTTCATCGTCGCTGCACCGGGTCGAGCCGGTCACGCGCGGGCGGCGCGTGGCCAGCTTCTTCTGGCTCCAGTCGATGATCCGTGACGATGCCGCTCGTCAAATCCTGTTCGATCTGGACCGCAGCGTACAGGAACTGGGCGGGACGCTTGGGCAGGAGCATGGGGAGGTGATCCGCCTGACCGGCGTTTATCACAATCTGTTGCGCTGCTGGGCCGAAAGCTGACGCTTAATTGCCGTCCGCGTCGACGGTGAATATCATCGGCTTGCCGCGCGATGCAGGCTCCCATCCCGCCAGCAAGGCTGCACGGATGCCCCTGGTGACAATGGCGTCGTTGATCTGGAGGCGGCCGCGCTGCAAGCCTTTGAGCAGGCGTTTGGGCGGCGGAAATTCCAGCACCGCGCCGCGCTGGCAATCCTGCTGTGACAGGGCGATGGTCATGCCCTTCCAGCCCTCGGCATCGCTCCATTGCGGCTCGCGCCGGAGTTCCCATTCATATATGTCGCCATCGACGGAGACGGTTCCGGAAAGATTGTGCATGGGCGTCCGCATAGCAGCCTTGGCGTCAGGCACCACCCTTCATTCCAGCATCCCGGCGAGCGCGGGGGTCATATATTCCTGCGCGCCATCGTCTGTCCGCAGCACCAGCCGGGCGGGCAGGGCGTGGCGCGTGGCCAACGCCATGCCCTGCGCCGGGCCCATGACGGTGATCGTAGTGGCCCATGCGTCCGCCAGCATCGCATGCTCATGCAATACCGTAACGGATGCCACCTTCTGCGGGATCGGGGCGCCACGCGCCGGGTCGATACTGTGCGACAGGCGCGCATCGCCTTCCATGCGGAAGCGGCGATAGTCGCCCGATGTCGCGACCGAGAGGCCACATAGCGCGATGCGCAGCACGGGTATCGCCAGACCCGGCGGAGGCTCCACATCGACCCACCAGGGCTGCATGTCGGGCTTCACACCGTCGCCGCGCAACTCGCCGCCGATTTCGATGAGGAAATTGGTAACCCCCAATGCCCGCAACCCAGCCGCCATGGCATCGACCGCAAAACCCTTGGCAATGCCGGAAAAATCAAGCGCGACATGGGCGATCCGGCGGGCCTTGTCGCCATCCAGTTCGATCGCCTGCCATGGTGCGCTGTCGATCAAGGGGGCGGGGCGCGGCAGGGCCGCAGGACCAAAGCCCCATTGATCAACCAGCGCGCCGATCGCCGGGTCGAAGGCGCCGTTCGACAGCCGCGCCATGTCCAGCCCGGCCCGCAGCACCGTCAGCATGTCCGGCGGCAGGGTCATCCAATCGCCCACCGGCGTTCGGTTGAACCGGCTGATCGCGGAGTCTGCCTCCCAATTGCTCATCTGGTCGATGATGCGGGCCAGACCATCCTCGATCGCGGCCTGGCAATTGGCGGGCGGATCGACCAGCATGGCGGACCAGCTGGTCCCCATGGTCGGTCCGCCCAACGTCACGATACGGCCCGCCCGCGCTCGCCCGGCAAACTGGTCGGGCGACAGTTCGGGCGGGATCGCGATTCGGACTGCGTGGGTCAGGGCGCCAGCACTTCCAGCGTGCTGACATAGGATGCCCGCCGCTGCGGCGGACCGGCGGGGCGCGCAGGCGCAGGCGATGCACCCGGTGCGCCGGCACCAGGGCCGCCGGGGCCACCACCTTCGCGCCCGCCACCGACACTGGCGTTCAGCCAGTACATGCCCGGCTGCGGCCATGTGATCGCGACCTTGCCATCCTGATCGGCGATCAGGTCCATCTGGCCCAGCGCATCGCGATAACGGATGCCGCCGGGGATAACGGTGACCTTCAGGCCTGCCGCCGGCTTGCCGTCGAGCAGAAACTGGAAGCTGGCGGTTTCGCCCGACACCAGATCGTTGGGATGGGTCACGGGCACCAGTTCGATGCCCGATCCGGTCGGCTTGAACACCCCGGTGGTGGGCGCGCCCAGCGTCACGAATATCTCGTTGCGATTGGACGCTTCAGCGACCTGCACGTCGGTCGCGCCTGCCGGAATGACACTGGCCAGCTTGTCCTTGGTCGTGCCGCGCGGCAGCCGTTCCTGCTTGCCGTTCAGCCTGTAGCTGCCCATCATATTGGTCGACACGCTGCCGATGCGGTAGGTGCCCGGCTGGGTCAGATGCACGTCGAAGGTCGACCGATATTTGCCGGTGGCGGCATTTTCGATCTTCCCGATGCTGCCGTCCGGCTGGGTCACGACGATGCCGTCGGTCCGCATCGGCACATGCTCGAAATAGAAGAGATCGTTGGACACGGCAGCATCGACCGTCACCCAGCTTTCGCTGCCCGACAGGGTGGTCGAGGATGGCATCATCCACTGGCGGTGCGCCTGCGCCGCGGCGGGGAGCATAAGGGCGGCCAATGCGCCCGCGATCATCAGTCTGGCTTTCATCATCTTATCCCCTATTTGCCGAAATTCAGGGCGACGGTGCCCAGTTCCGCATTGCCCTGCGCCTTGACGGTGCTGCCGGGCTTTGGCGGCCAGGCGAAGGGCAGGCGGACGACTTCGCGGCCACCCACTTCGCGTGCCGCTTCCACGATCAGCGTGTAATTGCCGGGGCTGAGCGCGCCGAGCGGACCCTTGCCCGCGACAAAAGCGATCTTGTTGTCGCCGGGCGCGCGGGTTGCGCCGGTCACGCCATCAGCCGGAAAGCTCATCGTTCGCCCCGAAGCGCGCCACCATTGCCGCACGTCGCGCAGCCATTTGGTGCCTTCCCCCTTTTTCATGTCATAATCATACCAGACCGACAGGGTGCGCGGCGTCGCCCCCTGTTTTTCGATCCAGATCGCGACATAGGGGCGGTGATATTCGGCCACCGACAGGCGCGGTATGCCGACCGAGAGGTTCAGCGTCTGCGCGGTGGCTGGCGCTGCAATCGTGCCCAGTGCGGCGGTGCCGGTCAGCAGCAGGCGATGGCTGATCTGCATGAAAATTCCCCTTAATGGATGAAGATGATGGCAAGCACTGCCGGCAGGGCCAGGCCAATGGCGACGAGCGGCCAGGTGCTGGGGCGCTTCTTCGCGTGCAACTGGAGCAGCAGAAGTCCGGTCAGCGCGAACAGGAAACAGGCGACCGAGAAAATGTCGATAAACCATTTCCACACCGTGCCGGTATTGCGGCCCTTGTGCAGATCATTGAGATAGCTGACCCAGCCCCGGCTGGTCGCTTCGCTGGTCATCGTCCCATCGTTCCGGTCGATCGAGACCCATCCATCGCCGCCGGGGCGGGGCAGCGCGAGATAGATTTCGTCGGCGGACCATTCCGCCTCGCCACCGCCGCGCTGCCCGGTCGTCTTTGCAACCCAGGCCGCAACCGGCGCAGGCAGCGGCTTTTTGGCATCGGGCGCATCGTCTGGCGCGATCAGCTTGCGCAGATCGGTGGGCAAAGTCGCACTTTTCTCGATCGTCTGGGGCGATCCTTCGACATCGGCGGCATGGTTGAGCGTGATGCCGGTGAAAGCGAAAAGCAGCAGCCCGACCAGGCTGATCGCCGAACTGATCCAGTGCCAGCTATGCAGCTGCTTGAGCCAGAAGGATTTGGCGGACTTCTTCTTCTGCTGCTGCTTAAGGCGGGCGGTTCCGTGCATCGAATGGGTGACTGGTCCTGCGAGGATGGATGTCGACCGCATACCGCGAACGATTCGCAATTGCAAATGAGTCGCAGGAAGAATTTTGTATCAAAATGTATGGGGATCGGCGGGCTGCTCAGCCTTCGCCGTTCGGCTCCACCAGCGCAATGTCCATGTCAGCGAGCGCCAGCCGCAGCAATTCGGCCATGCCCGCCCGCGCCGCTGCTGTGTCGCGCGCGGCGATCGCCTGAAACACAGCGCGGTGATCGGGCAGGGGATCGCGCGGCAACAATTTCTTGCGATGCTTGAAGGTCGTGGTCCAGCTCACCGCTGCGCCTACGGAACTGGCCAGCGCCTCCAGCGCGTCATTGCGGGTCGCGGCCAGGATCATATTGTGGAAGCGCTGATCAGCAGCGCGGCCTTCCGGGGTGGAAAGGCCATAGCGCCCCATATCGTCGAGCGCCGTTTCCATAACAGCCAGTTGCTCGTCGGTGCGGCGGCGTGCGGCAAATTCCGCTGCGGCTGGTTCGATCACGCCGCGCAGTTCGAACAGGTCGCGGATGAACCGCGAATCCGGTTCGCCCGCGAACATCCAGGCGAGCATTTCGGGGTCCAGCACATTCCAGCGATTTCGCGGCAGGACGCGGGTACCGGCCTTGGGGCGGCTTTCCAGCATCCCCTTGGCGATCAGGATGCGGACCGCCTCGCGATAGGCGGTGCGCGAAACGCCCAGGCGGTCGGACGCCTCAATCTCGCCTTCGAACAATTCGCCGGGCTGGTAACGGCCGGTCAGGATAGCGGTGCCCAGATCGCGCGCGATCGTCTGGTGGATACGCAGCCCGCTCTCTTCCGATCCGACCTTGCGCCCGCTAGCCACTATAGTCTCTCCCGTTTCAGTCCTCGAATATCGCCGTAGGACAATGCCGTCCACAAAGGAAGGCATCAGCTACCAGCCGCAGCGGCACGATGTCAGCATCAATCGTGCGCGTGGCGACCAAATCGACGAACCGGCGATACATGGCGGGATATTCCTCGTCCGGGGCTTTCATCTGAACCTCCCCGTCCAACCGCAGCATATTGCCGCCTTCGGACAGAAGCAGGTTGCCATTATCGGTATCGACCGCAATGTCCCACGTCTGCGGCCCGGTCTGCCGCCAGTCGAACACAGTGTCGATCGGGGCGCCCGATGCGGTCGCCATCGCCAGCGTCGCGCCGATGGGGGCGTCCTTGTTGGACGGTACTTCCAGGCTGGCTGACAGCAGGGTGACGGGTTCGGGTACGATTTCGGTCAGGATGGACAGCGCATTGATGCCCGGATCGAACACGCCGAAACCGCCGGCCTCCCATATCCAGGGCTGACCGGGGTGCCAGTGACGGACATCCTCGCGCCACTGGATCGAGATGCGCTCGATCCTGCGTTGCGCTATCCACGCTTTCGCCTGCGCCACGGCGGCGGCATAGCGGCTGTGCCAACTGGCATAGAGGGTGACATTCTGCGCCTTGGCCAGCGCGATCAGCGCCTCCACTTCGGACACGGTCGCGCCCGGTGGCTTTTCCAGAAACACATGCTTGCCCGCCAGCAGCGCCTGCCGCGCGGCATGATAGCGGGCCTGGGGCGGCTGGCACAGGATGACCGCGTCCAGATCCGGCTCGCCCGCCAGCATCGCGCCGAGGTCGGGATAATTATGCACCCCGTCCCCTTGAGCGTTGCGGCTGGCGATGGCGACCAGATCGATGCCAGCCGTCCTGGCCATTGCGGGCAGATGCTGGTCGCGCGCGATTTTGCCCAGCCCCACCAGACCTGCCCTGATAGTCATGCCGCGACCACCAGCTTGCCGTCGATCCGGCGATTGAGGCCGAGCGGATTGGACGCCTGCAAGGCCGCGGGCAGCAGCGCATCCGGCACATCCTGATAGCAGACAGGCCGCAGGAAACGCATCATCGCCAGCGTGCCGACCGATGTGGAGCGGCCATCGGCGGTCGATGGGAAGGGGCCGCCATGGACCATTGCATGGGTCACTTCGACGCCGGTGGGCCAGCCATTGGTCAGGATACGCCCAACCTTGCGCGACAGCACGGGCAGGAGCCGGGCTGCGTCGGCGCTGTCTGCGTCTGTCAGTTGCAGCGTTGCGGTCAACTGGCCTTCAAGGCCCGCGATCGTGGCGATGACTTCATCGATGCTGCTGCACCGGATCAGCACCGACGAAGACCCGAACACTTCTTCCGCCAGCAGCGGATTCGCGCCGAAGGTCGCCGAATCGGTCGCAAAGAAAGCGGCCTTGCCGCGATTGCAGCCTTCCGCTTCCGTGCCGCGCGCGATGGTGGTGACGCCCTCCGCGCTTTCCAGAGCCGCAACGCCCTTTTCATAGGCGTCGTGGATGCCGGGGGTCAGCATGACCTGCGGCGCAGCGCCGGACAAGGCTTCCGCCGCTGCCGCAACGAATGCGTCGAGGTCCGGCCCGTCCAGCGCGATGACGAGGCCGGGGTTGGTGCAGAACTGCCCCGACCCCATGGTCAGCGACCCGACAAAGGCCGTCCCCATCGCCGCGGCCCGGTCGGCCAGCGCGCCGGGCAGCAGGACGACGGGATTGATCGACGACATTTCGGCATAGACCGGGATCGGCTCCGCCCGTTCGGCCGCGATCTTCATCAGCGCGACGCCGCCGCCGCGCGATCCGGTGAAGCCCACCGCCTTGACGCGCGGATCGGCAACCAGCGCGCCGCCCAGCGCCCGGTTGTTGCCGGGCAGGTAGGAAAACACGCCTTCATGCAGGCCGCACGCCTTGACCGCCGCCTGGATGGCGCGGGCGACCAGTTCGCCCGTGCCGGGATGGGCGCTATGCCCCTTCACGATGACAGGCGACCCTGCGGCGAAGGCCGAAGCGGTATCGCCCCCCGCGACCGAGAAGGCGAGCGGGAAGTTGGACGCGCCGAACACCGCGACCGGGCCGACCGAATGGTTGACGCGGCGCAGGTCTGCACGCGGCAGCGGCGCACGGTCGGGCATGGCGGGGTCGATCGTGGCATCAAGCCAGTCACCCAGCCGCACATAGCTGGCGAACAGGCGCAACTGGCCTACGGTGCGACCCCGCTCGCCTTCCAGCCGCGCCCGCGGCAGGCCGGATTCGGCCATCGCGGTTTCGATCAGCAGGTCGCCAATAGCGACGATCTGGTCAGCGACGGTTTCCAGGAAAGTGGCGCGGGCATCGGGCGCCAGCGTCGAAAAACTGTCAAACGCCGCGTCGGCAAGCGCGGTGGCTTCCGCGACATCGTCCGGCATGGCGCTGGAAAAGGCGACGCTGCCCTTTTCGCCGGTGGCCGGGTGGATCGCATGGAATGGATCGCCGCCCTGACGCTCGCCCGCACCGACGAGAATGGCTCCGTTGAACATAATAGTCTCCATATTCATGAAATAGGGGGTCAGTGATTGTCGCGTGGCAGGCCCATGGTCTGGGCAATGCGCTGATATTTCTCCGCCCCTTCAAGGATCGCACCCGTATTCATCTGCCCCACGACGGCGCGCTGGATTTCCTGCCATGGGGTTTGCGATGCGGGATATTTATAGCCGCCTGCGGCCACCAGCGCTGCACGCCGCGCGTCCAGTTCCTCTTCGGAAATCAGCACGTTAACAGTGCCGGCGTTCAGGTCCATTCGCACTCGGTCCCCCGTTTCCAGCAGCGCCAGACCGCCCATCGCCGCCGCTTCGGGCGATGCGTTCAGGATCGATGGGCTGCCCGACGTGCCGGACTGGCGCCCATCGCCAATGCAGGGCAGGGCCGATACGCCCTCGGTAATCAGATAGGCAGGCGGGCGCATGTTGACGACTTCGGCTGCGCCGGGATAGCCGATCGGCCCCGCGCCGCGCATGAACAACAATGTCTGGTCGGTGATGCCGACCGACGGGTCGTCGATGCGGCGATGATAATCCTCCGGCCCGTCAAACACGACTGCCAGCCCTTCAAAGGCGTTGGGATCGTCCGGGTTGGACAGATAACGGTCGCGGAATTCGGCGCTGATGACGCTGGTTTTCATGACGGCTGCGTCGAACAGGTTGCCCGACAGCACCAGAAAGCCTGCATCCTCGACCAGCGGCTGGTCATAGGGGCGGATGACTTTCTCATCCTCTATTTCCACGCCCCGGCAATTGTCGCCCATGGTCTTGCCGTTGACGGTCATCGCGCCTTCATGGATCAGCCCTTGCGCGATCAACTGCGCCACCACAGCCGGAACGCCCCCGGCGCGATAATAATCCTCGCCCAGATATTCGCCCGCAGGCTGGAGATTGACCAGCAAGGGAATCTTGTGCCCGACGCTCTCCCAATCCTTGAGCGGCAG
Organism: Sphingobium xenophagum NBRC 107872; assembly: GCF_000367345.1. Lineage (GTDB taxonomy): Bacteria > Pseudomonadota > Alphaproteobacteria > Sphingomonadales > Sphingomonadaceae > Sphingobium > Sphingobium xenophagum. Next base: position 74,214 of record NZ_BARE01000002.1, read on the forward strand.
GTCGACGCCGATATGGCGGGCAATCGCCGCCAGATGAATGGGCGCGTTGGTCGATCCGCCGATGGCGCTGTTCACCATGATGGCGTTGTGGAACGCATCTCTGGTCAGAATGTCGGATGGCTTGAGATCCTCATGCACCATCTCGACGATGCGCTTGCCGGTCAGATAGGCGGCTTCCTGACGGTCGCGATAAGGGGCGGGAATAGCGGCCGAACCCGGCAGCATCATGCCCAGCGCCTCGGCAAGCGAGTTCATGGTCGATGCCGTGCCCATGGTGTTGCAATAGCCGGTCGATGGCGCGGACGACGCGACCAGCTTGATAAAGCCTTCATCGTCGATCTTGCCCGCCGCCAGCAATTGCCGCGCCTTCCATACGATGGTGCCGGACCCGGTGCGCTCGCCCTTGTGCCAGCCATTCAGCATCGGGCCGACGGACAGGGTGATGGCGGGGATGTTGACGGTCGCCGCCGCCATCAGCAGCGCAGGCGTGGTCTTGTCGCAGCCGGTGGTCAGGATCACCCCGTCGAGCGGATAGCCATACATCGCTTCGACCAGCCCCAGATAGGCAAGGTTGCGGTCCAGGCCCGCCGTCGGGCGCTTGCCGGTTTCCTGAATCGGGTGGACCGGAAATTCCAGCGCGATCCCGCCCATCTCGCGAATACCGTCGCGCATGCGTTCGGCCAGCACCATATGATGGCGGTTACAGGGCGAAAGGTCGCTGCCGGTCTGGGCGATGCCGATGATCGGCTTGCCGCTGCGCAATTCCTCCAGGCTCAGCCCGAAATTCAGATAGCGTTCCAGATAGAGCGCTGTCATGTCGATATTGTCGGGGTTGTCGAACCAGGCGCGACTGCGCAATTTGAAGGCTGGCTTGGACGAATCACTCATTGGGCATCCTGACACTTGATGGACTATGGCACGTTGACGCGCTTGGCCTCCTGATATACTCAGACAAATAGGAATTCAAGAAGCTGTGTCGAGGACAAGTGAGGCGGATCGAGATTTTTACGAAAGCCGGTCCGCGATGAGCGCGTATCGGGTCATCGGCGATTGGGGAACGAGCAATCTGCGCCTGTTCCGGGTCGAGGACGGGCGGATCGTCGCGCGCCGCGACGGGCCGGGCATCGCTGTCGCCGGGCGGAATGCGGAAGCCGCCTTTGCCGATACGGTCGCCCCCTGGCTGGCCGATGCCATGCCGCTTTCCATCACCCTGTGCGGCATGGTTGGCGCGCGCGATGGCTGGGTAGAGGCGCCCTATGCCGATTGCCCGTCCGATGCGGCAGCCTGGCGCGCAGTCGCCACAGGCTTTGACTGGCGTGGCGTGCCGATCGCGATCATGGCGGGACTTGCCTGTACCGGCGCGGATGGCGTCCCCGACGTGATGCGCGGCGAGGAAGCGCAGATTTTCGGCGCCTGCGTGCGTGATCCGGCACTGGCGCAGGGCCGTCGCCTGATCGTGCTGCCGGGCACCCACAGCAAATGGGCCTTGGTAGAGGATGGCCGGGTGCTGGCGTTCCGCACCGTGCCCACCGGCGAACTGTTCGCCTTGCTGCGGGACGGATCGACGCTGGGGCCAAAGGATAGCGTCGGCGATGCCGCCGAAGAGGCTGCGGGCTTTGCCGAAGGGCTGGCGCAGGCGGGGGAGGGGGCTGTGCTGGCCGGATTGTTCGCCGCGCGGGCGATGCGGCTGCGTGCCGGGCGATCCGCCGATTGGGCGCTGGGCTATTTGTCGGGCCTGCTGATCGGGGGCGAAATAGCCGAAGCGCGTGCTTTGTTGCGCGCGGACCATGGCGTGACGCTGATCGGCGATGCGCGCCTGTCGGATCGCTATGCCCGCGCGCTGGCCGTGCAGGGCGTGGAATCGCACCGTCTGGATGGCGACGCCTGCGCGCTGGCCGGACTGGGCTATGCTGGAGATATGTTGGTATGACGATGGACGACCTGTTGGCCGATGGCGCGCCGCCGATCGCCGCCATCCTGCGCGGCATCCGCCCGGACGAGGCGCTGGACGTCGCTGCGGCGCTGGTGGAGGCGGGCATCCGCATCCTCGAAGTCCCGTTCAACTCGCCCGACCCCCTCGTCAGCATCGGCGCGATGCAACAGGCCTTTGGCGACCGCGCGATCATTGGCGGGGGCACGGTGCTGAGCGTTGAGGCGCTGGAACAACTGCATGGCGTGGGTGGGCGCATCATGGTGACGCCCAACACCAACCCCGCCGTCATCGCGCGCGGCGCGGAACTGGGTCTTGAGTTGCTGCCCGGCTTCATGACCCCCAGCGAAGCCTTTGCCGCGATCGCCGCGGGCGCGCGCCGGATCAAGCTCTTTCCAGCCGCCCGGCTCGGCCCGGCCTATGTGAAGGCGATCAAGGATGTGCTCCCCAAACATATCGGCGTCTGGGCCGTGGGCGGCACCGGCGCGGACACGATCGGCGAGTGGCTGACGGGCGGATGCGAAGGGATCGGCGTGGGGGGTGCGCTCTACCGCCCCGGCGACGATGCGGCGCTGGTTGGCGCGCGCGGGCGCGATCTGGTCGCGGCCTGGAAAGCCTGTCGTTGACGTCTGGGACAATCTGTCCCGAACGTCCTGCTTGAAACGCCATCGGCTTGGGGGCATGGACCGGCTATGGCCAATCCCTCTCCCCGCCCGGTGGCGATCGCCCGCTGGTTGCTGTTCGTCGCTACGCTGGTATTCTTCATGGTCGTGGTCGGCGGCATCACCCGCCTGACCGAATCGGGCCTGTCGATCACCCAGTGGAAGCCGATCACCGGCGCCATACCGCCGCTGACCCATGATCAGTGGATGGAGGCCTTCCGCCTCTATCAGCAAATCCCCGAATATCAGCAGATCAACCGGGGCATGAGCCTGTCCGATTTCCAGTTCATCTTCTTCTGGGAATGGCTGCATCGGCTGCTGGGGCGGCTGATCGGGATCGCCTTCGCCTTGCCGCTGGCATGGTTTGCGTGGAAACGCGCCATTCCGGCGGGTTACGGCCCCCGGCTGGTGGCGCTGCTGGCGCTCGGCGGATTGCAGGGGGCGATTGGTTGGTGGATGGTCAAGTCGGGCCTGACCTTGCGCACCGATGTCAGCCATTACCGGCTGGCGGTACATTTGCTGACGGCGCTCTTCATCATCGGCGGATTGATCTGGACCGCGCTCGATCTGCTGGCGCTGTCGCGCAACAGCCGCGCCCGTCCGGCACGATTGCGGCCGCTGGCGCTCGTCGCGCTGCTGGCGCTGTTCGTGCAGCTCATGTTGGGCGCTTTCACGGCCGGTCTGGATGCGGGCTATGTATCCAGCACCTGGCCGCTGATGAACGATCATCTGGTGCCGGAAGGGATCAGCTGGATGGGTTCCCTTTGGGCCACCGTCTCCAGTGATCCCTATCTCGTCCATTTTCTCCATCGCTGGTGGGCCTGGTGCGCTGCCGTTGCGCTCATCCTGCTGGCCCGGCAGGCCAGGCGCGCCGGACAGCGCGCACCCTCGATCGCGATCAATGCGGCGGTCGGTACGCAGATCGTGCTGGGCATCGCGACCGTGCTGAGCGGCATCGCCCTGCCGCTCGCCGTGCTGCACCAGGCGGTCGGCGCTCTGGTCGTGGCGTCGGCAGCCTGGGGCGCGCATGCCATTGGCACCCGGCGCATATGATGGCGATGCGTGCAGCGGCGCTCTGGCTGGCGCTGCTGGTGCCGGGGGTGGCGCAGGCCGAAGCGATCGCCATCCCCTTCGCGCCGCCGGTCGATCGCAATCTCACCTATCGGATCGAGCAACATCGCCCCGTCGAAGGCAAGGTCAGCCGGTTCACCGCGACCCGCGACCTGCGGTTCGACAAGGTTGCGGACGGCTACATCCTCCACGCCACCTTGCGCACTATCGACAGCGATGCGCCTGCATCGGGCGCTGAACCCTATGCCGCCGCGCTGACGCCGCTGATCGGGGTGGAGCATCGCTTTCATGTCGATGCCAGGGGACAGATTACAGCGCTCGACAATATGGATGCGGTCTGGAGCGCGGTAGAAGCCGGGTTGGCAAAGATGCAGGCGAGCTTTGCGCCAGACACGCCGCGGCACAAGGCCGTGCTGTCCGTACAGGCATTGCTGTCGGGCCTGTCGCCGGAAGGGCGGCTGGCGTTGCTGGCGGGCGAGTTGCGACCGATCTTCCTGTTTGCTGGCGACACGGTGGAGGATGGCGCGGGGCGCGGCGTGCGGACGGTCGCTGGCGCGCCGCTTGGCCGTCCGGTCCCGGTCGAAGGCGTGCTGCGGGTGACGGCGCGGTCGGATGCCGCGCTCGATCTGGATGAACAATTGGCTGGGCAGGGGATCGCTGTCGGCGTTACTTACCACCTGTCGCGGCGCACCGGCCTGATCGAGCAGCAGCAGCGCAATCTGGCGCTGGGAACGCGCGCGGTGACCGAGAAGCGGGATCTGACGCCCACCGATTAGCAACGGGTATTATTTTACCCGTCAGCAAAGCCGCCGAATCTCTTGACTTACAGCCTGCCACCCGTCATTAGCGCCCCACTTCCGGGCGTCGGCAACGGCGTCCGGTTTCCTTTTTCATTCTGGAGAATTGGCACCATGAAGGCGCTGATGAAGACCACCAAGTCGGCGACGCCGGCGACGGTCGAAAAAAAATGGGTCCTGATCGACGCGGAAGGCCTTGTGGTCGGCCGTCTCGCTTCGACCGTGGCGAACATCCTGCGCGGCAAGCACAAGCCCAGCTTCACGCCCCATGTCGATTGTGGTGACAATGTCATCATCATCAATGCTGGCAAGGTGAAGTTCACCGGCAAGAAGCTGACCGACAAGGTTTATTACAAGCACACCGGCTATGCCGGCGGCATCAAGGAAACCACCCCGGCCAAGATTCTGGAAGGCCGTTTCCCTGAGCGCGTGCTGGAAAAGGCGATCGAACGCATGATCCCGCGTGGCCCGCTGGGTCGCCAGCAGATGCGCAACCTGCGCGTGTTCGGCGGCGCCGAGCATCCGCATGAAGCCCAGAACCCCGAAGTGCTCGACTTCGCGTCGCGCAACCGCAAGAACAAGGTGGGTGCATAATGTCCGATAACCGCCAGTCCCTGTCCGATCTCGCACAGATCGCTGCCGAAGCCGCCGCGGCTCCGGCTGCCGCGCCTGCCGCTGCGCAAGCGCCTGCTGCGGACGTTGCCGCTGACGCGCCCATCGCGCCGCCCGTGTCGACCATGCCGCTGCGCCAGCAGGAAATCGACAATCTTGGCCGCGCCTATGCGACCGGCCGCCGCAAGGACGCCGTTGCCCGCGTCTGGGTAAAGCCCGGCACCGGCAAGATCACGGTCAATGGCCGCGATCAGGAAATCTATTTCGCCCGTCCGACCCTGCGTCTGGTGATCAACCAGCCGTTCGGCGTCACCGACCGCACCGGTCAGTATGACGTGATCTGCACCGTCAAGGGCGGTGGCCTTTCGGGTCAGGCCGGCGCGGTCAAGCATGGCATCGCCCAGGCGCTGACCAAATATGAACCGGCGCTGCGCAGCGCGGTCAAGGCCGAAGGCTTCCTGACCCGCGACAGCCGCGTTGTCGAACGTAAGAAGTACGGCAAGGCGAAGGCCCGCAAGAGCTTCCAGTTCTCGAAGCGCTAAGCGTTTCAGCTACTGTCAGACGATCGAGAAGGGGCCGGTTTTCCGGCCCCTTTTTCGTTGGGCGTCGTGCGAGGTGGGATCACGGAGTCATCTTCCACCCGCCGTTCGTTTCGAGCGCAGTCGAGAAACCGCGGGCCACGTTTCTCGACTGCGCTCGAAACGAACGGGGCAAGGTGAGCGACGCCAGCCGCCCGCTCACCCTTGCGCGCGAACAGCCTTGCGGCTGGCCAGGCCCATCATCACGAAGCCGGCGATGGCCGCGACGATATTGGCGCTGGCCGCGCCCATCGTGCCGTAAAGCGGCAACAGCGCTGCCTGCATCCCCAGCAAAAGCGCGGTCGAGATGAAGGTGATGCGCAGCGACAGGCCCGCCCGGTCGGTCGCCATCAGCAGCGGGCGATAGCTGACGCCAATCAGGTCGATGCAGGCGGCGATGCCCAGCAGCAGCAGCAGCGGATAGGCGGGCAGAAATTCCCGCCCGGCGATCAGACCCAGCAGCGGATGGCCGATGGTCAGGATCAGCGCGATGATCACCGCGCCAGCGACCAGCGCCAGCCGGTTGGTACGGCGGAACAGCGCGCCCAGCGCCTCGCCCCCCTGACTGCCGCTGCGTGACAGCTCGACGAAGATGCTGCGCGACAGCAGGCTGGAAATCTTCGTCAGCGAATTGGCAAGCTGGTTGGCGAGGCGATACAGGCCCGCGCCGACTGGCCCGACGAACAGCCCGACCACCAGCACCGCGACTTGCTGTCCCATGGACGACAGGCTGGTCTGGAGGTTGGTGGCGGTCAGGAAGCCGATAATGCCGGGATTTTCCGCCCGCGCGTCCAGCGCCCGTCCCGCGCGCCACGCGCCGATCCGCCCACGCCCCTCGCGCAGAGCGAGCCACCAATAGGCGAGCGCACATAATAGCTCCGCCGCGCCCCAGGCGATCAGAAAGCCGGTGATCGTCGGCATCAGCCAAAGCGCGGCGACCGCGCCGATCATCCGTCCGACCGGGATCATGGTTTCGGCGAGCGCGGCGGAATCGAACCGGTCGAAGAGGCGCAATATGCCGGTGGGGCTGGACCGGATCGTGATCATCATCACCATGCAGAACAGCCATGCCTGCCACCCCATGCCCGGCGGCAGTTCCAGCAGGCCGCCAAAGGCCAGGATGATGACGGCGGCAATCGCCCCGCCGACCGCTGCGGAGGCAAGGTCGATCATAATGCAGAAGCGCAGCACCCGGTTGAGCGCGTCGCCATTGTCCACCGCCAGATGGGTCTGGCCATAGCGCACGACGATCTGCCAGCTGTCGAAACTGGTGATCGTCTTGATGACGGTGGCCGCGCTCAGCACCAGCGCGAACCGCCCGAAATCGGCCACGCCCAGCGTGCGGGTGACGATGGCGAGATAGGCCAGGCTCAAGACCGCGCCCACGCCTTTGCCCCCCAGCAGCCAGCCGGTATTGGCCAATATGCGGGAAAAGCCGTCCTGTGCTGCGCCGGGCTTGAACATCAACCAACCAGGTCCTTCAAACTGACCGCGACGTGCTCCTGCGCAGGCAGGAGCCCAGTTCCTCGCTCCGATCTGGGCTCCTGCCTGCGCAGGAGCACGCTGCGCTTTAAGCGCCCACTGAACCGAGTGCAAACGCCGCCTTTTTTTCGGCCAATTTCCACTCTAAAGACCCGCGCCATGACCATCACCAAAGCCATCATCCTGTCCGCCGGGCAAGGATCGCGCCTGTTGCCGCTGACCCGCGACGTGCCCAAATGCATGATCGACTTTAACGGCCGCACCCTGATCAGCTGGCAGATCGCCGCGCTGGTCGCCAATGGCGTGACCGACATCGTGGTGGTGACGGGGTTCCGCACCGAACGGGTCGAGGATCATGCGCTGCAACTCTATCGCGAGACCGGCGCGCGCATCCGCTGCGTGTTCAACCCCTTCTTTCAGGTGGCCGATAACCTTGGCACCTGCTGGATCGTGCGGGAGGAGATGGACCGGGACTTCATCATCCTGAACGGCGACACCATTGTGTCGGACGAAATCGTCGCGAAGCTTATAGCCGGGACGCAGGATGCGATCACCGTGACCGTCGATGTGAAGCCCGACTATGACGATGACGATATGAAGGTGAACCGCGACGAGAGTGGTCGGCTGCACCATATCGGCAAGCGGCTGCTGCCGCCCGACACCAACGCCGAATCGATCGGCATGCTGGCCTTCACCGGCGAAGGCCCGGCAATCTTCCGCAACCAGATCGACCAGATGATGCGCACCCCCGAAGGCGTCGAACGCTGGTATCTGCGCGCGATCGACATCATCGCCAAGGGCAACCGGGTCGGCACCGTCTCGATCGAGGGGCTGGAATGGCAGGAGGTCGACTTCCATCAGGATGTCGAGGCGGCGACGGCATTGACCGCGAAATGGGTCGCCGAGGGGCGCTACGGGCGATAAAAGCGGCGGTCGTCAAAGAGACTGCCGGTTACTTCATTTCGTTATCGAAATGAATTTTCAGCCACGCTTTTACATTGTCCAGCTCACTGTCGAGCTTGACCGCAGACCCAAGGTCCGGCTGTCCCGGCCACCCCGCATCCGCCACACGCACACCCGCCGCGCTGCGTGTCCCTTCATAGCGGGGGATGACGTGGAAATGGACGTGGGGGTCAACCATCATCAGCATCAGATAGTTGATCTTCGCATAGCCCACCGCTTTGGTCAGCGCCGCCTCGATCGCAGCGGTGACGGTCTTGAGTTCGGCATGGGCTTGCGCGGGCAGATCACCGAACGCCGTGGCGTCGCTTTTGGCCGCCAGGATCAGCGACCCCAGCGTCGGCTGGGCCGGGCGGAGCAGCACGACCCAGTGGGTGAACTCCGCGATCAGCGTGGCGGGCCAGCCGAATTTCTCGATCGTGGGGTTCATGGCCGGGCTTGCTCCATCCAGCTGACAATTGGCTGCCCGGACCGCTTGACGGCATAGGCTTGCGCCAGCCGCACGGCATGGACGATCAGGGAAATGACCGTCCACCAGGCCAGTGCGATCAGGCCGATGTCGGGTCGCCCGAACAGCAGCGACACGAACAGGATGACCATATTGGGGTTGCGCCGCGCGGTGATGAGACGGAACTGGCTGTCGAAGCGCTGCCAGACATGGATGTCCATGCCGAAATCCTTGAGGAACATCCCCTCGATCAGCCGTTGCAGCACATAGCCTGCGATCACCGCCGCCATCACCAGCGCGAAGGTCCGGGTCGACAGCGCCAGCCCCCAATAGGCCAGCCCGGTCCCCCAGAAATACCACCAGAAGGGCGGGTGGACCAGATCGACACCATGGTCGATCACATTGCCCCATTTGGACGATGTGATGGTGCAACGGGCAAGCTTGCCGTCCACCGTGTCGAGCACCATGAAGATGAAGCCGGACAGGAAGCCGGTCCAGTACATGCCCTGCGCGAACAACCATGTCGCAAGCAGGCACAGGGTCACGCCGATCACCGAAACCATGTTCGGGGTCATGCGCAGCTGCGCCGCGATCCGCGTCAGCACCAGCGCCAGTTCGGGCCAGAGATATTTGGTCAGCAGGTCGGTGACGCCCTTATAGGCGCCGAAATAGCTGCGCCGCTCAATCTCGCGCCGGGTTGCCGGGGTCAATTCCCGCACCATCGGCTGTTCCAGCTTGCGCAACTGGCGGTTGTAGAGGGTGCGACCGTCCGACAGGTCGATGACATGGGGTGCGGTCAGCGGATCGCTGCCCTGCGGCACTTGGCCGACGATCGGCGCGTCGCCCCAGACGAACATAGTGCCTGGTGTTTCGAGTGCGAGGCGCAGCAGCAGTGGATCGAAGGCGTAGGTCAGGTTGAATATCAGTTCCTGGCCCACAGCCAGCGTGCTGCCATTCTTCGCGGCGCTCTCCGCCATGCGGCGGCTGCGCTCGGCATTGGTCATGCCCCAGATCGGCGTCGCATTGTCGCCGATCAGGCGAACGGGACCAAGGGTGGTGGATAGGGTCTGGCTCATGGCGTTATGAGTCCTTTGGGCGCTTCGCGAAGTTCAGGATGATGTCGGCCTGCCGCTGGGACGCGGGGATGGGGGAAAGGTCGATGGAATCGCGCATGGCCGCTTCCTGAGCAGCAACGAAGCCCGGTTGCAAGTCTGCGGCGCGGGCGAGCGCTGCGGGCAGGGCATCGGCGCTCTCGATCACCTGGCCCAGCTTCCAGTGGGCGAAGGCTTCGCTGCTGGCATCGCGGCGGTCGAGATTGAGGAAGATGCAGGGGCGTGGCTGGATGAGGAATTCATAGACCTGGCTGGACACGTCGCCAAGATAGACGTCGGCGCTCATCGTATAGCTCATGTCGATCGAGTGGCGGCTGCCCATGTCGATCCGGATATGCGGCGCGGCGCTGACGATGGGAGGGACGGCGCGCGCCAGCTTCGTGTGGGGGGCGATGATGACGTTCCAGTCGGGCAGCGCCTCCAGCGTCGCCAGCACTGCCGGACCATGGGTAACCCATGACGAGAGCTTTGGGTCGAAATGGGGATTGTAGAGCAGCACTGGCCGGTCATTATCGAAGAATCGCTGGCGGGGCGCTTTCAGCTCGAATTTGGGATAGCCGCCGACGGCGACTGCATCGGGGGTGCAGAGGCCGCGACCGATCAGACGGCGGCGGTCCTTTTCGCCTGCGACAAGCGTCAGGTCGAAATCGGCATGACGTTTCTTGTAGCCGCCTTCGCGATCCCCCGCGCCATGTTTGATGAGGATGAGGCGAGAGGAAAAACCGGGGACGCGGCGCGCCCAGGCGGTCGAAATTTCGGTCGTCACCAGCACGGGAAAATGTGCGATGGTGGGGTAGTTGAGCAGCAGGGTGGCGAGCCGCGAAGGCTGACGGAACAGCGAGTCGGCGCGGCTTGGCGGACGGCGCAAACGCACGGGGATAAGCCGTTTTTCCGGGTCATAGCTGGCGACCAGGGCTAGGATCTGGTCTGACGGTGATAGGATGCTGACCCGCACATCGGGACGGCGCGCCAGTTCCAGCGCGGCGGGCAGCCAATGGTAGAGCTGTTGCGCTTCGGCAATGGCGAGAAAGGCTATATCCATCAGGTCACAAACGCTCCGAAACGGCCTGTCGCCTAGCGGTGATGCCGGTGCAGATGCAAGGGCGGTGGCGCGTTTCCCTTTTGTAGGTGCTGGACCTTTGCTTATTTTTTGTTATGCGGGCCGCGACCGAACGACACTCTGAAAGAGGCTCGACGAGCGATGGCCGAATTTGCGTTGCCCAAGAACAGCAAGATCAGCGGCAAGGGTGTGACCCACCCCGCACCCGCAGGCGCGACGAAGGTGCGCAGCTTTAAGGTGTATCGCTACGATCCCGACTCCGGGCAGAACCCGCGTTACGACACCTATGAGATTGATCTCGACAATTGCGGCCCGATGGTTCTGGACGCGCTGATCAAGATCAAGAATGAATATGATCCGACGCTGACCTTCCGCCGGTCCTGCCGTGAAGGGATTTGCGGTTCCTGTTCGATGAACATGAACGGCAAGAACGGGCTGGCCTGCACCACCGCGATCGAGGAATGTTCGGGCAAGGACGTGCGGATCACGCCGCTGCCGCATATGGACGTGATCAAGGATCTGGTTCCTGATTTCACCCATTTCTACGCGCAGTATAATTCGATCCAGCCCTGGCTCAAGACCGTGTCGCCGCCGCCATCGGGCAAGGAGCGGCTCCAGTCGCCCGCCGATCGCGAGAAGCTGGACGGCCTTTACGAATGCATCCTGTGCGCCTGCTGTTCGACCAGCTGCCCGTCCTACTGGTGGAATTCGGACAAGTTCCTCGGCCCGGCCATCCTGTTGCAGGCCTATCGCTGGCTGGCGGACAGCCGCGATGAATATACCGGCGATCGTCTCGACGAACTGGAAGATCCCTTCCGCCTGTATCGCTGCCACACCATCATGAACTGCGCGAATGTCTGCCCCAAGGGTCTGTCCCCGGCCAAGGCGATTGCCGAAACCAAGAAGATGATGGTCGAGCGGCAGCTCTGATTGTCGTGAGTAAGACCGAGGCGATGGCTTCCGCCGCACCGGCGGAGGATTGGAGCGGTTGGCGGCGCTGGGGCGATTCGGACAGCGTCGATTTCCCCTCGGTGATCGGCGGCGGCTATGCGCGCAGCGACGCGCCGGGCAAGGCGCGGGTCGCGCTGGAGGTGCGACCGCAGCACATGAACCGCTTTGGCAATATGCACGGCGGTTTTGCCGCTGGCTTTGCCGATCACGCCTATTTCATCGCGCTCTGGGCTATGGGGCGTGAGGATCAGATGGCCGCGCTCACCATTGACCTGTCGATGCAATATCTGGGCCTGGGCAAGCGCGGTCTGACGATGGTCGCCGATGTCGAACTGCTCAAGGAAACGAGCAAGATGTTGTTCCTGCGCATGACGATCGCGCAGGGCGATGGTTTGATCGCGGCCTCTACCGTTACATTGCGCAAGGTCATTGTGGCCAAGTGACAGGGGTGGTTGCCCGATATGAGGCGCTGATCGCGGCTGGCGAATTGCGCGCCGATCCCGATCAGCGCGCGGCGGCGTTGCGACTCGACACCTTGCAGCAGCAATTGGAGGCGGTTCCCGCACGCGGTTCGACGCTGTGGAAGCTGCTGCGCAAAATGCCTGAGCCGCCGCGCGGCCTCTACATGTGGGGTGGGGTCGGTCGCGGCAAGTCGATGCTGATGGACCTGTTCTTCGACACGGTGAAGATCCAGCGCAAGAAGCGCGCGCATTTCCATGAATTCATGCTCGACGTCCATGCGCGGCTGGCGGAAGCCCGCAAGTCGGAGAAGGGCGATCCGATCCCGCCGGTCGTGGAGTCGCTGACCGATGAAGCGCGCTTGCTCTGCTTTGACGAAATGGTCGTCAATAATATGGCTGATGCCGCGATCATGTCCCGCCTGTTTACCGGGCTGCTGGAAAAGCGGGTGACGATCGTCACGACGTCCAACCGCGAACCCGATGAACTCTACAAGAATGGACTTAACCGTCAGCTTTTCCTGCCCTTCATCGACCTGATCAAGGATCGTCTGGACGTTCTGACGCTGAACGGCCCGACCGACTATCGCCGCGACCGGCTGGGCGACGCGACCTTATGGCACTGCCCCAATGGCGAAGCGGCGACGGTCGCGCTCAGCACTGCATTTTTCCGCCTGACCGATTATCCCCCGTCCGACCGCGCCCATGTGCCCTCGGAGGACATAAAGGTGCAGGGCGGGCGGACGCTCCATGTGCCAAAGAGCCTGAAGGGCGTGGCGGTCTTTTCGTTCAATCGGTTATGCGCGGAGGCGCGCGGCGCGCCTGACTATCTGGCGATCGCCCGGAAATATCATACGGTGATCATCGTCGGTATCCCGGTCCTGGGGCCGGAGAAGCGCAACGAGGCCGCGCGCTTCGTGACGCTGATCGACTCGCTCTACGAATATAAGGTGAAGTTGCTGGCGTCGGCGGACGCGGAACCGGCGCGGCTCTACCCGGAGGGAGACGGCGCGTTCGAATTTGAACGGACCGTGTCGCGACTGATGGAAATGCAGTCGGACGATTATCTGGCGCTGGGTCACGGTCCCAAATAGGTACCGCAGCGGGGACGGCCCGCCGTGCGCTGCCGTCATCATGACGCAATCTTCTTGCTGAAAACGGGGAAAAACAGACCGGATGCTCTCCGTCGGGAAAGCATCCGGCAGGATACCGCTGCAGGGACAGCTCGACGGCCAGGGTGGGAGCCGGGAGCGACAGGGTGTTGCTGCTCTTATCGCAATTGCGAATGAGTTGCAAAGATAATTTGCTCTTACGGCCTTTGTTAGTTGAAACCCCTGCATTATCGGCTTAAGCGGGCCATCAATTCCAGAGTTTACGTCTTGGAGGATGACAGACATATGGCCCGTAACAAGATCGCGCTCATCGGCGCTGGTAACATTGGCGGCACGCTCGCGCATCTCGCGGCCCTGAAGGGGCTGGGCGATATCGTCCTGTTCGATGTCGTGGAAGGCGTGCCCCAGGGCAAGGCGCTCGACCTGTCCCAGTGCGCTTCGGTCGAAGGCTTCGACGCCAAGATCACCGGCAGCAACGATTATGCCGATATTGCTGGCGCCGATGTCATCATCGTGACCGCCGGTGTCGCGCGCAAGCCGGGCATGAGCCGCGACGACCTGCTGGGCATCAACCTGAAAGTCATGAAGGCGGTGGGCGAAGGCATTGCCGCCAACGCGCCCGACGCCTTCGTCATCTGCATCACCAACCCGCTCGACGCGATGGTCTGGGCGCTGCGCGAATTTTCGGGCCTGCCGCACAACAAGGTCGTCGGTATGGCCGGCGTGCTGGACAGCTCGCGCTTCAACCACTTCCTGGCCGAAGAATTCAACGTGTCGGCCAAGGACGTCACCAGCTTCGTGCTGGGCGGCCATGGGGATACCATGGTGCCGGTGATCGAATATTCCACCGTTGCGGGCATCCCCGTACCTGACCTCATCAAGCAGGGCCGCTCCACCCAGGAGCGTATCGACGCCATCGTTCAGCGCACCCGTTCGGGTGGCGGCGAAATCGTCGCGCTGCTCAAGACCGGCTCTGCCTTCTACGCGCCCGCCACCAGCGCGATCGCGATGGCGGAATCCTATCTGGGCGACAAGAAGCGCCTGCTGCCCTGCGCGGCCAACCTGACCGGCCAATATGGCGTCGACAATCTCTATGTCGGCGTGCCTGTCATCATCGGCAAGGATGGCGTCGAGCAGGTCATCGAAATCGAACTCAACGACGAAGCCAAAGCCAATCTTCAGGTTTCGGTCGACGCCGTCAAGGAACTGCTGGAAGCTTGCAAGGGTATTGATCCCTCGCTCGCCTGACACTTCAGAGCTGCACCATCCCGTTTCAGGTAAGTGCGCAGCCTGAAACGGGATGCATTCGACCAAGTGCCACGTCCACAGAATGTAAAGGGACACGCATGTCCATTCTGGTGAACAAGAACACCAAGGTCATCACCCAGGGGATGACCGGTGCCACCGGCACCTTCCACACCGAACAGGCGCTCGCCTATGGCACCCAGATGGTTGCCGGCGTCACGCCGGGCAAAGGCGGTTCGACCCATATCGGCCTGCCCATGTTCGACACGGTGCTGGAAGCCAAGACCAAGACCGGCGCGGATGCGTCGGTTGTGTACGTGCCGCCGCCATTTGCGGCCGATTCGATCCTGGAAGCGATCGACGCGGAAATTCCGCTGATCATCTGCATCACCGAAGGCATCCCCGTCCTCGACATGGTCCGCGTGAAGCGCGCACTGTCGGGCAGCAAGTCGCGCCTGATCGGCCCGAACTGCCCCGGCGTGCTGACCCCCAATGAATGCAAGATCGGCATCATGCCCGGCAGCATTTTCAAGGCGGGCAGCGTCGGCGTCGTGTCGCGTTCGGGCACCTTGACCTATGAAGCGGTGTTCCAGACGTCGAACGCTGGCCTGGGCCAGACCACTGCTGTCGGCATTGGCGGCGATCCGGTCAACGGCACCAACTTCATCGACGTGCTGGAACTGTTCCTGGCCGACGACGCCACCGAATCGATCATCATGATCGGTGAAATCGGCGGTGACGCGGAAGAGCAGGCGGCGCAGTTCCTGATCGACGAAGCCAAGAAGGGCCGCAAGAAGCCGATGGCCGGCTTCATCGCCGGTCGCACGGCCCCTCCGGGCCGTCGCATGGGCCACGCTGGCGCGATCGTGTCGGGTGGCAAGGGCGACGCGGAAAGCAAGATCGCCGCGATGGAAGCAGCGGGCATCAAGGTTGCGGCCAGCCCGTCCGAACTGGGCACGACCCTGCTGGAAGTGCTGAAGGGCTGATCAGGCCTGTAAGGCGGTCGGGCTGCACCCCGGCCGTCCTTTGCCCGACCGCGACTGCACGCGGCACGGATGGGATATGATGATGGGTTACGAAAACCAGGATTTTGAAGTCGAGCAAGGTCCAAGCTGGGCGCGACCCAACTGGCCGCTGGCGGATACCGACGACCTGACCGGGGCGATGGACCCGACCCAGATGCAGGTGGCCGTAAAGGCCGCCGCCAAGTCTGCGGGCAAGTCGGTGTCGGACGCCGACATAGCGCAGGCGGCAGAGGACGCCATTCGCGCGCAGATGTTGATCCGCACCTATCGCGTGCGCGGTCATCTCGCTGCCAATCTCGATCCGCTTGGGCTGACCCAGCGCGACTTGCCGGCCGATCTGACGCCGGAATATCATGGCCTGACCGATCCGGCCAAAAAGATATTCCTGGGCGGCACGCTGGGCCTGCAATTTGCGACCGTGACCGAAATCGTCGCGATCCTGCGTGCCAATTATTGCGGCAATGTCGGCCTGGAATATATGCACATCGCCGATGTGGAGGAACGCCGTTTCCTTCAGGAGCGGATGGAAGGCAAGGACAAGGAAATCATCTTCACGCCAGAGGGCAAGAAGGCGATCCTGGCCAAGGTCATCCAGGGCGAACAATATGAAAAGTTCCTGGGCCGCAAATATGTCGGCAC
The DNA here is from genome assembly GCF_000367345.1 of Sphingobium xenophagum NBRC 107872. Classification (GTDB taxonomy): domain Bacteria; phylum Pseudomonadota; class Alphaproteobacteria; order Sphingomonadales; family Sphingomonadaceae; genus Sphingobium; species Sphingobium xenophagum. Next base: position 90,356 of record NZ_BARE01000002.1, read on the forward strand.
CAAGCGCTTTGGTCTGGACGGCGGCGAATCGATGATCCCCGCGCTCGAAGCGGTCATCAAATATGGCGGCCAGTCGGGCATCCGTGAAATCGTCTATGGCATGGCCCATCGTGGCCGCCTGAACGTGCTGGCCAATGTGATGGCCAAGGGCTTTCGCGTCATCTTCCATGAATTTTCCGGCGGCACCGCGAACCCGGAAGATGTCGGTGGTTCGGGCGACGTCAAATATCATCTGGGCACATCGACCGACCGCGAATTTGACGGGGTCAAGGTCCACATGTCGCTGGTCCCCAACCCCTCGCACCTTGAAACCGTCGATCCGGTGGTGCTCGGCAAGGTGCGTGCGCAGCAGACGTTCCGCGACGATCTGGCCAAGCATGAGCAGGTTTTGCCGGTGCTCATCCATGGCGACGCGGCCTTTGCGGGTCAGGGTATCGTCTGGGAATGCCTCGGCTTTTCCGGGGTTGCGGGTTACAATACCGGCGGTTGCATCCATTTCATCGTCAACAACCAGGTCGGCTTCACCACCAGCCCGCAATTCTCGCGCGGCTCGCCCTATCCGTCCGACGTGGCGAAGGGTGTGCAGGCGCCGATCCTGCATGTGAATGGCGACGATCCCGAAGCGGTGACTTTCGCCTGCAAGCTGGCGGTCGAATATCGCCAGACCTTCCATCGCGACATCGTGATCGACATGTGGTGCTATCGCCGCTTCGGCCATAATGAAGGCGACGAGCCGTCATTCACCCAGCCGCTGATGTATGCGAAGATCCGCCAGCATCCGCCGGTCAGTGAAGTCTACGCCACCCGCCTGAAGGCGCAGGGCGTGGTCGACGATGATTATGTCACCAAGACGACGGGCGACTTCGTCAACCATCTGGAAGACGAGTTTGAGGCGTCCAAAAGCTACAAGGCCAACAAGGCCGACTGGTTTGCGGGCCGCTGGTCGGGACTGCACAAGCCTGCCGATGCTGAAACCGCGCGCCAGAGCGTTGAATCGGCGATCAGCCCCAAGCTGTTCGACAGCCTGGGCAAGACGCTGACCACCGTGCCGCAGGGCCACACCGTCCACAAGACGCTTCAGCGCGTGTTGGATGCCAAGGCGGAGATGTTCAAGTCGGGCGCGAATTTCGACTGGGCGACCGGCGAGGCGCTGGCCTTTGGCTCGCTCCTGTCGGAAGGCTATGGCGTGCGACTGTCGGGGCAGGATTCCGGTCGTGGCACGTTCAGCCAGCGCCATTCGGTCTGGGTCGACCAGAATACGGAGAAGAAATATATCCCGCTGTCGACCGTGCCCCATGGCCGGTTCGAGGTGCTGGATAGCCCCTTGTCCGAATATGGCGTGCTGGGCTTTGAATATGGCTATGCGCTCGCCGACCCCAAGAGCCTGGTGCTGTGGGAAGCGCAGTTTGGCGACTTCGCCAATGGCGCGCAGATCATCTTCGACCAGTATATCGCATCGTCGGAAACCAAATGGCTGCGCTCCAACGGGCTCGTCTGCCTGTTGCCGCATGGCTATGAAGGGCAGGGGCCGGAACATAGTTCGGCGCGTCTGGAACGCTTCCTGCAACTGTGCGCGGAAGGCAATATCCAGGTCGCCAACATCACGACGCCGGCCAATTATTTCCATGTCCTGCGTCGCCAGATGTTGCGCCCGTTCCGCAAGCCGTTGATCATCATGACGCCCAAGTCGCTGCTGCGGCACAAGCTGGCGGTAAGTCAGGCGCAGGACTTCCAGGGCGATACGCACTTCATGCGCATCCTGTCGGATACCAACCCGGCGCCGGACGCGGAAACGGAGCGTCTGGTTCTGTGTTCGGGCAAGGTCGCCTATGACCTGATTGAGGCGCGCGATGCGGCGGGTGACAAGAATACCCAGATCGTGCGTATCGAACAGCTCTATCCCTTCCCGACCGATGCGCTGGCCATCCGTATCAAGCGGATGACCAATCTGACGGAAGTGATCTGGTGCCAGGAAGAACCGCGCAACAATGGTGCATGGTTCCATGTGGAGCCTTATATCGAGGAAGCGCTGGCGAGTGCCGGCAAGGCGCCGATGCGCGCCCGCTATGCCGGTCGCAAGGCATCGGCGTCGCCCGCCACGGGCCTCGCCAAGCGCCATGTCGCCGAACAGGGCGCCCTCGTCGCCGATGCGCTGGGTCACAGCGTTCGTGAAGAAATCCGTCGCCAGAAGAAAGGCTGAACAAGCTCATGGCCACCGAAGTCAAAGTCCCTACCCTGGGCGAATCCGTTACCGAAGCAACCGTGGGCCAGTGGCTCAAAAAGCCCGGTGAAGCCGTCGCGCTCGACGAGCCTATCGTCAGCCTGGAAACCGACAAGGTGGCGGTCGACGTGCCCGCGCCGGTCGCAGGCACGCTGGGCGACATCGTCGCCAAGGAAGGCGATACGGTGAATGTCGGCGCACTGCTGGCGCTGATCAACGAAGGCGCAGCCGCAGCTGCCGCGCCTGCCGCTGCACCCGCCGCCAAGGCGGAGGCCGCCGCGCCTGCACCGGCCGCTTCGGCCCCTGCGCCTGCTGCATCGGACGATGAGGAGGGCGGCAATCTGACCCTGTCGCCCGCCGTGCGCCGTCTGGTGCTGGAGCATGGGCTGGACCCCAGCAAGATCAAGGGCACCGGCAAGGATGGCCGCCTGACCAAGGACGATGTGACGGCGGCCGTAGCGGCTGGCACGGCGAAGGCGGCTGCCGCGACGGCGGCGGATTCGGCCCCTGCGGCAGCGGCACCGGCGTCCGGTCCCGGTCGCGCGCAGGAACGGGTCAAGATGACCCGCCTGCGCCAGACGGTCGCCAAGCGCCTGAAGGAAGCGCAGAATAATGCCGCGCTGCTGACCACCTTCAACGATGTCGACATGAGCGCGGTGATCGAGGCGCGGGCCAAATATAAGGACCTGTTCGAAAAGAAGCATGGCGTCCGTCTGGGCTTCATGGGCTTCTTCACCAAGGCCGTCTGCATGGCGCTGAAGGACATTCCGGGCGTCAACGCCCAGATCGAGGGCGACGAGATCGTCTATAACGATTTCTGCGACATTTCGGTCGCGGTGTCGGCGCCGACCGGTCTGGTCGTTCCGGTCATCCGCAACGCGGAAAGCATGAGCGTGGCCACGATCGAAAAGACGATTGGCGACTTTGGCCGCAAGGCGAAGGAAGGCAAGCTGACCATGGAAGATATGAAGGGCGGCACCTTCACCATCTCCAATGGCGGCGTGTTCGGCAGCCTGATGTCCACCCCGATCATCAACCCGCCCCAGTCGGCAGTGCTTGGCCTCCACCGCATCGAGGATCGTCCAGTGGTGCGCGATGGTCAGGTCGTGGTGCGTCCGATGATGTATCTGGCGCTGTCTTATGACCATCGTCTGATCGACGGTCGCGAGGCGGTGACCTTCCTGGTCGCGGTGAAGAATGCGATCGAAGATCCGACCCGTCTGCTGATCGACCTGTAAGGCTTATTTCCCACGTGCTCCTGCGAACGCAGGAGCCCAGGGCGGAGAAATGTAACGAAAGCGGGATATGTCTATCTGATGGCCAGCCGACGCAATGGCACCCTCTATCTGGGTGTTACAAGCGATCTGGCTGGCCGGGCATATCAGCATCAAAACGCTTTGGTTGAAGGCTTTACGAAGCGACATGGCTGCACCATGTTGGTGTGGTTTGAGTCATATGATGATTTGCAGGAAGCGAGGCTTCGCGAACTGCAGATGAAGAAATGGAAGCGCGCCTGGAAGATCGAGTTGATCGAACGGGAAAATCCGCAGTGGCGGGATTTGTTCGAGACGCTGTTCTGACGACGCCCTGGGTTCCTGCGTTCGCAGGAACACTATGAGGAAGAAGAACGATGGCCGAGTATGATTATGACGTTCTGGTGATCGGTGCTGGCCCCGGCGGCTATGTGGCCGCGATCCGGGCGGCGCAGCTGGGCCTGAAGGTCGCGTGCGCGGAAAGCCGTGAGACGCTGGGCGGCACCTGCCTTAACGTGGGCTGCATCCCGTCCAAGGCATTGCTTCATGCGTCGGAACTCTATGACGAAGCGGCCAACGGCACGCTCGCCAAGCTGGGCGTCAAGATCGACAAGATGAGCCTCGACCTGTCGACCATGCAGGGGCAGCGGGTCGACGCGGTCAAGGGTCTGACCGGCGGCATCGAATTTCTGTTCAAGAAGAACAAGGTGACCTGGCTCAAGGGGCTGGCGAGCTTCACCGGCGCAAACACGGTTGCAGTCGGCGGCGAAACGGTGACGGCGAAGAATATCGTCATCGCCACCGGATCGTCCGTCATGCCGCTTCCGGGTGTCGAGGTGGACAATGCCGGCGGCCAGATCGTCGATTCGACCGGTGCGCTGGAACTGGACAAGGTGCCGGGGCATCTGGTCGTTGTCGGCGGCGGCGTCATCGGCCTGGAACTGGGCAGCGTGTGGCGTCGGCTGGGGTCCAAGGTCACGGTCGTGGAATATCTCGACCAGATCCTGCCCGGCATGGATGGCGAAATCCGCAAGGAAGCCAACAAGATCTTCAAGAAGCAGGGCTTTGAATATCGGCTCGGCACCAAGGTGACCGGCGCGAAGGCGGGCAAGAAGGGCGTGACCCTGACCGTCGAGCCTGCTGCGGGCGGCGCGGCCGAAACGATCGAGGCGGACGTGGTTCTGGTGTCGATCGGCCGTCGCCCCAATACGGATGGATTGGGCCTCGACAAGATCGGGCTGGAACTCAACAAGCGCGGCCAGATCGAAACCGATCATGAATTCGCCACCAAGGTGCCCGGCGTCTGGGCGATCGGCGACGTGATCCCCGGCCCGATGCTGGCCCACAAGGCCGAGGATGAGGGCATTGCCGTTGCCGAGAATATCGCGGGCCTGACCGGCATTGTGAACCATGACCTGATCCCCGGTGTCGTGTACACCAAGCCTGAAATTGCAGGCGTCGGCTTGACCGAGGAACAGGCCAAGGAAAAGGGACCGATCAAGGTCGGCAAATTCCCGATGATGGCCAACAGCCGCGCCAAGACCAATCATGAGCCGGACGGCTTCGTAAAGGTCATTGCCGACGCTGAGACCGACAAGGTGCTGGGCGTGTGGATCATCGCAGTACCGGCAGGCACCATGATCGCGCAGGTCGTGCAGGCGATGGAATTTGGCGCATCGAGCGAGGATATCGCCTATACCTGCCACGCCCATCCGACGCATAGCGAGGCGATCAAGGAAGCGGCGATGGCGGTGACCGGCAAGCCGATCCATATGTGATTGCTGCCGTCAGTCGGCAAAAAGGAAGAGGGCCTTCGCATTGCGGAGGCCTTTTTCACGACCGGGATGGAAGCAGATCCTGATAAAACCTCCATTCATTTCGAGCGAAGTCGAGAAACGTAGCACCACGGTTTCTCGACTTCGCTCGAAACGAACGGGTCAAGGTGAAGTCATCCGACTCTAAAAATCAGGTCGCTTCTTCGCCTGAAACGCAGCCACGCCCTCGGCAAAATCGGGCAGGGTGAAGGCGTCGCGGAACATCGCCAGCGTCACCTCGTCATCATCGGACTGACCGTCCAATATGCGACGGATAATCGCCTTGGACGCGCGCACGCTGTGCTGCGCATTGGCGGCGATGGTGCGGGCCAAAGCCGTCGCGGCGGCGAAGGGATCGTCGGCGATCTCGTCGATCATGCCGATGGCGAGGGCATCGTTCGCGCCGTGCAGCGCGCCGGCGAAAAGGATGCGTCTGGCACGCGCCGGACCCACCAGATCGACCAGCAATTTGGTGTCGAACAGCGAATAGACGATGCCGAGTTTCGCAGGCGTGATGCCCAGCCGAGCGGTGGGGGAGGCGATGCGCAAGTCGCAGGCGATGGCGAGGCCGCAACCGCCGCCGACACAATCGCCATCAATGGCCGCGATCACCGGCTTTGGCGCATGGGCGAGCGCATATTGGCTGGCGCGGATCGCGGCCTGATTGGCTATGCGCCAGGCTTCGTCGCTGCTGTGCCGGGCAAATTCGCCGATGTCCGCCCCGGCGCAGAAGATGCCGGGCGTGGCGGAGCTGAGGATCAGGACGCGGACGGCGTCGTCGGCCATCGCCTGCGCCACCAGCACGGGCAGTTCTTCCCACATCGCCTGTGTCATGGCGTTGCGACGCGCCGGACGGTCGATCAGCAGGCGGGCGATGGCCCCGTCCCGCTCCAGCCGCAAGCTCATGTGGGCCAGCTTTGCAGGAGCGGGACGAGATCGTCGAAATGGTCGATGACGGCGTCGGCCTCCAGATTCTCGACCGGGCCGTCGAGGAAACCGAAGCTGACCGCGACGCTGGGGATGCCCGCATTGCGCGCGCCCGCTATGTCGTTGATCGTGTCGCCGATGAAGATTGTCCGGCCGCCGCCCGCGCGCTCGATCATGGCGCGGATGGGGGCGGGATCGGGCTTGGCGACGCCCACCGTGTCGCCGCCCACGATGCTGGCGAAACGGGGCGTCAGGCCAAGCTGATCGATCAACGGGATGGTGAAGCGCTCTGCCTTGTTGGTGCAGATGGCCAGCTTGACGCCTGCCGCGGCCAGCGCGTCCATCGCGGCGATCAGGCCGGGATAGGGGATGGAACGGGCGCTGAGATTATCCTGATAATAGTCGAGCAGGACGGGCAGCAGCCGCGCGAGCGTCGCGTCATCATAGCCGCCCGACGCATCCAGCGCGCGTTCGAGCATGACCTTCGCGCCCTTGCCGACAAAGGGGCGGATGGCCTCCACCGGGAAAGGCGGCCGATCGATCGTCGCGATGGCGTGGTTGACGGCGGCGGCAAGGTCGCCGCTCGTGTCGATCAACGTGCCGTCCAGGTCGAAACCAACAATATCGAAATTTATGTTTGCCATGGCCGCGCCATGCCGCGAGCGCGGTGGCAAAGGCAAGCCAAACATGGCAGAGCCGAAGGCCACAGACCCATTTTCGAGGTACACAGATATCGTGACCGCCAGCCGTCCAGTCGCCCGCCCATTGGCCGTCATCATCCTTGCCGCCGGTCAGGGCACACGCATGAAATCGTCGTTGCACAAGGTGTTGCACCCGGTTGCGGGACGCCCGATGCTGCTGCACCTGCTGGCGAGCGTCGCGACGCTGGAGCCGGAGCGCCAGGTCGTGGTGGTCGGCGCTGGGCGGGAACAGGTCGAGGCGGCGGTGGCGGGCACCGGCGCGGTGATCGCGGTGCAGGACCAGCAGCTTGGCACCGGCCATGCCGTTGCACAGGCGCATGATGCGCTGGCGGGATTCGCGGGCGATGTGTTGATCCTCTATGGCGACGTGCCATTGGTGAGCGGGGCGACGATGCGGGCGATGCTCGATCGGTTGAACCGGGGGGACGATCCGCGGGCGGTCGTGCTGGGGTTCCGACCCGATGACGCTGCCGCATATGGCCGGATCATTGCCGATGGGCAGGGCATCATTGGGAAGATGGTGGAATATAAGGACGCCAGTGAGGCCGAACGGGCAGTCACTTTGTGCAATAGCGGGCTGATGGCGGTGCGATCGACCGATCTGTTCGTCCTGCTGGACCAGATCGGTAACGATAATGCCGCTGGCGAATATTATCTGCCCGACATCATCATGCTGCCCGGTGCGCCCAGTGCGGTGATCGAGACGGACGCGTGGGAAGTGGCGGGCGTCAACAGCCGGGTCGAACTGGCGGGCGTGGAGGCAATGTGGCAGGCGCGCCGCCGGGTAGAGGCGATGCGCGAAGGAGCGACGCTGGTGGCGCCGGAGACAGTGTTCTTCGCCCATGACACGATATTGGGCCGCGATGTGGTGGTGGAACCGAACGTGGTGTTCGGGCCGGGCGTGCGGGTAGCGGACGGGGTGGTCATCCACGCTTTTTCCCATCTGGAAGGGGCCAGCATTGAAAGCGGCGCGGCTGTCGGCCCCTATGCACGGCTGCGGCCCGGTGCGCAGATCGGCGTCAAGGCCAAGGTCGGCAATTTCGTCGAGATCAAGAAGGCGGTGCTGGGCGAAGGGGCCAAGGTCAACCATCTGTCCTACATTGGCGATGCCAGCGTGGGTGCGGGGGCCAATATCGGCGCGGGCACGATCACCTGCAATTATGATGGGTTCTTCAAATATAAGACCGAGATTGGCGCGGGCGCCTTTGTCGGGTCGAACAGCGCGCTGGTCGCGCCGGTGACGATCGGCGATGGCGCGATCGTGGCGGCGGGAAGCGTGGTGACGCGGAATGTGGAGGCCGACGCGCTGTGTCTGGTCCGGCCCGCGCAGGAGGCAAAGCCGGGCTGGGCCAAGCGGTTTCGTGCGCGGATGATGGCAAAGAAGGCGGCGAAGTGAGAAAAGGCTGCGTGCTCCCGCGCAGGCGGGAGCCTAGATCGGAGCGTGGGACTGGGCTCCCGCCTGCGCGGGAGCACGTTGTGGGATGAAGCTGGTCCAGCGGCATCCCTTGTTGGTGGGACTGGTCTGTACGCTGATCCTGATTCTGGCAGGGGCTGGCTGGCTGATCCTGAACGCCAGCGCCATGCCACAGGTTCGGCTGGCCGAGATCGCGCTGCCTTTCCCGGCCGACGCGGCGCACGATCCTGTTACCGTCGCGCTGCTGACCGATACGCATATGTCCGGGCCGGACAACAGCCCGGCGCGGATGGCGCGGATCGTGGCGCAGATCAACGCGCTGCGCCCGGACCTTATCCTGCTGGGCGGCGACTATATTGGCGATGACAAGGGCGGGGCGACCTATGATGCGCGGGCAAGCATTGCGCCGCTCGCCGGGCTGCGCGCGCCGCTGGGCGTGGTAGCGGTGCTGGGCAATCATGACAGCCGCAGCGCATTGAACCGTGTTGCGTTGAGCAGTCGGGACTGGGCGGTGGCTTTCTCGCGGATCGGCATCACCCTGTTACAGGATGGCGTGGTGCGGCGCGGGCCGCTGGTGATTGGCGGGTTGAAGGATATTTATACGCGAAAGCCCGACCTGCCCGATACGATGACAGCGATGGCGCGAATGGGTGGCGCGCGGCTGATCCTGTCGCACGGGCCGGATGTGTTTCCCGCTCTGCCGAACACGCCGTCTCTGACACTGGTGGGGCACACCCATTGCGGGCAGGTGGCTTTGCCCTTTGCCGGGATCGTCTATGTGCCGTCGAAATATGGGACGCGCTATGGCTGCGGCCTGTATCGCGATGGGGCCAAGACGATGATCGTCGCGGCCGGGATCGGCACCAGCGGATTGCCGTTCCGGTTGCTCGCGCCTCCCGACATCTGGTTGATTACGATAAAGCCGACACCGAACTGAACATATTAAAGTGAACGCCCCCCACCTTGACGGGAGTGGCCATTGCCGTGACACGCAATACTAACGATTATCCGGCACAGACGCCGGGCATCCGCGTCCCTTATCAACTCTGAAAGGCTCCCCCGGCTCATGTGCGGCATCATTGGCATCATCAGCAACAGCGACGTGGCGGAGCGGCTGGTCGATGGGCTAAAGCGGCTGGAATATCGCGGCTATGACAGCGCGGGGGTCGCAACCGTCCATGACGGGGCGATCGAGCGGCGGCGGGCGGAGGGGAAGCTCGCCAATCTGGTGACCGAGTTGCGCGACGAGCCGCTGCCCGGCACGACCGGCATCGCGCATACACGATGGGCCACGCATGGCGCGCCGACGACCAGCAACGCGCACCCCCATGCGACGCGCGAGGTGGCGCTGGTCCACAATGGCATCATCGAGAATTTCAAGCCGTTGCGCGCCGAACTGATGGCGCGGGGGCGCATTTTCGACAGCCAGACCGATACCGAGGTGGTGGCCCATCTGGTGAGCGAACTGGTGGAGCAGGGCGCGTCGCCCAAGGAAGCCGTGCGCCAAGTGCTGCCGCGCCTGCACGGGGCGTTCGCGCTGGCGATCCTGTTCCGCAGCCACCCCGACATGCTGATCGGCGCGCGGCTGGGGTCGCCTCTGGTGGTGGGCTATGGCGATGGTGAGACCTATCTAGGGTCGGATGCCTTGGCGCTGGCGCCGCTGACGCAGAAGATCGCCTATCTGGAAGAGGGCGACTGGGTCGTCATCACGAAAAATGGCGCCGAGATTTTCGACAAGGATAATGTGCCGGTCGAGCGGGCCGTGACGGTCTCCGGCGTGTCGGGGGCGATGATCGACAAGGGCAATCATCGCCACTTCATGCAGAAGGAGATTTACGAGCAGCCGGTCGTCGTCGCCCAGACGCTGCGGGCCTATCTGCGCCGGATGGAGAATGAGGTCGCCATGCCGGACATGGATTTCGACCTGGGGGCGGTGAAGCGGATCACCATCGTCGCCTGCGGCACCAGCTTCTATGCCGGGATGGTCGCCAAATATTGGTTCGAGAAATTCGCGCGTGTGCCGGTCGACATCGATGTGGCGAGCGAGTTCCGCTATCGCGACCCGGTGCTGGAGCCCGGTGGCCTGGCGCTGTTCATCAGCCAGTCGGGCGAGACGGCCGATACGCTTGCGGCGCTGCGCCATGCCAGGGCCGCGGACCAGATCATCGCTGTGGTGGTGAACGTCCCGACCAGTTCGATGGCGCGCGAGGCTGACCTGTTGCTGCCGACCCATGCCGGGCCGGAAATCGGCGTGGCGTCGACAAAGGCCTTTACCTGCCAGCTGGCGGTGCTGGCTGCGCTGGCCGCCAATCTGGCGCGGGCCAAGGGGCTGCTGACCCCGGCGGAAGAAGCCGAGATCGTCTGGCACCTGTCCGAAGCCCCTGCCGCAATGAACGAGGCGCTGGGCCATGATGGCGACATAGAGGCGATGGCGCACCTGATCGCGCCGGCGCGTGACGTGCTGTATCTGGGGCGCGGGCCGGATTATCCGATGGCGCTGGAAGGAGCGCTCAAGCTCAAGGAAATCAGCTATATCCATGCCGAGGGCTATGCCGCGGGCGAGATGAAGCATGGCCCGATCGCCCTGATAGACGAAGCGGTGCCGGTGATCGTGATCGCGCCGTCAGGCCCGCTGTTCGAGAAAACCGTGAGCAATATGCAGGAAGTGCAGGCGCGCGGCGGCAAGGTGGTGCTGATTTCCGACGCGGAAGGGATCGCACTGGCAGGCGAGGGCTGCATGGCGACGATCGAGATGCCCAATGTCCACCCGCTGATCGCGCCTTTGGTCTATGCGGTGCCGGTGCAATTGCTGGCCTATCATGTCGCGGTGGCCAAGGGGACGGATGTGGATCAGCCACGGAATTTGGCGAAAAGTGTTACGGTGGAGTGAGCGGGGGATGCGGTCCGGGTCAGTTTACGATCGGGAGTGCCACCCGCTACCGTTCGGGCTGAGCTTGTCGAAGCCCCCGTCTTTCTTGCGACGGGTATAGAGGCACGGAGAAAGTGCGACCCTTCGACAGGCTCAGGGCGAACGGGGTTGCGGGGGTGGAAATTGCCCAGAAGCGTCCGCAAATTCCTCCCCTGCAAGGGGAGGGGGACCACGAAGTGGTGGAGGGGTGTCACCCTATCGAGAGGGGGACACCCCTCCGTCTGGCCTACGGCCATCCACCTCCCCTTACAGGGGAGGATGATCGGGAACGACCAAAAGCCGGTCAATCAATTGCAAATAAATCTGGCCCACAGCCGGACTATGTAGGGTTTCGTTCCGGTCCATCTAGGGCGGCAGGAACAGTCCACGCAGAAGGCAAATCTGAAAAGTTGCCCCACAGGTTCCACTTTCCATTGGCCGGATCAAACGATGCCAGTCCCCATCGGGGCGGATCAGGCCAGCCAAACCAATCCCGATCAATCAAAAACAAAACTTCATTGCTGAATTCGGCAACGAACCCCATTCCCATCTTTCGCGCCCAATCGTGGTCGTCTCCGAGCGCAGACACCGCGGGCCAGTCGTTTACGCCCGCGCGCCGCCAAGCAAGCGGCCAGCTTGCGCGTTCGCGATACCCCTTCTTCATGGATGAGATCGCAAAAAGCCCGACCTCCATGGGTTTGATTCCCAGAACATTTTCGAGTTGGTTCCTCGTGTCCAATCGCCTCCTTTATGCTGAGAAAGCGGACAGGCCGCCACCCACCCTTATAGTGTCTTCTCACCCACCCCCCGGCGAATTATGGCCCCCCGCTGGGACCGGCCCGCCGCTCTGGGCGTGGGCGTGGTCGGGGTTGTTGTCCCATTCGATATGATAGAGATCGAAGCGCCGGTCGCGCAGGTTGCGGACGGTGCCTTCGGCGCGGGCCCAGCTGAGGTCAGCCAGGTTGACGTCGGCCATGGTCAGGGTTTCGACATTTTCCGATGATTCCGCCGCAATCCCGTCCCGTGCGAAGGGCAGGTCGCAGGGGGTCAGGATGGCGCTCTGGGCATATTGGATGTCCATATTGTCGACATTGGGCAGGTTGCCGACATTGCCCGACATGACGACATAGCATTGATTTTCGATCGCACGGGCCTGCGCGCAATAGCGCACGCGCATATAGCCGGCGCGGGAATCGGTGCAGAAGGGGACGAAGATGATGCGCGCGCCCTGATCCACCAGGCGGCGGGCGAGTTCGGGAAATTCGCTGTCGTAGCAGATGAGGACGCCGATCGGCCCGCAGTCGGTCTGGATCACGTCCAGCGCGTCGCCGCCCTTGATATTCCACCAAAAGGCTTCGTTGGGGGTCGGGTGGATTTTTTCCTGGGTGTGGAGCGATCCGTCGCGCAGCGCGACATAGGCGATATTCTGGATGTCGCCATCATCGGCGCGGGTCGGGTGGGAACCGCCGATGATGTTGATATTATATTCCAGCGCCATGCGGCCCAATTCCTTGGTCAGGCGGGGCGTATAGTTGGTGAGTTTGTCGATCGCCTCCATCGGGTTGAGCTTTTTCGTTTCGAACGACAGGAGGGGCAGGGTGAAGAGTTCGGGAAAGACGATGAAGTCCGAGCGGTAGTCGGCGGCGACATCGACGAAATATTCGATGTTGCGGATAAACTCGTCAAAATCCTGCACGGCGCGCGCCTGTAGCTGGCAAGTGGCGAGGCGGACGCTTTCGACGCCGCGCGGGACGCGCATTTCGGGCGCTTCGTCCGGGTCGACATAGGGATTGCGCCATACCAGATGCGCAGCATGACCGTCCGACTGCTTGTCCTCCGGCAGGTAATTTTCGAGGACGCCGAGCGGTTCGAAGCCGTTTTTGAGCTGGAAGCTGACCACCTGGTCGCGGATCTTGCCCTGCACGACCTTGTCGAGATAATCTTTCGGTCCGTCCACCTTGCGCTTGGTGCGCAGATAGCCGGGCATGCGACCGGCGATGACGATGCCGTGCAGGTCGAGTTGTTCGACCAGTTCCTTGCGCTCGTCATAGATGCGCTGGCCGATGCGCAGGCCGCGCAGTTTGGGATCGACCGCCATTTCATAGCCATAGAGCCATTCGCCCGCCGCGCTGTGGCGGGTGCCAAAGCCGTTGGCGGTGATTTCGTCCCAGTCATGGGGGGAAAAGGCCATCGACTTGCTGACCCGCATGGTCGCGCAATAGCCCACGACCTTATTGTCGTAGAGCGCGACGAAACAGCCATCGGGGAAATTGTTGATCTGGCCCCGGACTGTCGCGGGGGAATAATTGGGCAGGCCCGGATAGACGCGGGCTATCAGCCGCAGGATGGCGCGCACGTCGGACGGCACGGCGGTGCGGACTTCCAGGCGTTTGCGGGCTGTCGTTGTCATCTGCGCGTCTCCTGTAAGGTCAGTCCCGAACGGAGAAAGGTTTCCTTCCGGTCGGTTGGCCAGTCGTGAAAAAGGCGGCTCCGTTGCACGGCGCCGCCTCGTTCCGTTTGCGAATTGAAAGCCTCAAGCAGCTATCAGTTCCATGTCGCCATTTCGGCTTCCAGATTGACGCGGATCGTTTCGAAAAACTGTTCCGTGGTCATCCACGCCTGTTCCGGGCCGATCAGCAGCGCCAGATCCTTGGTCATCGCGCCATCCTCGACAGTCTTGACGCAGACGCGCTCCAGCGTTTCGGCGAATTTGGTGACGTCGGGCGTGCCGTCGAACTTGCCGCGGAAAGCCAGCCCTTGCGTCCAGGCGAAGATCGACGCGATCGGGTTGGTCGAGGTCGCCTTGCCCTGCTGATGCTGGCGATAGTGGCGGGTGACGGTGCCGTGGGCGGCTTCGGCCTCGACCGTCTTGCCATCGGGCGAGAGGAGCACGGAGGTCATCAGGCCGAGCGAGCCGAAGCCCTGCGCAACCGTGTCCGACTGGACGTCGCCGTCATAATTTTTGCAGGCCCAGACGAACTTGCCGCTCCACTTGAGCGCGGAGGCGACCATGTCGTCGATCAGGCGATGTTCGTACACGATGCCCGCCGCCTTGAACCGATCGGCAAATTCTTCGTCGAACACCTGCTGGAACAGATCCTTGAAGCGACCGTCATAGGCCTTCAGGATGGTGTTCTTGGTCGACAGGTAGAGCGGCCATTTGCGGTCGAGCGCATAGTTCATGCTCGCTTTGGCAAAGTCGATGATCGACTGGTCGAGATTATACATGCCCATGGCAACGCCGGCGGCGGGGAAGTTGAACACTTCCTTTTCGATCTTTTCGCCATTGTCGCCGTCCCACACCATGGTCAGCTTGCCGGCGCTGGGGACCAGAAAGTCGGTCGCCTTATACTGGTCGCCAAAGGCGTGACGGCCGATGACGATCGGGTCGGTCCAGCCGGGAACGAGGCGGGGGACATTCTTGATGACGATGGGTTCGCGGAACACGACGCCGCCCAGGATGTTGCGGATGGTGCCGTTGGGCGACTTCCACATCTGCTTGAGGTTGAATTCCTCGACGCGCTGTTCGTCCGGGGTGATGGTGGCGCACTTAACACCGACGCCATATTTCTTGATGGCATTGGCGGCATCGACCGTGATCTGATCATTGGTCTCGTCGCGCTTTTCGACGCTCAGGTCGTAATATTTCAGGTCGATGTCGAGATAGGGGAGGATCAGGCGTTCGCGAATCCATTGCCAGATGATCCTGGTCATTTCGTCGCCGTCAATTTCCACGACCGGGTTTTTCACCTTGATCTTCGCCATGCGCCTGTTCGCCTTCTTCATTCTGGGTGGATTTGCAAAACGCCCTAGGCAAAGCGCGGCCAATGTTCAACCGTTCTGGCGGGGATTCTAACGTTCCGGACAGGCAAGGATACATAGCGCGGCATCGGTCGTTGTCAGGGCGAGGGTCTCTCCCTAAAGACGGTGGCTATGGAAAATAACGAGATCACGATTGCCGCCGGCGGCAATGTAAAATGGCGCTTCCCCCAGGTTCATCCGGAAGGCGTGAAATTCGGCCTGATCGCTGCGGCTATCACGGGCGTTTTCTTTCTGATGGGTTGGGAAGTGGTCGGCTGGCTGATGCTGATCGTGACGATGTGGGTGCTGGCCTTCTTCCGCGATCCGGTGCGGGCGGTGCCGCAGGATGAAGGCGCGATCATTGCGCCCGCCGATGGTCTGGTGACGCTGATCCAGAAAGTCCCGCCGCCGCGCGAGATGGCCGGGGCGGCTGGTCTTGGCGATCAGCCGTTGATCCGCGTGTCCATCTTCATGAGTGTGTTCGACGTCCATATCAATCGCACGCCGATCGGCGGGACGATCAAGTCGGTAGTCTATATTTCGGGCAAGTTCCTGAACGCGGACCTGGACAAGGCGAGCGAGGACAATGAACGCCAGCATATATTGGTCGAGCGGCACGACGGGCTGCGTATCGGCTTCACCCAGATTGCGGGTCTGGTCGCGCGGCGGATCGTGCCGTTCGTCAAGCCCGGTGACATGGTGGCGGCGGGGCAGCGCATCGGCCTGATCCGCTTTGGCAGCCGGGTGGATGTCTACCTGCCCGCCGGGACGGCGCCGCGTGTGATATTGGGGCAACGAACGGTCGCGGGCGAGACCATATTGGGCCAGGTCGGCGACCGCCGCGTCATTGCGGGCATCCAACAGTGAGGCAGCGCCGCGCTGTGCCACGGGGGTTGCGCCGGGGAATCACCCTGCGGATGGTTGCGCCCAATGCGGTGACGGCAATGGCACTGTGCTTTGGCCTGACCGGCGTGCGGTATGGCATATCGGGTGAATGGGAGCGGGCGGTCCTGTCCATCCTGTTCGCAGGCGTGTTGGATGGCCTGGACGGGCGAATCGCCCGGTTGCTGCGTGGCGAGAGCCGCTTTGGCGCGGAACTGGATTCGCTGTCCGATTCGATTGCGTTCGGCGTGGCGCCTTCGCTGATCCTCTATCTATGGTCGCTCTATGCGATGCCCAAATTTGGCTGGATCTTCGCGCTCGCTCATGCGCTGTCCTGTGCCCTGCGGCTGGCGCGGTTCAACGCCAATATCGATGTCGATGTGCAGCCGCATAAGTCGGCAGGCTTCCTGACCGGCGTGCCTGCGCCCGCTGGCGCAGGGTTGACCTTCGTGCCGCTCTATCTGTGGCTCGTGACGGGGGAACCGATTTTCCAGGCCTGGTATGTCGTGGCGCCCTGGACCGCGTTCATCGCCTTCCTGATGATTTCCAACATTGCAACCTATAGCTGGTCGGCCCTGCGGTTGCGCAAGCGGATCAGGCTGGAAACGATTGCCCTGGCCGGATTGCTGGCCGCTTCGCTGGCGACCGATCCCTGGCTGACGCTGCTGCTGATCTGCGGCATATATGTGGCGCTGATCCCGTTTGGCATCCTGTCCTACGCCAAGGTCCGCCGCCAGCGCGAGGCCAATCCCGGCCCCGCCTGAATATCGTCAAGCGGCGAGCATGCCGTTTGGCAGGGCGCGGTTGGCGCTGCGCGCGGAGGGGATGACGCGCGGGCGGCGGATACGGACATGATAGACGGGCGCGTCCTGCGGAATGGGCTGGAACAGCAAGGCCGCCACCATTTTGTCATGATAGTGGAGCAGCATCCACGCGATCGTGCCGATGGCCATCATGAAGGCCAGGGTAAACAGGGTCACTGCAACGAATGTGAACATGGAGATCACTTTCTATCTTGCCATTTGCACGGCTTGTCCCACAATGACGGTTCAAACGGCGGTTAGGCCCATTTGTTCCGCTTGTTCACGTTATGTTCCTATCTTTGGGGCAAGTCAACCCCTTGCGCAATGTTTCGCCTGCCGTTAAAGGCGCGCCCTATTCCACATGGGAATCGACATATCCGGTGCCGGCGGGGTCTTTGAGGCTCCTTCCCGGTTCCTGATTCCCAGAGGCACAACCGGAAGGAGAATATCTTATGGCGGCACCTGTCGTCACCATGCACCAATTGATCGACGCTGGCGCGCATTTCGGCCACCAGACGCATCGCTGGAACCCGCGCATGAAGCCGTACATCTTCGGCGAGCGCAACGGCATCCACATTCTCGACCTGTCGCAGACCGTGCCTTTGTTCGGCCGTGCGCTCGACTTCGTGTCGTCGACCGTAGCCGCTGGCGGCAAGGTGCTGTTCGTGGGCACCAAGCGCCAGGCACAGGACCCGATCGCTGACGCTGCGCGCAAGTCCGGCCAGCATTTCGTCAACCATCGCTGGCTGGGCGGCATGCTCACTAACTGGAAGACGATTTCGGGTTCGATCAAGCGTCTCAAGACCCTTGAGGAAAAGCTGTCGGGCGACACCCACGGCTTCACCAAGAAGGAAGTGCTCCAGATGACTCGCGAGCGCGAGAAGCTGGAACTGTCGCTGGGCGGCATCCGTGACATGAACGGCATTCCCGACGTCATGTTCGTGATCGACGCCAACAAGGAAGAACTGGCGATCAAGGAAGCCAATACGCTGGGTATCCCGGTCGTTGCGATCCTCGATTCCAACGTTTCGCCCGACGGCATCGCTTTCCCGGTTCCCGCGAACGACGACGCCAGCCGCGCCATCCGCCTGTATTGCGAGGCCATTGCCGCCGCCGCCACCAAGGGCAACCGTGGTGCGCAGCAGGCTTCGGGTGTCGACCTGGGCGCGATGGACGAGCCGATGGCTGAAGAGGTTGTCGCCGAAGCCTGAAGGCGTCGCACAACCGTAAGACTGAAAGGCTAGGGCGCGCTCTTTGGAGACGCGCCCTAGTGCTTGTTCAAGACCCGCTTGTTTGAACCACAAATATATTAGGAGCCGAAACATGGCCGATATTACCGCCGCCACCGTCAAGGAACTGCGCGACCGTTCGGGCGCCGGCATGATGGATTGCAAGAAGGCGCTGACCGAAACCAACGGCGACATCGAAGCGGCGACCGACTGGCTGCGCGCCAAGGGTCTGGCCGCTGCGCAGAAGAAGTCGAGCCGTACCGCGGCCGAAGGCCTGGTCGGCGTCGCCGTTGCCGGGACGAAGGGCGTTGCCGTCGAAGTGAACAGCGAAACCGATTTCGTTGCCAAGAACGAGCAGTTCCAGGATTTCGTCCGCACCGTGTCGACCATCGCGCTGGAAAGCGGCGTGAGCGATGCTGAAGCGCTGCTTGCGGCATCCTGTCCGTCGGGTGGCACCGTGTCCGAAAAGCTGGTCGCCAACATCGCGACCATCGGCGAAAACCAGAATGTCCGTCGCGTCGCGCATGTGTCGGTGAACCAGGGCGTCGTCGTTCCCTATGTTCACAACGCCGCCGCACCGGGCCTGGGCAAGATCGGCGTGCTCGTCGCGCTGGAAGGCGACGCGCCTGCCGACACGATGGAAACGCTGGGCAAGCAGATCGCAATGCACATCGCCGCTGCCTTCCCGCTGGCTCTGTCGGCTGCCGACATCGATCCGGTCCAGTTGGAGCGTGAGCGCGCCATTGCGACCGAGAAGGCCGCCGAATCGGGCAAGCCCGCCGAGATCATCGCCAAGATGGTCGATGGCGCGGTGGCCAAATATGCCAAGGAAAATGCGCTTCTGTCGCAGCTGTTCGTGATGGACAACAAGACCCCGATCGCCGACGTGGTGGCCAAGGCCGCCAAGGAAGCGGGCGCGTCGATCACCCTGACGAGCTATGTCCGCTTCCAGCTGGGCGAAGGCATCGAGAAGGAAGTCAGCGACTTTGCCGCCGAAGTCGCGGCAGCGGCTGGCGTTGCCTGACGCATAGTCGGTTCGCTTTGGCGCGTCGGTCGGGAAACTTCGCTCGACAGACGCGCAGCGAACGGACAAGGGGGGTGGCGTGAATCGCCAAAACCCCGCTTCACATACTGGCGCGCACTGCTAAGGTGCGCGCCATTTCCTTGCCCAGAGTTGGGCCCCGACCAGATGGAATTTGCCCCGCATGACCCGGCCATCCTTCAAGCGCATATTGCTGAAATTGTCTGGCGAGGTGCTGATGGGATCGGGCCAGTTCGGGATAGACCCCGAAACCGTCGATCGGGTCGCAGGCGAGATCGCCGCGGCCAAGGAAGCCGGGTTCGAGCTGTGCGTCGTGGTGGGCGGCGGCAATATCTTCCGTGGTCTGGCCGGCGCGGCCAAGGGCTTTGACCGCACCAGCGCCGACTATATGGGCATGCTGGCAACCGTCATGAACGCGCTGGCGGTACAGAATGCCCTGGAGAAGATGGGATGCGATACGCGCGTCCAGTCGGCAATTCCGATGGCGTCGGTGTGCGAACCCTATATCCGGCGCAAGGCGGTGCGGCATATGGAAAAGGGCCGGATCGTCATCTTCGCGGCGGGCACGGGCAATCCCTTCTTCACCACCGACACGACCGCCGCCCTGCGCGCGGCCGAAATGAATTGCGACGCGATCTTCAAGGGCACCAGCGTGGACGGCGTTTATAATGCCGATCCCAAGAAGGTGCCCAGCGCCACCCGATATGACGAAATCAGTTTCGACCGGGTGCTGAACGACAATCTCAAGGTCATGGACGCCAGCGCGATTGCGCTGTGCCGTGACAATCATATTCCCATCGTCGTGTTCAACATCCGCGAAACCGGCAATCTGGCGACTGTGCTGGCCGGGCAGGGCGTGGCGACGATCGTACAAAATCAGGAGAGCTGATCACATGGCGCAATATGACAAATCGGACCTGGAACGCCGCATGGCTGGCGCGGTCGAATCGCTCAAGGGCGATCTTTCGGGCCTGCGCACCGGGCGTGCCAATGTGATGCTGCTCGATCCGGTGACCGTCACCGTCTATGGCGCGTCGATGCCGCTCAATCAGGTGGCGACCGTATCCGCGCCCGAACCGCGCATGTTGTCGGTGCAGGTGTGGGACAAGACCAATGTGGGGCCGGTGGACAAGGCGATCCGGTCTGCGGGGCTGGGCCTGAACCCCATCGTCGATGGACAGACGCTGCGCCTGCCGATCCCCGACCTGACCGAGGAACGCCGCAAGGAACTGGCCAAGCTGGCGAGCAAATATGCCGAAGCGGCGCGCATCGCGGTGCGCAACGTGCGGCGCGACGGCATGGACAGCCTGAAGGCCGACGAGAAGAAGGGCGAAATCAGCGAGGACGAACGCAAGCGCAAGGAAGCCGAAGTCCAGAAGCTGACCGACGGCGTGATTGCCGAGCTGGATGCGACCTTCGCGGCCAAGGAAAAGGAAATTCTCGGCCAGTAAGCCGGGATGTTCCGCCCATGATCCGCGCAACCCCCACCGACTGATGGCGACGCAAGTCCGGCCCGATCTGTCCCAGGCCGCGCCCGCCCATGGCGCGCGCCATGTCGCCATCATCATGGACGGCAATGGTCGCTGGGCGAAGAAGCGGCTGCTGCCGCGTATCGCCGGTCATCGTGCCGGGGTAGAAGCGGTGCGGCGCGTGTCGCGCGCTGCGCGGGAGATGGGGCTGGAGTGCCTGACGCTCTACGCTTTCTCGTCGGAAAACTGGAAGCGGCCCGCCAGCGAAGTCGCGGACCTGATGGGGCTGCTGCGCCATTTCATCAAGGCGGATCTGGACGAATTTCATGCCAATGGCGTGCGGTTGCGGATCATCGGCAATTACAAGGCGCTGGAGCCTTCGCTGGTCGCGCTGATCGATGAGGCGGTGGCGCGCACGGCGGGCAATAGCGGGCCGATCATCGCGATCGCGCTCAACTATGGCGCGCAGGATGAGATGGTGCGTGCGGTCCAGGCCATGGCGCAGCGGGTCGCGGCGGGCGAGATTGCCGCAGACGCGATTGGCGTGGGCGATATTGATGCGGCGCTCGACACGGCTGATCTGCCGCCGCTCGACCTGCTGATCCGCACGTCGGGCGAGCAGCGCCTGAGCAATTTCATGCTGTGGCAGGCGGCCTATGCCGAGTTGTATTTCACTGACATGCTGTGGCCCGATTTCGACGCCCAGGCTCTGGCGCAGGCGCTGGATGCTTTCCGTTTGAGGGACCGCCGTTTCGGCGGGCTGTGAGCGGCATGGGCAGTGAATTGCGCACCCGCGCCGTCGTGGGCGTCGTACTGATTGCGGTGGCGCTGGGTGCGTTGCTGTCTGGCGGGCTGCTGTTCTGGGCGCTGCTGTCGGTGGCGGGCGTGCTGATGCAGGCCGAATGGGCCGATTTGAGCGGCGCATCGGCCGATCACAAGAAATTGTCGATGTACGCCGTTTCGGTGCCGCTGGCGATATTATGCCCGCTGGCCGCTGGCCTGTCCTGGTTTGCGATCGGCCTGCTGGTTGCGGCTTTTCTGTTCGTGATCGGGGGGACCCGATCCGTCCGGCTGGCGCTGGGTGTCCTGTATGTCTGCCTGCCGGTCATGGCGCTGCTGTTCCTGCGCGGGCAGGGGCCGAACATCTTTGGCCTGACGCTGGCGCTGTGGGCGCTGGCCCTGGTGTGGGCGACGGATATTGGCGCCTATTTTGCGGGCCGGTCGATCGGTGGACCGAAGCTGGCGCCGCGGATCAGCCCGTCCAAGACCTGGTCGGGGCTGGGTGGCGGCGTAGTGGCGGCGTTGCTGATCGGATTTCTGTTGCACCGTTTTGCCGGGCTGCCGATCGAACTGGCGGCGGCAAGCGGCCTGCTGGCGGTGGCGGCGCAGGCGGGCGATCTGCTGGAAAGCGCGATGAAGCGGCGGGCGGGGGTCAAGGATAGCGGATCGCTGCTGCCGGGTCATGGCGGCGTGCTGGACCGGCTCGACGGGGTGGTGACCGCCGCGCCGCTGGCCGCCCTGCTCTATCTGATGCTGGTGCTGCGATGACGCGGAAGGTTTCGATTTTCGGCGCGACCGGGTCGGTGGGCCAGTCGACACTGGACCTGATCCGGCGGGATCGCGACGCCTATGACGTGGTGGCGCTGACGGCGAACAGTGACCTGGACAGTCTGGCGGCGCTGGCGCGGGAGGCGGGCGCCAAGGTGGCGGTCATCGGCCAGGAGCGGCTGTACGGCGCGCTGAAGGAGGCGCTGGCCGGGACGGCGATCGAGGCGGCGGCGGGCGAGCAGGCGCTGGTCGATGTCGCGGGGGCCGGGGCGGACTGGACGATGGCGGCGATCGTGGGGTGCGCAGGGTTGCGGCCGACCATGGCGGCGCTGAAGGCGGGCGGCACGGTGGCGCTGGCCAACAAGGAATCGCTGGTGTCGGCGGGCGGGCTGATGATGGCGGCGGCTGGCGTGTCCGGCACGACATTATTGCCGGTGGACAGTGAGCATAATGCGATTTTCCAATGCCTTGCCGGCAGTTCTTTAGAAGATGTCGCGCGCATTACGCTGACCGCCAGCGGCGGGCCGTTCCGCACGCGGAGCCGGGCGGAGATGGCCGACATCACCCCCGCGCAGGCGGTCGCGCATCCCAACTGGTCGATGGGCGCCAAGATCAGCGTCGATAGCGCGACGATGATGAACAAGGGGCTGGAGCTGATCGAGGCGGCGCATCTGTTCCCCGTCGGCCTAGACCGGATCGAGATATTGGTCCACCCGCAATCCGTGATCCATTCGATGGTCGAATATCGCGACCGATCGACGCTGGCGCAGCTGGGATCGCCCGATATGCGGATACCGATCGCCCATGCGCTCGCCTGGCCCCAGCGGATCGCGACGCCGTGTCAGCCGCTCGACCTGGCCCGGATCGGCCGGCTGGATTTCGAAGCGCCCGATCAGGATCGCTTCCCCGCCTTGCGCCTGACGCGCGAAGCGGCGGCGGCTGGCGGGGCGATGCCCGCGATCCTGAACGCAGCCAATGAGGCGGCGGTCGCGGCGTTTCTGGGCGGCAGGATCGGCTTCCTTGATATCGCCATGATTGTGGAGGAAGTATTGAACCGCTATAGCGCGCCGACGCCCTCCACGATTGAAGACGTGCTGGCGGCGGACGCCGGTGCGCGTGCCGTGGCGGGCGATGTGATGGAAAGATTGACGGTTTGATCCACAATCCCGGTTTTCTGCTGACTGTTCTGGCATTTGTGGCGGTCATCGGGCCGCTCGTTTTCGTGCATGAGCTGGGCCATTATCTGGTCGGGCGCTGGTGCGGGGTGAAGGCGGAGGCGTTTTCGATCGGCTTCGGGCCGGAACTGTTCGCCTGGGTCGACAAGCGCGGCACGCGCTGGCGCGTCGCGGCGCTGCCGCTGGGCGGCTATGTCCGCTTCAAGGGCGACATGAACGCGGCCAGCATGACCGATCCGGCCTGGCTGGAACTGCCCGCCGCCGAGCGGGCGCAGAGCTTTCCGGCCAAGCCGCTGTGGCAGCGCGCGGCGATCGTGGCGGCGGGGCCGGCGATCAATTTCCTGTTCGCGATCCTGATATTGGCGACGTTCGCCTTCGTGCATGGCGAAAGCCGGACTCCGGCGGTTGCGGGACAGGTGCAGCCGGGCAGCGCGGCGGCGGCGGCGGGGATATTGCCGGGCGACCGGATCGTGTCGCTGGGCGGGCGCGAGATGACGACCTTCGACGATATTCGTCTCTATGCCCAGATCCGTCCCGGCGAAGCGGTCGCCATGGTGATCGAGCGCGATGGCAGGACGTTCGCCAAGGACGGCAAGATCGGCAGCGTGACCGAGGATGACGGCTTCGGGAACAAGTTCCAGATCGGCCGGTTGGGGCTGGCCCCCGGCGATCCGGTGGTCGAGCCGGTAAGCCTGTTGCGTGCACCGGTGGTCGCTGTGGAGCGGACAGGGCAGATCGTCCGCACCATGGTCGAGACGATGGGCCAGATCATCAGTGGTGGCCGATCGGTCAAGGAACTGGGCGGCCCGTTGAAGATCGCGCAGGTTTCCGGGCAGGCGGCGACGATGGGGCTGGAAAGCTTCATCTTCTTCGTCGCGCTTATCTCGATTAACTTGGGGTTCATCAACTTGTTGCCAATCCCGATGCTGGATGGCGGGCATCTGCTGTTTTACGGGATAGAGGCGGTGCAGCGGCGGCCGGTCAGCGAACGGGTGCAGGAATGGGCCTATAAATCTGGCCTGGCCGCGCTGCTGACCATGATGGTGCTGGTGACTTTCAACGATTTGTCGTCTTTCGGGCTTTGGAAAAGCCTGTCCGGCTTGATCGGCTGACGCGCATGGGGCAGGGAGGCGCGGTTTGGCGTCGTCTGTGTCGGCGGAAACAATTTTATACTGTTTGAGGTGATGCGGGTGACAGCGATGATGAGCAGCAAGAGGCAGCGCCCGGTCGTCACGGCCCTGTTGGCGACGACGATGATCGCCGGGCTGACAGCGGTTCCGGCAAAGGCGCAGCAGGCTGCTCCCCCGGCCGGTGCACCGGCGCTGGCGCCGCCCGTTGCCCCGGCACCGGTGGGTACGATCCGCGCAATCAATGTCACCGGCACCCAGCGGCTGGAGCCGGACACGATCCTGTCCTACACCAAGCTGCGCGTCGGCCAGCCCTTCACCCAGGAAACGCTCGATCAGGGTCTGCGCGACCTGTACGAGACCGAATTGTTCGCCGACGTCCAGATCCGCAACGACAATGGCACACTGACGGTCGAGGTGAAGGAAAATCCGGTCATCAACCGCATCGTGCTGGAAGGCAACAAGCGGCTGAAGGACGACAAGATCCGGCCAGAAATCAAGCTGGCCCCGCGCCAGATCTATACCCGTTCCAAGGTCCGCGCCGATGTGGCTCGCATCATCGAACTCTATCGTCGTCAGGGCCGCTTTGCCGCCAGCGTCGAACCCAAGATGGTGCAGCTCGACCAGAATCGTGTCGACATTGTCTTTGAAATTACCGAAGGGCCCAAGTCCAAGGTTCGCCAGATCAACATCATCGGCAATGACAAGTTCAAGGACGGCGAACTGCGCAGCCAGATGGTGACCAAGCAGTCACGCTGGTTCCGCATCTTTTCGTCGGGCACCAGCTATGATCCCGATCGCCTGGCCTATGACCAGCAGAAGCTGCGCCAATTCTACCTGACCGAAGGCTATGCCGATTTCCGGGTGATTTCGGCCGTGGCGGAACTGACGCCGGACAAGCAGGACTTTATCATCACCTATGTGGTGGAAGAGGGCGATCGCTACAAATTTGGCGATGTGAAGGTCGAATCCGACATTCGCGACCTGTCGGGCGATGGGCTGACCAAGCGCCTGCCGATGAAGAAGGGCGACTGGTATAACGCCAAGCTGGTCGAGGATACGGTCGATACGCTGAGCGAGACTGCCGGCCTGTTCGGCTATGCCTTTGCCGACGTGTCGCCCGATTTCCAGCGCGACAAGGATACGCTGACGATGGGGATCAATTTCCGCATCGCCAATGCGCCGCGCGTCTATGTCGAGCGGGTCGACATCAACGGCAATACGTTGACGCAGGACAAGGTGGTACGCCGCGAATTCCGTCTGGCCGAAGGGGACGCGTTCAACAGCTTCCTGGTCAAGCGGTCGAAGGACCGGATCAACTCGCTCGGCTTCTTCCAGGAGAAGCTGGACGTGGAGCAGAAGCCCGGTTCCGCGCCTGACCGGATCATCCTGGAAACCAATGTGCAGGAAAAATCGACCGGCGAATTGTCGCTGTCGGCCGGTTTCTCGTCGCTGGAACGCTTCATCGTGTCCGCATCGATCACCCAGCGCAATTTCCGCGGCAAGGGCCAGGAACTGCGCACGTCCGTCAATTACTCGGCCTATAGCAAGTCGGTCGAAGTCGGGTTCACCGAACCCTATTTCCTGGACAAGAATATCGCGCTGGGCGGCGACATCTATCGCCGCGATCTCAACAGCTTCCGGTTCCTGGGCAACGGGACCAACAGTCGCGATACGACCTATGAACAGACGACCACCGGCTTTCAGATCCGGGCGGGCGTACCGATCACCGAATATATGTCGCTGGCGCTGCGTTACAGCCTCAATTTCGACGATGTGACGCTCGACAGGGCGACCTATTATTCCGATCCCGATGGCGCGGGTCCGCTGGCGGAGCGTTGCGACCCGCTGCTCGCCGGTCGTTATCTGTGCGACGCGATTGGCAAGCGGACGACATCGTCGCTTGGCTACTCGCTGATTTATGACACGCGCGACAACCGCATCCGCCCGACGCGGGGCAACAATGTGGTGCTAAGCCAGGATTTCGCGGGTCTGGGCGGCAGCGTCAAATATGTCCGCACGCGCGTCAACGCCTCCAAATTCTGGCCGCTGGGCGCGGGCTTCATCTTCTCCCTGTCGGGTGAGGGCGGCTACATTCATTCGCTGGAAGGCGAGCGGCTCGACCCGGACGGCAACCCGACCGAGCGCATCCGGCTGGTTGATCGCTTCTTCCTTGGCGAACCACAGTTCCGCGGCTTCAACATCCGCGGCGTGGGTCCACGGGTGAAGCGCTACTTCCTCCAGGCCACGACCGATGAGAACAACAACATCACCGGTTATGACCGGGTCACTGGCCGGAACAACATCACCGACGACGCGCTGGGAGGCCGCATCTATTACCAGGCGCGGGCCGAAGTGGAGATACCACTGGGATCGGGCGCGCGTGAAATGGGGCTGCGGCCGTCGATCTTTGTCGACGCAGGCGCGGTGGCCGGCATCAAGGATCCGGTGCTGATCAACGGCAATGGCAGCTTCGCCGGCTATTGCGACCCAACGACCAACGCACCGACCGGATCGACGCGGGTACGCGCCACCGGCACGGCGCGGGCGCCGGTCTGCGGCACCAATTTCACCTTCTCGGGCGGCAATTTCGAGGAAGAATATCTCGGCGACACGCTCAAGCCGCGCCTGTCGGTCGGCTTTGGCGTCAACTGGAACTCGCCCTTCGGCCCGTTCCGTATCGACATCGCCAAGGCGCTGCTGAAAGAACCAGGGGACGACACCAAGCTCATCACCTTCAACGTAGGGACTCAATTCTGATGAAGACCATTATCAAGGCTGCGGCGCTCGTTTTCGCGCCGATGACCGCCATTGCGCTGACCGCCGTTCCGGCCGCAGCCCAGTCCAAGATGGGCATTGCCGTCGCTGACCTGCAGCGCGCGGTCGGCACCAGCGCCGCCTATACCGTCGCCCGCACCCAGATGCAGACGACCTACAAGCCGCAGATCGATGCGTTCAACGCGCGCAAGACTGCGATCGACGCCGACCTCAAGACGAAGGGCGACGCGATCCAGAAGGCGCTGACCGCAGCGGGCAACAAGCCGACCCCGGCGATCGAAACCCAGTATCAGGCGTTCCAGCAGTCGCAGCAGAGCGCGCAGGCCGAATTGCAGCGCATGGGCCAGCCGATCGCGCTGGCCAACGCCTATGTCGAAGAGCAGATCACGGCCAAGCTGTCCGACGCGCTGAAGGCGGCGATGGCGAAGGCGAAGGTCGATCTGGTGCTGGCCCCCGATGCGACCGTGTCCTATCAGCCGACCGTCGACATTACCGATGCCGTCGTGACCGAAATCAACGCACTGGTGCCCAGCGTGTCGATCACGCCGCCAGCCGGCTGGCAGCCGGGCCGTCAGGGTCAGGCCGCAGCCCCGGCTGCCGCGCCTGCCAACCCGGCGCAGGCCCCCAAGTCGCGCTGATAGATAATGACGGGAGAGGTTGAAACGATCAGCGCGCGTGGCCCGATGGATGTCCGTCGGGTCATGGCCGCGCTGCCGCATCGTTACCCGATGCTGCTTATCGACCGCGTGGTGTCGCTGGTGCCCAACCAGTCGATCCACGCGATCAAGGCGGTGTCGGTGAACGAACCCTTTTTTCAGGGCCATTTCCCGACCCGGCCGATCATGCCGGGCGTGCTGATCGTCGAAGCGATGGCGCAGGCGGCGGGCGTGCTGGCGGTGGAATCGATGAACCTGGCCGATTCGGGCAAGCTCGTCTATTTCATGAGCATCGACGGCGCGAAATTCCGGTCGCCGGTTGAGCCGGGCTGTCTGCTCGACCTGCATGTCGAAGTGACCCAGAATCGTGGCGCAATCTGCAAATTTGCGGGCAAGGCGATGCTGGGCGACAAGCTGGCCGCGGAAGCACAGTTCGTCGCGATGATCAGCGACCCGCCCCAGGATTAAACTATTCCTGTCACCCCAGCGAAAGCTGGGGTCTCGCTTCCTCTGTTGCATCCGAAGAAAAGTGAGATCCCGGCTTTCGCCGGGATGACGGACTATTGCCACAGGGCGTCAAACCCGCTAACGGCGCGCCTTCGCACTTTTCCCGCATCCACAGCCGGTCGGAACCGGCACATTACGGAGCACGACGCCATGAAGGCCGATATTCACCCCGACTACCACATGATCACCGTCCAGATGACCGACGGTACGACGTTCCAGACCCGTTCGACCTGGGGCAAGGAAGGCGACAAGATGGCGCTCGACATCGACCCCAAGTCGCATCCTGCATGGATCGGTGGCCAGCGTCAGCTGGATCAGGGCGGCCAGGTGGCACGCTTCAACAAGCGCTTTGGCGGCCTGACGCTGAAGAAGTAATCGGCCTTCCAAAGGCAGGAATGAAAAGGGCGCCCGCGAGGCGCCCTTTTTGTTGGTGGCGGAGATGGGTGGGTTGCGGAAGGACGGCTTTACAGGTGCAAGCACCGTATAGGAGACATGAATCTCACCGTCACCCCAGCGAAGGCTGGGGTCTCAGGCGTAGATGCGCCACAGTCGGATATGGCGCGGGGCGGCCACACCTATGTGATGACCAATAAGCAAAGGGCGTTGTCTATATCGGCCTCACAGCCGACATCGCTGCGCGCGCCGAATATAATCGAAACGACACTGGCTTCGCTTTGTGGAAGAAGCCAATCCAGATTGGCGGGATATGTCAGACGTTATCTTCTGACGCCTGAGACCCCAGCCTTCGCTGGGGTGACGATCAAGGAAATGGCCGGTTCCAAGTCACGGCGCAGCATATTCCAGCGGCAATTTCTGGTCGTTTCCGATCATCCTCCCCTGTAAGGGGAGGTGGATGGCCGTAGGCCAGACGGAGGGGTATCCGCCTATCGATAGGGCGACACCCCTCCACCACTTCGTGGTCCCCCTCCCCTTGCAGGGGAGGAATTTGCGGGCGCTCCGCTCTGCGCCCTCGACGAGCGCGGCATTCTTCAGGCTGATCGATCCGCGTCCAGAAACGCCGCCACGTCGTCCAGCACGACATCTTTTGACAGGAAGGTCTGGCCGATGCCGCGGGCGAGGAGGAAGGGGAGGGTGCCGGCCTCCATCTTCTTGTCGTGAAGCATATGGCCGACCAGCGCCGTGCCGTTGGCGGTGACGTGGGCGGTGGCGAGATTGTGGGGCAGGCCGACGGCTTTGAGGTGCGCGGTGACGCGATCGGCATCGGATTGGGGGCAAAGGCCGAGATGCGCGGAATAGCGGAAGGCGAGCGCCATGCCGGCCGCGACGCCCTCACCATGCAGCAGCGTGTCGCAAAAGCCGGTGTCGGCCTCCAGCGCGTGACCGAATGTGTGGCCAAGGTTGAGCAGGGCGCGGCGGCCTGACGTCTCGCGCTCGTCATCGGCGACGATCGCCGCCTTGGCGCGGACGCTGCGTTCGATCGCGATGGTGCGAGCTTCGGGATCACCGGCCAGCAGCGCTTGCGCATTAGCTTCGCACCAGCCGAAGAAATCGGGATCGTCGATCAGGCCATATTTGACGACTTCGGCATAGCCCGCGCGGGTTTCGCGTTGGGGGAGGCTGTCGAGCGTCGACGGATCGATCAGGACGAGGGCGGGCTGGTAGAAGCTGCCGATCAGATTCTTGCCTGCCGCCGTGTTGATCGCGGTCTTGCCGCCGACCGACGAATCGACCTGGGCCAGCAGCGTGGTGGGCACCTGGATGAAGTGGCAGCCGCGCTTGAGGATGGAGGCGGCAAAGCCCACGAGATCGCCGATCACGCCGCCGCCAAGGGCCACGACATGATCGCCGCGCTCAATCTCCAGCGCCAGCAGCGCGTCGAGCAATTGTTCCAGATGCCGCCAGCTCTTGGTCTGTTCGCCCGGCGGCAGGATGATCGGTTCCAACGTTACATTTGCGGCGCGCAGGCTGGCGTCGAGCCGGGGAAGCTGGGCGGCGGCGACATGGGCGTCAGTGACGACGACGATCCGCCCCTTGCGCGCATAAGGGGCCAGGATGGCGCCAGCGCGGTCGAGCGCGCCCTGTTCCACGATGATGTCATAGCTGCGCGCGCCGAGCGCGACCGGGACTATTGCCATGCCGTCAGATGCTCCATGATGCGGTCGACCGTGATGTCGTGGGGCGCCGCGATACTCTTCACATGAATGGGGGCGAGCGCGTAAACCGGATTGCGCACTGCGGCCAGATCCGTCAGCACCGTGCGGGGATCGCGATCCTTGAGCAGGGGGCGGCCTTCGCGGCGCGACACGCGATCGACCAGCACGTCGATGTCGGCGTCCAGCCATATCGCGGTCGCCTGATCCAGGATCAGCGCGCGCGTGTCATCCTGCATGAAAGCGCCGCCGCCGGTCGCGATCACCTTGGGCGCGCCGTCCATCAGCCGGGCTATCACGCGGCGTTCGCCGTCGCGGAAATGGGGTTCGCCATAGCGGGCGAAAATCTCCGTAATGGAAAGCCCGGCGGCTTTTTCAATCTCTTCATCGGCATCGACGAATGTGACGCCAAGCCGCGCGGCAAGCCGCCGTCCGACGGTGGATTTGCCCACGCCCATCATGCCTACCAGGACGATG
The DNA here is from genome assembly GCF_000367345.1 of Sphingobium xenophagum NBRC 107872. GTDB lineage: Bacteria > Pseudomonadota > Alphaproteobacteria > Sphingomonadales > Sphingomonadaceae > Sphingobium > Sphingobium xenophagum. The sequence goes on from NZ_BARE01000002.1 coordinate 121,199, forward strand.
GGACCGCGCTTGGCGTGAGTAGCGGGGAATTTGCTGTTTCGCTGCATGGCGACCGGGGCTATACAGCCAGCCGTCACAGAGGCAAATCGCATCTTTCCCTGTCGTTTCGCATGATGGCGGGACCAGCCGTAGCAAGGACTCATGAAGAACAACCGCAATTTGAGCAGTTTTGAGGGCGCTGGCCGCCGTCGTGGTACGCGCCTGCCGATCCTGCCCATCATCCTGGTGGTGCTGGTCGTCGCGCTGCTGGCCTTCCTGTGGTCGCGCGGTGGCGAGCAGCCGCAGCAGCGTGTCGAGAAAGTCATCCCTGCCGAGAAGCTGGGCCAGTAACGCCCATGCGCAGGTCCGGGGGTAAGGCGAAATGGGCGTTCGGCAGCTTTGCGCTGGCATTGGCGCTGCCCGTCGTGGCGCAGCAGGCGCCCGAATCGCTGTTGCCGCCCGGTTTTGGCGACGCACCTGAAACACCAGCGCCAGCCCCTGCGCGCCCCGCGCCCGCGCCAACGCCCGGCGGCGTGCCAGCCCCCGCGCTCAATCCCGCGACCCCGCCCGACCTGGCGCTGCTGCCGGATGAGGCGGCCAATGCCGCCGAAGAGGAACTGACGCCGGAAGAACTGGCGGCGCAGAAGGCCAAATATGACCTGCCCGAAACGGCGCGCCGCTCGTTGGACCGCATCGGCCCGCTGACGCCCGCGACGCGCGGGATGGAGCCCAATGCCTTTGGCAACCAGTCGGGCAAATTCCTCGCCACGCTGATGCAGCAGACCCATGCGCCGATCATGTCGCGCTGGGCCGCGATCCTGCTGCGGCGGGCGCTGTTGTCGGCGGTGGATACGCCGCGCGATATTGACGGGGCGGACTGGGTGGCCGAGCGTGCCTGGCTGCTGCTGCGCATGGGGGAGGCGGACAGCGCCCGGCTGTTGGTGCAGAGCGTCGATCCCGACCGCTATTCCCCGCGCCTCTATGCCATCGCGATGCAGACCTATCTGGCCAGCGCGGACCCGGCCGGGCTATGCCCGCTGTCGGAAGGGGCGCTGCGTTTCAGCAAGGAGCCGGGCTGGGACATGACACGGGCGATCTGCCCGGCCTTGTCGGGCGATCAGGGGTCTGCCAGCGGTGCGCTCAATCAGGCGCAGCGGCGCGGCGTGGTGCGCGGCGTCGACTATCGACTGGCGGAAAAGCTGGTCGGCACCGGCTTCAATGCGCGCCGTTCGGTGAAGATAGAATGGGACGGGGTCGATCGGCTGACCGCCTGGCGCTTTGGTCTGGCGACTGCGCTGAATGTCGAGATTCCCGATGCGCTATATGGCACGGTCGGAACGCATGTGCGGGCGTGGGAAGCGCGTGCGCCCGCGCTGGCGCCCGTGCAGCGCCAGCCTGCGGTCGACATCGCGGCCCGGCTTGGCGTGTTTTCCAACGCGGCGCTGGTTGATTTCTACAGCCAGTTGGCGGCCGATGGCGATGCGCCGACGGAGATTGCCGACCGGATCGACGCGCTGCGCACCGCCTATACCGGTGCGACGGTGGGCGCGCGGATCGGCGCGATGCAGACTTGGTGGCAGGATGGCGCACGGCCTGACTATGTCGGGCTGATCGCGACGGCGCGGGCAGCGGCGGCCCTGCCGGTCGCGCAGGCCGACGCGCGCGATACCGCCAATCTGGTCGCGGCGATGATGACCGCCGGTTATGATCGCAATGCGGCGCGCTGGGCGCGGGCGCTGGGCCAGATCAATGGCGATGGCGCGGCGCAATTCTGGGGGCTGCTCGCCGTTGGTGCGCCAAGCCCGGTGGTCGACATCAACGAAGGCCGGATAACCAGCTATATTGGCGAAGCGGGGCCGCAGAAGGGCCGGATGCTGATCGCGGCGCTGGCGGGCCTGGCGCGGCTGTCGGCCAATGACATGGCGAGCCTGGCGCGTGACAATGGCGTCAATCTGGCCGCCAACAGCCGCTGGGCGCGCGCGATTGGCGCGGCCGCCCAGCGGGGCGAAAAGGGTACGGTCGCGCTGTTGGCGGCGGTGGGGATGCAGGGGAGCGATTGGAACCGCCTGCCGCCGGAGCATCTTTATCATATCGTCGCCGCGCTTCATCGCGTCGGGCTGGACCCTGAAGCGCGGATGATCGCGGCGGAGGCGATCACGCGGCTTTGATGGGGGACGATGATGCCCTGATCGACCGTTTTCTGGAGATGATGGCGGCGGAGCGGGGCGCGTCGCGCAACACTTTGCTGGCCTATCGCGCCGACCTGAACGGCGCAGGTGCGCTGATTGGCGGCCTGGCCGGGGCAAGCAAGGAGGCGCTGGGCAGGCTGGCGGGCGAATGGGCGACGCTGGCGGCATCGTCCGTGGCGCGCAAGGCATCGGCGCTGCGGGCCTTTTACGGGTTTCTGGAAGAAGAAGGGCTGCGCGCGGATAATCCTGCCAGCGCGCTGCCGCGCCCGGTGATGCGGCGTCCATTGCCCAAGATTTTGTCGGGGGCCGAAGTCGATATGCTGTTCGCGCTGATCGCCGAGCGGCTGGCGGTGGCGCATCCGGCGCCGGGCGATCTGCGGCTGTCGGCATTGATCGAGCTGCTGTACGGGTCTGGGCTGCGCGCGACCGAACTCGTCTCCCTGCCGCGCCGGGCGCTGGCGGCAGACCGGCCCTTCCTGATTTTGAAGGGGAAGGGCGGGCGTGAGCGGTTGGTGCCGATTTCCGACCGGGCGCGGGCCGCGGTTGCAAGCTGGCTGACACATGTGCCGTCCGAAAGCGCCTGGCTGTTTCCGTCGGGGAAAAGCTATTTGAGCCGTATCCGGCTGTACCAGATCGTCAAGGCGCTGGCGGCGGCGGCGGGGATAGCGCCCGAACGGGTCAGCCCGCATGTGCTGCGTCACGCCTTTGCCACCCATTTGCTGGAGGGCGGGGCGGATTTGCGCGCGCTTCAGTCGATGCTGGGCCATGCGGACATCGGCACCACGCAAATCTACACCCATGTGGACAGCCGCCGCCTCGTCGAACTGGTCAATAGCCGCCACCCATTGGGGCAGATGGTGCCGAAAATGCCACAGCCGCGCGTTGACGACGACGCTTCATCGCCCTAACGCCATGCGCCATGGTCAGCTTTCTGGAATTTGAAAAGCCCGTTGCCGAACTGGAAGCGCGCATCGTCGAACTGCGCGCCACTGCCAGCGTCGGCGACATCAATATCGACGGCGAGATCGCGACGCTGGAGCAGCGCGCGGCGAAGATGCTGGCCGATACCTATGCCAAATTGACGCCCTGGCAAAAGACGCAGGTGGCGCGTCATCCCGAACGTCCGCATTTCAAGGATTATGTTGCGGGCATGTTCGACAATTTCCTGCCGCTGGCGGGCGACCGCGCCTTTGCCGACGATCAGGCGATACTGGGCGGCTTTGCCACGCTGGGCGAGCGGCGGGTGATGGTGATCGGCCATGAGAAGGGCGACGATACCGCCAGCCGGGTGCGGCACAATTTCGGCATGGCCAAGCCCGAAGGCTATCGCAAGGCGATCCGCCTGATGGAACTGGCGGATCGGTTCGGCCTGCCGGTGGTGACGCTGGTGGATACGTCGGGCGCTTTCCCCGGCGTGCAGGCGGAAGAGCGTGGGCAGGCCGAAGCGATTGCGCGGTCGACCGAGGCGTGCCTGAAGCTGGGCGTGCCAATGGTGTCGGCCGTGGTGGGCGAAGGCGGTTCTGGCGGTGCGATCGCGCTGGCGGCGGCCAATCGCGTGCTGATGTTCGAACATGCCGTCTATTCCGTGATTTCCCCCGAAGGCTGCGCGTCGATCCTGTGGCGCACCGCCGACAAGGCGAGCGACGCGGCCACGGCGATGCAGGTGACGGCGCAGCATCTGAAAAATCTGGGCGTGATCGACACGATCGTGCCCGAACCGGTGGGCGGGGCGCATCGCGATCCGGTCGAGGCGATTGCCAGCCTGGGCGCGGCGATCGAGGCGGAACTGGCGGCGCTCGACGGGATGGATGCGTTGGCGCTGCGCACCGACAGGGCGGACAAATTTCTCGCCATCGGCGCTTGAACGACGCTTGACGGGGAACGCTCCGGCCTTTCTTCTCGTTACGATGCGGTAATTGAGGAGGAATTCAGGGGATGAACTGGAAGTTGTCTCTGGCATGCGTCGGAGTGGGCATGGCCGCGCTGGCGGCTGCGCCTGCCGTCGTGGGCCAGCAGCGTGCCATACGCACCACGTCGTCGATCAGCGCGCAGGACAAGGCGAGCGGGGCCAAGCAGCATCCTGAACTGCTCAAGGAATTTGGCGGCGCCTATGCAGGGCCTCAGGCGCGCTATGTCGAGAGCGTGGGGCGTCGCATCGCGGTGCAATCCGGCCTGTCCAACGCGCAGAGCGATTTTACCGTCACGCTGCTCAATTCGCCGGTCAACAACGCCTTCGCGATTCCGGGCGGCTATGTCTATGTCACGCGCCAGTTGATGGCGCTGATGAATGATGAGGCGGAACTGGCCGGGGTGTTGGGGCATGAAGTCGGCCATGTCGCGGCCCGCCATGGCCAGCGGCGGCAACAGGCGGCGCAGCGCAATGCGATCGGCGGCGCCTTGCTGGGCGTTCTGACTGGTGCGTTGCTGGGCGATTCGGGCTTTGCCGGGCTGATTCAGAAAGGGATCGGCACGGGCAGCCAGTTGCTGACGCTGCGATTTTCACGCACGCAGGAATATGAGGCCGACGATCTGGGCATTCGTTACCTGGCATCGGGCGGCTATGATCCGCGCGCTTTATCGGGGATGCTGGCGTCACTGGCGGCGCAGAGCAATCTGGATGCGCGGGTTACGGGCAGTGCGCGGACCATGCCGGAATGGGCCAGCACCCATCCCGACCCCGCATCGCGCGTCGCGCGCGCGTCCAAGGGCGCAGCGAGCAGCGGATCGAAGAGCGTGGTGCGCAACCGCGACGCCTTCCTCAATGCGCTTGACGGCCTGCTCTATGGCGACGATCCCCGGCAGGGCGTGATAGAGGGTAACCGCTTTCGCCATCCCGACCTCCGCCTGAGCTTCACCGCGCCGACCGGCTTTGGCATGGAAAATAGCGCCGACGCGGTTTCGGTGACGGGATCGGGTGGGCAGGCGCAATTTGGCGCGGCGCCCTATTCCGACAATCTGGCGGCCTATATCGACAATGTCTTCGCGAAACTGGGCGGCACCAATGGCAGCGTGCCGGAAGGTGAGGCGCGCCGCACGACGATCAACGGTCTGCCCGCCGCGTGGCGCACCATGCGCGCCAACAGCCAGTCGGGCGCGGTCGATGCGACTGTTTTCGCTTATGATTTTGGCGATGGGAAGGCCTACCACTTTCTGTTGCTGACAGCGGCGGGACAGGGCATCGGCCCGTTCAACACCATGGTCCAGTCGGTTCAGCGCCTGTCACCGCAGGAAGCTGCTGCCATCAAGCCGCGCCGGGTCGATGTCTTGACGGTCAAGGCGGGCGATACTGTCCAGTCGCTCAGTCGGCGCATGGCCTATAGCGATTATCAGCTGGAGCGGTTTCTGACGATTAACGCGCTGACGGCGAATGCATCGCTGCGACCGGGGCAGCGCGTGAAGATCGTCACTTGGTAAAGTCAAACGAAAAGGGGCGGCGAAGTTGCCTTCGCCACCCCCTGTTTCGACAATGTGTCGGGCTTACTTCAGGTTGCCCGAAACGTTGTCGAACGTGTTGCTGAGCTTCGAGCCCAGGCTGGTCATCGCGCCAATGGCGGCGACGGCGATCAGAGCCGCGATCAGGCCGTATTCAATGGCGGTCGCGCCCTTTTCGTTCTTCAGCATCTTACGGATGAACTGCATGTGATGTCTCCTTGTCTTGAAACTGCGTTTAACTACCCGGCCGCCCCGCTCAAATTGATGTGGTCAGCAAGGAACGAATTAGAGAAGGTCAGTTGAAAAACAGTTAATGGGGATCAAGTGGCTGTCAGATATTGATGGTTAACGGGATGTTACTTCATGGGCCATGTTGTTCCACATGCCCGTCGTCTTGTTTGCGACGTTCGTCAGGGCAGTGATCATGGCGAGCACAACCATGGCGATGATCAGGCCATATTCGACCGCGGTCGCCCCACGTTCGCATCGTATGAGCCCCAAGCGGGCGATGATTTCGATGAACCCGCGCATATGGCTTCCAGTTCGCTACAGACAGTCCCGCATAGACCTGTAAAAGACGCGCGGTTAACAAAGCCCTTTCATCGGACCTTTATGGACAGTTTTTCGCCTTTATGGGTGGTCGCCGCCGCCTTGATCGACGCGGATGGCCGCGTTCTTGTGCAGCAAAGACCGCCTGGTCGGGCGATGGCAGGGCTATGGGAGTTTCCCGGCGGCAAGCTGGAACCCGGTGAAACGCCCGAAGCGGCGCTGATCCGCGAGTTGGAGGAGGAACTGGGTATCCGCACCCATGCCAGTTGCCTGGCGCCCGCAACCTTTGCGAGCGAGCCGCTGGGCGACAGGCATTTGCTGCTGCTGCTCTATGTCTGCCGGAAATGGGAAGGTGTGGCGCAGGCGCGCCATGCCACCGCGCTGCAATGGGTGCGCCCCGCGCAGATGTACGGTCTGGACATGCCGCCCGCCGATCTGCCGCTGATCGGGATATTGGAGGCTTTACTGTAGGGGGAGGGGACGACGCCCCCTCCCGGCGACATATGTCAGCCCTCTGCCGGCTTGCTCTGTAGCTGGACATAATTCTGGATGCCCATGCGCTCGATCATTTCGAACTGGGTTTCCAGCGTGTCGATATGTTCTTCCTCGCTTTCGAGGATGTATTGGAACAGGTCGCGGGTCACATAGTCGCGAATCGATTCGCAATAGGCGATCCCATCCTTGAGCGGGGGCAGCGCCTCATATTCCAGCGCCAGGTCGGCCTTCAATATTTCCTCGACCGTTTCGCCGATCTTGAGGCGGCCAAGCAGCTGAAAATTGGGCAGGCCGTCGAGGAAGAGGATGCGCTCCGCCAGCTTGTCAGCGTGCTTCATCTCGTCGATCGATTCCTCATATTCAAACTTGGCGAGCTTTTCGACGCCCCAGTGATTGAGGATGCGATAGTGGAGGAAATATTGATTGATCGCGGTCAGCTCATTTTTGAGGACCTCGTTCAGATAGTCGATGACCTTCGGGTCGCCTTTCATGGCGGATACTCCGGCTTGGGGGGGATTACCGCCGGACTATAGGCGTCGGGTTCGTTGCTGTTAAGCCAAAAAACCTTGATATTCCGCCATTTTATCGTCCGCTATTGCGCCGGCTTCGCGATCGGCAAGTGCGGATGATTTGCAATGCTATCAGGCCGAGGCGCGTTCCGCGGCGATGATCGTGCGGGCGAAGGGCACGCACTGGCCGCATTTGGGGCGGCGGCCAAAGCGGGCATAGGCGCTGCACGGCGTGTCGGCGCCATCGCGCACGGCTTCCTTCAAGTCCTTTTCACGAATGGCATTGCAAACACAGACGACCATCGAAACACTCTCCTGATAGGGAGAGAGATAGCGCAGATGATAATAGGTCGCAATAGTAATCAGCTGCTCTTGCGAATCTTTTGCGGTTGGCCGCGGATCAGGCTGCGCCAGAGCCATTCCGCCGGGCCAACGGCGAATCGCGACAGCCAAAGCGGCGACCAGAGCAGCATTAACGCCCAGGCGCCCAGCACGAAGGGCAGGAGCAGGGCGGGGCGGACATGGCCGAACAAGCCCAGCCCCCAGCCATAGAAGAGCGATGTCATGAGCAGGGTGGACCCCAGATAGTTGCTGAGCGTCATTCGCCCGGTGGCAGCCAGGCGGGCGACCAGCGGGTGATCGCGATAACGGGCAAGCAGCCACAGGATGAGCGCGGCCCAGCCCACGGCAAGCGGTATGCGGAAGGGGAAGGACCAGAGCAGGACGGTGCCGAAAGCAGGTAGCGGAGCGAAGCCACTGGCGATGATCCAGATGGCAAGGCCGATCATCGGCGGCAGGCCGATGAGGAAGCAATGGCGCGCGGTGCGCCAATATTGATCGGCCGGCCAGCGGCCCGTGAGAAAGCCGCCCTTGAGCATCGCCATGCCCAGCAGCATGAAGCCCAGCACGTCCAGAGCGGTGAACATGAAACCCCAGAACCATTCGCCGGGGAAAGAAGCGAGCTTGTGCGACAGGATCGTACCAAAGCCGCTGCGATAGGTGGCGATGTCCGCGCGGACGCCGGGGCTGGCCGGGTCCGCCAGCGATGCCATGAAGGTCGCGAAGCCGTTGCGCGTGGCCGTTCCCGCGCCGGGCAAGGCGGCGGCATGACCCCAGGCATAGAGAGTGGCGAGAAAGGCGGCGCAGATCAGGAAGTGAAAAAGGAAGATCAGGAAAGCGCTTTTGACGAGCGCCATGGGTTCCTGTCGCACGAAGCCGAGCGCCACCAGACTGACGACCGCATAGATCGCCAATATGTCCCCCCACCAGAGCAGCAGATAATGGGCCATGCCTATAACGAATAGCCAGCCTGCGCGGATCATCTGGCTGCGGCGGCCATCACCCCCGGCCATTTCCTCCCGGTCGATCAGCAACAGCATCGACGCGCCGAACAGCATGGCGAACAGCGCGCGCATCTTGCCGTCGAACAGAATCAGGCTGCTCATCCAGAAAGCGATGTCACCAATGCGGAGCGGCCCCGATGCCGCCGGGTTGAAATAGGCGGATTGGGGCTGGGCGAAGGCCGTGATGTTCATCCACAGGATGCCCATCACCGCGCAACCGCGCAGCACGTCCATGGCGGGGATACGGGGGGATGTCATGACGCTTCCTTGAAGGGGACTGGTCAGCGGCGCAAGCCTCTGCCAAGGCGCGTAGCCATGATTGATGGCTCCAGGCAATGGCGCAAGCAACGGATCAGCGACGCCTTCGGCGCGGCGGCGGCGCATTATGATGACCATGCCGGGCCGCAGCGGCTGGCGGCGGCGCTGGTGGCGGACATTGCCCAGCGGCAAAAGCCCGATGGGGTCACGCGGATATTGGAGATTGGTTGCGGCACCGGATTCCTCACGCGCGACATACAGGCGCGCTGGCCGGGCGCAGAGATGGTCGTGACCGACCTGTCGCCAGGGATGCTGGAACAGGCCGCGTCCGCTGGCCATGTCGCGGGGCGGTTCCTGACGATGGACGGGGAAGCGCCGATCTTCGACGGGCCGTGGTTCGACCTGATCGTGTCCAGCCTGGCGTTCCAATGGTTCGATGATCTGGCGAGCGGCATTGCGCGACTGGCGGAGCTGTTGCGGCCGGGCGGGAGCCTGATTTTCTCGACCATGGGGCAGGGCAGCTTTGCCCGCTGGCGGGCCGCGCACGCGCGCTGCGGGCTGGTGGCTGGCGTGCCGGATTATCCGACGCTGGACGATTTGCGCGCGATGCTGGCGGGGTTTGGCGACGCCTTCGCCTTTGACGAGGAGTATGCGCTGAATTGCGGCGGCGCGCGGGGGCTGATCGCCCATTTACGCGGGATTGGCGCGGTGGTTCCGGGCGAAGGGCGCGCGCCGCTATCGCCGGGCGATTTGCGGCGGGTGATGGCCGCATTCGAGGCTGAAGGCAGCAATGATAGCTATCAGATTCTGTTCGGACGGGTGACGCGAGGCGTGGCGTGATCCGGCAGGCGTTCAAAACCCAATCCGATAGCGAGATCGTCCCAGTGCGGGGTCAATTCCTCAATCATGCTGATTTTCCAGGCGCGGTTCCATTTTTTCAAGCGTTTCTCGCGGAGGATAGCTTCATCCATCGTGCCGTGCTGCTCGAATCACATGAGGCGGTTTACGCCGTAGTCACGGGTGAAGCCGGGGACTGCACTGGTGCGATGCTGGTGGAGGCGGGCGATGAGGTCTGATGTAACGCCGATATAGAGGGTGCCGTTGCGTTGGCTGGCTAGGATATACACGCAAGGCTGGCGGATTCGCATGGCGTGGTTTTAACAATAGCCGTCGTTCCCACGGAAGTGGGAACCCATGTTGCACCGAACGGTAGGCGCGGGGGTACGCTACGGGCGGGCGCGTTGCGCCCCGATTGTATCAAGGTGCGTGACGGGCGTTGGGTCCCCGCGTCCGCGGGGACGACGGGGGTTTGGGATTAAAGTTCGCTGTCCATCAGCTTGGGGAAGAAGCCTTCATGGGCGGCGCGCAGGTCGGTGAGGGGGACGCCGGCGACGGTCGATCCGCCGGTGGTGCCGATGCGGATTGCGCCCGGAATGTCGATGCCTGGCGATGCGGTGACGACATAGCGGCCCTGATCTTCGCCAAAGGCGGCGGCGGTGGAGAGCGTGTCGTCGAGCTGCGCGCCGATTTTGCCCGCCAGCGCCATTTCGGCGATCGTGACGATCAGGCCGCCATCGGCAATATCATGAACGGCATTGACCGAGCCCGATGCGACCAGGGTGCGGATCATGTCGGCATTGGCGCGCTCGGCAGCCAGATCGACCTTGGGTGCTTCGCCCGCTTCACGACCGGCGATTTCGCGCAGCCAGATCGACTGGCCCAGATGCGTGCCCAAAGCACCTTCTGGCCCGCCGATCAGCCAGATGGCGTCGCCTTCATTCTTGAACGCGACCGTCGCCATCACATCGACGTCCGCCAGCAAGCCGATCCCGCCAATTGCGGGCGTAGGCAGAATCGCGCTGCCGCCGCCGGTCGCCTTGCTTTCGTTATAGAGCGACACGTTGCCGCTAACGATCGGGAAGTCCAATGCGCGGCAGGCGTCGCCCATGCCGTCAAGGCAGCCGGTCAGCTGCGCCATGATTTCGGGGCGCTGGGGGTTGGCGAAGTTGAGGCAGTTGGTGACGGCCAGCGGCTTTGCGCCGACCGCGCTCAGGTTGCGATAGCATTCGGCAATCGCCTGCTTGCCGCCTTCATAGGGGTCTGCATAGCAATAGCGCGGGGTGCAATCGGTGCTGATCGCAATGCCCTTGCTGGAGCCGTGAACGCGAACGACGGCCGCATCGCCGCCGGGGCGCTGGACGGTGTCCGCGCCGACCATATGGTCATATTGTTCCCAGATCCAGCGGCGGCTGGCGATGTCGGGGCTGCCCATCAGCGTGACGAGGTCCGCGCCGATGTCGGTGGATTCGGGGATGTCGCCAAGTGGCTGGACGCCCGACCAGGTCTTATAGTCGTCCACCGGCATGGAGGGGCGATCATAGAGCGGGGCGTCGTCCGCCAGCGGAGCCAGCGGAATGTCGCACACGGTTTCGCCATGATGGACCAGGACCATGCGACCCGTGTCGGTGACTTCGCCGATCACCGCGAAATCCAGTTCCCATTTGTGGAAAATGGCCTCTGCAAAGGCTTCGCGGCCCGGCTTCAAGACCATCAACATGCGCTCCTGGCTTTCGGAGAGCATCATTTCATAGGCAGTCATGCCGGTTTCGCGCTGCGGCACGGCATCCATGTTGAGGAGCAGGCCGACGCCGCCCTTCGATGCCATTTCGACGCTGGAGGAGGTGAGGCCCGCCGCGCCCATATCCTGAATAGCGACGATCGCGTCGGATGCCATGAGTTCAAGGCAGGCTTCGATCAGCAGCTTTTCGGTGAAGGGATCGCCGACCTGCACGGTGGGGCGCTTGGCGTCGGCATCGTCGCCGAAATCGGCGCTGGCCATGGTCGCGCCATGGATGCCGTCGCGGCCGGTCTTGGAACCGACATAGACGATGGAGTTGCCCACGCCCGATGCGGCGGAATAGAAAATCTTGTCGGTGTCCGCGATGCCCACGGTCATGGCGTTGACCAGGATATTGCCGTCATAGGCGGGGTGGAAATTGACTTCGCCGCCTACGGTGGGCACGCCGACGCAATTGCCATAGCCGCCAATGCCGCGCACCACGCCGCTGATCAGGTGGCGCATCTTGGGATGATCGGGCCGACCGAAGCGCAGCGCGTTCATATTGGCGACCGGGCGCGCGCCCATGGTGAACACGTCGCGCAAAATGCCGCCAACGCCGGTCGCCGCACCCTGATAGGGTTCGATATAGCTGGGGTGGTTGTGGCTCTCCATCTTGAAGATCGCCGCCTGACCATCGCCAATATCGACCACGCCTGCATTTTCGCCGGGGCCGCAAATGACCTGCGGGCCAGTTGTGGGCAGCTTCATCAGGTGGATCTTGGAGCTTTTATAGCTGCAATGTTCCGACCACATGACCGAGAATATGCCCAGTTCCGTGAGGTTCGGTTCGCGGCCGATCGCTTTCAGGACGCGGTCATATTCTTCCGGGCTGAGGCCATGTTCGGCGACGATTTCCGGGGTGATGTGGGGAGCGGTGCTGGACATGTGCGCGCCTTTAGCGGGGCCAAGCGGGATTCACAATGGTAGGGGTGTCGGATGCTGTCGATAGCGTCGAACCCCCTCTTCCAACTTCGCCCACCCAGCGGGAAGAAGATGTGTGGAACAAGAAAAGGCCGGACCTTTAGGGAAAGGTCCGGCCTGGGAATGAGGAAGCTGCGCGCGTCTTAGACGTGGCAGGCCTGTGCGCCCTTGCCGGGCACGGTGATGGTGACGTCGTCGCCCGCGCCGCTGACTTCAAAGCCTTCGGCCGTGAAGGGCTTGCCGACTTCTTCCGCCTTCAGCGTGGTGGCGGGGCCGCCCTTTTCAGTGCGCAGCTGGGCCGTCTTGTCGTCGCTCATATAGTCGACGAAGATCAGGCTGTTGTCCTTGCACCGGAACTGCTTGTTGGCCTTGACCGACGGGGGCAGCTCGACAGGCGCGGCATTGGCCAGTTCGGCAGCCATCGGATCGGCAGGGCCGCCAACGACTTCAGGTTCGTCATTCTTGTTGCAGGCGCTCAGCAGAGTGAGCGAGGCAACGGCGATCAGGGGAATGTAAAATTTCATAGCGGTCCTTCTATGTGCACCTGCAACATCCTGCGTCAACGCAAAACTGCGCTTAATCCCCCATCGCTATCATATGACGTCATGACGACACGATGACAGTCATGAAAGCGGGCATGAAAGCCGGTGTGATGGCTTGACCGGGGCGGCAGTGGCGGTCAATGCAGGGACATGGCAGACGATAGCAGCACGGCCCCTTCCAATTCGGCCCTTGATCCGGCCAATCTTTCTTTCGAGGATGCGCTGCGCGCGCTCGAAACGATCGTGCGGCGGCTCGAAAGCGGCGACGTGCCGCTCGACGAGTCGATCTCGCTCTATGCGCAGGGCGAGGAATTGCGCAAACGCTGTACGGAGCGGCTGGCGTCGGCGGAGGCGCGGATCGCCAAGCTGACGACAGACGCCAGCGGCGCCGTAACCGGCGCGCAGCCGTTCGGCGCGGAATGAGCGGCATGATCGGGGGAGAGACGGCCTCCGCCGGGGCATTGGTCAAGGCGCGCTCGGCAGAAGTCGCGGCGGCGATCGACCGGGCGTTCGACCATCTGCTGAGCGTGCCGGACGATCCACGGGCGCGACTGTATGAGGCGATGCGCCACGCCGCGATCGGCGGCGGCAAAAGGTTGCGGCCATTGCTGGTGCAGGCGACCAGCGACCTGTTCCATCTGTCGCGCGAATCGGCGCTGCGGGTCGGCCTGGCGATCGAGTGCATCCATGTCTATTCGCTGGTGCATGACGATCTGCCCGCGATGGACAATGACGACATGCGCCGGGGCAAGGCGACCGTCCACAAGGCGTTTGACGAGGCGACGGCCATATTGGCCGGCGATTGCCTGCACGATCTGGCGTTCCAGATCTTGTCCGACGAGGAAACCCATCCCGACCCGTTCGTGCGGATAGAATTGGTGCGCGCGCTGGCGCTGGCCAGCGGTCCTGCGGGCATGGCGGGCGGGCAGATGATGGACCTGGAGGCGGAACATGCCCGGTTCGACCTGGCCACCGTCACCCGGCTGCAAAACCTAAAGACCGGGGCGCTGATCGCCTTTTGCGTCGATGCCGCCGCGATCATGGCCCGCATCCCGGTCGATGCGCGCACCGGCTTGCATGGCTATGCGCGCGACATCGGGCTGGCGTTCCAGATTGCCGACGATCTGCTGGATGTAGAGGGCGACGCGACGGTGGCGGGTAAGGCGCTGGGCAAGGATGCGGCGGCGGGCAAGGAAACCTTCGTGTCGCTCCTGGGCGTCGATCGGGCGCGGGCGCAGGCGCACATGCTGGTCGATCAGGCCAAGGCGCATCTGCATGGCTATGGCGCGGAAGCCGACCTGCTGCGCGCCATAGCCGACTATATCGTGGAAAGGGATCGCTAAACGGCATGAGCAAGCAGCGCATAGGTGTCTATCCCGGCACGTTCGACCCGATTACATTGGGGCATATGGACATCATCCGGCGCGGCGCGAAGCTGGTCGACCGGCTGGTGATCGGTGTGACGACCAACATCAGCAAGTCGCCCATGTTCAGCGATGAGGAACGGCTGGAGATGGTCCGGCGCGAATGCGCGGCGATCGACGCCGACATTGTGGTCGTCGGCTTCAACTCGCTGCTGATGGACTTTGCCGAATCGCAGGGCGCGAGCGTCATCATTCGCGGGCTGCGCGCGGTCGCCGACTTTGAATATGAATATCAAATGGCGGGGATGAACCAGCAGATCAACGCCCGCGTCGAAACGGTATTCCTGATGGCGGACGTGTGCCTGCAACCGATCGCGTCGCGACTGGTCAAGGAAATCGCGCTCTATGGCGGGCCGATCCATAAATTTGTGGGGCCGGTGGTGCGCGACGAAGTCGTGGCGCGGGTAGAAAAACTGGGGCGCAAGGGCAGCGTATAAGCTCGCTCAGCCTGCGTTCAGTTGCCAATCGCGATCAGCGCGCTATCAGGACGGCCAAGATATTGAGGAAAGTAAGTCCCATGCGTTTCACCTGCGCGCTCAAGACCGTGGCGATCGGCATCGCCCTCACTGCGTCCGGCATGGCCTATGCCCAGGGCGGCGGTAGCAAGGGCGATGAATTGAAGAAGGCGGAGGCTGCGGCGCGGGCGGCGGAGAATGCCAAGTCGCTGGGCGGCGACCTGACCCCCAAGCTGCCGCCTGCGGTGGTGCCGGCCGATCCGCAGAATATCTGGGATCTGGACCTGTCGAGCGGCGGGCGGGTGCGTATCCAGCTGCGCCCCGACATCGCGCCCAACCATGTCGAGCGGATCAAGGAACTGACCCGGCAGGGTTTCTACAATGGCCTGAAATTCCATCGCGTCATTCCCGGCTTCATGGCGCAGGGCGGCGACCCCAAGGGCGATGGCACGGGCGGTTCGACGTTGCCGGACCTGAAGGCCGAGTTCAACCCGATGCCCCATTTGCGCGGTACCGTGTCGATGGCCCGCGCCCAGAGCGAGGATAGCGCCAACAGCCAGTTCTTCATCGTGCTGTTGCCCAGGATGCAGCTCGACAAGAAATATACGGTGTTTGGCCGGGTGATCGAGGGCATGAATTATGTCGATGCGATTGCGCAGGGCGAACCGCCCGCCAACCCGACCGTGATCCTGCAAGCGTCGATCGAGAGCGACGGCAAGCCGCCGGTGACCGCGCCCGTCGCCCCGGTCGCGCCGTCGATTATTGGCGCGCCGGCGAAATAAGCGGGAGAAGGGGCTGGTTCGTCCGGCCACCATCCCTTCGCTTTATCATGATTATAGCACCGGGTGTTCCCGCGAAGGCGGGAATCCAGTCCAGAGGGGGACTGGGTTCCCGCCTTCGCGGGAACACCGATAAAGGCTGAACAGGGCAGCGTTTAGACCATGCGCGTAGACCTTTTCGATTTCGACCTGCCGCCGGAGAATATTGCGCTGCGGCCTGCGTCGCCGCGCGATAGTGCGCGCTTGCTGCTGGTGCCGGGCGAGGGCGACTTTGCCGACCTGAGCGTGCGTGACCTGCCCTCGCTGTTGCGGGCGGGCGATGTGCTGGTGTTCAACGATACGCGCGTCATTCCCGCCCAGCTGGAGGGGATGCGCGGCAATGCGCGGATCGGCGCGACGCTGCACAAAAGGCTGGGGCTGCGCCAGTGGCAGGCCTTTTTGCGCAATGCCAAGCGGGTGCGTGACGGTGACCGGATCGATTTCGGCGCGGGGGTCACGGCCATTGCCGGGCCGCGCGACGATGATGGCGGGGTGACGCTGAGCTTCGAGGGCGAGGAGCCGGTGGAGATATTGCTGGAGCGGGCGGGGCGGATGCCATTGCCGCCCTATATCGCCAGCAAGCGTCCGACCGACGAGCGCGACCGGGCCGATTACCAGACGATGTTCGCGCGGGAGGATGGTGCGGTGGCAGCACCCACGGCTGCGCTGCATTTCACCCCGGAATTGATGGCGGCGCTGGCGGAGCGCGGCATCGCGACCGAGACGCTGACGCTGCATGTGGGCGCGGGGACATTCCTGCCGGTCAAGGCGGACGATACCGACGATCATCGGATGCACGCCGAATGGGGCCGGATCGAGGCGGCGACG
This sequence comes from Sphingobium xenophagum NBRC 107872, assembly GCF_000367345.1. Taxonomy (GTDB): domain Bacteria; phylum Pseudomonadota; class Alphaproteobacteria; order Sphingomonadales; family Sphingomonadaceae; genus Sphingobium; species Sphingobium xenophagum. The sequence continues at coordinate 137,561 of NZ_BARE01000002.1, forward strand.
GCGGAGCGGCTGAATGCCGCGCGGGCAGCGGGCGGGCGGCTGATCGCTGTTGGCACCACCAGCCTGCGCCTGCTGGAAAGCGCGGCGGGCGAGGACGGCATCATCCGTGCCTTTGCCGATGAAACCCGGATTTTCATCACGCCGGGCTATCGGTTCCGGGCGGTCGACGGGTTGATGACCAATTTCCATTTGCCCAAATCAACCCTGTTCATGCTGGTCAGCGCGCTGATGGGGACGGAGCGGATGCGGGCGGCTTATGCCCATGCGATCGGGGCGGGCTATCGTTTCTACAGCTATGGCGATTCGTCGCTGCTGCTGCCGTGACGCCGGGATGATCCGGGGCGGCATTTTGTGCTAGGCCAGCGCGCATGAGCAAGCAGGCGGGAAGCGAGGAAGGCGGGCGGTCCCGGCGCGAGGAGATACTCGCGATCGCGGCGCAGCTGTTCGCGCGCAAGGGCTATCGTGGCACGTCGATGCGCGACATTGGCGAGGCGTCCGGGGTGCTGGGCGGATCGCTCTATCACCATATCAAGTCCAAGGACGCGCTGTTCGTTGAACTGCATAATGGCGCGCTCGATGAAGCGGAGGCGCGGATCGCGGCCGCGGTGGCGGACGTCGCCGATCCGTGGGAGCGGCTGGAAGTGGCGTGCGTCGCGCTGCTGGAGGTGCAGCTGGCACCCGATTCGCTGACGACGCCGATGATGAATGATTTTCGCGAAGTGCCCAACGATGTGCGTATGCAGCTTGTGGCGCGGCGCGACCGTTTCGAGGGGCTGTTCCGGGCGATCGTGGCCGATCTGCCTTTACCGGCGGGGATCGACAGGTCGATTTATCGGAACCTGCTCCTGTCGCAACTCAATGCCGCGGCGGACTGGTTCCGGCCCGGTCGCCTAACCCCGCGCGAGATTGCGGTGCAGGTGGCGCGGCTGTTCCGGCACGAGGGTTAGTCCCGCCGGGCCAGCGCCACGGGCAATTCGCTGCGCAACAGGTCGAGCAGGCCGGTAATCTTGGGCAAGAGGTGGCGGCGCTGGGGATAGACGGCCCAGATCGGTTCATCCTCCATCGCGAAATTGGCGAGCAGCGGCACCAGCGCGCCGGACGCGATATGGGGCAGGACGTAAAATTCGGGCAGCTGGCATATGCCCATGCCTGCGATGGCGGCCTGCGCCACCGCTTCCCCGCTGTTGCAGCGCCAGCGGCCGCGCGGGCGGATGGTTTCGATCCGGCCCCAGGAGCGAAACTGCCAACTGGTCGTGGTGCCTATCAGACAGTCATGATGGGCAAGGTCGGCAATGGCGTTGGGCGTGCCGCGCGCCGCGAGATAGGCGGGGGCGGCGCAGGTATAGAGGGTGCGCGAGGCAATGCGCGTGCCGATCAGGCGGCTATCGGCCAGCGTTCCCGTGCGGATCGCCATGTCATACCCCTCGCCGATCAGGTCCACCAGCCGGTTGGTCAGCTCTATCGTGACAGCGAGTTTGACATAGCGTGCGGCGAATGCGCGGACGATGGGGGCGATGAAGCGCTCCCCCATGGCGGTCGAGCAGGTGATGCGCAGGTCGCCCTGCGGTTCCGCCCCTTCGCTGATCAGCGCAATGGCTTCGTCGCGTTCGGTGACGATGCGGCTACAATGATCGTAGAAGAGGCGGCCCGTGTCGGTCAGCCGGACGGTTCGGGTCGTGCGGTGAAAGAGCGGGCGTTGCACCCGATTTTCCAGCGCGGCGATCGCGCGGCTCATATGGGTGGTGGACAGGCCGAGCGCATCCGCGCCGCCCTTGAAACTGCCCGTGGTCGCCACGGCGACAAATTCGTCTATCCCATCCCAGCCGCGCATGGATTATCCCTGATATGAAATAATGAATTGCAACAATCCCTCCTTATCGCGCGGGTGGGATATTGCTAGGGGCGGAGCCGTATCAGAACAGGAGCTTTCCCCATGAAAACCCGCGCCGCCGTCGCCTTTGAAGCCAAAAAGCCGCTGGAGATTGTCGAGGTCGATCTGGAGGGGCCGAAAGCAGGTGAAGTGCTGGTCGAGATCATGGCGACCGGCATTTGCCATACCGACGCCTACACGCTGGACGGGTTCGACAGCGAGGGCATTTTCCCGTCGATCCTGGGGCATGAAGGCGCGGGCATCGTGCGCGAGGTGGGACCGGGCGTTACCAGCGTGCAGCCGGGCGATCATGTCATCCCGCTCTACACGCCCGAATGTCGCCAGTGCAAAAGCTGCCTCAGTGGCAAGACCAACCTGTGCACCGCGATCCGCGCGACGCAGGGCAAGGGGCTGATGCCCGACGGCACGACGCGCTTTTCCTACAAGGGCCAGCCGATTTTTCACTATATGGGCTGCTCGACCTTCTCCAACTTCACCGTGCTTCCCGAAATCGCGGTGGCAAAGATCCGCGAGGACGCGCCGTTCGACAAGAGCTGTTACATTGGCTGCGGCGTGACCACGGGCGTGGGCGCGGTGGTGAACAGCGCCAAGGTGACGCCGGGGTCCAACGTCATCATCTTCGGCCTGGGCGGCATTGGCCTGAACGTCATTCAGGGCGCGAAGCTGGTCGGCGCGGACATGATCATCGGCGTCGACATCAATGACAGCAAGGAAGAATGGGGCCGCCGTTTCGGCATGACCCACTTCGTCAATCCCAACAAGGTGGAGGGCGACATCGTCCAGCATCTTGTCGCGCTGACCGATGGCGGGGCGGACTATACGTTCGATTGCACCGGCAATACCGGGGTGATGCGCACCGCGCTGGAGGCGTGCCATCGCGGCTGGGGCGAAAGCATCATCATCGGCGTCGCCGAAGCGGGCAAGGAAATCAGCACCCGCCCATTCCAACTGGTCACTGGCCGGGTGTGGAAGGGCAGCGCGTTCGGCGGGGCCAAGGGCCGGACCGATGTGCCCAAGATCGTCGACTGGTATATGAACGGCAAGATCGAGATCGACCCGATGATCACCCATATGCTGAGCCTGGAAGAGATCAACAAGGGGTTCGACCTGATGCATGCGGGCGAGAGCATCCGCAGCGTCGTTGTGTTCTGAACGGAGAGCGATCCATGTTTACCCATGTCTATTTCGGCACCAACGACATTGAAAAGGCGCGCGCCTTCTGGGACGCGACCATGGGGGCGCTGGGCTATGCCGCGGCCCCCTATCCCAATGGCCTGATCTATCCGTCGGCCAGCGGCGCGGTGGTGGTGGCCAAACCCGCCGATGGCGCGCCAGCGACCTCTGCCAACGGCCATACGCTGGGCTTTGCCGCGAAAAGCTATGCCGAGGTGGACGCCTTTCACGACAATGGCGTTGCGGCAGGTGGAACGAGCGAAGGCGCGCCGGGCTTCCGGCCCAATTCGCCCGGCAATATGTATGGCGCCTATCTGCGTGACCCGGACGGTAACAAGATTTGCGCCTATGCGCCCAATGTCGGGCCGAAGGATTGAACGGCATGGAGACCGTTTCGGAAAATCGCGCCTTTGGCGGGGTGCAGGGCGTGTATCGCCATGCATCGGCCAGCACGGGGACGGACATGGTGTTTTCCGTGTTCGTACCGCCGCATGAGTCGGGGGCGAAGCTGCCGGTGGTCTGGTATCTGTCGGGCCTGACCTGCACCCATGCCAATGTAACCGAAAAAGGCGAGTTTCGCGCGATCTGCGCCGAACTGGGGCTGATCTTCGTCGCGCCCGACACGTCGCCACGGGGCGAAGGCGTGGCTGACGATCCCGATGGCGCCTATGATTTCGGGCTGGGCGCCGGTTTTTACGTCGATGCGACCGAGGCGCCCTTTGTGGCGCATTACAAGATGTGGTCCTATGTGACGGAAGAACTGCCCGCGCTGATCGCAGCGGAATTTCCCGCCGACATGGCGCGACAGTCGATCATGGGCCATTCGATGGGCGGGCATGGCGCGCTGACGATCGGGCTGACGCTGGCGGATCGGTTCAAGGCGGTGTCGGCCTTTGCGCCGATCGTCGCGCCAAGCCAGGTGCCATGGGGTCAGAAGGCGCTGTCGGGCTATCTGGGCGATGACAAGGCGGCGTGGCGCAAGCATGATGCGGTCGCGCTGATCGAGGATGGCGCGCGGGTCGATGCATTGCTGGTCGATCAGGGTGGAGCGGACGGGTTTCTGGACAAGGAACTGCGCCCGGACCTGCTGCGCACGGCTTGCGACGCGGCGGGGATCGACCTGACGCTGACGGTGCGGGACGGTTACGACCATAGCTATTATTTCATCTCCACCTTCATGGCGGATCATCTGCGCTGGCATGGGGAAAGATTGGGGCAAGGGGCATGAGCGATAGGATTTTGCGCGACTATTATGCCGCCTTCAATCGCGGGGACAGCGCCGCGATGCTGGCGCTGCTGACCGACGATGTGGTGCATGAACCGAGCCAGGGTGCGGTGCGCAACGGCAAGGCGGCCTTTGCCGAATTTCTGGACCATATGAACCGCTGCTATAGCGAGACGGTGATCGAGCCTGTGTTCCTGACATCGGCCGATGGCACGCGGGCGGCGGCGGAGTTCATGCTGGAGGGCGAATATCTGGTAACCGACGGCGATTTGCCAGCGGCAGCCGGGCAGCGATACCGGCTGCGCGTCGGCGCGTTTTTCGAGATACGCGACGGCAGGATCGCGCGGGTGAGCAACCATTATAATCTGGCGGACTGGCTGGCGCAGGTGGGCGGCTGACACGGCTGGTCCGACGCCCTACCTCTCCCGTTTCCAAACTCCGTTCGCCCTGAGCTTGTCGAAGGGCCGTTCTTCTACTGAAGAAGGACAAGGCTTCGACAGGCTCAGCCCGAACGGAGCTTATTCTATTTCTCGATCTGGCTGACGTCGCGCACTGCGCCCTTGGCGGCGTTGGTGGTCATGGCGGCATAGGCGCGCAGGGCCGGTGAGACGTCGCGTTTGCGGCCAAAGGGCTTCCACGCCTTTGCCCCCATCTTTTCCATTTCGGCGCGGCGTTCGGCCAGCACGGCGTCATCAATGTCCAGCTTGATGACGCGATTGGGAATGTCGATGACGATCGGATCGCCGGTCTGGACCAGCGCGATCAGGCCGCCTTCGGCTGCTTCGGGCGAGACATGGCCGATCGACAGGCCCGACGTGCCGCCCGAAAAGCGGCCGTCGGTGATGAGGGCGCATGCCTTGCCCAGCCCCTTGGATTTCAGATAGCTGGTCGGATAGAGCATTTCCTGCATGCCCGGCCCGCCCTTTGGCCCTTCATAGCGGATGACGACGACGTCGCCGGCCTTGACCTCATTGCCCAAAATGCCCGCGACCGAGGCGTCCTGACTTTCATAGACGCGCGCCGTGCCGTGGAAAGTGAGGATGCTATCGTCCACGCCCGCCGTCTTGACGATGCAGCCTTCGGGCGCAAGGTTGCCATAAAGGACGGCAAGGCCGCCATCCTTGGAGAAGGGATGGTCTGCGGAGCGGATCACGCCCGTTTCGCGGTCCAGGTCCAGCTCTTCCCAGCGGGCCGACTGGCTGAATGCGGTCTGGGTCGGGACGCCGCCGGGTGCCGCGCGGAAGAAGGCGCGGACTTCATCGCTGTTGGTGCGGCCAATGTCCCAGCGGGCGAGCGCTGCGGCCATCGTCGGGGCGTGGACGGTGGGAAGCGAGGTGTCGACCAGCCCGGCGCGCTCCAGTTCGCCCAGTATCGCCATGATGCCACCGGCGCGGTGCACATCCTCCATATGCACGTCCTGCTTGGCGGGCGCGACCTTGCACAGGCAGGGGACGCGGCGCGACAGGCGGTCGATGTCGGCCATGGTGAAATCGACCCCGCCTTCATGGGCGGCGGCCAAAAGGTGAAGCACGGTGTTGGTCGAGCCGCCCATGGCGATGTCCAGGCTCATCGCATTTTCGAACGCGGCGAAGCTGGCAATGGTGCGCGGCAGGGCGGTGGCGTCATCCTGTTCATACCAGCGCTTGGCGAGATCGACGATGACATGGCCCGCTTCACGGAACAGCCGTTCGCGATCGGCATGGGTGGCGAGCGTCGAACCATTGCCGGGCAGCGAGAGGCCGAGCGCTTCGGTCAGGCAGTTCATCGAATTGGCCGTGAACATGCCAGAGCATGACCCGCAGGTGGGGCAGGCGGAGCGTTCGATGGTTTTGACTTCTTCGTCGGTATAGCTTTCGTCCGCAGCGACGACCATGGCGTCGACCAGGTCGAGCGCCACTTCCTTGCCGCGCATCACGACCTTGCCCGCTTCCATCGGCCCGCCGGAAACGAACACGGCGGGAATGTTGAGGCGCATCGCGGCCATCAGCATGCCGGGCGTGATCTTGTCGCAATTGGAGATGCAGACCATCGCGTCGGCGCAATGCGCGTTGACCATATATTCGACGCTGTCGGCGATCAGATCCCGACTGGGGAGCGAATAGAGCATCCCGCCATGACCCATGGCGATGCCGTCATCGACCGCGATGGTGTTGAATTCCTTGGCGACGCCGCCTGCCGCCTCAATCTCGCGGGCGACCAGCTGGCCCAGATCCTTGAGGTGGACATGGCCGGGGACGAACTGGGTGAAGCTGTTGACCACGGCGATGATCGGCTTGCCGAAATCCTCGTCCTTCATGCCCGTCGCGCGCCACAGCCCGCGCGCGCCCGCCATGTTGCGGCCATGGGTGGTGGTTCTGGAGCGATAGGCAGGCATGGTCGATGTCCCTGAAAAGATAATCCTCGCGGGCGGCTCTATACCCGTTGGGATTAGGTGTGAAATATATTATTGATGCCTCATTAGGTCGCAGGATATATGAAACATGGACATCCGCCAGTTGCGGCATTTCGTCATGGTCGCCGAAACGCTGCATTTCGGGCAGGCGGCGGAACGGCTGCATATGACCCAGCCACCGCTCAGCCAGTCGATCCTGATGCTGGAGCGCGAACTGGGCGCGCCGCTGTTCACGCGGACCAAGCGGCGGGTCGCGCTGACCCCGTTCGGGGCGCAATGGCTGGAGCAGGTGCGCCCGGCGATCGCCGCGATCGACGCGCTGCCGGACGCGGCGCGGCGGTTGCGCGAGGGGCGGGCGGGGCATCTGGCGCTCTCCTTCGTCAGCACCGCCGATTATAGCGTACTGCCCGCGCTGGTGCGCCGCTATGCCGCGCTGTTCCCGCAGGTCGAAATCCGCCTGACGGAGGCGACCAGCGACGTGCAGATCCCCGCATTGCTGGCGGGGCAGGCGCATGCGGGCATATTGATCCCGCCTGCTGATGCGCCCTTGCCGCCGGACCTGTGCTATCGCCGCCTGATCCGCGAGCCGCTGGTCACGGCATTGCCGGAGCAATGGGTGGAGGCAGGGGCGATCGATGCGGCGGCGATCGTGTCGCTGCCGCTGATCCTGTTTCCGCGCGCGGTGGCGCCCGCCTTTCACGATCTGGTCACTGGCTATTATGCGGCGCGCGGCGCGCAGGCCAATATCGTGCAGCAGGCGATCCAGATGCAGACGATCATCAGCCTGGTGTCGGCGGGGCTGGGAATAGCGCTGGTTCCGGCTTCGCTGCGCAATCTGGCGCGGGCGGGCGTGGTCTATGCCGATCTTGGCGATCCGCCGATGCTGGAAACCGGGCTGGCGTGGCGGCGGGAGGATGAGACGCCGACATTGCGCCAGTTTCTGGAATTGGCACAAGGGGCATGAGAAGATCGCTGGCGCGGGCTTTACCGGCTGGCATCGCCGGGCGTAGAGCAAGGGCATGACAATGGAAGATGATGCAGGTCGCCCCGCAGCGACGGTAGTGATCGTGCGCGATCGGCCCGATGGGCCGCCCGACATATTGATGATGGAACGGGCATCGACCATGGCCTTTGCCGCGGGCGCGCTGGTCTTTCCCGGCGGCGGGGTGGACGCGCATGACCATGCGCTGGCGGCACGGATCGAGCATGGGCTTGAACAGGATGAGGCCGCGGCGCGGATCGCGGCGATCCGCGAAACGATCGAGGAAAGCGGGCTGGGTGTTGGCCTGATCGGGGGCGTGAACGGGGATCTGAACGGGGAGTTGGCGGGCGCGGTCGACGGGCCGACGGTATTGTCGCTGCGGCAGGGGTTGCTGGCCGGGACGATGCTGGGCGATTTGCTCGACAGCCATGGTCTGACGCTGGCGCTCGATCAGTTGACGCCCTTTGCCCGATGGCATCCGGCGCCGTTTGAAAAGGCGATCCGGGTCTATGACACGCGCTTTTACATCGCGCGCGCGCCCGACGCGCAGGAAGCCGTCGCCGACGCGACGGAGAATGTGCATCTGTTCTGGAGTAGCGCCACCGCCACGCTGGCGCGATGCGATGCGGGGGATGGGCGTATCATCTTTCCCACCCGGCGCAATCTGGAGCGGTTGGCGCTGGCGGGAAGCCATGCCGAGATGATCGCCCATGCCGCTGCCCACCCGGTTGAAAAAGTGCGGCCATGGGTGGAAGATCGCGACGGCGAACAGCATTTATGCATCCCGGATCATCTGGGCTATCCCGTCACATCGGAACCTTTCTGGCAGGTCCGGCGTGGTTAGGGGATGCGTCAAATCCACCTGTTCCTGCGTCACATCCTGTTCTGGGGCGTTTTGCTCTGCCTGATCCTGCTGGCCTATGCCGTGCTACGGCAGCGGCCGCAGGACCTGCCCTGGACAAAGATCGACCTTGATCAGCCGATTGGCCTGTTTACCGGGCGGAAGCTGGCGGCGCTGACGGGGGAGCGGGCGCAATGTCTGGCGCTGCTGGAACAGGCGGGCGTGTCCTATAGCGCGATGGAGCCGGGCGGGTCGGGACAATGCGTCTATGATGATGCCGTACGGCTGAAAGCCGAACGCGGGGCGCTGGCCTACGCCCCGGCGGCGGTCGCGCCTTCCTGCCCGGTGGTGGCCGCGCTCAAGCTATGGGAGTGGCAGGTGGTCCAGCCTGCCGCGCAGCGCATCTATGGCCAGCCGGTCGCTTCGCTGCGGCATTTTGGCAGCTATAGCTGTCGACGGATGTACGGGCGCAGCGCTGGCGATTTCAGCGAACATGCGACCGCCGATGCGATCGACATCGCTGCCTTTGTCCTGGCGGATGGGCGGCAGATAAGCGTGCTGAACGATTGGGACGGCAAGGCCAGGGACGCCGAGTTTCTCCGCGCGGTGCGGGACGGGGCGTGCGACCTGTTTTCGACCGTGCTGTCGCCTGATTATAACAAGGCGCACCGCGATCATTTCCATCTGGATCAGGCGGAACGCGGCGCGACCGGGTGGCGGGCGTGCCGGTGACATTGCTCCGCTAAATACGTCATGCCAGTGAAGGCTGGTATCCCATTTTTCTTTTCGGCGCTTGAGCAAAAGAAGGGAGATCCCAGCTTTCGCTGGGATGACGAGAGGATTTTACTGCCCGAAGCCGCTTTCGCGCGCCAAGGCCACCGCCTCGCGCGCTGCCGCCAGTAGCGCGCCGCTCTTGGCTTCGCATTCGCGCTGTTCATATTCGGGGGTGGAATCGGCGACGATCCCGGCCCCGGCCTGCACATGCATGACGCCGTCTTTCAACACGGCGGTGCGCAGGACGATGCAGCTGTCCATATTGCCGTCCGGGCTGAAATAGCCGACGCCACCGGCATAGGCGCCGCGTGTTTCAGGTTCCAGTTCGGCAATGATCTCGCACGCGCGGACCTTGGGCGCGCCCGATACGGTGCCCGCCGGGAATCCTGCAAACAGCGCGTCGATCGCGTCCTTGTCCGGCGCCAGCTGGCCAACGACGTTGGAAACGATGTGCATGACATGGCTGTAGAATTCGACGGTGTAGCTGTCGGTCACGGTCACGCTGCCCGCCGTTGCGACACGGCCGACATCGTTGCGGCCAAGGTCCAGCAGCATCAGATGTTCGGCCCGTTCCTTTGGATCGGACAACAGGCTTTCGCGGTTGGCGGCGTCCTCCACGGCGTTTTTGCCCCGCGGGCGGGTGCCTGCGATCGGGCGGATCGTGACTTCGCCATTACGGGCGCGAACCAATATTTCCGGCGACGATCCGATCAGCGCAAAGCCGGGCAGGTCGAGATAATAAAGGAAGGGCGATGGATTGATCCGCCGCAGCGCGCGATAGAGAGCGATCGGCGGCAGGCTGAACGGGCTGGTGAAACGCTGCGCCAGCACGACCTGAAAAATATCGCCCGCGACGATATAGTCCTTGGCCCTGGTCACCATGGCGGCATAGCGGCCAGGCTCCAGAACCGGGGTTACCGCGATGTCGGCCATGTCTGCCGGGGCGGGGGTGGCGGGCAGCGGAGCGGCGAGGCGCGCAGCGGTCGCGTCGATCCGTTCGAGCGCGGCGTCGATCGCCCGATCAGCAGCGCCTTCGGCATCGGTAAAGCTGCCCTTCCACACCGGCGCGACCAGATAGAGGGCGTCGGCCAGCCGGTCGAATATCAGGATCACGGTCGGGCGCACGAACAGCATGTCGGGCAGGGCGATGGGATTGGGCGCGGGGCGGGGCAGCTTTTCGACCAGCCCGACCGTCTCATAGCCGAAATAGCCGACAAGGCAGGCGAGCGCGGCGGGCAGGGCGGGATCAAGTTCCGCGCGGCATTCGGCGACCAGCGCCCGCAACGCCGTCAGCGCGTCGGCCTCCAGCGGCTCGAACGCAGTGCGGTCGGTCGCCCATTGGCGGTTGATCTGCGCCTTGTCGCCATCGGCGCGGAACAGGAGGTCGGGGGCGAGGCCGATCAGACTGTGGCGACCGCGCACCGCGCCACCCTCCACCGATTCAAGCAGGAAGTCGCCGCGATCCGCCTCGAACAATTTGAGCGCGGCGGAAATGGGCGTGTCGGTGTCGGCAATCTGACGCCGCCACACCAGCGCCGATTCGCCCCGCGCCAGCGCCGCGCGCGCGAAAGCGATGCCGTCCCCGCCCGTTGCGCCCATATTATTGGCCGCCGCTATTGGTGGCGGTCAGCGCCGTGCGGGCTTCTGCCACAGATTTGGCATTGCGGGTCACGCCCAACTCTTTTTCGACCGCGCGCTCGAACTGCTGGCCATATTCCTGGCCGACGACTTCGCTCAGCTGATCGCGTACCTGTTTCAGCAGTTCAGGCTGATCCTTGGCATCGCCGCGCTGAATGGCGTTCAGCTGGACGACAAACTGACCGCGATCCTGACCGATCGGCAGGGTCTTGACCGTGTTGGGGGCCATCGAGAAGAGAATGGCGACTTCCGCGGGGGGACGCTGTTCACCGCGCATGATGTCGGCGCGGCGGCCGCCCAGCACCTGCGGCGCGGGCAGCTTGACGCCGACAGCGGCGACGGCATCGGCCAGTTTCATGCCCTTGGCGACCTTGGCACGAATCTCCTCGGCGACCTTCTTGGCTTTCTCATTCCCCTGATTGAGCTGGTATTGCGCCTGCACCAGCGCCTTGACCTTCGCCAGCGGCGGCGGCGCGGCGGCGACAATGTCAGTGGGGGCGATGAGCGCATAGCGCTTGTCCGGGGTGATCGGCACCAGCTGCGCGTCGTCATCCGCGCTCATGGCGAAGGCAGGCGCGATCAGCGGTTGCAGGTCGGGGGAGGGGACATAGGCCGAATCCTCGACCTGCTTGCCGGTGGCGAGCAGCAGCGGGCTGGTTTCGAGTTTCAGGCCATTATCCTTGGCCACTTCATCGAAGGTGCCGCCATCGGCAATCTGATCCTCCAGCTTGCCGGTCAGTTCGGTGAGCAGCGCCTTTTCCTTCTGCGCGCGCAATGTCTCGACAATCTCGCTGCGTACCGCGGCAAGCGGACGGGCCGGGGTTTGCGTGATTGCGGTGACGCGCAGCACGATCCAGCCAAGCGGTCCACGCACGGGACCGACAATGTCGCCCTGCCTGGCGGCAAAGGCGGCATCGGCAACCGCCTTGCCCGCCGACCCGGTGAGGGCGGCCTGGCTCTGATCGGTCAGCGTCAGCGCCTCAAGGCCGGCATCCTTTGCGGCGGCGGACAGCGCGGTGCCGCCCTTCACCTTGTCGGCGATCGCCTTGGCACCGGCCTGCGTCGGCAGCACCAGCTGTTCGACGCTGCGGTTTTGCTTGGCGGCATAGGCGGCCTTGTTCTGATTATAGGCGGCGGCGATTTCCGCGTCGCTGGGCTGCGATGCCTGCGCGAACCGCTGGGCGTCGATCACTGCATAGCGGATGCGGCGCTGTTCGGGGATGGTGAAGCGGTCCGCGTTGCGCTTGTAATAATCGGCCAGTTGCGCGTCGGTCGGCACCTTGTCGTCCAGAAAGGCGACCGCCGGGATCGCGGCGATCGTGCCCTGCCGCGCTTCCAGCAGCAGCGATGCGTAAGGCAGCACCAGCGAGTCGGAGAGCTTGACGCCAAGGCCCACCGGACCCAGCAACTGACGCTCCAGAATTTCGCGGCTGATGTCATCGCGCAAGGCCTGTTCGGTGATGCGTTCGCGGATCAGCAGCGAACGGAAATTATCCTGGCTGAAATTGCCCGCCGCGTCCTGAAAGGCGGGGATCTGTGCAATCTGGGCATCCACCAGCCGCTTGGAAATATGCACGCCCTGATCGTCGGCAAAGGCGCGCAGCGTCAGCGATGCGACCAACTGGTCGAACACCTGTGTCGCGCCGCCCTGCGCAAAGAATTCGCCGATCGTCAAAGCGGGATTGGACCTGCGGGCATTTTCATAGACGCGCTGGATGCGATCCTGCACTTCGCTTTGCGACAGGCTGTGGCCGCCAGCCTTGGCCGCCGTGCCGCCACTGCCGCGCAGGGTACTGCCGAACTGGCCGTTGGACAGGTCGCCCAGGATGAAGGCGCCGGCGATGACCGCCAGGAAGAGGATCGCAAAGACCGCGCCGAACCTGGAGCGAATGAAGCGGCGAAAGACAGCAAGCATGAAAATGTCCGAACAGCGGGCGTGATGGCGGTCGCTTTAAGGCGGTATAGGCGCGGCGGCAAGCGCCCACGGTCATGCAATGTCTGGCGCAGCCAGTCTGGACAAATGCACCCGCCCCGTTCATCGCGACCACGCGTGCAGCAAAAACAAATATGGGGAAATATAATCCATGAAAAGGCGTAAACTTGTCGTCGGCAACTGGAAGATGAACGGCCTTAAGGCGCATCTGGGCGAAGTCGAAGCGATTGGCGGCATCGCGGCCAATCATCAGGGGGTGGATGTTGGACTATGCGTGCCAGCGACTTTGATCGCGGCCGCGGCGCAGGTTCGGGGCGGAGCCTTTATCGGGGCGCAGGATTGCCACATGAACGCCAGCGGCGCCCATACCGGTTGCCTGTCCGGCGCGATGCTGGCCGAAGCGGGGGCCGGCTGGACAATCGTTGGTCATAGCGAGCGGCGGCAGGACCAGGGCGAGAGCGATGCCGATGTCGCGGCCAAGGCGCTGGCGGCAAAGGCGGCGGGCCTGAAGGTGATATTGTGCGTGGGTGAAAGCCTGGACGTACGCGACGCGGGCGACGCTGAAGCGGTCGTTTCGGCGCAGTTGCTGGCGTCGCTGCCAGAAGGCGCGGCGGCCGACTGGCTGGCGATCGCCTATGAACCCATCTGGGCGATCGGCACCGGGCGGATACCGACGATGGAAGCGGTCGACGCGATGCACCGGGCGTTGCGGGATGCGCTGGCCAGCCGGATCGGCGACGAGGCAGCGGGGATGCGTATTCTCTATGGCGGATCGATGAACGGTGACAATGCCGCGGAATTGATGGGAATCGCCGATGTCGATGGCGGGCTGGTCGGCGGGGCCAGCCTGACGGCGGACAAGTTCGCGCCGATCATTGCGGCGGCTGATTAATCCCAACCTCCGTTCGTTTCGAGCGAAGTCGAGAAATGCTGGCGCTATTTGTGCGGCTTCTCGACTGCGCTCGAAGCGAACGGATGGTGTGTTAAGCCAAAGACGCCACGCGCAATGGTTGCCCCCGCGACGCTTCGTCGCTATGTGCGCGGCAACATATCCCATTTCCGGACAGAACCCGTCGCATGTTCACTTTTCTTCTCGTCGTGCAGGCGATCATCGCCGCCCTGCTGGTTACCGTCATCCTGATGCAAAAGTCGGAAGGCGGCGGGCTGGGCGTTGGCGGTAGCCCGGCGGGCTTCATGTCGGCGCGCGGCGCGGCGGATTTCCTGACGCGATCGACCACGGTGCTGGCGACGATCTTCGTCACTTTGTCCATCGTCATGGCGGTGATCGCGTCGGTGCGTCATGCGCCCAGCGACATCGACACGTCGCTGGTCAAGCAGGCGCCGGTCACGCAGAACGCGCCGGCCACCAGCGCCGATCCGCTGGCGGGTGCGGCGAATGCGGCTGGCAACAGCGCCGTTCCGCTCGCCAACTAACCCGTTCACCGACATTTCCAATATTTTTTGAGCGCGCGTGGATTCGCGCGCTTGCTCTTTGTTGTTCTGAAAGGCTAGGCCTCTTCTCCCATGACGCGGTATATTTTCATCACCGGCGGCGTGGTCTCCTCGCTTGGTAAAGGCCTGATGGCTGCATCCCTGGCAGCGCTGTTGCAGGCGCGGGGCTATCGCGTGCGAATCCGCAAGTTCGATCCCTATCTGAACGTCGATCCGGGCACGATGTCGCCCTATCAGCATGGCGAAGTCTATGTGACCGACGACGGGGCGGAGACTGACCTGGATCTGGGCCATTATGAGCGCTTTACCGGCGTTTCCGCGCGCCAGAGCGACAATGTGACGCAGGGGCGCGTCTATCAGACGATCATCACCAAGGAACGGCGCGGCGACTATCTGGGCGCGACGGTGCAGGTCATTCCGCACGTCACCGACGAGATTAAGGCGTTCGCGCTGGCCGATACCGACGATATTGATTTCGTGCTGTGCGAGATTGGCGGCACGGTGGGCGACATCGAATCGCTGCCTTTCATGGAGGCGATTCGCCAGCTGCATAATGATCTCGACCGGGGCCAGTCGATCTTCGTCCATGTGACGCTGGTGCCCTATATTGCGGCGGCAGGTGAGCTCAAGACCAAGCCGACCCAGCATAGCGTGCGCGAACTGACGTCGCTGGGCATCCAGCCCGACATTTTGCTGTGCCGCTGCGAGCAGCCTTTGCCCGAAGGCGAACGGCGCAAGATCGCGCTGTTCTGCAATGTGCGGCCCGAAGCCGTCATTCCCGCGCTCGACGCCAGCAGCATCTATGCGGTGCCCGCACAATATCATGCCGAAGGTCTGGACGCCGAAGTGCTGCGCGCCTTTGGCATCGAAGGGTCGCCGATGCCGTCGCTGGAGCGGTGGGACGACATCATGGACCGGCAGCAGAATCCGGAAGGCGAGGTCACGATCGGCGTGGTCGGCAAATATGTCGGCCTGCCCGACGCCTACAAATCGCTGCACGAGGCGCTGACCCATGGCGGTTTTGCCAATCGGGTGAAGGTGAAGATCAAGTGGATCGACGCCGAACTGTTTGAGAAGGGCGACGATGTCGCCGCGTTCCTGGAACCCATGCACGGCATTCTGGTCCCCGGCGGCTTTGGCGTACGCGGGTCGGAAGGCAAGATCGCCAGCGTCAAGTTCGCGCGTGAACGCAATGTGCCATTTTTCGGCATTTGCCTGGGGATGCAGATGGCCTGCATCGAGGGTGCGCGCAATACGGCGGGCATAGCGGATGCTTCGACCACCGAATTTGGCGAAACGTCGGAGCCGGTCGTCGGCCTCATCACCGAATGGATGAGCGCGGAAGGCTTGCAGAAGCGCACCGCCGAAACCGATCTGGGCGGCACGATGCGGCTGGGCGCCTATCCCGCGAAACTGACCGGCAACAGCGTGGTCGCGGGCATTTATGGCGCGGACGAGATCAGCGAGCGGCATCGCCATCGCTATGAGGTCAATGCCGGCTATCGCGAGCGGCTGGAAAAGGGCGGGCTGATTTTTTCCGGCATGTCGCCCGACGGCACGCTGCCCGAAATCGTCGAACGGCCTGACCATCCCTGGTTTGTCGGCGTGCAGTTCCACCCGGAACTCAAGAGCAAACCGTTCGACCCGCACCCGCTGTTCGCCAGTTTCATCGAAGCGGCGGTCAAGCAGAGCCGGTTGGTGTAAACCGATTATCCGTTCGCTTCGAGCGTAGTCGAGAAGCCTACAGCGTCGCGCTTGGCGTTTCTCGACTACGCTCGAAACGAACGGCTGAAACTACCCCGCAGGCGTCAGTTTCAGCATCCGGCCCTGCGATCCCCGGTCGCCATCCTCCAGCAGCCATAGCGCGCCGTCCGGCCCCTGTTCCACTTCGCGGATGCGGGCGCCCATGTTCCATTGGTCCGCCTTGGCAGCGCTATCGCCGTCCAGCTTCACGCGGACCAGGCTCTGGCTCGACAGGCCGCCGATGAAGAGGCTGTTCTTCCATTGCGGGAAAAGGTCGCCGGTATAATAGAGCAGCCCGGCCGGTGAGATGACAGGGTTCCAGCTGACTTTGGGCGCTTCAAATCCATCGCCCGGTGCATGGTCGGGAATCGGCTTGCCATCATAATGGTCGCCGTTCGACACTTTGGGATAGCCATAGTTGAGGCCCGGTTTGACGAGGTTCACTTCGTCCCCGCCCTTTGGTCCCATTTCCTGTTCCCACAGGCGGCCATCCTTGTCGAAGGCGATGCCGAGCAGGTTGCGATGGCCATAGGACCAGATCGCCGGGTTAAACCCCTGCGCGGCCAGCGGATTGCCCGCCGCGGGCGTGCCGTCCAGATTGAGGCGCAACACCTTGCCCAGCGTTGCCTTGGGGTCTTGGGCGGGATCGAATTTCTGCCGCTCGCCATTGGTGAAGAAGAGATATTTGCCGTCCGGCGAAAAGGCGATGCGGCCCGAATAATGGCCATTGCCATCGACATAGGGGCTGGCGCGGAAAATGACATGAACGCCGTCCAGCCGGGTCGTCCCGTCGCTGGCCTGGGCAAAGGCGCCCTTGGCCAGCGCCACGCCCTTCACCCCGTCGCGGCTTTCGGAAAAGCTGAAATAGACCATCTTGTCCTGCGCGAAATGGGGGGAGAGGACGACGTCCATCAGCGCGCCCTGACCAGCGCTGTCGACGGCGGGGATGCCCGCGACCGGAATTTTGGTGCCGTTTTTCGGATCGAACAGGATCATCTCGCCCGCCTTCTCCGTCACCAGCGCGCGTCCGTCGGGCAGGAAGGTCATGGCCCAGGGGGCGTCGAAGTCGGCGATGGTCGCGACCTTGAACGGCTTGTCCGGCGTGGCGGCATTCTGGCCGGTGGCATTGTCGGCCGAACAGGCAATGAGGATAAGGGGCAGGGTAGCGAGCGTAACAGACTTCATCATATGGTCTCCGTTCGCCCCCCGATCAAGCCGGGGGCAGGCTCTGAGCGAAGTCGAAGGGCTATGCTGAGCATGGCGAAGCACCTCTCTTCGTTCGGTGGAGGGCTTCGACTTCGCTCAGCCCGAACGGTTAGAATACAGCAGAACGAATAATGTTGCAGATTATCGGCGGCCTGCCTATATGACGCCTGCTTCCTTACATCGTCAAACATGTCAGGGTCGCAGGCACACCGCCTGCGGCAGCGGCGGGTTTATATAGTCTGGAGATTGCATGGCGGACATCGCCGCACTGACTGCGCTGATCGAACCGGAGGTGAAGGCTTTGGGCTTTGACCTTGTGCGGGTGAAGCTGTTTGGGCAGGGCGATGAGCGCACGCTTCAGATCATGGCCGAGCGTCGGGAAACGCGGCAGCTGGTGATCGACGATTGCATGACGATCTCGCGCCGCCTGTCGGACCTGTTCGATGAGGTTGACCCGATCGAGGAAGCCTATCGGCTGGAGGTCAGTTCGCCGGGGATCGACCGTCCGCTCACCCGCCTGCACGATTTTGTCGAATGGGGCGGGTTCGAAGCGCGGATCACGGTGACCGAGCCGATCGACAATCGCAAGACGTTCAAGGGCGTGCTTGGCCCGGTCGAGGGCGAGAATATCGGGTTCAAGGATACCAAGGTCGGGCATGTCGTCATCCCCTTTGGCCTGATCGACACTGCCAAGCTGGTGCTGACGGACGCGCTGATTAATGCTACCATGCCGCTCTCTGCCGAGGGTGCGGACGATATCGAAACCGAAGGATAAGGGTTCTTTCCATGGCCAACGCCATTTCCGCCAACCGGGCCGAACTGATCGCCATCGCCAATTCGGTGGCCAGCGAAAAGATGATCGACAAGGCGATCGTCATCGAGGCGATGGAGGACGCGATCCAGCGCGCTGCGCGGGCGCGTTACGGCGCCGAGAATGATATTCGCGCCAAGCTGGACCCCGACAGCGGCGACCTGCGCCTGTGGCGCGTCGTCGAAGTGGTCGATGTGGTCGAGGATTATTTCAAGCAGGTCGACATCAAGGCCGCGCAAAAGTTGCAGAAGGGCGCAGTCGTCGGCGATTTCATCGTCGATCCGCTGCCCCCCATCGACCTGGGCCGCATCGACGCCCAGTCGGCCAAGCAGGTGATCTTCCAGAAGGTCCGCGATGCCGAGCGCGAGCGTCAGTATGAGGAATTCAAGGACCGCGTGGGTGAAATCATCACCGGCGTCGTGAAATCGGTCGAGTTCGGCCATGTCGTCGTTAATCTGGGCCGGGCCGAAGGCGTCATCCGCCGCGACCAGCAGATCCCGCGCGAAGTCGTCCGCGTTGGCGATCGCATCCGGTCGGTCGTGCTGAACGTGCGCCGCGAAAATCGCGGGCCGCAGATTTTCCTGTCCCGCGCGCACCCCGAATTCATGAAAAAGCTGTTCGCGCAGGAAGTGCCCGAAATCTATGATGGCGTCATCACCATCATGGCCGCCGCGCGCGATCCGGGCAGCCGCGCCAAGATCGGCGTGATCAGCCGCGATTCGAGCATCGACCCGGTCGGCGCCTGCGTCGGCATGAAGGGCAGCCGCGTGCAGGCGGTCGTGCAGGAAATGCAGGGCGAAAAGATCGACATCATCCCCTGGTCGGAAGATACGGCAACCTTCGTCGTCAATGCGCTTCAGCCCGCCCAGGTCAGCCGCGTTCTGATCGACGAGGAAGAAGAGCGGATCGAAGTCGTCGTTCCCGACGATCAGCTGTCGCTCGCCATCGGTCGTCGCGGCCAGAATGTCCGCCTCGCCAGCCAGCTAACCGGCAAGGCGATCGACATCATGACCGAAGCCGACGCCAGCGAGAAGCGGCAGAAGGAATTCGTCACCCGGTCCGAAATGTTCCAGAACGAACTGGACGTGGACGAGACGCTGTCGCAGCTGCTGGTGGCCGAGGGCTTTGGCGAGCTGGAAGAAGTCGCCTATGTCAGCATCGACGAACTAGCCTCGATCGAAGGCTTTGACGATGATCTGGCGGGCGAATTGCAGAGCCGCGCGCTTGAGGCGCTGGAGCGGCGTGAAGCAGCGTCGCGGGAAGAACGGCAGGCTCTGGGCGTCGAGGATGCCCTGGCCGACATGCCGCACCTTACCGAAGCGATGCTGGTGACGCTGGGCAAGGCGGGCATCAAGACGCTCGACGATCTGGCAGACCTTGCCACCGACGAACTGGTGCAGAAGAAGCGCGTCGACCAGCGCCGCCGCAAGACCGAAAGCGCCGAGGACAAGGGTGGCATTTTGGCCGCCTATGGCCTGTCGGACGAGCAGGGCAATGAGATCATCATGGCCGCCCGCGCGCATTGGTTTGAAGATGACGCATCCGCGTCGGGGCTCGAGAACGAGGAAGCCTGATCCGCCATGCCGTTCGTTGATATCCGTCTGGCCGGTAGCGTCACGCGCGAGCAGAAAGCCGCGCTGGTCGCCGACATCACCCAGTCGCTCGTTGAGCGGCTGGGGAAGCCGGCGGCTGCCGTGCAGATCAATATCACCGAACTGAGCCTGGAAAATTACGCGGCGGGCGGGCAGCTTTTGGCCGACCGCGCACCAGCGCCCTCTCATAGGGAGGACGCCATTGCTGCGGACACTCCCCGATGAGCGTTTAGGCCTATCCAATAGCGTTGGGGTTGCCAGTCCATCCGTTTTCGCGGAGGGGCACGCATGACCGAACGCAAATGCATATTGACCGGCGACCGCGCCGACCCTGAAACGCTGATCCGCCTGGCGATCGGCCCGGACGGGCAGGTGCTGCCCGACGTCCGCGCCAAGGCGCCGGGGCGGGGCGCCTGGATTGGCGTCAGCCGGGCCGAGCTGGAAACCGCGCTCGCCAAGGGCAAGCTCAAGGGCGCGATCGCGCGTTCCTTCAAGGACGGGGCGCTTCAGATCGAGGCGGACCTGCCCGAACGGATCGAACAGGCGTTGCGGCAGGATTTGCTCAGCCGTCTGGGGCTGGAAGCGCGCGCCTCCATGCTGCTCACAGGTTCGGAAAAAATCGATACCGCGTGCCGCAAGGGGCTGGTCAAATTGCTGCTCCATGCCGCCGATGCGGCGGCCGATGGCAATCGCAAGCTGGACCAGGCGCTGCGCGTCGGGCAGGAAGCGGAAGGCAGCGATCTTGCAGGTATCGTCTTGCCTGTGGACCGCGAGGCCCTATCTATGGCAATGGGGCGCGATAATGTCGTCCATGTTGCGGTGACCGACTCGCGCGCGGCATTGCGCCTGCGTGCGGCCCTGGGCCGCTTGGAAAGCTATCTGGGTTGCGTTATCGAGGCGCCCGCGCAGGCGGAGGAGCGATCCTCCGCTGCGCAGGGTGCCGAGATTGCATGGAATGATGCGTCGGTGCCTGCACCGGCCGGTGATGAAGTGAAGGGTTAAGTTCAGTCGTATGAGTGACAGCAAGGAAGACAAGCCGGTTCTGGGCCGCAAGCCGCTGGGCATCAAGCGGACCGTGGAATCCGGCCAGGTGCAGCAGCAGTTCAGCCATGGCCGCAAGAATACGGTCGTGGTTGAGGTGAAGCGGCGCCGCGTCCTGGGCAAGCCGGGCGAAGCCGCCGGCGCTGCGCCCGCTGCTGCGCCACAGGCCGATCCGGTGCCCGCCGCTCCCGCGCCCGCAGCGCCCCGTCCCGCCGCCCCGCCGCCGCAGCAGCAGCGCGCGCCGCAGCCTGCCCCCGCGCGCCAGTCGCCGCCGCAAAGCCTGATGTCGCGTCAGGAATTGCAGGCCAAGCTGCTGCGCGAAGCAGAAGAAGCGCGCATGAATGCGCTGGAGGAAGCGCGCCGTCGTGAAGCGGCCGAGCGCATAGCGGCGGCCGAGGATGAAAAGCGCCGGGCCGAGGAAAATCGCCAGGCTGCCGAAGCTGCCGCGTCCGCGCCTGCTGTCGAAGAAGCCAAGGCTCCCGAAGCGGCGCCCGCAGCCGAAGCACCCGCCGCCGCTGCGCCGCAGGACAGCGCCGCCGCGCCCGAAGCGGCTGCGCCGACGGACGAGCAGCCTGCAGCCACCACTGCCGCGCCGCCGCCGCCGCGTCGCTTCACCCCGGTCACCCCGATCAAGCGGCCCGAACCGACCAAGCCCGAACGGGCGAAGAAGGGTGAGGATAATCGTCGCCAGGCTGGCAAGCTGACCGTCACCAAGGCGCTGGCCGATGACGACAGCGCCCGCGCGCGCAGCCTCGCCGCGCTCAAGCGCGCGCGTGAAAAGGAACGCCGCGCCCATTATGCCGGTGGCTCCAAGACGCGCGAAAAGCAGTCGCGCGACGTGGTGGTGCCAGAAGTCATCACCGTGCAGGAACTGGCCAACCGTATGGCCGAAAAGGGCGCGGACCTGGTCAAGTCGCTGTTCAAGATGGGGCAGGCGGTCACGCTCAACCAGTCGATCGATCAGGATACCGCCGAACTGCTGGTTGAGGAATTTGGCCACCGCATCCAGCGCGTGTCCGAAGCCGACGTCGAAATCGGCATCGAAGGCGATGTCGATCCGGTCGAATCGCTCAAGGTGCGCGCGCCTGTCGTGACGATCATGGGCCATGTCGACCATGGCAAGACCAGCCTGCTCGACGCGCTGCGCGGGACCGATGTGGTCGCGGGCGAAAGCGGCGGCATCACCCAGCATATTGGCGCCTATCAGGTGACGACCAAGGGCGGCGACATCATCACCTTCCTCGACACGCCGGGCCATGAGGCTTTTTCGGAAATGCGCGCACGCGGTGCGAACGTGACCGACATCGTCATTCTGGTGGTGGCGGCCGACGACGGGCTGATGCCGCAGACGATCGAGGCGATCAATCATACCAAGGCGGCCGGCGTGCCGATGATCGTGGCGATCAACAAGTGCGACAAGCCCGAAGCCAACCCGCAAAAGGTGCGTGAGCGCCTGCTCGAACATGAAATCGTGGTCGAGGATATGGGCGGCGACGTGCAGGACGTGCAGGTATCCGCGCTCAAGAAGACCGGGCTGGACGAACTGATCGAGAAGATCCTGCTCCAGGCCGAGCTCATGGAACTGACCGCCAACCCCGATCGCGCCGCCGAAGGCAATGTGATCGAGGCGCAGCTGGACAAGGGCCGTGGCGCTGTCGCCACCGTGCTGGTGCGTCGCGGTACGCTCAAGGTCGGCGACACGTTCGTCATCGGTGCGGAAAGCGGCAAGGTGCGTGCGCTGGTCAATGACAAGGGCCAGCAGGTAAAGTCCGCCGGTCCTTCGGTCCCGGTCGAGGTGCTGGGCCTGTCTGGCGTGCCGATGGCGGGCGACCAGATGACGGTCGTGGAGAATGAAGCGCGCGCCCGTGAGGTGGCCGCCTATCGTCAGGAACAGATCACCCGCAAGCGCACCGCGTCGGTGCCGACGAACTTTGAAAATATGTTCTCGGCATTGAGCACGAAGGTCATCGAATATCCGGTGGTCATCCGTGGCGACGTGCAGGGTTCGGTCGAAGCGATCGTCAATGCGCTGAACCGCATTTCGACCGACGAGATCAAGGTGCGTATCCTGAGCTCCGGCGTCGGCGCGATCACCGAAAGCGACGTTACGCTGGCGTCGGCCAGCCGCGCGCCGCTGATCGGTTTCAACGTCCGTCCCAATGCCAAGGCACGTCCTCTGGCGATCCGCGAGAAAATCTCGCTGCGCTATTATGACGTGATCTACGACCTGCTCGAAGAAGTGCGCAATGAAATGGCGGGTCAGCTGGCCCCCGAACGCATCGAAACGATCGTGGGTCGCGCCGAAGTGTTGCAGGTGTTCCCTGCGGGCAAGAAGGACAAGGCGGCCGGGCTTCTGGTCAAGGAAGGCGTCATCCGCAAGGGGCTCAATGCGCGCCTTACCCGCGACGATGTCATCGTGTCCAGGACGGTCATCCACTCGCTGCGCCGCTTCAAGGACGATGTGTCCGAAGTGCGCGCCGGCATGGAATGCGGCGCCGTGTTGCAGGACACCAACGACATCAAGCCGGGCGATACGCTCGAACTGTTCGAGGTCGAGGAACGCGTCCGCACGCTGTGATAGGAAAGACATGGCCCCGGCTTTGGTCGGGGCCATGAGGTTTATATATGTCCAGTCAAACCCAAGGCCCGTCCGTTCGTGCGCTCCGCGTAGGGGAGCAGGTGCGCCACATCCTGTCCGACATCCTGCAACGTGGGGATGTGCATGACGATGTGCTGGCGCGGCATGTCGTGAGCGTCACGGAAGTCCGCATGTCGTCCGACCTGCGCCACGCGACCGCCTTCATCAAGCCGCTGCTGGGGCGGGACGAGGAAGTGGTGCTGAAGGCGCTGCGCACCAACACCGCCTATTTCCAGCGCGAGGTCGCGGCGCGCACGCGGCTCAAATATGCCGCGAAGATCAAGTTTCTGGCCGACGACAGTTTCGACGAGGGCAGCCATATCGACAAGTTGCTGCGCGATCCCAAGGTTGCGCAGGATCTGGTCAAGGATGATGACGCGGATTAATTGCCGCCCACATTGTTCTTCGCCATGATGACACTCCCCAGGCGGATCGGCATGTGATGGCATGTCCGCGCATGTGCAAGAATGAGGATCGAGCGATGCGGATGATGTGGCTGTTTGGCGTGGCGGCAGCATTGGGCGCCATCACCCCCGCCGCCGCCAAGGATCCCGCGATCCACCCCGCCGTCATCAGCGATCCGGCACCGGACGCCACCCATCCGGCCGGCATGAGCGCCTTCGTCCTGCCTTCAGCCGATGGCGCGATGAACGCCGTCATGTACACCGCCGCCGGGGCCGGGCTGCATCCCACGCTGCTGTTGCTTCACGGCTTTCCCGGCAACGAGCAGAATCTGGACCTGGCGCAGGCCGCGCGCCGGGCCGGATGGAATGTGCTCACGCTCCATTATCGCGGGTCGTGGGGCAGTCCGGGCAATTTCTCCTTCGGCAATGCGTCAGACGATGCCTTTGCCGCGCTGCAATTTCTCCAGCAAGCCGCGACCGTCGCCAAATATCGCATCGACACCAGCGCGATCGTGGTCGCGGGGCACAGCATGGGCGGCTTTATGGCGGCGGACATTGCCGCCGCCGAACCGCGCGTGGCCGGGCTGTTCCTGATCGACCCGTGGGACCCGGCGCAGACCGTCGCGGCGCTGGCGAGCGCGCAGGGCGAAGCGGCGTGGAAGGCGGAAGTGGAGAGCGACCTGCCGCCGCTGCATGGCGCGACCTATGACAGCCTGACCGCCGAGATAAAGGGCAATGGCGAGAAGTTCGACCTTGGCCGACGGCTGGCGGGCTATGGCCGTCGTCCGCTCACCATCCTTGGCGCGGAGAAGGGGTTGGGGGCCGAAGCGCGCACGGTGGCGGCGGATGCGCAGGGGGCCAATCCCAATGCGCGGCTGATGGTCTGGCCGACCGATCATAGTTTTTCGGACAAAAGGATCGCGCTGGCCGATGCGCTGGTCCGTTTCCTCTCTGGCGTCGCGCCGACCATCCGCTAAGCGTCGGGCATGGCAAAGCTCTATTTCTATTATAGCTCGATGAATGCGGGCAAATCCGCGACGTTGCTGCAATCGGACTTCAACTATCGTGAGCGCGGCATGGCGACGATGCTGTGGACCGCGGCGATCGACGATCGCTTTGGGCATGGCCGCATTGCGTCGCGCATCGGGCTGGAAACGGACGCGCATCTGTTCGATCCTGCGGTCGATATTTTCGCCGCCGTCGCGCGCCAGCATGCGGCGACGCCCCTGTCCTGCGTTCTGATCGACGAGGCGCAATTTCTGACCCGCGATCAGGTGTGGCAGATCGCGGCGCTGTGCGACGATCTCAACATCCCGGTGCTTTGCTATGGCCTGCGCACCGATTTTCGCGGGGAATTGTTCGAAGGGAGCGCCCATCTGCTGGGGCTGGCGGACACGCTGAGCGAGATCAAGACGGTGTGCGATTGCGGGCGCAAGGCGACGATGAACCTGCGTGTCGACGGAAAGGGGCAGGCGGTGCGCGACGGCGCGCAGACGCAGATTGGCGGCAATGATCGCTATGTCGCACTCTGCCGCCGCCATTATCGGGAACAGATGGGCGGCTGACAAGCGGCCTGCCGCGGTGTAGGCGCGCGTCCATGCACGGCTGGATCATCCTCGACAAACCCCATGGCCTCGGCTCGACCCAGGCCGTCAGCGCGGTCAAGCGCGCGTTGCGTGACGGTGGGGCTGGCAAGTGCAAGGTCGGCCATGGCGGCACGCTCGATCCGCTGGCAACCGGCGTGCTGCCGATCGCGATCGGCGAGGCGACGAAGCTCGCCGGGCGGATGCTCGACAGCGACAAGATTTACGATTTTACCGTGGCGTTCGGGGCGCAGACCGACACGCTCGACCTGGAAGGCGCGGTGATCGCGACCAGCGATCAGCGGCCCACGCTGGCACAGATGGAAGCGGTGTTGTCGCGCTTCACTGGCCCGATCGAACAGGTGCCGCCCGCCTATAGCGCGATCCTGATCGACGGCCAGCGGGCCTATGATCTGGCGCGTGCCGGGGCGGATGTAGAAATGAAGATGCGCGGGGTGACGGTGCATGGCCTGCAAATCTCCTCTCCCCGGTGGGGAGAGGATAGCGCAGCTTGCCCGCATGGCGGGCTAGCGCAGCTTGGAGAGGGGGAGAGGATTGACGCCATCACTCTCACCGCCCATGTTTCCAAGGGCACCTATATCCGCAGCCTTGCCCGCGACATTGCGCTGGCGCTCGGCACGGTCGGCCATGTGACCATGCTGCGCCGGATCAAGGCGGGGCCGTTTACCCTCGATTCCGCGATTTCGCTGGACAAATTGCGTCATGCTGCTAACGAGCGCGCCATCGGTAGCCTTATGCTGCCGCTGACGGCGGGGCTGGACGACATCCCGGCTCTCCCCGTCTCGCCCGATCAGGCCCTGATGCTCCGACAGGGGAAGGTTCTGACCGGGATCACTGCCACCACTGGCCTTCATCTGGCGATGGACGGGACTATCCCCGTCGCGCTGGTCCGGTCAGATGATCATCAGATCATCGTGGTGCGCGGTTTCAACCTGATGTCGAAGGATGACGAATAGATGACGATTACTGCCGAGCGCAAGGAAGCGCTGATCAAGGAATATGCCCGCGCCGAGGGTGACACGGGTTCGCCAGAGGTCCAGGTTTCGATCCTGACCGAGCGGATCACCAACCTGACCGAGCATTTCAAGGGTCACCACAAGGATAATCACAGCCGTCGTGGTCTGCTGATGATGGTCAACAAGCGTCGTTCGCTGCTGGACTATCTCAAGAAGAAGGATCAGGCGCGCTACGCCGACCTGATCGCCAAGCTGGGCCTGCGCAAGTAACGCGGACCTTCAACGGGACGGCCCCCATGCGGGGCCGTTTCTGATTCTGAAACATGGCGTCGGGCAATCCGGCACGGCGTTCATGATACGGGGGACACTTCCCCACACCGTTCGGGCCGAGCCTGTCGAAGCCTTCTGCTGAGCGAAGCGAAGTTTGCTTCGCCTGCGCTCAGCTAAGCCCTTCGACTTCGCTCAGGGCGAACGGATATGAGGAGTTCGCTCCTCACCCATGGAGCCTCACCGGCTCCGCCAAAGGCCCCGCCCGGCAATAGGGCCGACGCGGGCGAAGGAAAAAACTATGTTTGATGTCAAGAAAGTATCGATCGAGCTGGCCGGCAAGACGCTGACCCTCGAAACCGGCCGCATTGCCCGTCAGGCTGACGCCGCCGTGCTGGCGACCTATGGCGAAACCGTGGTGCTGTGCGCCGTGACCGCCGCCAAGAGCGTGAAGGAAGGCCAGGATTTCTTCCCCCTGACCGTTCACTATCAGGAAAAATATTCCGCCGCCGGCCGCATTCCCGGCGGCTTTTTCAAGCGTGAGCGCGGCGCGACCGAAAAGGAAACGCTGGTTTCCCGCCTGATCGACCGTCCGATCCGTCCGCTGTTCCCCGAAGGTTTCTACAACGAAATCAACGTCATCGCCCAGGTTCTGTCGTTCGACGGCGAAAGCGAGCCGGACATTGTGGCGATGATCGCCGCGTCGGCTGCGCTGACCCTGTCCGGCGTGCCCTTCATGGGACCGATCGGCGCGGCCCGCGTTGGTTACAAGGATGGCGAATATCAGCTCAACCCGTCGCTGGACGAGGCAAAGGCCGGTGAACTCGATCTGGTCGTCGCCGCCACCTATGACGCTGTGATGATGGTCGAATCCGAAGCCAAGGAGCTTTCGGAAGAAGTCATGCTGGGCGCCGTCCTGTTCGCGCATGACGCGAGCAAGAAGATTGTCGACGCCATCATCAGCCTGGCTGAAAAGGCGGCCAAGGATCCTTGGGACATGCCGCAGGGCGACAATCTCGATGACCTGAAGAAGAAGCTGAAGAAGCTGATCGGCAAGGACATCACCGCCGCCTACAAGCTGACCGACAAGTCGGCGCGTTCCAACGCGCTGAACGAAGCCCGCGCCAAGGCAAAGGCGTCGTTCGTTGCCGATGGTCTCGACGCCCAGACCGTCATGGCCGGCATCAAGCTGACCAAGAAGCTGGAAGCGGAAATCGTGCGCGGCGCCATCCTGAAGGACGGCAAGCGCATCGACGGTCGCACGACCACGCAGATCCGCCCGATCGAAGCGATGGTCGGCTTCCTGCCCCGCACCCATGGATCGGCCCTGTTCACGCGCGGTGAAACGCAGTCCATCTGCACCACCACGCTTGGCACCAAGGACGCCGAGCAGATGATCGACGGCCTGACTGGCCTGCATTATGAAAATTTCATGCTGCACTATAACTTCCCGCCCTATTCGGTCGGTGAAGTCGGCCGCTTCGGCGCGCCGGGTCGTCGTGAAGTGGGTCATGGCAAGCTGGCCTGGCGTGCGCTGCACCCCGTGCTGCCCAGCAAGGACGAGTTCCCCTACACGATCCGCGTCCTGTCCGACATCACCGAATCCAATGGTTCGTCCTCGATGGCGACTGTCTGCGGCGGTTCGCTGTCGATGATGGATGCAGGCGTGCCATTGAAGCGCCCGGTGTCCGGCATCGCCATGGGCCTGATTCTGGAAGGCAAGAATTTTGCCGTCCTGTCCGACATTCTGGGTGATGAAGATCATCTGGGCGACATGGACTTCAAGGTGGCCGGTACGTCCGAAGGCATCACCACGATGCAGATGGACATCAAGATTGCGGGCATCACGCGCGAAATCTTCGAAACCGCGCTTGCCCAGGCGAAGGAAGGCCGTGCCCACATCCTTGGCGAAATGAGCAAGGCGCTGGCTTCGACCCGGACCGAACTGTCGGCCCATGCCCCGCGCATCGAGACGTTGCAGATCGACAAGTCGAAGATCCGCGAAGTCATCGGCACCGGCGGCAAGGTCATCCGTGAAATCGTCGCCGAAACCGGCGCGAAGGTCGACATTGACGATGAAGGCCTGATCAAGATCAGCTCGTCCGATCCGGCGCAGATCGAGGCTGCACGCAAGTGGATCCTGGGCATCACGCAGGAAGCGGAAGTCGGCAAGATTTATGACGGCAAGGTCGTCAACATTGTCGATTTCGGTGCGTTCGTGAACTTCATGGGTGGCAAGGACGGTCTGGTCCATGTCTCCGAAATGAAGAATGAGCGCGTGGAAAAGCCCACTGACGTCGTGTCGGAAGGCCAGGAAGTGAAGGTCAAGGTCCTGGAGATCGACCCGCGCGGCAAGGTGCGCCTGTCGATGCGCGTCGTCGATCAGGAAACCGGCGAAGAACTGGAGGATACGCGTCCTCCCCGCGAAGCGCGCGAGCCGCGCGGCGATCGTGGTCCGCGCCGTGATGGCGGCGGCGACCGTGGCCCGCGTCGCGAAGGCGGCGAAGGTCGTGGCGATCGCGGTCGCGGCCCGCGCCGCGATGGTGGCGATCGTGGTCCGCGTCGGGAACGCAGCGAAGGCGGCAATGAAGACGGCCAGGCGCCGGGCGGTCTGCCTGACTTCCTGACCCAGGATTGATCGTCCATCCGACGAACTGAGGTTAAAATGGGGCGTCCGGTTCAGCCGGGCGCCCTTTTTTATGTCGGGCGCGCAATGGACTAATTTCGATCAAGGCATAGAATCAAAGTTCTGCTACTGTAACGATAGATCATTTGGGGAACATCCATGCAGCGGAGCAATGCGCGCTTTGTCGAACGCCTTCCGCTCGTCCTCGACCGGCCAGCTTATGCCTATGGACTGACGCTGCTTTTTTCCGGCGCGGCGCTG
Organism: Sphingobium xenophagum NBRC 107872; assembly: GCF_000367345.1. Classification (GTDB taxonomy): domain Bacteria; phylum Pseudomonadota; class Alphaproteobacteria; order Sphingomonadales; family Sphingomonadaceae; genus Sphingobium; species Sphingobium xenophagum. The sequence goes on from NZ_BARE01000002.1 coordinate 167,011, forward strand.
CTGCTGCGGATTGCGGCCGAACCGCTGCTGCCCAATGGCTATCCGTTCGTCACCTTCTTCCCGGCGGTCATCCTGTCATCTTTCCTGTTCGGGATCGGGCCAGGCATTTTTGCGGCGATATTCTGCGGACTGCTATCCTGGTATGTCTTTATCGCGCCATTTTACAGCTTCGTCATGAACCCGGCGGTAGCCGTCGCCATGCTATTCTATATCGGCGTGGTGGCCGTCGACATCATGCTGATTCATTTCATGCAGCGCGCCAATTTTCATCTGGCGGTGGAGCGCGAGCGCAGCCGCGCGCTGGCGGAAAACCGGGAGCTTCTGTTCCACGAACTCCAGCACCGCGTATCCAACAATCTTCAGGTTGTCGCGGCCATGCTGGCGCTCCAGCGTCGCCATGTCGATCATGACGTGGCGCGCAAGGCGCTGGACGATGCGTCGGCCCGGCTGGCGCTGGTGGGCCGCATCAGCCGTGCGCTCTACGATCCGTCAGGCAAGGGGCAGGACATTCGCGGCTTCCTGACCGCGCTGTCCGCCGACGTGCTGGAAGCGAGTGGCCGTACCGACATCGATGTTGCGGTGACAGCGCCCCACGGGCTGGCGATCGAGCCGTCCGTCACCGTGCCGCTGGCGCTGATCGTCGCGGAATCGGTGAGCAATGCGATCGAACATGGCCTGCCCGACCGGCCCGGCAAGGTGGCGGTGATGCTGGAGGAAGTGGAGGGCGCGCTGGCGCTGCGCATCGTTGATGACGGTCATGGCGTTGCCCCGGACTTTCAGCATGATTCCAGCGAATCGCTGGGGCTGCGCATTGCCAATGCGCTGGCGGCGCAACTGGGCGGGCGCTTTTCGCTGACGCCGGGCGCGAATGGCGGCGCAGTGGCGCGGCTCGATCTGCCTGCACGGACCGCCTGTTGATCCTGACTCCATTCTGCCGCTTGGCGGCAGCGATCCGCTCGGCTATGACCCGCCCCATGCTGATGAAAACCGTAACGCGCATCGGCGCGGCCACCGCCCCGCTTCTGCTTGCCGCCCTGCTTGCAGGTTGCGCGACGTCCAAGAACAAGGCCGACACGCAATATGTCGCCCGTGACGTGTCGACCCTCTACAATAGCGGCAAGGACCGGCTCGATCGCGGCCAGTATAAGCTCGCCGCCGCGCTGTTCGACGAAGTGGAGCGCCAGCATCCCTATTCGCCCTGGGCGCGCCGGGCGCAGCTCATGTCGGCGTTCAGCTATTATATGAACAGCGACTATGCCGAATCCATTTCGGCATCGCAGCGCTTCCTGTCGATCCATACCGGCAACAAGGACGCGCCCTATGCTTATTATCTGATCGCGCTCTGCTATTATGAGCAGATTGCCGATGTCAGCCGCGACCAGAAAATCACGCAGCAGGCGCTAGACGCGCTGGGCGAACTGATCCGCCGCTATCCCGACACCCGCTATGCCGCCGATGCCCGGTTGAAGGTCGATCTGGTCAACGACCATCTGGCCGGCAAGGAAATGGAAGTGGGCCGTTTCTACCAGCGGCGTGGCCAGTGGCTTGCCGCCACGCTGCGCTTCCGCACCGTCATCGATAAATATCAGACCACGACCCACACGCCCGAGGCGCTGGAGCGGCTGGTCGAATCCTATCTTTCGCTCGGCATCCCCGACGAAGCGCGCAAGGCCGCGGCCGTGCTGGGCGCCAACTATCCCGGCACCAAATGGTATACGCGCAGCTACAAGCTGATGCAGGAACATGGCGGCACGGCGTAGTCGCCTTTCTTGCCTGTTCCCCTTTTGTGCATTGACGGGTAGAAGCGCGTCATGCTGAGCGCCTTGTCCATCCGCAATGTCGTGCTGATCGAGGCGCTGGACCTGGATTTTGGCGCTGGCCTGTCCGTGCTGACCGGGGAAACGGGGGCGGGCAAATCCATCCTGCTCGATTCGCTGGGACTGGCGCTCGGCGCCCGCGCCGATAGCGGCCTGGTCCGCACTGGCGAGGCGCAGGCCAGCGTTACTGCGACCTTCGACCCACCGCCCGCCGGTCATCGCGCCGCGATGCTGCTGGCGGACAATGGTATCGAAATGGAGCCGGGCGAGCCGCTGCTGATCCGCCGGACGGTGAAGGCCGATGGCGGGAGCCGCGCCTTCGTCAATGATTCAGCCTGCTCGGCGGCGCTGTTGCGCGAACTGGGCGGGTGCCTGGTGGAAATTCACGGCCAGCATGACGATCGCGGTCTGCTCAATGCGCGGGGGCATCGCGCGCTGCTCGATGCCTATGGCCGCTGCGATGCAGGCGCGGTCGGCGCGGCATATGGAGCCTGGCGCAAGGCGGCGAACATATTGGCCGAAGCCCGTGCGACCGTTGATACCGCCGCGCGCGACCGTGACTATCTGGCCCATGCCGTCGATGAATTGACCCGCTTTCGCCCCGAACCGGGGGAGGAGGCGACACTGGCGGAAGAACGCGCGTCGATGCAGAAGGGGGCGCGCCTGACCGACGATTTGTCGGCGATTGCCGACTGCCTGACTGGCTCCGACGGTGGCCTTGCCCAGTTGCGGCAGGCGGCGCGGCGGCTGGACCGGATCGCGGCGGAGGATGAGCGACTGGCCGCCGTGCTGGAGGCGCTGGACCGCGCGGTGGTGGAAGCGGGCGAGGCGGAAGACAGGCTCGCCGAAGTGGCGGAAGCATTGAGCTTCGATCCCGCCCGGCTCGACGACATCGAAACCCGGCTGTTCGACCTGCGCGGCCTGGCGCGCAAGCATCAGGTGCAGCCCGATGATCTGGCCGACCTGTGCGCCGATATGGCCGCGCGCCTTAACGCGATCGAGGGTGGGGAGGAGCATATCGCCGCGCTGGAGGCGGACGTTGCCAAGAAGGCGGCGGCCTATCGGACCGCTGCGCAGGGGCTGTCGGACGAGCGCCAGCAAGCCGCGGGCAAGCTGGACGCGGCGGTTGCGGCGGAACTCGCGCCATTGAAGCTGGACGCCGCCCGTTTCCGCACCGTGGTCGCGCCGCTGGATGAGGGGCAATGGAGCGGGCAGGGCATGGACCGGGTCGAATTCGAGATTTCCACCAACCCCGGCGCGCCCTTCGCCCCGCTGACGAAAATCGCGTCGGGCGGCGAATTGTCGCGCTTCATCCTGGCGCTGAAAGTTGCGCTGGCGGAGCAGGGCGGGGCGGACACGCTGATCTTCGACGAAATCGACCGGGGCGTGGGCGGCGCGGTGGCGTCCGCCATTGGCGAGCGCCTCTCGCGCCTCGCGCGCAGCAACCAGATATTGGTCGTCACCCACAGCCCGCAGGTCGCGGCGCGGGGCGCTGGCCATCTGTTGATCGCCAAGTCCAGCGATGGGACAGTGACCCGAACAGGTGTGCATGCGCTGGACGACGCGGAACGGCGCGAAGAAATCGCGCGGATGCTGTCGGGCGCGGAAATTACCGCGGAAGCGCGCGCGCAGGCGGAACGGTTGCTGGAGCGGGTTTAGTGCCGGTGTTCCCGCGCAGGCGGGAACCCAGTCCCACGCTTCGAACTGGGTTCCCGCCTGCGCGGGAACACGGACAATGGCATGGCAGGGGAAAGCATGACGACCCATAACCGTAGAGACATGCTGGGCATGACCGCCGCCGCCATGGCCGCCAGCGCTATCCCCGCCACCGCGCAATCGGCCAAGCCCCGCTACGGCTTGATCGGCCAGATGATCGCCAAACCCGGCAAGCGCGACGCATTGCTGACCTGTCTGCGCGAAGGCACGACCGCGATGCCCGGCTGCCTGTCCTATGTCATCGCGCTCGATACCGCCAACCCCGACGCGCTGTGGATCACCGAAGTGTGGGACAGCCGCGACAGCCACATGGCCTCGCTCAAACTGCCCGCCGTGCAGGCTGCCATCGCCAAGGCCCGTCCGATCATCGCCGGTTTCGGGCAGCGGTTCGAGACGGTACCGGTGGCGGGCATCTGAAACAGCGCGCACCCGCTTTCACCGGAGCATAACAGCGGTTATGTCCACCCCTATGACCGATCCCGCCACTCTCTCCGAAGCCGAAGCTGCCAACCGTCTGATGCGTCTGGCGCGCGAAGTGGCCAGGCATAACCGGCTCTACCATGATCAGGACGCGCCGGAGATCAGCGACGCGGACTATGACGCGCTGATCCGCGAGAATAATGCGCTGGAAGCCCAGTTCCCGCACCTCGTCCGCGCCGATTCGCCCAATGCGCAGGTGGGCGCGGCTCCCACCTCCGCGCTCAAGAAAATCCCCCACGCCGTCCGTATGATGAGCCTCGACAATGGCTTTGCCGATGAGGACATTGCCGAATTTCTTGCCCGTGTGCGTCGCTTCCTGGCGTTGCCCGACGATGCGCCGGTCGCACTGACCGCCGAGCCGAAGATTGACGGCCTGTCCTGTTCGCTGCGCTACGAGAAGGGCGAGCTGGTGCTCGCCGCGACGCGCGGCGACGGCGCGACGGGGGAGGATGTCACGGCGAACGTCCGCACCATTGCCGACATACCCCAGCGGCTGACGGGCGACGCGATCCCCGACCTGTTCGAAGTGCGCGGCGAGGTCTATATGGCCAAGGCGGATTTCACCGCGCTCAACGCCCGGCTGCTGGAGCAAGCGGACGATCCGGACAAGGCGCGCCAGTTCGCCAACCCCCGCAACGCCGCCGCCGGATCGCTGCGGCAGAAGGATGCGACCGTCACCGCCAGCCGTCCGCTGCGCTTCCTGGCGCATGGCTGGGGCGCGCACAGCGCCTTGCCCGCCGACACGCAACTGGGCGTGATGCAGGCGATTGCCGCCTGGGGTCTGCCGGTGTCGGACCGGCTGATATGCGTCGACACGCTCGAAGCCCTGCTCGACCATTATCGCAGCATTGAGCGTGCGCGCGCCGACCTGCCCTTCGACATTGACGGGGTGGTGTATAAGGTTGACCGGCTCGACTGGCAGCAGCGGCTGGGCTTCGTTGCGAAGGCACCGCGCTGGGCCATTGCGCATAAATTTCCCGCCGAACGCGCGCAGACGACGCTGGAGGCGATCGACATTCAGGTCGGGCGCACGGGCAAGCTGACTCCGGTGGGTCGTCTGACCCCGGTGACGGTCGGCGGCGTCGTCGTCTCCAACGTCACGCTGCACAATGCCGACGAGATCGCCCGGCTGGGCGTGCGGCCCGGCGATCGCGTCATCGTCCAGCGCGCGGGTGACGTCATCCCGCAGGTGGTCGACAATCTCGACCGTGATCGCCCCGGTGCCCCCTATATCTTCAAGCCCGAATGCCCGATCTGCCACAGCGAGGCGGTGCGCGAGGAGGGCGAGGTCGATTATCGCTGCACAGGCGGCCTGATCTGCCCGGCGCAACGGTTCGAGCGGCTGCGCCATTTCGTCAGCCGGGTCGCGCTCGACATTGAGGGGCTGGGGGAGAAGTCGATCCAGGAATTTCTGGACCTTGGCTGGATCACCGAACCGGCCGATATTTTCCGCCTGAAGCGCCACCGCCCCGACCTGATCGGCCGGGAAGGGTGGAAGGAAAAGTCGGTCGACAATCTGCTCGCCGCGATCGAGGCGAAGCGTGCGCCGGATGCCGCGCGGCTGCTGTTCGGCCTTGGCATCCGCCATGTCGGCGCGGTGACGGCGCGCGATCTGATGAAGCGCTATACGACGCTGCCGGCCGTGCGCGCTTTGGCGGAAGAGATTATGGCTCTGCGCGACCAGCCATTTGACACGTCGGCCAAACGCGACAAGGCGATCGCCGACCATATCGGGGTGGAAAATGTCGGCGCGGCGGTGGGCCATGCGCTCGCCGACTTCTTCCATGAACCGCATAATGTCGCGGCCTGGGATGATCTTCTGTCCGAAGTCACGCCGCCCGATTATGTCGTGGAAACCACCGCCAGCGCCGTCACCGGCAAAACCGTGGTGTTCACCGGCAAGCTGGAAACGATGAGCCGAGACGAGGCGAAGGCGCAGGCCGAACGATTGGGCGCGAAGGCAGCCGGATCGGTCAGTGCCAAGACGGATCTGGTCGTCGCCGGGCCGGGGGCGGGGAGCAAATTGAAGCAGGCCGCGGCGCTAGGGATCAAGGTGATCAGCGAAGAGGAATGGGCGGAGATTGTGAAGGCGGCGGGATGAAACCGACAGCCCTTCGTTCCGAGCGGTCCTAAGCCGCCATCGCCTCCACCCCTGCATCATGGGCGCGCCGGGCGGCCATGATGTCGCCGACATGGGCTTCGGCCCAGCCGGTGATCTGGTCCAATATGCCGATCAGCCCGCCTGCCAGCGGGGTCAGCCGATACTCCACCGTCACCGGCACGGTGGCAAAGGCGGCGCGGCTGACCAGGCCGTCGCGCTCCAGGCTTTTCAACGTCTGCGACAGCATCTTTTGCGAAATCGCGCCGATCCGGCGGCGCAGCAGGTTGAAGCGCACCGGCCCGTCCTTCAGGCTCAGCAGCACCAGCACCGCCCATTTGTCGCCGATCCGGTCGAGGATGTGGCGGGTTGGGCAGTTGGGATTATAGGCGTCGCCGATGCGCGGCGTTGGCGTGGCACTCATGGGCGGTATCCTCGACGTAACCAGGTGAAGGCAAAGTGCCTTCTTGCACCCCTGATAGCCAATTATCTATCTGGTTTCCATCGGTAACCACTTATGGAGATGGATATGAAAGTAGCGATCATCGGCGGCACGGGTCGTGCGGGGCAGGAAATCAGCGCGGAACTCGCCCGGCGCGGGCATCAGGTGACGGCGATCGCCCGTCATCCCGAAAAGGCGGTGCAGCATGCCGCGATCACTGCGGTTGCGGGCGACGTCAATCATCCTGAAGCGCTGCTGGCCGCAATTACTGGCCATGATGTCGTCGTCAGTGCGGTGATGTTTTCCGATACCGAACCAGCCTCGCTGGTGGACGTCGTGCGCCAGTCGGGCGTGCCGCGCTATCTGGTCGTGGGCGGCGCCGCCAGTCTGGAGGTGGCGCCGGGCGTGCCGCTGATCAGCACACCGGAATTTCCCAAGGAATATCTGCCCGAAGCCAGCCGGGGTAAGGCGTTCCTGGACTATCTGCGCGGCGTGGACGACATTGACTGGACCTATGTGTCGCCCTCGGTCTTCTTCTTCGTCGGCCCGCGCACCGGCAGTTTCCGGTTGGGCACCGACCAGTTGCTGAGCGACGCCGATGGCAAAAGCAGCATATCCTTTGCCGATTATGCCATCGCGCTGGTAGATGAAATCGAAACGCCGCGCCACAGCCGCCAGCGCTTTACCGTCGGCTATTGATGCGGGGGTAGGCGAGGGGGCGTTATGCCGCCCCCTCCAACTTGTCCTGCGTCCTGGTTGCAAAGTCGCCCGCGTCGTGGCGCTCGTGCAATTGCTCGTTCAGCGGGCCGCTTGTCTTGTTGACGATCCGTCCGCGCGCCACCGCCGGGCGGGCGTCGATCTGCCTGGCCCAGCGCAGGACGTGGGTATAGCTGCCCGCGTCCAGAAACTCGGCCGCATCATAGGCGCGGCCCAGCACGACGCCGCCATACCATGGCCAGATGGCCATGTCGGCGATGCTATATTCATCGCCCGCCATATAGTCATTGTCCGCCAGATGCCGGTCCAGCACATCGAGTTGCCGTTTCACTTCCATCGCGTAGCGGTTGATCGGATATTCGTATTTTTCCGGCGCATAGGCGTAGAAATGGCCAAAGCCGCCACCCAGCAGCGGCGCGCTGCCCATCTGCCAGAACAGCCAGCTGAGCGCTGCCGTGCGCTTGGCCGGATCGGTCGGCAGGAAGGCACCGAATTTTTCGGCAAGGTAAAGCAGGATCGCGCCGGATTCGAACACGCGCTGCGGCGGGGAGACGCTATGGTCCATCAGCGCCGGGATCTTGCTGTTGGGATTGACCGCGACAAAGCCGCTGGAAAACTGGTCGCCATCGCTGATCCTGATCAGCCAGGCATCATATTCGGCGGCGCTGAACCCCGCCGCCAGCAATTCCTCCAGCAGGATCGTGACCTTCTGTCCGTTGGGCGTCGCCAGCGAATAGAGTTGCAGGGGATGCTGCCCCACGGGCAGATCCTTGTCATGGGTGGCGCCCGCAATGGGTCGGTTGATATTGGCGAACTGGCCACCATTGGCCTTGTCCCACGTCCAGACGGCAGGCGGGGTATAGGTGTCGGTCATGCGCGCAGGCTCCAGCTTGTTCTACGCGCGGGAGGTAGGAAGCCAGGCGTCGTGCCGCAACCGCTGCGCCTGTCTATCCGCCGTTATGTCGCACCACCAGCACGCTGACCGGCGACTGATGGACGATGGCCGATGCGTTCGATCCCAGCAGCTTCGACGACATGGATGGCTGATGCGATCCGATGATGATCAGATCCGCGCCGGTTCGTTCCGCTTCACTGATGACTTCATCGCGCACCCTGCCGCGCCGGGTCGAAAAGCTGACCTGCTCTTCGGTCAGTCCGGCCTGCATGGACCATTGCCGCATCGCGGCCATGGCCTCATCCTCCTCCCGCTGATCGAAATCGCCGACCAGCAGATCGGAATAGCGCGACGGCAGGTGGTAGCGCACGTTGAGCAGGTGCAGCTTCCCCTGCGGCCCGGCGATGGCGGCAGCCCTGGCGATGGCGGCCTTTGCATTTTCCGGATCGTTGATGTCGACCGCGACGACGATTGTGCCGAAATGCATCCTCTGTCCTTTCCTGTTATGACTGGACAACGAGGACGGCGGAAAAGCGATGCGACCGCCATCAAAGAATGCGCAGGCGACATATCTCGCCGAAGCGCGCAACAGACGGGAAATGTCGCCCGAAAAAATCACCGCGAAAATTTCGCTACTAATCCTTGACCCGCCTTTTGGTTGCACCATATGAGGGCGCGCTAGCACTCTCTTTCAATGAGTGCTAACAGCGACGCAGTTTATCGGGAGCAGGATAAGGCGAGTGCGGTTTTCGGGGGGATTCATCCCCGGATCGCGCGCCGGACCGATCCCAAACAGAAGGGAAAGGCAATCAACATGGCATTTCGTCCATTGCACGACCGTGTTCTCGTCCGCCGCATCGAAGCGGAAGCTAAGACCGCCGGTGGCATCATCATCCCCGACACCGCCAAGGAAAAGCCGCAGGAAGGCGAGATCGTGTCCGTCGGCACCGGCTCGAAGGCCGAAGATGGCAAGGTTACCCCGCTCGACGTCAAGGCTGGCGATCGCGTCCTGTTCGGCAAGTGGTCGGGCACCGAAGTCAAGGTCGACGGTGAAGACCTGCTGATCATGAAGGAATCGGACATTCTGGGCGTTGTCGCCTAACCCGATCCTTTTCCTGACTATTCCCATTTGCAAGAAAGAGGGTTTTTCCCATGGCTGCAAAAGACGTAAAATTTTCCCGCGACGCCCGTGAGCGCATCCTGCGCGGTGTCGACATCCTGGCCGACGCGGTCAAGGTGACCCTGGGCCCCAAGGGCCGCAACGTCGTCATCGACAAGAGCTTCGGCGCGCCCCGCATCACCAAGGACGGCGTCAGCGTCGCCAAGGAAATCGAACTGAAGGACAAGTTCGAGAATATGGGCGCCCAGATGGTGCGCGAAGTCGCGTCCAAGACCAACGACATCGCCGGTGACGGCACGACCACCGCGACCGTTCTGGCGCAGGCGATCGTCCGCGAAGGCATGAAGTCGGTTGCCGCCGGCATGAACCCGATGGACCTGAAGCGCGGCATCGATCTGGCCGTCATCAAGGTTGTCGAAGACCTCAAGGCCCGTTCCAAGCCCGTCGCCGGGACCAAGGAAATCGCCCAGGTCGGCATCATCTCGGCCAATGGCGACACCGTGGTTGGCGAAAAGATCGCCGAAGCCATGGAGCGCGTCGGCAAGGAAGGCGTGATCACGGTTGAAGAAGCCAAGGGTCTCGAATTCGAGCTGGACGTCGTCGAAGGCATGCAGTTCGACCGTGGCTATCTGTCGCCCTATTTCGTGACGAACCCGGAAAAGATGGCTGTCGAGCTGGCTGATCCGTACATTCTGATCCACGAAAAGAAGCTCAGCAACCTCCAGTCGATCCTGCCGATCCTCGAAGCGGTCGTTCAGTCGGGTCGCCCCCTGCTGATCATCGCCGAGGACATTGAAGGCGAAGCGCTGGCGACCCTGGTCGTCAACAAGCTGCGCGGTGGCCTGAAGGTCGCAGCGGTCAAGGCCCCTGGCTTTGGCGATCGTCGCAAGGCGATGCTGGAAGATATCGCTGTCCTGACCAAGGGCGAAGTGATCTCGGAAGATCTGGGCATCAAGCTGGAAAACGTCACGCTGGCGATGCTCGGCACGGCCAAGCGCGTCACCATCGACAAGGACAACACCGTCATCGTCGATGGCGCTGGCGACCATGACTCGATCAAGGGCCGCACCGACCAGATCCGTCAGCAGATCGAGAACACCACCTCGGACTATGACCGTGAAAAGCTCCAGGAACGCCTGGCCAAGCTGGCTGGCGGCGTTGCCGTCATCAAGGTCGGCGGCGCTTCGGAAGTCGAAGTCAAGGAACGCAAGGACCGCGTCGACGACGCGCTGCACGCCACCCGTGCAGCCGTTGAAGAAGGCATCGTCCCCGGTGGCGGCACCGCTCTCCTCTATGCCACCAAGGCTTTGGCCGGCATGAAGGGCGCGAATGACGACCAGACCCGTGGTATCGACATCATCCGCAAGGCGATCGAAGCGCCGCTGCGCCAGATCGCCCAGAATGCGGGCGTTGACGGTGCCGTGGTTGCCGGCAACCTGCTGCGCGAAAATGACGAAACCCGTGGCTTCAACGCTTCGACCGACGTCTATGAAAACCTGGTGGAAGCCGGCGTGATCGACCCGACCAAGGTCGTTCGTGCGGCCCTGCAGGACGCGGCATCGGTTGCTGGCCTGCTGATCACCACCGAAGCGGCGATCTCCGAAGTGCCTGCCGACGACAAGGCGCCGATGGGCATGCCCGGCGGCGGCATGGGCGGCATGGGCGGCATGGACTTCTAAGTCCAACGCTCTCGCTATGACAAGGAAGAGGCCGGTGGAGCGATCCACCGGCCTTTTTTCATGGGTCAGCGCACCAGCACCGTCATCGGCAGTCGCGCGCGCACTGCAAAGCCCAGCGTCTCATAGAGCGCGATCGTCCGGTCATGGGCGGCATAGGCGTGCAGGAAGGGCGTCTCGCCCCGGTCCAGCATTGCCTGCATGACGATCCGCATCAATGCGCCCGCCAGGCCCCGTCCGCGAAAATCGGGGTGGGTGCAGACGCCGCTGACCTCCGTAAAGCCGGGCAGGCGCATGCGCTCGCCCGCCATGGCGACCAGTTGCCCATGGTCGCGTACCCCCACGAAGCGGCCCAGCCTGTGGGTCAGCGGGCCGAAGGGGCCGGGCCGTGTCAACAGCGACAGCGCGCGCATATCCGCCGCATCGCCTTCGTCCAGCACCTTCCACTCAAGCGGCGGGGCGGGTGCAGGGATGACCTCCTTGGCAACCATTTGCGCCAGCATCGCGGTCCGCGCGATGGTCATGCCCGGCGGCGCGACCGCGACATCCTGCCCGACCAACCACATTTCGCTCTCGCCCGTCGCCAGCGCCGCCAGTGCGGTCAGCCTGTCCGCATCGTCATCCGCGCTCGCCGCAAAGGGGCCATAGGCGGGATCGATCCGCAGCGCGTCTCCATCGCCCTGCGCCAGCGCCGCCCAACCGCTGCGAAGCGCGTGCCAGACGGGGCGATCAAGCAGGTGCATCGGGCAGGCTCCAGGCTATGGGCTAAGATGCGGGTGGCATATCAGCCCGACTGGCCCGTTCAAGCCGCGCATCCCCCTTTCTGTCTCTGCTGCTGCGGCATTAACCAAAAAATAAAGGGAAAATGCGACACCGGGTCAGGGAACCGGAGACCCGCCAATTTGCGCGCTTTGAGGACATTGCTGGAAAAGCGCATGGCGCAGCGGACGGGGCAGGAAGCCGACGTGCGGCAGAGCCTGGTCGAATCCCTTTATGCGTCTCCTGCATCCCTGACCATCGGCGCGGCCACCGGCACCGCCGTGGGGATTGCCATCAGCAGCCTGAGCGATTTTGCCGCGATCCACGCGGTTGTCATCGCCGTGTGCGTCGTTGCCGCACTTCGCGTCGTTTCCGCCATTTTCTTTCACCGCCAGCTGGTTCGCGGCACTGCCGTAGCCTCGCGCAACTGGGAATTGGCCTATGAGCTGGGCGCCTGGGCCTATGCCGGGTTGCTGGGGCTGATGGGCTTTGTCACCCTGATCGGATCGGGCAATCCGGTCATCCACATGCTCAGCGTGTCGATGGCGACGGGCTATGCAGGCGGCATCTCCGGCCGCAATGCAGGCCGCGTCCAGATTGCCATCGGGCAGGTGTGCCTGGCCCTGCTGCCGACCGCGACCGGGCTGTGGATGGAAGGATCGACCGGCTATCGCGTCCTGTCGATCGCCATGGTCGCCATGGTGCTGGGGCTTGCCGAAATCAGTTCGACCACGCACCGAATCGTCGTCCAGGCGCTGATCGGCAAGCGCGACAAATCGCTGCTCGCGGAAAAATTCGAGCGACTCGCGCGCTTCGACAGCCTGACCGGCCTTGAAAACCGCATGGCGATGCAGATGCGGCTGCGCGACATCTTCGAAACCAGCCAGAAGCGCAATGACGCCGTGGCGATCCTGTGGATGGATGTCGACCGCTTCAAGGAAATCAACGATTCGCTGGGCCATATGGTCGGCGACCAGTTACTGCGCGCCGTGGCGGAGCGACTCGACGAAGTCGTGCAGGGCCGGGGCCGGATCGCGCGCTTTGGCGGCGACGAATTTGTCATCATCTGCCCCGATACGGACAGGGTGACCGCAGCGGCGATCGCGCAGGAAATCATCACCTATTTCGGCCATGGCTTCGACCTGTCGGACAATCATCTCCAGGTGACCGCCTCCATCGGCATTGCGGTCGCGCCGCAGGATGGGCGCGACATGGACGAGCTGATGCAGCATGCGGACCTCGCACTCTATGAAGCCAAGCGGGAAGGGCGCAACCGCGCATCCAGCTTCAACTGGTCGCTCAAGGAACGCTTCAACCGTGTCCATGAGGTTGAAACCGGGCTGCGCCGCGCGCTGGAGACCAACGAACTCAAATTGCTCTTCCAGCCGATCGTCGATCTGGAAAGCGGCCATATCGACGCTTGTGAGGCGCTGCTGCGCTGGGATCATCCGGTGCTGGGACCGATTTCGCCCGGCGAATTCATCCCGATCGCCGAAAGCATGGGCATGATCGAGGCGATGACCGGCTGGGTGCTGCGCGAAGCCTGTATCGCTGCGGCCTCCTGGCCGGGCGAGGTACGCATCGCCATCAACATCTCGCCCGCCTCGCTCAAGTCGCACGAGTTGCCCGGCAATGTCATTGCGGCGCTGCTGGAGACGGGGCTACCGGCCCGGCGGCTGGAACTGGAAGTCACCGAATCGATCTTCCTGGACGACAGCGGCCAGACCAACACGATCCTGCGCGAATTGCAGCGCATCGGCCTGCGGCTGGCGCTCGACGATTTCGGCACCGGCTATAGTTCGCTTTCCTATTTGCGCTCCTACCGGTTCGACACGCTCAAGGTGGACCAGAGCTTCATGGCCGGGGTCAGTTCCAATGCGGAGGATCGGGCGATCGTGCGCGCCATCGGCAATCTGGCGCGGGATCTGGCAATGGACACGGTAGCCGAAGGGATCGAAACGCCCGATCAGCTACTCCATGCGCGTGAGGCTGGCTTTACCAACGTGCAGGGCTATCTGTTCAGTCGCCCGGTGACGAGCGAGCGAGTTGCGGAAATGATTGCCGCCGGCCCGCTGGAAGGGGCGGAGCGCCCCGATCCCGTCATCCGCAAGCGGCCGCAGCGGCAGGCCTGACCCGCCGCCGCAGGGCTGCTTCAGCGCAGCTTGGTCTGCGCCGACGCCAGCCGACGCATCATCCGCAGGTCGCGGTCGGACAGGGATAGCGCCGTGTCGGTCCATGTTTCGACAATGTCGGTCAGTTCGGCCAATGTCAGCGGATTGACCCGCCGACCCGCCCGGTTGATGCCGACATAACCGGCATGATGGGCGCGATGGTCGCGAATCCATTGCGCGGTCGCCGCCTCGCCCTCTCCCGTTTCGACGACCTTGGCGACGATGCCCATCTCGCACATCTCGTCCGCGCTGTAGATGCGCCCCTCGGCAATCATCTCGCGCGCCAGCACCGGGCCGACGCGCCGCGACAATATCGAATAGGCGCCCATGCCAGGGAACAGGCCGAACAGCACTTCGGGCAGGCCGAACTTGGCCTGACGCTCGGCAATGATGACGTCGAAGCACATCAGCGCCTCCAGCCCGCCACCCAGCGCGTCGCCCTGCGCCAGACCGATATTGATGATGCTCATGTCGTTGCAGTGCCAGATGCGATCGACGATCTCGCAACAGGCGACGCCATAGCTGAGCAGGGTGGCGCGGTCGCGGCGCTGGATGCACTCGGCGAACATCTCCAGATCGCCGCCCAGGTTGAACACGCCGGGAAAGCGTGACCCCAATACCATGAATTTGAGCGGACCGTCGCGGCCGCTGCCGTCGGCGCCGCCATAGACGCGCTTGCTTTCGCGCTGCCACGCCATCGTGTCGCGAATCAGGCCAAGATTGGAATTGGGCCGTTCATGCGGAGTCATGAAGGCCCACAATGTCGCCAGCTCCTCGTCCCAGCGCACGTCGATCTGGCCCAGATCGAACAGGGTGGAGCGGCTGGTTGGAACCGCAATTTCCGCTACGGAAAAGGTGGGTTGATCGGTGTCAGGCGCAAAATGCTCCTCACCCGCGGTCTCGACCACGTCCCTTGCCGGATTAAACCGTCCTGAATCAATCATGTGCGTCCCCGTTTTTCTATTACGACTGAACAGAACAGGCTCGCAGGGAGGATGCAATGAACCCTCCATCAATGAACAGAGCGTTAACTATTTTTGCTCAGCACTGTTGCAAACGCGTCGTCACAAATCGGCCCGAATGCGACTCGCTGTGGTGGAAATGCAACAAATCGACCTGCCATGGCCTCTGTTGATCGTCGCTCAGGCCTTTGTTAACCTTTATTAATTAGCAACGGTCGAATGAACGACCGCGATCAGGACTCCAAATTTGTCACGCTGGCCCTCCACGATGCGGCGGGTGCGGCATGGCCGTTGCGCCTGTCGGCGGACTGCCTGCGCTTCATCGGTCCCTATCGCCGGGTCGAAGGCTTCAACGTCGATGCGCTGATGCTGTTTGAAGGTGTGCGCAAGGCGGGCTGAACCCTTGTGCCAGCGCCCGTTCGCTCATAAACGGCGCGCGTGACCCAGCCCCGTTTTTCCTTTTCCATCGCCGCCACTGACGGCAAAGCGCGCACTGGCGCGATCCAGATGCGGCGCGGCGAGATCCGTACGCCCGCCTTCATGCCGGTCGGCACCGCCGCCACTGTCAAGGCGATGCGCCCGGCCGAAGTGCGCGCGACCGGGGCGGACATCATATTGGGCAACACCTATCATCTGATGCTGCGTCCTGGCGCGGAGCGTATGGCGCGGCTGGGCGGCCTGCACGGCTTCATGGGCTGGGACCGGCCGATCCTGACCGACAGCGGCGGCTATCAGGTGATGAGCCTGTCCGCACTGACCAAGATGAGCGAGCAGGGCGTCGCCTTTTCCAGCCATATCGACGGGTCCAAGCATATGTTGACGCCGGAACGGTCGATGGAAATCCAGCGGTTGCTGGACAGCGACATCGTGATGGCGTTCGACGAATGCACGAAAAACGGCTGCACCCATGACGAGGCGGCGCGTTCCATGGAGCGATCGATGCGCTGGGCGAGGCGTTCGCGCGACGGCTTTGACGCTGGCGGCGATCATGCGGAACGCGCGGCCCTGTTCGGCATCCAGCAGGGATCGCTAGACGAAGGGCTAAGGCGGCAATCGGCCCAGCAACTGATCGACATCGGCTTTGACGGTTATGCCGTGGGCGGCCTTGCGGTGGGGGAAGGGCAGCAGGCGATGTTCGCCACGCTGGATTTCGCGCCGGACATGCTGCCGCAGGACAAGCCGCGCTATCTGATGGGCGTGGGCAAGCCAGACGATATTGTCGGGGCGGTGGAGCGCGGCATCGACATGTTCGATTGCGTGTTGCCGACCCGGTCGGGCCGCAACGGACAGGCCTTTACCTGGGCGGGACCGCTCAACATCCGCAATGCGCGCTTTGCCGAAGATACAGGGCCGCTCGATCCGCGCTGCACCTGCCCGGTCTGCACGACCTGGAGCCGCGCCTATCTCCATCATCTGGTGAAGGCGGGGGAAATGCTGGGCGCGATGCTGATGACGCAGCATAATATCCATTTCTACCAATCGCTGATGCAGGCGATCCGCGACGCGATCGCGGCCGGGCAATTCGCAGCCTTCGCCGCCGATTTCCGCCGCGATTACCAACGCGCCTGAGCGATGGGTCATGCTCCCAACGGGGGGCAGTGATGTTTTCGCGCTTCACGGAATGACGCTGATCTCGATCTTGTAGCCGCCCTCTTCGGCGTCATGGTCCAGCGGCGCGCGGAGCTGGCGCGACAGGCCGGTCAGCACCCGGCCATAGCGTTCGGCCAGATGGACCGTCATAGCGTCCGATCCGCGCAGCCCGTGCGACCGGACGCTCAGCAGCGCACGATCGTCGCGATCCGCCACTGCCCGTACCGCGATCCGCATCGTGCCTTGGGGGTCCAGCATCATCGCCAGTTCGACCAGTTCGGTCAGCAGGAAGGCGATCGGCACGGCAACATCCTGACTGATATGCAGGTCGTCCGCGTCGATCTGAATGCCAAAGCGGCGCGCCTGCGCGGGCGCTGTGCCGCGCAGGCTGGCGGACAATTCGCTGATCAGCGGGCGCACGCCCACGCCGCGATTATCCTCCAGCTCGGCGAAATGATTGCGGTGGACGACCGAAAGCGCATCGACCCGCCGCTGGATCGAGGCATAGGCTTCGACCGCTTCGGGATCATGGGCCGATCGGGCGTGCAGGTTGATCAGGCTGGCGATGATCTGGAGGTTGTTCTTCACCCGATGATGCACTTCACGGGTCAGCTTGCGCTGTGTTTCCAGCCCCTGCGCCATTTCCGCTTCATGGGTGGCGACATCCTCGCTGATTTCGCGGAAGGTTTCGCCCAGCGCGACAATTTCCTGCGCCGGGGTGCGTACCTTTTGCAGCGGCTCCAGCACTTCGCCCGGATGATAGGCCGCAACCGAACGGCGCAGCAGCACCAGCGGGCGGATCAACAGGCGATTGACGACGAACCAGCCGACCGCCGCGGCCGCAAACCACATGACGAGCGGCAGGAAGAGCGAGAGCAATCGCGCCAGGGTCGCCGGCGGGTCGCGCACCGTCATGGTCAGCACCATGTCGGGCGGGTCGAGCCGCGCCGACAGGCTGCTGGCGCGGCCAGTGATCTGCGCGCCGCCGGGACGGCTGATGACCATGCGCGCGTCGCCCTGCCGCAGGGTGAGCTGCCGGTTCTGCAAGGCGGTTGCAGGATCGGCGACGCTTTCGAGATGGGCCTGCGAATAATAGGCAAGGCCGACCAGCTTGCCATTGCGGCTGCGGACCCGGCTTACCAGCACGTTCGATGCGGGCAGGAGTTGCGCAGCCCTGCCCTTGAAGCGGGCGCCAAAGACGATGCCAGCCGGTTCCGGCGCGGCTGATCCGCACAGGCGCTTGCCGCGCCGGTCGTAGATGTAAAACAGCCCGCCATCGCGGTCATGCGAGGTCAGGAAAAGCTCCAGCCGCTGGCAGATACTCTGGTCGCCACCGTCGTTGGCCAGGGTGTTGACGGTCAGTTCCAGTGCCGTCCGGTCCGATAGCAGATCCGCCGTCAGCTTGCGCGCGCTCTGCGTCACGGCGACGCGGAGCAAGGCGTCCTTTTCAAGATCGGCGGTGCGGATCGCCTGAAGCGAGGCGATCAGCGCGATCAGCCCCAACGGCAAAAGGGCCAGCGTCAGGATGAGGAACATCTTGACGCCCGTTGACCGGAGCAGACCGGCAAACGGCACGCCCGGCAATCGGGCGGCTCCGGTGCGGGCGGCCGGAGGAAGGCTGCCCCCGTTTATGGCTGTATCAGTCCAGCTTGCTCAGCAGGTCGAGCATTTCGGAGGGAATATCTTCATCCACGGCGCGCTGATACACGGTGCGGAGCGCCTGGGACACATGGCCATCTTCCTTGGGGGCACGCTTGCGGCGTGACGAAGCGGCAGGTTGGCCGCTGTCCGGGCTGGTCACGCCATCCGGCTTGCCCCCTCCCGCCGCCTTACGTTCCGTCGATGAAGAAACCAAAATCAGCCCCTCTGAAGCAATATCCGACACGCCAGTCTGCCCGTATTTGCGGGATTCTTATAGAACGTCAATTCGCCGTTCTACGCGATTGATACAAAATTCACGATAAAATCGAAAAATCCATATGGCTGCGAAACAAATCTGCCCGTTGATGGTTCCGGCGAGTGAAGCATTTTTTCTACGGCCGCGCTTTTGGCTATGTTTGGGGGCAGGGGGTTGCCATGACGGCAGTGACATTCCATCCTTTCCCATGCCGCCGCCATAGGCCGGCACCGATGCTTCGGGATTTTACGCCCATTTTGGGCAGGGAGAAGATTTGACGATGTCGCTTGGACAGCAATTGCACCCCCATCTTCCGTTCCTGCGGCGCTACGCTCGTGCGTTGACTGGCAGCCAGGCGCATGGCGACACCTATGTCCGCGCGACGCTGGAGGCGATCGTCGCCGCGCCGGAAGAATTTCCGTCCGACGTCGATCCTCGTCTGGGCCTGTATCGTACCTTCCACGCCATCTGGTCCTCTTCGCATCTGGAAGATATTCCGATGTCGGTCGGCGGCAGCCGCGAAGCGATTGCGCAGGCGCGCCTTGCCCGCCTGACCCCGCTGCCGCGTCAGGCTTTGCTGCTCACTGCGCTGGAAGGCTTCACCATCGACGATGTGGCCTATCTGATCGATATGAGCAGCGCCGATGTGGAAGCGCTGGTCGAAGAGGCGCTGGGCGAGATCGAGGCGCAGACACGCGCCAAGGTGCTGATCATCGAGGATGAGCCGATCATCGCGATGGACATCGAAACCATCGTCCGCGATCTGGGGCATGACGTCACCGCCATCGCCGTAACGGCGGAGGATGCGGTGCGTGAAGCGCTGGCCGATCGTCCGGGGCTGGTGCTGGCGGACATTCAGCTGGCCGACGACAGCAGCGGCATCGACGCGGTGAAGGACATTCTTGCCGAATTCTCCGTGCCGGTCATCTTTATCACCGCTTTTCCGGAACGGCTGCTGACGGGCGAACGGCCCGAACCGACCTTCCTGATCACCAAGCCGTTCCAGCGATCGACCGTCAAGGCAGCGATTTCGCAGGCTTTATTCTTTGACGAGGCGACCGCGCCGGCCTGAACGGCGCCGCCTTTATGACGCAATGTTGGAACTCCCGATCATCGCTGGCGTTAATGAGGCGTAACGATCGGGAGACGGGCAATGGTTGAACCTGAAAAGCATATCGCGACCGAAGACGCGCGCAGCGGGTCGACGGAGCATGTCGTGCGGTATGTGCTGGGTATTTCGCTGGCACTCGCCGTCATCGTGATGCTCTTCGTTCTCTGGCGCTGACGGCGCGGATTGCGGAAACTGCTTTTTGACGGCACATGATTTAGGATGCGGGCGCATTTATGGCTTTGACGATGTCGGTTCATGGGATGAGGACGGCAACCAGCAAGGGGGGCGTACCCATGACTGATCATGTTGGCGACAGCCACGATGCTATCGGCGCAGAGATTGTGTCGGCCGAAGACCGGGCGCCACTGTCGGACGCCGACTTCAAGCGTGAGCTTGCCGCGGTCATTCCGCATCTGCGCGCTTTTGGCCGGTCGCTGTCGGGCAACCGCGATACGGCGGACGATCTGGTGCAGGAAACCCTGTTGAAGGCCTGGGCGGCGCGGCAGCGCTTTCAGGCTGGCACCAACATGCGCGCCTGGACCTTCATCATCCTGCGCAATCATTATCTGTCGCAAATGCGCCGTTCGCGCTTTCGTGGCGACTGGGACGACCTGACCGCTGATCGCATCCTTGCGGCACCTGCGTCGCAGGACAAGCATGTCGAACTGAGCGACATGCAGCGCGCCTTGCTACAGCTACCCCAGCCGCAGCGCGAGGCGCTGATCCTGGTGGGCGCTGGCGGTTTCGCCTATGAGGAGGCCGCCGAAATTTGCGGCGTCGCCGTCGGTACTATCAAGAGCCGCGTGGCCCGCGGTCGTGCCGCGCTGGAGCAGATCCTCGAAAGCGGGGAACTGCCATCGCGCCGCAGCCAGGAAACGACCGAAACGGCGGTGCTGGACGAAATCATGGATGATGTTGATCGGCTCAGCCGGGGCCGCGATCATGGCCCGCTGGAGGACTGACCGGAACGATCGCCCGACCTTGCCCGTTGTAGCTCGCATAAGGAGACGCAATATGGGCGATACCCCCTTAGAACGGGACGATCCGCCGCCTCATTTCACCACCACCGAGCCATCGCGTGGCAGCGGGGTCGTGTTTGCGCTGGTTGCGCTCGCGTTGATTTTGGCCATCGGTTTTTTCTATCTGACCAACGATCGTCGCGATGATCGCCAGGCCGAAGCCGTGACGAGCGCTGCGCAATCGGTCGATGATGCGGCTAAGCTGGTCGGGGACGCGGCCAAGAATGCGGCGGACAAATTACGCGACGGCAACGGATCGAAAGCGGCGGATCAATAGCGGCGCGATAGGCTGACACTGTAAAGCGGCTGGAGCGTGCAATCATCGCGCGCGCCACCCCCAATCCCATCACACAAAGCCGATCCCTTCGCAGTCGGGGGTCGCCCATAATCCTGCGTCGGACCCGATCGGCGCGAAGGCGAGGCTTTTAAGAGCCGATAATCCCCATGGCTAAACATGGGGTTGACCGCGATTGGCGCACAGATTCAGGATTTCTTTGCCATTTTCGGGCAGGGTATGGCCCTGTCGGATTTTCTTACAGTCATTGTAAGGCCAAGTCCGACACCACCGGGACCGATAGTGCGACGATGATCAGGCTGTTCAAACATTATGTGCCGCATGCCGTGCTGCTGCTGGGGCTGCTCGATTTCGTGCTGTTGCTGTGCGCGGCGGAGGGCGGCTGGATATTGCGCGCGCGCCAGATCGGCATGGATATCGACCATGTGATGACCCGCATGGGCCCACTGCTCAGCTTCGCCGTCGCGATCCAGACCGGCATGATCGCGGTCGGCGTCTATGGCACAGAAGCGCTGCAATCCATCCGATTCGCCTTTGCGCGCCTGCTGGTCGCGGTGTCGCTGGGCGTCATTTTCCTCTCTGTTCTCTATTTCCTGCTGCCCGGCATGACGCTGTGGCGCTCCAATTCGCTCTACGCCATGGGGCTGGCGATGGGTCTGCTGCTGGCGGTCCGGCTGGTGCTTGGCTCGATGCTGGGCGGCGAAGCGTTCAAGCGGCGGCTCGTCGTGCTGGGCGCGGGCAATCGCGCCGATCGCATCCGCGAACTGGAAAAGAAGAAGGGCGCTGGCTATCTCGTCGTTGGCTATATCGCCATGAATGACGGGCCGCAGGTGGTGCAGGAAGCGATCAACCGCAGCGCCATCTATAACCTGTCCGATTTCGTCGTTCGCCTGAACGCCAGCGAAGTGGTGCTGGCGCTGGAGGAACGGCGCAACGCCATCCCGATGGCGGACCTTTTGCGGATCAAGACCACCGGCGTCCATGTCAACGATCTGTCGACCTTTCTGGAACGGGAGACAGGGCGCGTCGACCTCGCCAGCGTCAATCCCAGCTGGCTGATCTTTTCGGACGGCTTTTCCGCCGGTCGCCGCATATCCAGCTTCGCCAAGCGATTGTTCGATATTCTGGCCAGTGCGCTGCTGCTGGCGCTGACCGGTCCGGTCATCCTGATCGCGGCGATATTGGTGAAGTTGGACAGCAAGGGGCCGGCATTCTACCGGCAACAGCGTGTCGGCCTGTTCGGCCAGGAATTCTGGATCGTGAAGCTGCGCACCATGCGGACCGACGCGGAAGTCGATGGACAGGCGGTCTGGGCCGAAAAGGACGATCCGCGCATCACCCGCCTGGGCTATTGGCTGCGCAAATTACGGATCGACGAACTGCCGCAGACCTGGACCGTGCTGAAGGGCGAAATGAGCTTCGTCGGCCCGCGCCCCGAACGCCGCCAGTTCGTCGAGGATCTGGAACAGCATCTGCGCTATTATGCCGAACGCCATATGGTGAAGCCCGGCATCACAGGCTGGGCGCAGATCAACTATCCCTATGGCGCGTCGATCGAGGATGCCCGGCACAAGCTGGAATATGATCTTTACTACGCCAAAAATTACACGCCGTTCCTGGACCTGCTGATCCTGATCCAGACGTTGCGGGTTGTCCTTTGGCCCGACGGCGCGCGCTGAGGCGCACGATATGGGCACGCTGCTTCAATTTGTCGGCGATTGGGGCCATGCGCTGGCGGCCGTGCTGTTTGCGGCGCTGGGCATATTCATCCTGCGGCGGCGGGAAGAGGCCGTTGAACCGCGCATGCTGGCGGTCGCGCTGCTGCTCACCAGCTGCTGGGCGCTCTACATATCTTTTGGCGGCGTTTCCAAACCGCTGAGCGGCATCGGCGAAAGCATACGCAATGCCGCCTGGCTGCTGGCGATGTTCGTCATGCTGCGGCGCGGGCCGGTGGGCCGGGCGGGACCGATCTTGGCGATCAGCGCGCTTTACGCCGCTGTTGCGGGGCTGCTGCTGCTCCTGACATCGACCGATCTGATCTGGCGGCAATTGTCGCCCGACAGCGAGATGCATCGCGCGCTGGTCAACGTGTCGCTGGTGCTGCGGATGATGACCGCGATCGGCAGCCTGCTGCTGGTCCATCATCTCTACACCAACTGGCCCTCGCGTGAGCGGGTCGGGGTGGCGCTGCTGCTCGGCGCGCTGGCGGCGATGTGGACCTATGACCTCAATCTCTATGTGCTCTGCTATTTCGCGCCCGCCAGGGTGAGCGAACTTTACGCCCTGCGCGGCGTGCTGATGGCGCTGCTGGCCCCCGTGATCGCGGTGGGCATGCACAAGGATATGGCGGGCCGCCTGAAACTTTCGCGAACGCTGACCTTTCAGTCGCTCTCGCTGTTCGCCATCGCGCTCTACGTCATCGTCCTGACGGCAGCGGCGATCCTGATCGAACTGATCGCTGGCCCCTATGCCCGCGTGGTGGAAATCGGCGCCGTATTCTTCACCGCCGTCACCGCGCTGGTGCTGTTGCCATCGCCCCAGATGCGCGCGCTGTGGAAGGTGCAGGTCGCCAAGCATTTCTTCCAGCATCGCTATGATTATCGCACCGAATGGATGCGTTTTGGCGAGACGATCGGCCGCCCCGGCGACGATGCCGCTCCACTGGGCGAGCGCGTGGCCAAGGCGGTCGCCGACATCACCGACTCGCCCGCTGCCATGCTGATGCTGCGCGACGAACAGGATGCGCTGACGTTCGAGGCGCACTGGAACTGGGACGGCGGCCTACCCGATGGCGCTGCGCTGACGCCCGACATGGTGGCGGCCTGGGAAAAGAGCGGCTGGATCATCGATCTTGGCAAACCCCGCGCTGGCGATGGCGCGCTGATATTCCCCGACTGGCTGACGCAGGACCGGCGCGCCTGGGCGTTGGTGCCGCTGGTCCATTATGGCCGCCTGATCGCCGCGATCCTGCTCGCCCGCCCGCCGATCGACCGGCGGCTCGACTGGGAGGATTTCGACATGCTGCGCACCGCCGGGCGGCAGGCCGCAACCTATATCAGCGAGGCGCAGGGGCAGCAGGCGCTGGACGATGCGCAGCGGTTCGAGGAGTTCAACCGCCGGTTCGCCTTCATCATCCATGACGTGAAAAATCTGGTGAGCCAGCTTTCGCTGCTCGCCCGCAATGCGCAGCGCCATGCCGACAACCCGGATTTCCGCGCCGACATGATCCTGACGCTCCAGGAATCGGTCGGCAAGATGAACGATATGCTCGCCCGCCTGTCGCAGCATAACAAGGGCAAGGCGGAGGAGCCCCGTCCGCTGTCCCTGCGCGACATGGCCGATCAGGTCGCCCGCACCCGCGCGCGCCAGCATCCGGTCAATGTCGTCGGCACAGCGCCGCTGGCACTGGCCGATCCGGCGCGGGTCGAACAGATACTCACCCATCTGCTTCAGAACGCCATCGACGCCAGCGCGCCCGACAGTCCGGTCGATCTGCGCCTGTCCGCCGATGCCAGCGACGTGCTGGTGGAGATTATCGACCATGGCCGGGGCATGAGCGCGGAATATATCCGCCGTGATCTGTTCAAGCCCTTTTCCTCCAGCAAGGCAGGCGGCTTTGGCATTGGCGCGTTCGAGGCGCGCGCGCTGGCGCAGGCCATGGGCGGGCGGATCGACGTTGAAAGCAAGATGGGCGTTGGCAGCCGGTTCACCCTGCGCCTGCCGCTCGCCCCCCGGAACGACAGACAAGAGAAAGCCGCCTGATGAGCGACACCCGCCCCAAATTGCTGATCGTCGAGGACGATCCGGGTCTCCAGCGCCAGTTGCGCTGGGCCTATGAGGATTATCGGCTGTTCATAGCGGGCGACCGGGACGAAGCGATCGAGATGTTGCGCGCGGAAACGCCCGATGTCGTGACACTGGACCTTGGCCTGCCGCCGGACCCGGACGGCACCAGCGAGGGTTTTGCGACGCTGGCGGAGATATTGCGGATCAAGCCCGATACCAAGGTGATCGTCGCGTCCGGCCATGGCGCGCGGGAAAGCGCGCTCGATGCGATTGCGGGCGGCGCCTATGATTTTTACCAGAAGCCGGTCGATATTGACGAACTGGGCATGATCGTCCGCCGTGCCTTTCATGTTCATGCGCTGGAGCGGGAAAATGCCCGGCTGGCCGACACCGCGCCGGATGATGGGCGGGTGCTGGGCCGCCTGATCAGCGCCGCGCCCGAAATGATGAAGGTCGCCCGCACGATCGAGCGGGTTGCGAGCGCGCAGGTTTCCGTCCTGCTGCTGGGGGCGAGCGGCACTGGCAAGGAGTTGCTGGCGCAGGGGCTGCATGATGCCAGCCCGCGCCGCAACGGGGCGTTCGTTGCGATCAATTGCGCGGCGATCCCTGAGACGCTGCTCGAATCGGAACTGTTCGGCCATGAAAAGGGCGCGTTCACCGGCGCGGTCAAGACGACGCCGGGCAAGATCGAACAGGCGCAGGGCGGCACATTGTTCCTCGACGAAGTGGGCGACATTCCGCTGGCGCTCCAGGTCAAATTGCTGCGTTTCCTGCAGGAACGGTCGATCGAACGGGTCGGCGGTCGCAACCCGATAGCGGTCGATACTCGCATCGTTTGCGCCACCCACCAGAATCTGGAGGAGATGATCGCGGCGGGCAGCTTCCGCGAGGATCTCTATTATCGCTTGGCCGAAATCGTCATCCGCATACCCGCGCTGAAGGACCGGCCCGGCGATCCGGCGCTGCTGGCCCGCCACTTCCTGGCGCGCTTCGCGCGAGAGATGAACCCGCAGGTCAAGGGGCTGGCCCCGGACGCGCTGGCTGCGCTCGACGCCTGGCCCTGGCCGGGCAATGTGCGCGAACTGGAAAATCGCATGAAGCGCGCGGTCATCATGGCCGATGGCAAGCTGGTGACGGCGGCCGATCTGGACCTGGACGAGGAACGCGCCGCCGGGGGTGAGGTCGTGAACCTGAAGGCCGCGCGCGAAATGGCCGACCGTCGCGCCATCCGCCGCGCCATCGCCCGCACCGACGGCAATATATCGGGCGCGGCGAAGATATTGGGGATCAGCCGCCCGACCCTCTACGATCTGCTCAAACAATATCAGATGCAGGCATGAGCCGGACGCGCATCGTCCTGATCGCCGGGATCATCGTCCTGCTGCTGGGCGTGGCGGGCCTGTGGCAATGGCGCGTGCATGAGCGGGACGGCAGCGCCGCGCTGGCGCGCGGACTGGCGGCGCTCGACCGGGGTGACGCGCGCACGGCGCGGATCGAACTGATGAATGCGATCAAGGGCGCGCCGCGATCCGTGGTCGCGCGGGAAGCGCAGGCGCGCGCGCTGGTGGAACTGGGCGACGGGGCAGGGGCGCAGGTCGAAGCGGCCCGCGCCCGCGCATTGGGTGCGCCGCCATCGCAGACCCGCGCCGTCATGGCGCAGGCGCTGTTGTTGCAGGGCGATGCCGCCGCTGCGCTGAGGGAAGCGCGCGCCACCGATGTGCCCGACAGCGACCTGGACATGGCTGCGCGTGTCATCGCGCGGGCCGCCATGGCGCAGGGGGACATGGCGGGAGCGCAAAAAGCGCTGGTCAACGCGCTGGCGATCGCGCCCGGTGATGCGGAAAACTGGGTCGAGCTTGGCCGATTCCGGCTGGCGACCGGCGATCAGGCGGGGGCGATTGCGGCGGCTGACCGGGCGGTGGCGCTGAACCCTGCCGATGCGCGGGCATTGACGCTGCGCGGGGAGCTGACCCGCGCCCAATATGGCCTGACGGCGTCGCTACCCTGGTTCGACCGGGCGCTGGCGGTTCGCCCCGATTCGATCCCGACGATGGAGCAATATGCCGCAACGCTGGCCGATGCCGGGTCCGCCAGCGCGATGCTTGCCCTCACGCGCCGCATCCTGGCGCTGGACCCTGCCAATGCCCGCGCCTGGATGATGCAGGCGGTGATGGCGGCGCGCGCGGGCAAGGCGGATCTGGCCCGTTCGCTGCTGGACCGGACCCAGGGCCAGCTGGACGATGAACCGGCGACCCGTCTGCTGCGCGGCGTACTGAACTTGCAGGAGGGCAACGCCGTCCTTGCTACCGAGGCGCTGGCCCCGCTTGTGGCGGCGCAGCCCGACAATCGCAACGCCCGCACCCTGCTGGCCCGCGCCCAATATCTGACCGGCGATTATGCCGCCGCCGCGACGATGCTGGCGCCGATCGTCGCGCAGCGCGATGCCGATCCCTATGTGCTGACGCTAGCCGCGCGCGCGCAGGAGGGGTTGGGCGACCGGGCGATGGCCGCCGACATGCTGGCCCGCGCCGCCTGGCCGGTGCGTGCTGCCGCCGATTCCTTCGCCAGCCCCCGCGACGCAGCTTTGGCCAGCGGGCCGCCGCCCGCCAGCACTGCCACCGCGCGCGACAATATCCCCTATATCCGGGCGCTGCTGAGCACTGGCCGCAGCGGCGAAGCCTTGGCGCGCGCCCAATCGCTGAGCCGCGCCAATCCCGGTGCGCCCGACGCCTGGCTGATCCACGGTGACGCGCTGGGCGCAGCGGGCCGCCCGGCCGACGCCGCGCGCGCCTATGAGGCTGCTGCCAATATCCGGTTCGACCGGGCGGCCGCCATGCGTCTTGCCGCGGCATGGGGGCAGGCGGGCAATGCCGTGCGCGCGGCGCAGGTCGTGCAACTCTTCCTGACCCAGCATCCCAATGACGCCGAAGCCCAGCGCCTTGCCGCCGCCGTCGCCATGCAGCGGCAGGACTGGCGCGCCGCGCTGCGCCTGTTGCAGGCAGTGCGGGCGCAGACCGGGAATGGCGACGCCGTCCTGATGGCCGACCTCGCCCGCGCCGCGCTGGAAACCGGGGATCGCCCGTCCGCACTGGCCTATGCCGCCCATGCCTATCGCCTGATGCCCGCCAACCCGATGACCGCCGACATCTATGGCTGGACGCTGCTGCGCACCGGCGACAAGGGACCGGCGGCGGTCGATCTGCTGGAAAAAGCGGTGGCGCTGGCGCCCGGTCACCCTGTGCTGCAACTCCATCTGGGGCAGGCCTATGCCGCCGCCGGGCGCAAGGATGATGCGAAGCTGGCGCTGGGGCAGGCAGCGGCTACCAATTTTGCGGGGCGGCAGGAGGCGGTGGACGCGCTGGCGGCGCTTTAGGACATCCTCCGCCCTGCGTCGCGTTGTCGCGTTGCATATTCCTTGTTCCGTTCGTTTCGAGCGAAGTCGAGAAACCATGGCGCCACGGTTTCTCGACTT
>NZ_BARE01000001.1 GCF_000367345.1 Sphingobium xenophagum NBRC 107872
GCCGGAAAGTGCAGGCTCGGTGGAGCGACAGCGGAATAGAGCGCGGCCCCGCAGGGGGACGCCATGTGCGAGGGGAGCAGGGCACGGATTGCGCTGCGGGTTGCTTGCGATCGAGGAGCGTGCCACGACGAAATGATGAATTCAGGCACCAAGGAACTGGAAGAGGTCATGGACCGTCTCCGAATGGACCATGACGTCCTCCCCTTCCTGACGCAGCTCCATCCCGCCAGGACGATGCATCTTCTCCCGTTGCCGACAGAAATGCGTGCGATCATCGAGCGCTCACGGGATTATCAGAGTCCGGCGCCTGGCACGGGGCCTGTATGGTTGCAAATCGACAGTGACGACGATGCGGCCGAGATGGTTATCTATCGCAGCCTTTCGGGCGAACTTCATGTCGTCGTGCCGATCAAGGAGAACTGACTTCAGAACGGCTCACGGCGTGGGCAGCTCCAGAAACGGCGTATCGGATCGCAACCATTCCACCAGAGGATCGACTGTGGGATCCAGGTCGTTCCCGCGCAGACCGCATTCCCAGACCACCGCAACCCGCCAGCCCAGCTTCATGAGCTCGTCGAGCTTTCTGGCGTCCCTTTCGACGTTGGCGGCGAACTTCGTCGCCCAGAATTCTGCATTGCTCGCCGGAACGGTGGCGAAACGACATCCTGAATGACGATGCCAGAAACAGCCATGCACCTGTATCGCAGCATTCCATCGGGGCAGAACGATATCCGGCCGACCCGGCAAGGCTCCATTTCCAAGCCGGAACCGGAAGCCGCGAGCGTGCAGTGACCTTCGCAACGTGATTTCCGGTTTCGTGTCACGACCGCGAATTCCCGCCATCATTCTTGACCGTCTTGCCGAATCGACGATATCCATGCTCTTTTTCCTGTGATGCTCATGCCCAACCTGGTATCGTCGGCGGCAATCCCGAAATCGGGTAAGGGAGCATGATGTTCAAGGTTGTTGATCTCTTCGCAGGCCCGGGCGGCCTCGCCGAAGGCTTTTCTTCGGTGCGTGACGAGAACGGAAGAAGACTGTTCGAAATTGCTCTCTCGGTGGAGAAGGAAGCATCGGCCTTCGAGACATTGCGTCTGCGCAGCTTCGTGCGTCAGTTCGATCGCGATCTTCCCGAAGATTATTATGCGTATCTTGCCGATGGCATCAGCAAGCGTGAACTGATCGAGCGATTTCCCGAGCAATGGGAAGCTGCCCGGGATGAAACCCTCCATCTCGAGCTGGGATCGCCCGGCAGCAACGAACTGATCGATCCGCTGCTGGACAGGATCAGGAAAGAGCATCCCGACAATTCGATACTGGTCGGCGGCCCGCCCTGTCAGGCCTATTCGCTTGTCGGCCGGGCTCGCAACATGGGCAAGACGGACTATGTCGCGCGCGACGATCACCGGCATTTCCTGTATCGCGAATATATCCGCATTCTCGAGCGACTGGCACCTTCCGCCTTCATCATGGAGAATGTGAAGGGTTTCCTGTCCGCGAAGGTCGACGGGCAACGCATCTTCAACATGGTGCTTCAGGATCTCGAAAAGGCGGGCGATCTGGGATACACGATCTGTCCGCTGGTTGCCGGTGAACCGCGCAACGGCCGCGAGTTCGTTCTGGAATCGGAAAAATATGGCGTGCCCCAACGCAGGCATCGGGTGATCCTGTTCGGCATCCGGAACGATCTGGTGAATGGTGTGGAAGGCCTGCCATTGGGAGGTCTAGGCCTCGAACCCGCGTCCACCACGACATTGCATCAGGTCCTTGCAGACATGCCGAAACTGCGCAGCGCGGTCAGTCGGGAACCGGACGACGCAGTGAACTGGCGCAACGCGGTGAAGGAGGCATTCCTCTTCGCGGCCGATGCGGCCTATCAGGAAGAAAGCGAAATTCTGGACGACGTGGCGGCTTGCCTTGCCGAGCATGCCGTATCGGTCGGGAATGCGGACGATCTTCCGCGAAACTCCCGGCTTCCCGGGAGCGTCCGGTCGAACGAACTGGCCGAATGGCTGGTCGACGACCGCATGCAGGCACTGCCCAATCACGAAACCAGGAGCCATATGCGCTCCGACCTTGCGCGGTACGCCTTTGCCGCCACCTTCGCCCAAGTCGTCGGCAAATCACCGACAGCGCGCGATTTTCCGGCACTACTGGCTCCCGCCCATCAGAACTGGCAGAGCGGCAAGTTCAATGACCGCTTCAGGGTACAGGTGTGGGGCGAACCATCGACAACGGTCACGAGCCATATCGCCAAGGATGGTCACTACTTCATTCACCCCGACCCATTGCAATGCCGAAGCCTGACGGTCCGGGAAGCCGCGCGGCTTCAGACATTCCCGGACAACTACAGATTCGAGGGCAACCGGACGCAGCAGTTCGTTCAGGTGGGGAATGCGGTCCCGCCATTGCTGGCAAAAAGGATCGCCGAGATCGTTGCCGGCAGCTTGGCGGGTGGCGAGCAGGACGAGGCGTTGGCGGCCTGAACGGCCGCCCTTTTCGGCCTGTTCAGGAACGACCGGTTCCCGACCGGGTAGTTTGCCGGATCAGGAAATGAGTTCGGGAATGTCCGCGTCCGCCTCCGAAAATGAATGTGCCCGCACGGCGTCCCAGCATTCCGGCCGCTTGGCTTGCTCGGAAATCATTCTGGGACCAGCATTGCTTCTCAGTGCACCCTCCACTTCGAGCGCCCAGCGCTCCATGAGCCTCAGGAGCTGCGGCGAAATTTCCTGCCGGTTCCAGATACGGTCCAGATCGAGCCGATCGCCAAGCTTCTCCGCCAGCACCGATACCAGATAGGCAGCGATATTGGCCTGCGCCTGCGCAAAATGGCGGGCTCGCGAAAGCTTCTGCGCCGCCTTGAAGATGATCGCCTGGGCGACCATGCGCTTGTACGAGGTCACCGTGAGAGGTTCGGGAATATCCAGCTTCCCTTCCGAAAGCTCATCCATGAAGCGCAGGAAGTTCTTCTGCGAACCATAGCTCACCGCATCGGGCTGCCTGCCCCAAGCATTGAGATATTTGGCAAGGTCCGTCTTGGCGATCTTGCGCGCGGGCGGGATGGCTGCCTTCAGTGCCTTGAGCCTGGCCGGTGTTGTCCCTTCTCGCGCCAGTTTCACATTGTAGCTACCCGCTGCCCGCTCGTAGAACCACTGACTGACGCCGTCGGGACAGTATGTCGTGTTCGCAAGCTTCTCCAGCTGGATATGAAAGGGCTTGTTGGCGGACAGGTCGGACTGCTTCACCGAGTTCTGGCTGTTGGCATATTTCGATATATCGGAAATCATCTGTTCCTCCGTCGCCGGATCGGCGGACTGAAGCACGATGATCTTCGCGGCGACCCGAACGCGGCTCAGATCCGTTTCGGGATTCTTCTTCTTGGTGAAATAGATGGACGCCGTTGTCTGCCCACCGTTGACGATCTGCATGCCTTTCAGCGCAACGAGGCCCACGGACCCATCGGCGGCACGCCCCACATTGGCTTCGTCGGCGACCATGACGATACCGTTGTTGAAGGCCATGAAGTCTTCGGGATCCTGCCGCAGCGTGTCACGCATGCCCCGGTTCACCTTGCCGGTCGCGCTGAGGAAGGAACGGACGTTTGCTTCGAGAAGGCGAGCCCCGAAACGCTCGTACAGAAGATGGAGGACTTCGGCCGGAATCGCGGCCAAGGCATAATCGTAGCTGGCTACCTGCCCGGGCACATAGACGCATGGCAAGGCATCGCCGCACATTTCCTGGAAGTTGACGATGAGTTCATCACGGGGCTTGCCGGCCGACCAATGGCGCCAGAGCCGTTCGATATCCATGATTTCCATGGATATGGTCTTGCCCTTCACGACCACCGGCTTGAACGCCTTGGAAGCCGACTTGGCCTGCCGATCGGTGATCACGAATATCCGGATGCGATCGAGGTCATTGTAGGTCTGCTCGATCACGCTCGCGATGTCGAAGACGTCACTGGTCTGATCGAGACGCTTCACCAGCTTTCCTTCGACGCATGTCTTCAGGAACATGAAGCACTGGTCCGCGGCCTGACGGATCTCGGCGGTCTCGACCGCCTCCAATTCCCTGACGCCGCCATAGAGGCTGACGACAAGATCCAGCGTATCCGCATCCTCCGAAATTGCATAACCGACCAGCCGGAGATTGGCATTGCCGACCTTACCGGCGAAGTAGCTCAACCGGGGTTCGCCGATGAGGTCCACGTCATTCATGTGGCTCATCACGATTTCGGCGAAGATCAGCTCTTCCTGTGGATAGGGCGCGGAGACGTCCCGCAGTCGGTCAGCCAGCTCACTGCTGACCCGATCCTGCGTCTGAACGAGAAATTCGTCGAGATTCATCCGTCAATTCCCAATCGTTCGATCACTTGCGGCACGGCAATCGCTTCCGCCTGAAGAAGGTCAACATCCATTTCGTAATCCGGTTTGGGACAAATGGAACCGCCTCGTGGAAGGTAGTGACCGGCATGAGGCGCCGCTGCACGCGGAAGTCCGGATGTGCGCTCAACAATTCCGCCGCATGCGCATGGCGATCATTGACGGCGTTCACGCTCCCTCAACGACCCTGAAAACGGTTCCGCTTCCCGCATCGCGCACGAGATCGACCCGCCTTCCATCCCAGTGATAATCCAGATGCCGCCCCTGAACAGGTCCGGACGCGCAATCCGGGTAGAAGAGAGCAACGCATTCCCCACCCGCCTGTCGAACGCTTGGATAGGCAATGCCGTTCGACCCGCCGGAGCGCAGACGCGCCGCGAGCTGCTGCCCTGCTCGATAGCTATCCGCGTCAAGGCAGGCCTGGAATTCCTTCCTGTCGTCACGAAGATCATGAAGCTCGGCATCGACCTTCATCACGATCTCGCGGAACTGAGACGTCCAGCCCGCAGGCTCGCTAGTCCTCGTCATAAAGGCCGCATGGTGATGGATCGTCTCGAACAGCGCGGTTTCATAGCTGCGGGCCACGTAGAGGACACCGAATTCTCCGCTCGAGAAGCGGCTCGGCCGATCCGTGCTGACATGTGTGAACGATGCCATCAGATATGAGGCACCGAGACCTCCAACTCTGCGCCCCAACGGCACGAGATCGATATTGCCCACGGATGCCATGATGCGCGGGTTGGTCTTCTGCTCCGCTGAAAGCAGAAGAGTCCAGTCGGCAGGATCGGCAATATCCTCGAACAGGTCGATGGGAGGATAGATGCTCCGGATGATCCTGACCGCTCCCTGCCATTCAATCTTGCTAACCGGCGGTTCGTGGGCCGTCGTCACCAACCGCCACGCTCCGCGTCGAGATAGCGGCGGACCCGCATGATATCGGTCAGTTCCCCCCCAATCATCACCTGCAAAGCGCTGGCGCCGCCAAAAGCAGCATTAGGGGCCTTGATCCAGTCATATCCGCGCTGCGGCTCCTGAAAGATGATCCGCAACGCCTTGTGGATGCCCATCAGGTTGGACAGCCGGGCCAGCCCGTCGCGCGAGATACGTCCCGGTCCCTCCGCCTTCCACCTACGGTAGGTCCGCACCGGCATGTCGGTCAGGACAGCAGCCTGCTCATCCGTGACACCCCAGCGACCAAAGAGGTTGAGCGCCGCACGAAACAACGCGCCGCCCTCTTCCTGCGAAATCGGTTCTGGCCGAAAAGGGGCCGGAACAGTGTCAATCGGCTGCAACATCGCCATACGCACCTCCATTTGGCATGATATAATTCTTATAATGCCATTTGGCAATGATAGGGCATTCGGGCAGCCGAAAATGGTTAAGTGCCGAACTTCGGACGGATTACCTCCGCGCCATCACGCAGCCTGACAAGATGATCGGACCACCATTGTGCCATCCGCACCCGCTCTTCCCAATGCGCGCCGCGATGATACGCCGCCCTGACACTGTCGCGCTCACGGTGAGCCAGCGACCGTTCAATGGCGTCGGGATGCCAGAGGCCACTTTCGTTGAGCAGCGTACTGGCGATCGACCTGAAGCCGTGCGAGGTCATTTCCTCATTCGTGAAGCCCAAGCGCCGAAGGGCTATATTGAGCGTGTTCTCGCAAATCGGTTTGAGAAACGTCTTGTTTGCCGGAAACAGGAATGTGCCCGGATTATCCAGTGCCTTGAGCTCCTTCAGCAGGGTGATCGCCTGCGTGGACAGCGGCACGGCGTGAGGCACGCGCATCTTCGTTCTCTCGCCCGGCACGCGCCACACCTTGGCTTCGAAATCAATTTCGCACCATTCTCCCTTCCGCAACTCGCCCGGCCTCAAATAGACATGAGGAGCAAGCTGCAGAGCAATCCGAGTTTCGATCTTGCCGCCATAGCCGTCGATCGCGCGGAGAAGTTCGCCGACCTTCACCGGATCGAGCAATGCGGCGTGATGCTTTACCTTCGGCGTGGTGAGCGCGCCTCGCAGGATGTCTGCCGGATTGTGCTGAGCCCGCAGCGTGGCAACCGCATAGCGGAAAATGCGCCCGGAAAATGAACGGAGACGGATAGCCGATTCATGATGACCTTTCCGCTCCAAGCGCTTGAGCGACTGGAGAAGCTCATGGGCGGTAATGTCGGCTATCGGCCGATGTCCGATGGAGGGATCAAGCAGGTCGCGAAACCATCGCGCCTTCTTGAGAGTGGCAGGGGCCTTCGCCTCCCGCTCCATCTTTTCGATGAACTCGTCTGCCACTACTCGGAATGTGGTGCGGGCCGCCAATTCGGCCTCCACCTTCGCCTGCAAACGAACCGCCAAAGGGTCCTGCCCTCCGCTCAACTGCTCGCGCGCTTCATCACGCTTCTTGCGCGCCTCCTTCAGGCTCACATCGGGATAGCGCCCGAGCGCCATCTTCTTCTCAATGCCGTGAAACCGGAACTTCACCCGCCACAGATAGGAGCCCGATGGCGAGACCAACAGGTACAGACCCTTCTCGTCAGCAACCTTGTAGGGCTTCTCCCTGGGTTTGAGGGCATTGATCTGAACCGTTGTAAGCATCTGGGGGCCTCGACTCAAAAATGTCAAAAAGGCCCCCAATTCGAGGCCCCCAAATCACCCGGATAAGGGTGGACAGGAGCAAACGACACCGGAAAGCCGATGCCCAATTATACCAGTTTTTCAGGGGTTTTTCGAGGTTTCAGGCCCCTCGAAAAGGGCGGTTCTGGTGCCGCTTACAGGACTCGAACCTGTGACCCCCGCATTACGAATGCGATGCTCTACCAACTGAGCTAAAGCGGCGTTGCGGCGGGCAGATAACAGTGGTTGGGCCTTAGGACAAGCGGGCAATTGCATTGTCGGGTCGGTCTTTTTGCAGGCGGCGCGGCATATGGCCGTTCGGCGCTGCCATCTTTACGGCAAATTTACCATCCGATGCCACTGTCGAGTCCCAAAGAGGCAGAATTTTGCCTGAAATAGGGACGGACCGGATGGACACTCTGCGGGGGCATGACGTCGCCAACGACCAGGACGATTTCGATTATGCCGATGATGCGGCGATCGACGCACCGTTGACGGTGGTATCGGACGAGCGGCGGATGCAGGTGCGCGCCTATAATTACTGGGCGTCGCTGCTGGGGGATCGCACCCTGCCATCGATCGAGGATCTGTCGCCTGACCAGTTGGAAGATTTCGGTCCGCACAGCGTATTGCTGGATTTTTCCACCGGGCTCGACAATCCCGCCATCGTATATCTCGGCTCCGCCTTGCGGCAGGAATGCGAAATTGACGGGTCCATCAGCTATATCAATGATGTACCCGCCCGGTCGCTGCTGTCGCGGCTGACCGATCATTATCTCCAGATTATCGCCAATGCCGCGCCCATCGGGTTCGAAGCCGAATTCGTCAACCAGCGCGATGCAGAGATATTATATCGCGGCATATTGATGCCCTTTTCGTCCGATGACGAGACGATCGATTTCGTGTTCGGCGTGATCAACTGGAAGGAACTGGCCAGCCGTGACGAGCGGCAGGCGCTGGAACTGGAAGTCAGCGCGGCGCTGTCCAGCATCATGCCAGCGCCGACGAACGTGCCCGTATGGGCAGATGGCCCGGCGGGTGGCGACGCGGTCGATGACGCCCCCCTGCCCCCTTCCGCCGCCCCTTCCGCCCCCATGCCCGTCGCTTCGCTCGATGAAGAGCCGCTGGACCTGTCCGGCATGGAAAGCCCGACCGACGACGCGCCGCTCGCCGACTGGCTGGCGCTGGCGCGCGACGGCGCCGATCAGTTCCGCACCAGCGAAGCGCGCAGCCATGCCGCGCTCTATCGCGCGATCGGCCTGGCCTATGATTTTGCGCTGGTGGCGCAGGCGCGGCCCGACGACTATGCCGAACTGCTGGCCGATTGCGGCATCAAGGTGCAGGCGCGCAGCCCGATGACCGCGATCATCAAGCTGGTTTTCGGCGCCGGATATGACAAGACGCGGATCACCGAATATGCGACCGTTCTGGACCATGGCCGTGCCCTGGGCCTGGGCGTGGGCATGCTGGCCGACCATCTTTCAAACTATGCAGGCGGGCTCAAGGCGCTGGTGCGCGACGAGCGGGCGTTGCGCCGGGCCGAGGCGCCGCCGCGCCCCGACAAGCGCGAAACGGCGCGAAACGCGATGAAAGCCGCCGCTGCCATCGATCCGCAGGCCCTGGCCATGGACACAGACGGGCTGGCGATTGTCGTCGCACGGCGCGAAGCCGATGGCAGCCTGGCGCTGGTCGCGCAGTTGCCCGAAGGATCGGACCTGGCGCAGCGGGTCATGCTCGCCGCCGCGCGTTAAGCGGGAAAGCAACCCCTGCGCAATCGCCGCAGGCGTGGAAACGCGAATCGACTGATATTCTGTATCGGCGCGATGACCTGCTTCATGCGCGGGTCTGGCCTGCGGGCATTTTCGAAGCCTTAGCGCCCTTGCGGAGCGATCAAAGCGCCACAATTCGGAGCCGGAACAGCGCGGGGGCGCGGCACGGACGTCGCTCTTTTGACCGCAATTGCCGCACATCGCCCTTGCCACCACCGGCAAAGCGCGCCAATCAGCGGCGCAATGGGGATAAAGAGGATAGCGGGCCAATGAGCTATTATGACGTATTGATCGTGGGCGCAGGCCATGCGGGAGCACAGGCGGCGATTTCCCTGCGTCAGTCGGGCTTTGAAGGCTCCGTCGCGATGATCGGCGACGAAAAGGACCCGCCTTACGAACGTCCGCCGCTGTCGAAGGAATATTTCGCAGGCGACAAGAGCTTCGACCGCATCCTGATCCGCCCCGCCGCCTTCTGGGGTGAGCGCAATGTCGACATGCTGCTGGGTCGCCGCGTGAAGAGCGTCGATCCCGTTGGCAAGTTCGTGACCGTAGGGGATCAGGAAATCGGCTATAACAAGCTGATCTGGTGCACCGGCGGCAATCCCCGGATGTTGACCTGCAACGGGGCGGATGCGGCCAATGTCCATGCCGTGCGCCGTCGCGACGATGTCGATGCGATGATGGCGAAGATCGACAGCATCAACCATGTGACCATCATCGGCGGTGGTTATATCGGGCTGGAAGCCGCGGCCGTCCTGTCCAAATTCGGCAAGAAGGTCGTGCTTCTGGAAGCGCTCGACCGGGTGCTGGCGCGGGTCGCGGGCGAGGAATTGTCGCGCTTTTACGAAGCGGAACATCGCGCCCATGGCGTCGACCTGCGCACCGGCGCGCGGATGGATTGCATCGAAGTCACAGACGGCAAGGCAACGGCCGTGCTGATGGCCGATGGT
The DNA here is from genome assembly GCF_000367345.1 of Sphingobium xenophagum NBRC 107872. Lineage (GTDB taxonomy): Bacteria > Pseudomonadota > Alphaproteobacteria > Sphingomonadales > Sphingomonadaceae > Sphingobium > Sphingobium xenophagum. The sequence continues at coordinate 9,713 of NZ_BARE01000001.1, forward strand.
GAGCGGATCGTCACCGACATGGTCATCGTGGGCATCGGCATCATCCCCGAAACCGGCCCGCTGATCGCGGCGGGCGCTGCGGGGGGCAATGGCGTGGATGTCGACGAATATTGCCGCACCAGCCTGACCGACATTTACGCCGTGGGCGATTGCGCCGCCCATGCCAACCGCTTTGCGGGCGGCGCGCAGATGCGCGTGGAATCGGTGCAGAACGCCAATGACCAGGCCAAGACCGCCGTGGCGCACATCATGGGCAAGGAAGAAGCCTATAACGCGGTGCCATGGTTCTGGTCGAACCAATATGATCTGAAACTCCAGACCGTCGGCCTTTCGACCGGCTACGACCAGACGATCCTGCGTGGCGATCCGGCGGCGCGCAGCTTCTCGATAGTATATCTCAAGGGCGGCAAGGTGATCGCGCTGGATTGCGTCAATATGGTCAAGGACTATGTCCAGGGCCGCGCGCATGTGCTGGCGGGCGCGGCGCTCGATCCGGAGCAACTGGCGGATGCGAGTGTGCCTTTGAAGGAAGTCGGGTTGGCCTGAAACGCCAGCTACCGAAATAACGATCCGTTCGCCCTGAGCGTGCCGAAGGGGCGTTCTTCCTGGCGAAGAAGGGCTGGGCTTCGACAGGCTCAGCCCGAACGGATTGGGCGATAAGTCCCCTACCCCCGGAAACTTGCCTTCATGGCCAGTTCCCACGGACCGCCGCGATAATGCCAGGCGGCAAGGCCCGCGATGACGAACGGGCGCGGCTGGAAATCCGCGCGCAGGGCCTCCGCCAGCGCTTTGGCCTCTGCCGGCTTCACCTTATTCTGCACCGTCACATGCAGGCGCGGTCGGGCCTGGTCCTGCGGCGTCAGCAGGCCAGTGAAGGCGTCGGCCATTTCGTCGCGCATCGCCGACAGTTGCGGGCTGTCGATCCGAAAGGCGACCCCCTGCCCCAGCAGCATCACCTCGCTCAGTCGCGCGACCGGCGCAGGGCCACGGCATAGCGCCTTGATGCGCGCGCTTACCTCCGCCAGTGCGGAAGGCGGCAGATGATGGAACAGGGTGATGTGCGCGGACAGGACATTGCGGTCGGGTGGAAAATGCGCGCGGCGCAATCCATCCGCCCAGGCAAAGTCCGCCGCGCCCATCAGGGCGCTGACGATAATCGGGGCGCTCACCCGGCTGGATGCGCCTTCAGCCAGTCCAGCACGGGTTCTGGCCGGGTTTCGCCATAGGGATCGTCATCTTCGCCCATATCGTTGATCCCCGGCTCCTCGAACCAGGCGACGACCTTGCCATCGTCCACGACCATCGCATAGCGCCAGCTGCGGTCACCAAAACCCAGATGATTTTTCTTGATCAACATGCCCATGCGGCGCGTGAAATCACCCGATCCGTCCGGCAGCAGCTTCACATTGTTGACGCCCAGATGCTTGCCCCATTGGAACATGACGAAGGCATCGTTGACCGACACGCAATAGACATCATCCACGCCCAGCGCCTTGAAATCATCATAATAGCGTTCGAAGGCGGGGCATTGTTCGGTTGAACAGGTGGGCGTGAAGGCGCCGGGCAGCGAAAACACCACCGCCCGCTTGCCGGCGAAAAGGTCGCCGGTATGCACATCCTCCCAGCGAAACGGATTCGGTCCCTCGACGCTTTCGTCGCGCACACGGGTCTTGAGGGTTACATTCGGTACGGATCGTCCCAGCATGGTTCATGTCCTTCCATGTCTCGCCGCTTCCGCGCGGCCCTTCACACGTATATGATCAGTCCATGACGCCCCTGCAACGGGACACGTCATAGAGGGAGGGGATTGGATCATGAATATGCCGCGATATTTTATCGTCATCGCCATCGTCCTTTTGTTGTGGAACCTGATGGGACTGGCTGCCTTTGCCATGCAATATACCGCTGACCTGACCGAATTGGCCAAGTCCGATCCGGTTACCGCACAGGCGTTCGCCGCCATGCCGGCCTGGGTGTGGATCGCCTATGCCATCGCCGTGGGTGCAGGCACGCTGGGGGCTATTCTGCTGCTGATGAAGAAGGCGACCGCCGCGAGCCTGTTCCTGCTCTCGCTGATCGCTGTCGTCGTCCAGTTCGGCTACACCTTCCTTGGCACCGATCTGCTGGCAGTGAAGGGACCATCGGTCATCGCATTTCCGGCCTTCATCGTGGTGATGGCTGTCGTCCAACTGCTCTACGCCCGTCATCTGGTTGGGAAAGCCGTGCTGCGTTGACGCGATAGCCAGTGCGGAGAGCCACAGGAAAAGGATTGGATGATGCCGACACCGCGTTCTTTTCTGGCCATTGGTCTCGCCGCGCTGGCGTGGAACCTGCTGGGCACCATGTCCTTTGCCGCGCAATATGCGATGGACATACACGAACTGGCCAAAACCACGCCCGACATGGCGCGGGTCTATGGCCAGATGCCCGGCTGGGTCTGGGCCGTGTTCGCGGTCGCCGTGGGTGCCGGGACGCTGGGGGCGGTTTTGCTGCTGTTGAAGAAGGCACTGGCGGTGCCGGTCTATACGCTGTCACTGGCGGCGATCGTCCTGCTGTTCGCGCAGAATTTCCTGGCGACCGACATGCTGGCGGTGGAGGGATGGGACGCGGTGCTGGTGCCTGCTTTGATCTTTGTCGCCGGGGTTGCGCAATTATTCTATGCGCGGGCGATGAAGGCCAGAGGGGTGCTGCGGTAAAGCACCTCCGTCATCCCGGACTTGATCCGGGATCCAGAGCGCCACGCGCGGCCTTCCGACACCCTGGATCCTGACGTTCGTCAGGATGACCGCGCAGCTTTATAGCTCACCCCTCGACCGCCTGATCTCAAACCATTTGCGCACATTTTCATTATGCTGCTGATAGGTATCGGCGAAGATATGCCCGCCCTTGCCATCCGCGACGAAATAGAGCGCCTTGGTCTCCGCCGGATGCAGCACGGCGGCGATCGACAGGCGCCCCGGATTGGCGATCGGTCCCTTGGGCAGGCCAACCATCGCATAGGTGTTGTAATCGTTGACCGCCGCAATCTCCGATTTGCGGATGCGGCGGCCCAGCGGCTTGCCGCGCGTGATCGGGTAGATGATCGTGGGGTCGGCCTGCAACATCATGTTGGTGCGCAGCCGGTTGCTGTAGACGCCCGCCACCATCTGCCGTTCGGACGGCAGGGCAGTTTCCTTTTCGACGATGCTGGCCAGGATGATCGCCTCTCGCGGGCTTTTGGCGACCGTGTTCGGCGCCCGTTCGGCCCATAGCTTCGCCAGTTCCTTGCCCATCGCCGCTTGCATCCGCGCCAGCACCGCCGCGCGGCTTTCGCCCTTGTCGAAGGCATAGCTGTCGGGCAGCACGCTGCCTTCCTCCGGCACCTTTATGTCGCCGGTCAGCTGGTCGTTGGCCATCAGCCGCTCATGCACCAGGATGGACGGCATCCCTTCGGGGATGGTGATCAGGCGGGTCAGCGTCTTGCCGCCTTGCAGGATCGAGAGGATGTCGCTGTTGCTGGCGCCGGCGGGGATGACGAATTCGCCCGCCTTGATCGACTTGCTGCCGCCAAATATCTTGGCCCGCGTCAGAAAGGCGTCTGCGGACAGCACCGCGCCCGACCGCTTGAGCAGCACCGCCGCGTCGGACAACGTCGCCCCCTCCGGCACCACGATGCTGACATCCTGTTTTGCCGGGCCTTGCTCGGTCCAGCCCGCGACGAAGCGGAAGGCGATAAAGGCAGCGACGGCTAGGCCGATCAGCAGAATGATACAGCCGAACTTCTGCATCGGATTTGCGCCGGATCGTCTCGCCATCATTACAACCGCCCAATCCGCAGCAAGAGAATATCCACTACCGCCAAATCCTCTCCTGCGAGGAGAGGACTATCGCATATGGAACGCACCTCATTCTACTTCGTCATGAAGAGATAACGCAAAGTCAGATGCAATTCCCCTGCCTACAAGGGGAGGATTTCAAGACCGCCTCAAAGCGCCTTCATGATGAGCGAGGCATTGGTGCCGCCAAAGCCGAACGAATTGTTCAGCACTGCGCGCACCTTGCGCTGCTTGGCGACATGGGGAACCAGATCGACGCCCTTGCAGCTCTCACTCGGCTCATCCAGGTTCAGCGTCGGCGGCACGATGCCATCGCGCATCGCCAGGATGCAGAAAATGCTTTCCACCGCGCCCGCGCCGCCCAGCAAATGGCCGATCGCCGATTTGGTCGAGCTCATCGACATGGCGCTGATCTGGTCGCCAAACAGACGACGGACCGCCCCCAGTTCCAGCTCGTCACCCAGCGGCGTCGACGTGCCATGGGCGTTCACATAGTCGATATCTTCAAGGCTGAGGCCCGATTTCTTGAGCGCCATCGCCATGGAGCGGAACGCGCCGGAGCCTTCGGGATGGGGCGCGGTGACGTGATAGGCGTCGCCCGACAGGCCATAGCCTACCACTTCGGCATAGATTTTCGCGCCGCGCGCCTTGGCCCGTTCATATTCCTCCAGCACGACCACGCCAGCGCCTTCGCCCATGACGAAACCGTCGCGGTTGACGTCATAGGGGCGGCTCGCGCGGGTCGGATCGTCGTTGAAGCCGGTGCTGAGCGCGCGCGCCTGCGAGAAGCCAGCGATGCCGATCGGGCAGATCGCGCTTTCCGCGCCGCCCGCCAGCATAACGTCGGCGTCGTCCATCGCGATCATCCGCGCCGCGTCGCCGATCGAATGGGCGCCGGTCGAACAGGCGGTGACGACGGCATGGTTCGGACCCATCAGGCCATATTTGATGCTGACCTGGCCGGAGATCAGGTTGATCAGGCGGCCATGGACGAAATGCGGGCTGACCCGGCCCGGCCCCTTGTTCGCCAGCACCAGCGATTCGCTTTCGATGCCCGGCAGGCCGCCAATGCCCGATCCGATCGAACACCCCGCGCGCAGCCTTTCTTCCTCGCTCATGTCGAGCAGGCCGGCATCCCGCAGCGCCTCACTGGCCGCCGCGATGCCGAACACGATGAACAGGTCGACCTGGCGCTGGACCTTGTGGTCCACGTCCAGATTGGCGTCGAAGCCATATTCATGGTCCTTGGGCTTCACTTCGCACGCGATGCGGCACTTATAATCGGTCGGGTCGAACCGGGTTATCGTCGCCGCGCCGGATTTGGACGCGATGATGTTCTTCCAGGTGGTTTCGACATTTCCGCCAAGCGGAGTCACCATGCCAAGACCGGTTACGACGACACGACGCATATGCTAGCTCCGAAATTCCTTGTTGGCGCCTGACGTTCCTGTAGCGGCAATTGCGACAGTTGTGAACGACGCGCCAGATACGAAAAGGCTCCCCGCACCCCGGCATCACCGGACAGGAGGAGCCATTTCTCTCAACGCATTACCGGCCCGCCGCCCCGTGGGGGCAAGCCGCAAGACGCCTTACTGCTTGCTGTCGATATAGTCGATCGCATCCTTGACGGTGCCGATCTTCTCAGCCGCATCGTCCGGGATTTCGACGCCGAATTCTTCTTCGAACGCCATGACCAGCTCAACGATGTCGAGGCTGTCAGCGCCCAGATCGTCGATGAAGCTGGCATCCTCGGTCACCTTTTCGGCTTCAACGCCCAGATGCTCGACGACGATTTTCTTTACGCGATCCGCGGTCTCACTCATGAGTGGTCCTTCTTGACTGGTATCGTTAGTGGGTCTGAATAACTGTTAAGGCAGCCCTAGTGCCAAGCGCCGATACAGGCAAGAGGCAAGGCCGCCAAGCCCCCACATTCGCGCTTGGCCATGATTCCGCAATAAATTCGTGCTCATCGCGCCCTGGCAACGCTTCATTTACCAAAATTTCAGCGGCTTGTGGGAGGGATTGGGCCATGATCATGCCGTCAGCTCCCGACCATTTCATTACGCGCGCGCGCGTCCGGCTGACGGCGGCGCTGGTTCTGGCCGCCACGATCATCGGCCTTTGCACCCTGTTTGCGACCGCCCATGGCACGGTGGATTCGCTGGGGCGGCCGCTGGGGACCGACTTTTCCAACGTCTGGACCGCCGGGCAGATGGCCGATCAGGGCCGCGCGCCAGAGGCGTGGGACTGGCCAACCCAGCACGCGGTACAAAAAAAGGTGCATCATGATGACGCCATCCCCTTTTACGGCTGGCACTATCCCCCGCCCTTCCTGATCATCGCCACGCTGCTGGCGCAATTTCCCTATGTCGCGGCGCTGCTGATCTGGCAGGGCTTGAGCCTGACCTTGTGCGTGACGCTGGTGCGGCGCATCCTGCCCGATGATCGCGACGCGGTGCTGGTCGCGCTGGGCGCGCCGGTGGTGCTGGTGTGCCTGGGCCATGGGCAGAACGCCTTTCTGACCGCCAGCCTGCTTGGCGGCGGGATGCTGCTGCTGGATCGGCGGCCATGGATCGCGGGGATGCTGCTCGGCGCGCTGGTCTACAAGCCGCAATTTGCCGTGCTGATCCCCGTGCTGATCCTGGCGCGCGGCAATCTGCGCGCCTTCCTGTCCGCGGGGTTGACCACGACGGCCCTGTGCCTGCTGACGCTGGCGATATGGGGGTGGCCGGTATGGCACGCCTTCATCGAGTCCCTGCCGCTGACACGCCACATCATCATAGAGGCAGGCGCGACGGGCTGGGAAAAGATCCAGAGCCCGTTCGCCGCCGTGCGCCAGTGGGGCGGGTCGATCCCGGCCGCTTATGTCGTGCAAGCCATCGTCTCCGCCCTCGCGATCGCGGCGGCGGCGCTGGTGGCCCGACGCGGCTCTATGGCGGTGCGCGGCGCGGCTGCGCTGAGCGCGGCATTGCTTTGCACACCCTATGTGCTGGATTATGATTTCGTGCTGCTGGGCGTGGCCATCGCCTTCATGATGGCGGACATGGCCAAGCGCGGCACGCTGCGCTGGGAGCCGACATGGCTGGCCTATGCCTGGATCGCACCGCTGTTTGGCCGGGCCGTCTCTGAAATGACGCTGATCCCGGTCGACCTGATCGCCGCCATCGCCGTGCTGGCTCTGGCAACGCGGCGCGCCATCCTGCTGGACGGCGCGCTCGCAAACGTCAGATCATGGCCATTCCGCCGTTCACGTGAAGAGTTTGTCCATTAACGTAGCCCGCCTCACGGCTAGCCAGATAGACCACGGCCGCGCCGATATCGTCGCCATCGCCCAGATCGCCCGCCGGTATCTTCTGGAGGATCGCGCCCTTCTGCGCATCATTGAGCGCGTCGGTCATCGCTGACCGGATGAAGCCCGGCGCGACGCAGTTGACGGTGATGCCGCGGCTGGCCAGTTCCTGACCCAGCGACTTGGACATGCCGATAATGCCCGCCTTCGACGCGCAATAGTTGGACTGGCCCGGATTGCCGGTGACGCCGACGACCGACGTGATCGAAATGATGCGGCCAAAGCGCGCCTTCATCATCGGCTTGGCCGCCGCGCGGCAGAGGCGGAAAGCGGCCTCCAGATTGATCGCGATCACGCTCGACCATTCCTCATCCTTCATCCGCAGGATGAGGTTGTCGCGGGTGACACCGGCATTGTTGACCAGAATGTCGATCTTGCCGCCCAACGCTTCCACTGCCTGCGGCACCAGCGCATCGACCGATGCCGGGTCGCTGAGGTTGCAGACGATCGTTTTGTGATCGCCGCCCAGTTCCGCCGCAAACGCCTTGAGCTTATCCTCATTGCTGCCCGAAAGCGCGAGCGTCGCCCCCTGCGCGGCGAGCGCCTTGGCAATGGAAGAGCCAATCCCCCCCGAAGCCCCGGTCACCAGCGCGGTCATGCCTGTCAGATCGAACATGTCAGTCTCCCTTGAATGTCGGCGGGCGGCGGTCGAAGAAGGCGTCGATTGCCTCGTCATGATCCGCCGTCGCATGGGCCAGCGCCTGCATAGCGCCTGCCATTTCCAATATATGTGAAAGCTCCGCCGTCTGCGCCGCGCGCAGCAGGCGCTTGGTCATGCGGGTCGCATGGGGCGGATTGGCGGCGATGGCGTCGGCCTGTCGGCGCGCGGTCGCCATCAAATCCTCGTCCGGCACCACATCGCTCACCAGGCCGATGCGCAATGCTTCGGCGGCGTCGATCATCTCGCCCGTCAACGACAATTGCGATGCCTTGGAAATGCCCACAATGCGTGGCAGCAACCATGCGCCGCCATCGCCGGACACCAGGCCGAGTTTCACGAAGCTTTCGGCAAAACGCGCCGACTGGCCAGCAATCCGCACGTCGCACATGCAGGCCAGGTCCAGTCCAGCGCCGATCGCCGGGCCGTTGACCGCCGCGATCACCGGCAGTTCGATCGCCTGAAACAGCAGGGGCAAGCGCTGGATGCCCGCGCGATAGTTGCGCCGCGTCTGCGCGGGCAGTTCGGCGCGCAGTCCGCCAGCGTCAGGCCGCATCGCGTTCAGGTCTCCGCCCGACGAAAAGGCACTTCCCGCCCCGGTCAGGATCGCGACATGGATGGAAATGTCGCGATCCGCCGCTTCGAACAGATCGCACAGCGCGTCGATCATCATCGGGTCGGAAATCGGGTTGCGCCGGTCGGGCTGGTTCAGCGTGACCGTCAGCACCGGCCCGTCACGCTGGGTGAGGACCGCGCTCATAGCGATGCCAGCGCGGCCTCTATGTCATCCATCGTCACGACGCTGCGCACGGTCGCGTCCGGTGCGATGCGCTTGACCATCGGTCCCAGCACCTTGCCGCCCAGTTCGACAAATTCGGTGACGCCCGCTTCCCACATGGCGGCAACGGATTCGCGCCAGCGCACCCGGCCCGTCGCCTGCTCGACCAGCCGCGCGCGAATCTCGTCCGGGTCGGCGATCGGCGCGGCCAGCACATTGGCATAGACCGGCAGCAGCGGCGCGTTGATCACCGCCCCGGCCAGCGCGTCCTGCATGGCGTCGGCCGCCGGCTGCATCAGCGGGCAGTGGAAGGGCGCGGATACCGGCAGCAGCACACCGCGCTTAATGCCATGATCCTTGACCATCGCCACCGCCCGCTCGATCGCGCCACGATGACCGGAAATGACCACCTGCGAGGGATCATTGTCATTGGCGACGGTGCAGACCTCACCCTGCGCCGCAGCGTCCGCCAGAGCCTGCGCCTTTTCCATATCCGCCCCCAGCAACGCGGCCATCGCGCCTTCGCCCACCGGCACGGCCGCCTGCATGGCCTGACCGCGCAGCTTGAGCAGCCGCGCGGTGGTGCCGATGTCGAACGCCTCCGCCGCGCACAGCGCGCTATATTCGCCCAGACTGTGCCCCGCGACATAATCGCCCTTGTCGCTCAGCGAAAAGCCGCCCTCCCGCTGCATCACCCGCAGCGTTGCAAGCGCGTTGGCCATGATCGCGGGCTGGGCGTTTTCGGTAAGGGTCAGGTCGCTTTCCGGACCTTCGACCATGATGCGGAACAAATGCTGCGACAGCGCGTCATCGACTTCCTGAAACAGCTCAAGCGCGGCAGGGCTGGCATCGGCCAACGCCTTGCCCATGCCGACCGACTGGCTGCCCTGCCCCGGAAATAGAAAAGCCCGCATTCATCATCCCCTGACCCAAGCGCTGTAAAAAAGCGCGTAATTCCAATGGTGTTACACTTTGTGACATAAATAGCATTGAGGCATACACATGTCTGCGGCAGGCAGGCATACGACACCCTGCCCCCTTCACGGGGGACTGACGACGGCCCCTTTAACGATGACGGAGTGCTAGGAAAAGGTGCGATATCGCATTGTCTGGATCACGGGAACGGCGCTTGCCCTCTCCGCCTGCGCGGCGGGACCGGACTATCGCGCGCCGCAACCTGCCGCGCTCGGCATCCCCGCCACCTATGATCAGGGCAGCGGCGCTCCCGTCAACGACGCGGACCTCGCCCAATGGTGGACACGCCTGAACGATCCTGCCTTGTCCAAGCTGATCGATACCGCCGTCACCGCCAATCTCGACATAGTGCAGGCGCAGGCCCGGTTGCGGCAGGCGCGGGAATCGCTGGTCCAGGCCAATGCGTCCTTCCTGCCTCAACTCAGCGGATCGGCCAGCGGCGGCAAGAATTACCGCAGTCAGGCAGGCGGCACCCGCACCGACAGCAGCGGCAATGTCATCAGCCTGGGGTCCAGCAACTGGTCGAGCAGCTATTCGGCCGGTGCGAACGCCAGTTGGCAGATCGACCTGTTCGGCGAACTGTCGCGCAGTGCGCAAGCGGCGCGCGCGGACCTGGCGGCATCGGGCTATGACCTGGCAACGGTGCGGATGACGATCATTTCCGAACTGGTGACGAATTATGTGCAGGCGCGGCTGGCGCAGGAACAGCTGCGCATCGCCCGCGACAGTCGGCAGGTGCAGCAGGACAATTATGACATTGCCCGCTGGCGGTTGCAGGCGGGCCTCGTCTCCTCGCTCGACGAGCAGCAGGCGCGCGCGCAACTGGCGCAGACCAGCGCGTCGATCCCGCAGATCGAAGCCAGCCTGCGCGGCAGCCTCAATCGCATCGCGGTGCTGACCGGGCAGGCGCCGGGCGCCACCACCCGCGCGCTTGAAACGCCCGCGCCCATTCCGACCGCCGCGATCGACATCGCCACCGGCATTCCCGCCGACACGCTGCGCCAGCGGCCCGACGTGCGCAGCGCCGAACGCACGCTCGCCGCCGCTACCGCGCGGATCGGCGTGGCGCAGGCGCGGCTGTATCCCTCGCTTGGCATCAACGGCAATATCGGCACCACCTCCAACGCGTTCAAAGATCTGTTCAGCCTGATCACGGGCGGCGTGTTCGCCAATGTCGCGCAGACCATTTTCGACGGCGGCCGCCTCGCCTCCCAGGTGCGGGCGCAGAAGGCGGTGACCGATGGCGCGTTCGCAGCATACAAGCAAAGCGTGCTTGGCGCGCTGGAGGATGTCGAAAATGCGATGGCGGCGCTCAGCAGTGCACGGCTGCGCAAGGCGGAGTTCGCCACCGCCTATGACGCGTCGAACAATGCCGCGATCCTGGCGCGCAGCCAGTATCAGGCGGGCCTCACCGACTTCCAGACCTTGTCCAACAGCGAATCCACCCTTTTGAATGCGCGCAACAGCCTGGCTGGCGCGCAATCGGACGAAATCCTTGCCCTCGCCCAGCTCTACAATGCGCTGGGCGGCGGCTGGCAGAGCATGGAAAGCCGCCCCTGATGAGCAATGACACCACCACCGATCCGGCGCTGGACGAATTTCTGGGGGCAAAGCCTGCCAGGCCATGGCGCAAATGGGCCGTGCGCGGTGCGATCGGCGTCGGCCTGCTGCTGATCGTGCTGCTTGTCAGCCGTTGTTTCGCGGGCGAGGATCAGCCCAGCTATGCGACGCGCGAAGTGCGCCAGGGCGACCTGACCGTCAGCGTTTCGGCCACCGGCAATCTGCGTCCCGTCAATCAGGTCGATGTCGGGTCGGAACAATCGGGCAAGATCACCGCCGTCTATGTCGATGTGAATGACCGGGTCGTGAAGGGCCAGCGTCTCGCCGAACTCGATACGCGGCGTCTGGTGGACGCGGTGAACCAGAACCGGGCGCAAGTCGCGGCGGCGCAGGCGCAGGTCTCGCAGGCGCAGGCGCAGGTCGCCCTGGCCAAGGCGACGCTGGACCGTCAGCTTAACGTGTTCCAGCTGTCGGGCGGCAAGGTGCCCGCGAAAACCGAAATCGATTCAGCCCGCGCCAATTATGAGGGCGCGCTGGCCACGCTGCGATCGACGCTGGCGCAGGTGGATGTCTCCCGCGCGCAGCTGTCGTCGGCGCAGACCAACCTGACCATCGCCCAGATCGTGTCGCCGGTGAACGGAGTCGTCCTGTCGCGCGACATCGAACCGGGCCAGACCGTCGCCGCCTCGCTCAACGCCCCGGTCCTCTTCACCCTGGCCGAAGACCTGACCCAGATGGAGGTCGAAGTCTCGGTCGATGAGGCTGATGTGGGTCAGGTGAAGGAAGGCCAGAGTGCGACCTTCGCGGTCGACGCTTTCCCCGGCCGCAATTTCCCGGCGAAGGTCACGCGGGTCAATGTCGGGTCGAACAGCGCCAGCACCGCGTCGTCATCCACGACCAGCACGGCCAGCAGCTCGTCCGGCACCGTCGTCGCCTACACAGCCGTGCTGAGCGTCAACAACAGCGATGAAACGCTGCGCCCAGGCATGACGGCAACCGCCGACATCGTGACGCAGGAATTGCGCAACGTGCTGCTCGTCCCCAACGCCGCATTGCGTTTCAAGCCAAGCGCGGGCGCAGGCCGGGGTGGCGGCATCACCAGCACGCTCATCCCCCGCCGCCGCGGCAATCGCCCCACCCGCGAAGTCAGCTTCGGCGCGGGCAGCAGCCAGACTGTCTATGTCGTGGGCGAAGACGGCAAGCCTAAGGCGATACAGGTCGTCGTCGGCGCCAGCGACGGGTCGCGCACCGTCATCACCGGGGGCGACCTGAAACCGGGCATGCGCGTCATTACCGGGCAATTGGCGGCGGGCCAGGAACCGCCAGCCGAAGATCAGGCGCGCACCGGCGCGGACCAGCGCGCGCCACGCAAGGACAGCGCGCCGCGCAACCCGGCAACCGACGGCACGCCCGCGACCGTGGGCAAGCTCGGCAATTCGGGAGACGCCGCGCCGCAAACCGCCCCCGTGACGGCCAAGCCCTGATCGCCATGCCTGCGGACCCCATCATCACCCTGCGCGGCGTCACCAAAATCTACGGCAGCGGTGCGACCGAATTTCAGGCGTTGAAGGGCATCGACCTCGACATCGCGCAGGGCGATTTTGTCGCGGTCATGGGGCCGTCCGGTTCCGGCAAATCGACGACGATGAACATCCTTGGCTGCCTCGACGTGCCATCGGGCGGCGAATTCCTGTTCAAGGGCCATCATGTCGAAAGGCTCGACCGCGATCAGCGCGCGCTGCTCCGCCGCCGCTATCTCGGCTTCGTGTTTCAGGGGTTCAACCTGCTGTCCCGCACCAGCGCGCTCGAAAATGTCGAACTGCCCCTGCTCTATCGTGGCGAGGACAAAAAGACCCGTTACGAACTGGGGATGGCCGCGCTCGACAAGGTCGGCCTCAAACAATGGTGGGATCATACACCCGCCGAACTGTCCGGCGGCCAGCAACAGCGCGTCGCCATCGCCCGTGCCATCGTCACCAGTCCCGACGTGCTGCTGGCCGACGAACCGACCGGCAATCTCGATTCCGAACGATCGGTCGAAATCATGGAATTGCTGACCGATCTCAACCGGAACAGCGGTATCACCGTACTGATGGTGACCCACGAACCCGACATGGCGGCCTTTGCCCGGACCATCGTGCATTTTCGCGACGGGCTGGTCGAACGGATCGAAAAGGGGCTGGCGGCGTGAGTTGCGCACAGGTCAAACCTTCTCCCCGGGGGGAGAAGGATACACAGCCTTGCCCGCGCAGCGGGTTAGGCGAAGTTGGAAGAGGGGGCCGGACGCAGCCTTTGGCTCTTCCCCTCTCCCAGCTACGACTAGGCAGCAAGCTGCCAAGTCTCCGCATCCCTCGCCCCGCTGGGGAGAGGAAAGGATCGTCATGCTAGGCACCACCGTCATCCTCGCCTTCCGGGCGATCAACCGGCACAAGCTGCGCAGCTTCCTGACGACGCTGGGCATCATCATCGGTGTCGCCGCCGTCGTCACCATGGTGACTCTGGGCAATGGCGCGACCGCGGCCGTGCGCGAACAGATTAGTTCGCTGGGCGCCAATGTGCTGCAATTGCGCCCCGGCCAGGGCTTTGGCCGCGGCGGCGGCGGGCCGCGCCCGCCCGACTTCAAGCCAGCCGATCTGACCGCGATCGAAAACCAGCTGACCGGCGTTCGCGCGGTTGCGCCCATGGCCCAGTCGAGCGGCACCGCCATTTATGAAGGCAATAACTGGTCCACCACCATCTATGGCACCACTGCCGCCTATTTCGAGGTGCAAAGCTGGAAGCTGACCAGCGGCCGGCTGTTCATGCCGGAAGAGGAACAAGCCGGTCGCCCGGTCTGCATCATTGGCAATACGGTACGCACCAACCTGTTCCAGAATGCCGATCCCATCGGCCAGCGGATGCGGATCAAGGGCGTGTCCTGCCAGGTGATCGGCGCGCTTGCGACGCGCGGTCAGGGCGGCTTTGGCGATCAGGACGACGTCGTCGTCATGCCGATCAAATTCGTGCAGCGCCGCTTCACCGGCAATCGCGACATCAGCCAGATCATGATCGCGGTGGACGATGCCTATGACACGTCCACCGTACAGAACAGCCTGGAAGACCTGATGCGCGAACGACGCCAGATCAAGGCGGGCAGCGAAGATAATTTCAACGTATTCGACACCAAACAGATCAGCGACACGCTGACCGGCACCACCACCATCCTCACGCAAATTGTTGGCGCTGTGGCGGCCATATCCCTGCTGGTCGGCGGTATCGGCATCATGAACATCATGCTGGTCTCCGTCACCGAGCGCACCCGCGAAATCGGCATCCGCCTCGCCATCGGGGCGGTCGCGGGCGAAGTGCTGATGCAGTTTCTGGTCGAAGCGATCGTGCTGTCCTGCCTTGGCGGGGTGATCGGCCTCTTCCTCGCCCTCATCGCCTCCTGGTCAATAGCGCCGCTGATGCAGGTGCCCTTCATGTTCGACGTGAAGGTCAATCTGATCGCCTTCGTCTTTTCCGCCGTCATTGGCGTGGTGTTCGGCTATTTCCCTGCCCGCCGCGCCGCTGCGCTCAACCCCATCGACGCGCTGCGCCACGAATAGCGCGGACCGGCCCGACCGGCGCCCACCCGTAAAAGGGGCGCCGCGGGCTGCAAAGATGAACAGACATTCATCTTTAATCTTAATCTGTTACAATTTCCGACACTCTTTGCCCTTCCGCGACACATGGCTGCGACAAGCCCCGCCTATCTCTGTTCTCGACGCCGCAGAGGGCGCCCGAACACGGCAAAGGAGCAAGACATGTTCAAGAAGATCCTCATGACGCTGGCCACCACCACCCTGGTCGCCAGCCCGATCATCAGCAGCCAGGCACAGGCGCAGGCCTATGGCCAGCCGCATCGTCAGGAACAGACCCGCACGGTCGTCAAGCAGAAGCCCAATGGCCGCACCGTGGTCAAGCAGCGGACGGTCGTTCGCAAGGATGTGCGCAACAACCGCTACGCCGCCTCGCACCATCGCTGGGCGAAGGGCCAGCGTTTCGACCGGCGCCAGGCGACCAACTATCGCGTCATCAACAATTATCGCGGCTATCGCCTGAACGCCCCGCCGCGCGGCTATCAGTGGGTCCAGTCGGGTAACGACGCGGTGCTGATCGCCATCACCAGCGGCCTGATCGGCGCGGTCATCGGCAACGCGATCCGCTAAGCCAATCCATCCCCTTCATGCCCCAGGGATCTCTCCTCCCCTGGGGCATTTTTGCGTGCCCGCTTTCCCTGACACAGGTTAAATACCCCAAATTAACGGCTTGCCCGGCACAAGTCCCAGGGTGAGGGCGGATCGGGAACGGCCATGTCATTATATCAGATCATGTACATCAGCACCGTCACCGGGACGGTAACGCCCGACGACTGCGCCACCATCGCGCGCGAAGCCGCCATCCGCAATCGGCGGGACGATGTGACCGGCCTGCTATTGTTCAACTCGCGCCGCTTCCTTCAGGTACTGGAAGGTCCAAAGGACGCGGTAGAACGCATTTTTGCCCGCATCTATGACGACAGCCGTCATCGCGGCGTGGTCAAGCTGCGCGAGGGCGCGATCGTGGCGCGCGAATTTGGGCAATGGGCCATGGCCTATGATGACCCTTGCCACCCGTCCGACAGCCTGAAGGATGTGGTCGCCGCCTTGCTGACGAGCGCCGGGCCATCGACCAGCGCCCATTTCCTGGGATCGGCCGAACTGCATCGCCCGGCCGCCTGACCCCGCCAGACCAGTCCGTTCAGACCAGTCCGGTCAGATAATAGACCGCAATGACGATGAACACCGTCACCGTCTTGATCAGCGTCAGCGCGAAAATATCCTTATAGGCCTGCCTATGGGTCAGGCCCGTCACCGCCAGCAAGGTGATGACCGCGCCATTGTGCGGCAGGCTGTCCATGCCCCCCGATGCCATCGACGCGACCCTGTGCAGCACTTCGCGCGATATGCCCGCGGCATCGCCCGCAGCGATGAACTGGTCCGCCATCGCCGCCAGCGCGATCGACAGTCCGCCGGACGCCGACCCGGTAATCCCCGCCAGAGACGTGACGGTAATCGCTTCGTTGATCAGGGGATCGGGGATGGCGCGCAAGGCTTCCTTGACGATCAGGAAACCAGGCAGCGCCGCGATCACTGCGCCAAAACCATATTCGACCGCCGTGTTCATCCCCGCCAGCAGGGCGCCGCCGACCGCCGCCTTCGATCCTTCGGCAAAACGCTTCGCCACCGTCCGATAGGCAAACGCCAATATCGTTGCGATGCCCATCAGCAACGCGCCCTCGACGGCCCAGAGCGCCGACACCTGCGCCACCTTGACCTCGACCGGATCGGCCATGCCGACCAGCGACAGGGTGATGACGTCACCGCTCACCCAGCGCGGGATCGCCATGGTCAGCAGCAGATTGCCGACCCCCACGATCAGCAACGGGAGCAGCGCCACCAGCGGATGCACCGTGACCGAAGCGTCCACCGGCTCCGGCTCGTTCACCAGCGTTTCCGGCGCGCCATAGCCCTCCCCCGCCGCCATCATCGCGCGCCGCCGCCAGCCCAGATATGTCAGCCCCATCGCCGCGATACAGGCCGACCCGATCAGCCCCAGCACCGGCGCGGCCCAGGAGGTTGTGCCAAAAAAGCTGGTCGGAATGATATTCTGGATCTGCGGCGTGCCGGGCAGCGCATCCATGGTGAAAGTGATCGCCCCCAGCCCGATCGTCGCCGGGACCAGCCGCTTGGGGATGTCAGCCCGGCGGAACATTTCGGCGGCGAAGGGATAGACGGCGAACACCGCGACGAACACCGACACCCCGCCATAGGTCAGCAGCGCGGTGACCGCCATGATCGCCGGAATCGCCCGCCCCGCCCCGACAATGCCGATCACCGCCGTCACGATCGCGCGGGAAAAGCCGGAAATCTCGACCAGCTTGCCGAACAAGGCGCCCAGCAGAAACACGGGAAAATAGAGTTTGAGGAAACTCGCCACCTTTTCCATGAACAGCCCGGAAAAGGCGGCGGGGACAGCCGCGGGATCGGTCAGCAACACCGCCAGCATCGCCAGCAATGGCGCCATGATGATGACGCTCATCCCCCGATAGGCGGCGATCATCAGCAGGATCAGGGATAGTGCTGCAATTCCGACCGCCATAAGCTAACCTCTCAACCGTTCGCACTGAGCCTGTCGAAGTGCTGTCGTTCTTCTCTACGGGGATAGAAGAAAGGACAAGGCTTCGACAAGCTCAGCCCGAACGGATCGTGTTTATCTGCCTCCACCCTTGCCTTTCCCCCGCCTTTGCCCCATAGGCGCGCCTTCGCATCGGACCAGAGGTGACTCGGCCCGCTTGCGGAGCATGAAAGACGATAGCCGGAGGGGCGTTCCACATGGGGTGGGCGTCAGCAATCGGCCAACAGAAGAAGGTAGCATCATGGCTCTTTACGAGCATGTGTTCCTTGCGCGCCAGGATCTGGCACAGGCGCAGGTGGACGCTCTGGCGGAAAACGCCACCAAGATCGTGGAAGAAAATAACGGCAAGGTTACCAAGATCGAAACTTGGGGCCTGCGTTCGCTCGCCTACAAGATCGCCAAGAACCGCAAGGCTCACTATGTGATGCTGAACATCGACGCCCCCGGCGGCGTGATCGCGGAACTGGAGCGCCAGACGCAGATCAACGAAGACATCATCCGCTACATGACCGTCAAGGTCGATGAGCTGGAAGCTGGCCAGTCGGTCATGATGCGCAAGCAGGACCGCCCCGACCGTGGCGATCGCGGCCCCCGTGGTGACCGCGGCGATCGTGGTCCGCGCGAAGATCGTGGCGACCGTGGCCCGCGCCGCGAAGAAGCCGCTGGCGAATAAGGAGATCTAGATCATGGCACGCCCATTTTTCCGCCGCCGCAAGAGCTGCCCCTTCGCTGCGAAGGATGCGCCGAAGATTGACTATAAGGACGTTCGTCTGCTCCAGGGCTTCGTGTCCGAACGCGGCAAGATCGTCCCCAGCCGCATCACGGCCGTTTCGGCCAAGAAGCAGCGCGAACTGTCCCAGGCCATCAAGCGCGCCCGTCATCTGGGCCTGCTGCCCTACATCGTGAAGTAAGGGAGTAAGCCCCATGGAAATCATTCTGCTCGAACGTGTCGAGAAGCTCGGCGCCATCGGCGACGTCGTAACCGTCAAGGACGGCTACGCCCGCAACTTCCTGCTGCCCAACAAGAAGGCGCTGCGTTCCAACAGCGCCAACAAGAAGCTGTTCGAAGCCAACCGCGCCAAGATCGAGGCCGACAACGCCGCTCGCCGTTCGGACGCCGAAGCAGCCGCCGGCAACGTCGATGGCACGCAGATCATCCTGATCCGCCAGTCGTCCAACGCTGGCGCGCTCTATGGTTCGGTTGCGGTTCGCGACATCATCGAAGCGCTGCAGGCCCAGGGCATCACCAACGTCACCAAGGCGATGGTCGTTCTGGAACGCCCGATCAAGACGCTCGGCGTGTTCGACGTCAAGGTCGCGCTGCACCCCGAAGTCGCCGTCACCATCAAGGTGAACGTGGCGCGTTCGCCTGAAGAGGCCGACCTGCAAAGCCAGGGCGTCGACGTCATGGCCGACCTGTTCGAAAAGGACGAAGCCGGCTTCACCGAAGATTATGATCCCAACGCTGAACCCGGCGATCTCGCCGCGCTCACCGAAGAAGCCCCGGCCGAAGAAGAAGCCTGAGCTTTCGGAAGAGATCAAACAGAAAAGCCGCCCCGTAACGGGCGGCTTTTTTGTTGCGGTCGTGCCAGTTACAGACCGGATATTGGCGCGATGACCAAATCTCATCCTCCCCTTGCAGGGGCGGGAAACTGCATATGACTTTTCGTTATTCCCCGACGTCATCCTGAATTTATTTCAGGATCCATCGTGCCCAAAAACCGCCGCTTGATACGAGAAATGGATGCTGAAATAAATTCAGCATGACGGAGAGATGCCGCGAAAGGTCATGTGCAATTCGCCTCCCCTTGCAGGGGAGAATTTTTGATGCCGGATTTATAGCCGCCTTATTCCGCCTCTTCGACCGGCGCGCCCGGCCCGTTCTTCAGCACGGACTCGATCGCGTTTTTCGCGCCGGCCTTGCTGCTATAGCCTTCGGTCCAGAAGATCGTTTCGCTATTATATTTGAACTTGGCGACAAACTCGCCGGCCTTGTTCTTCTCGATCACGAACTTGTGCGCCATGTACCGTTCTCCAGATTCGTTTCGTCAGCGAAACCGGGTCGGAGAATAGGCATCCGCATCAATGCCTGCAACGCTTTCCGGCGGGGCTTCCCCGCGCAGCCGGGCGGCCGCCAGCAACGCGGCGGCGGGCGCGGTCTGGATGCCGAAACCGCCCTGCCCGGCGAACCAGAAAAAGCCCGGCCTATCCGGGTCGAACCCATATACCGGGGCACGATCGGGCGCGAAGCTGCGCAGGCCCGCCCAGACATGCTCGACCCGCGCGATCGGCCAGTCGACCGCCTTTTCGAACCGCGCGATCGCTTCCGCCACCGCCAGTTCTTCAGGCGCAGCGTCGCACGGGGGCGACGGCGCCTCGTCATGCGGGGTCAGCCAGACGCGCCCCTGCCCTTCCGGCTTGAAATAGAATTGCCCGGCCAGATCCATGATCAGCGGCAGGTCGGGCGATGGCATGGATGGCACGCCCAATTGCACCACCGTCCGCCGCAACGGGGTCAAGCCGATCGGCGCGACGCCACTGGCGCGCGCCACATTGTCCGCCCATGCCCCCGCCGCATTGATCAGGATCGCGCAGGCGATCACCCCGTCCGGCGTCTCCACCTGCCAGCCACCACCCACGGCGCGCGCCGCACATAGCCGCGTCGCCAGCCGCACTTCGCCGCCGCGCCGCCGGAACTGGCGCAAATAGGCCTGATGCAGCGCAGCCACGTCAATATCCTGACAACTCGCCTCCATGACGCCCATGGTCCAGTCCGGCCGCAACCCCGGCACCAGCGCGGCAGGATCGACAGGCTCCAGCACCACCTTGCCCGCAAATTCCGCCATCAGCGCATCGCGATGCCCTTCATCCCCGGCCCGTCCGACATGCAATGTGCGCCGCGGCGACAGGAAGCTCCCGTCATGAAAATCAGGTTTCGGAACGCTCAGCAACGGCCCCGACGCGGTCGTCAAAGGCTGTACCGCCGCGCCGCCATAGGTTTCTTCCCAGAACGCCACGGATCGGCCAGTGGCGTGGTAGCCGGCCCGATCCTCCATCTCCAGCAGCAGGACACGCGCCTCTCCCGCCAGTTCCGCGCCCAGGCTGGCCCCGGCCATGCCACCGCCCACAATAACGATATCGGGATGGCTCACGCCGCCATCTCGTCCAGAAAGGCGTCGATCCGCCGCAGCGCGTCCAGCCGGACAGGATCGAGTTCGCGCAATATCTCATGCGCGGCCTCTCGCCCATAGACATGCAGTCGCGCGCCGGGAATCCGCGCGGCGACGCGGCGGATCGCCGGGGTGGACACCAGTTGGTCAGCGCGAGTCGCCAATATCAGCAGCGGCACGGCAAGCCGCGCCAATGCATCACTCTCCGCCAATGCCCGCGTCGATTCCAGCGCCTGACTGACCCAGGTCCAGCTTGGCGGCCCCAGCGCAATGTCACGGCTATGGTCACGCCACCATAGTTCGTCGGCATAGCGGTCCGGGTCATGGGTCAGCCGCTTCTGCCGTATCCGTCGCTGCCGTTCGGACCCTTCCTTCTGCGTCCAGGCCTGCCGCGCACCCTGGCCCAGGCACAGCATCGCCCGCGCCACGGCCACGGCCAGCCATCGCGGCAAGGGCGCGCTATGCACGTCCAGCATCGGCGCGACCGTCACCGCCGCATCAGGCGCTGGCATCCCTTCGGCCAGAGCGCGCAGCAGCAAATGCCCGCCCATGCTGTGCGCCACCATCGCATATGGCCCGTCTCCCTCCACGCGCCAGTCCGCCGCCAGCGCCTTCAGGTCCGTGATCCAGTCGGCAAAATCGCCGATATGGCCAGTCATCGGATCGTCGGTCAGCCGACCTGACCCTCCCTGCCCGCGCCAGTCGAATGTAGTGACCGCCCATCCGCGTTCGGCCCAATGGTGGACCACCTCCAGATATTTTTCGATCATGTCGCCGCGCCCGCCCAGCACCAGCATCCGGCCCCGCGTTCCATCGCCCAGTTGATAGCGACGGATCGGCCAGCCGTCGGGCGCGCTCCAATAGTCCAGCCGCCCGCCCATCGGCCAGGCGCGGCGGTCAAAGGATGGCGTGGTGAAGCGGGGCGAATCCATGCGGGCCATGGTTACGGTTTGGTAAGCCATCGGGTCTAGGGTCAAATCCCATGACGGGGGAATATTTCAAAATCATACTGCTCTGCGCCCTTGGCGCACTGCTGATCGCTGCGGCGATTACCGATTTGCGTGCGCGCATCATCTCCAACCGGCTCAATCTGGCGGTCGCCGCCCTCGCGCCGCTCTGGTGGCTGGCAAACGGCTATGCGCTCTGGCCCGACATGGTGGTGCAACTGCTGGTCGGCGCCGCCATCTTCACCCTGTTCGCCGCGCTGTTCGCGCTCGGCATGATGGGCGGCGGCGACGTGAAGCTGCTGACCGCGCTGGCGCTGTGGTTCCCGTGGCAGGCGATATTGTCGCTGGTCGTGCTGATGGCGCTGCTGGGCGGCGTGGTCACGCTGGTCACCGTCATCCACCACAAGATGACCCACAGGCTGGGACAACCTGAAATTCCCTATGGCGTGGCGATTTCCCTCGCGGCGCTGTGGCTGCTGCCGTGGCCAACGATATTTTAACCAATTTACGTGATGAGTGAAGCACTGGGGGCAGTGCTCCCATTACAGGGAGGCGAATTTCGTCATGGATGCCAAGAAAATCGTGCTGCTGGTAGGAGCGCTTATCATAGCGGTCACTACGGCCTTGCTTGCCCGCAGCATGTTGAGCTCCTCCAGCGCACCGCAGGTCAATGCTGCGTCGATGCCCGTGGAGGCCGATCAGCCCCATGTGCTGGTCGCGACCAAGGCTTTGCCGGTTGGCACCATTCTGGACGCTGAAAGCTTCCGCTTCCAGCCCTGGCCCAAGGATCTGATCGAACAGGCCTATTATCTGAAGGGTCAGGCCGATCCGGCGAAACTGGCAGGCAGCGTCGTGCGCACCGCCATTTCCGCCGGACAGCCGCTGACCCAGGGCGGCCTGGTCAAGCCCGGCGATCGCGGCTTCCTGGCCGCTGCGCTTGGCGCAGGGATGCGCGCGGTCACCGTTCCCGTCTCGGCGCAAAGCTCGGTCGCGGGCTTCGTGTTTCCGGGCGACCGCATCGACCTGGTCCTGACGCAAAGCGTTGCGGGCGGTGGCGATGGCGAAGCGCTCAAAGTCTCCGAAACCATCCTGCGCAACCTGCGCGTCCTTGCCACTGACCAGCGGATGGATGCGATGGGCGCGGACGGCAAGCCGGAAGTACGTACCTATTCCAACGTCACGATCGAAGTGACGCCCAAGATCGCGGAAAAGATCGCGGTTGCCCAGACCATCGGCTCCCTGTCGATGTCGCTGCGCTCGATCGCCGATACCGCGTCTGATCTGGACGCTGCCATCGCCGGTGCCGATGTCGATCTGCCCGATGGCGCCAGCCCGAACGCGGAAAAGGCGATTATCGCCAAGATCGCGTCGCGCCCCATTGATCGCGGCTCCACCTATTCGACCGGCGCCGACGTGTCGCGCTACCAGCGCAGCTCGGTCCCGGCCAAGGCCGAAAACGGCGTGGCGATGGCTGGCACCGGCGCCCAGATTACCGCACCGGCTGCCGTCAGCGGCCCGGTCATCCGCGTCGCCCGCGGCACCAACGTGACCGAAGTTTCGGTCGGGGGGAAGTAAGATGAAGTCGATGCTCCAGATGTCCGGGCGCAAGGTCGCCGGACCCGCGATCGCGCTCGGCCTGGCCGTCGCCATGACCGCCGTGCCCGGAACGGCCGTCAACGCCGCGCCGTCCAGCGCACAGGACAATGCGATCCTCATGTCGGTCGGCGGCAGCCGTGTCGTCAACCTGGGCGCCAAGATGTCCGACGTGGTGATCGGCAATCCCGAAGTGGTCGACGTTCATGTCCGCTCGCAGAACCAGCTTTACTTGATTGCCAAGAAGGCAGGCGAAACCACTGTGTTCGCCACCGCCCCCAACGGCAAGGTGCTGTTTTCCGGCACGGTTCGCGTCGGCAACAACCTGACCAGCATCGATGACATGCTCCGCCTGGCGATGCCCGGCGCGAACATCGCGGTCAACAAGATGAACGGCATGGTCCTGCTGACCGGCACCATCCAGGCGCCCGAAGATGCCGCCGAAGCCGAACGGCTGACGCAGGCCTTCGTCGGCAAGGAGACCACCGTGGTCAGCCGCCTGCGCATGGCAACGCCCTTGCAAGTGATGCTCCAGGTCAAGATTTCCGAAGTCGCCAAGGATGTCGGTCATAAGATCGGCACGAATTTCTCCAGCCTGGATACGTCTGGTGGCAAGGTGCTGGGCAGTATCGGAGGCGGCACACGCAACTTCGTTACTCAGTCCACGACAGCTGCAGGCCAGACATGGACTTTCAACAACCCTAGCGACGGCAGCTACAGCCTTGGCGGCGTTGCTCGCATATTGGGCATGGACATCGCCGGTGCGCTGGACCTCGCCGAATCGAGCGGCCTTGCCACCACGCTGGCGCAGCCCAACCTGACCGCGCTGTCGGGTGAAACCGCCAGCTTCCTGGCAGGCGGCGAATATCCCTACACGGTCAGCAACGGCACGCAGGGCAACAGCATCGAATTCAAGCAATATGGCGTGCAGTTGGCCTTCACGCCGACCGTGCTGGCCGACGGCCGCATTTCGCTGCGCGTCCGTCCGACCGTTTCCAGCCTGGATTTCACGCTGAACGCCAACGTCCCTGCGCTAAAGAGCCGTACCGCCGAAACCACGGTGGAGCTGGGTTCGGGTCAGGCCTTCATGATTGCGGGCCTGCTCAACAATGAAACCAGCAACGGCATCAACAAGGTGCCGGGCATCGGCAACCTGCCAATCCTGGGAAGCCTGTTCAAGTCGCGCCAGTTCCAGCGCAGCGAAACCGAACTGGTCATCGTCGTCACCCCCTATCTGGTGAAGCCGATGAACGCATCGGACGTGCGCCTGCCGACCGACGGCTTCCGCAACGCCAATATCGGTCAGGGGCTGCTGCTCCAGCAGGGCAATGACGGGATCAGTGGCAAGCAGGGCGAAATGCCGCGCCGCGCGCCCGGATCGCCCACGCCGGTTACCCCCGGCCCGCAGGCATCCGCCGCCGCGCCGGTCGCAAAGCCGGGCAAGCCCGGCAAAGCCGCCCCCGGTTTCAGCTTCTGACGGAAGGACCAAAGACATGACCTATCTGTCCGCCAAGACTCTCACCGCCCTCGCCATATTGGCGCTTCCGCTCGCTGGCTGTGTCACTGACAGCCCCAATCGCAGCGTCGAATCGGTGCATCAGCCGGTCGTGAGCTACGCCGCCTACACGTTCGACGTGCAGGCCAGCGGCGACTCACTGTCCGCCTATGAAGCAGGCCGTCTCAACGACTGGTTCGCCTCGATCGGGCTTGGCTATGGCGATCAGGTCGCGATCGTCACGGATGCTGGCTATTACAGCCCCGGCATTCGCGAGGGCATCGCCGATGTCGTCGCCCGTCACGGCCTGCTGGTCGCAGAGGATAGTTCCGCCGCCGCTGGCGATGCGCCCCAGGGCAGCGTCCGCCTGATCGTGCGCCGCGCCACCGCCAGCGTCCCTGGCTGCCCAGACTGGAGCGGCAAGCAGGAAACCGACATGAATCTGGGCACCACGTCCAATTTCGGCTGCGGCACCAACAGCAATCTGGCCGCGATGGTCGCCAATCCCGAAGACCTCGTCCGGGGTCAGGGCACCGACAGCAATCTGCGTACGGCCACGTCGAACCGCGCCATTTCCACCTATCGCGACAAGCCGCCAACGGGCGCTGGCGATCTCAAGCAGATGTCAGCAGGAGGCCAGTAACATGAACGCCCCATGGAAACCCGGTTTCACTGGTCAGCGTGATCCGTTTCACGCCTTCGTCTGCGACGATCACAGCTATGATCTGATCCGTTCGGTCTGCGCCGAACTGGGCTGGGCACCGGAAAAGGTGAACAAGGGCGGGATGCGCAACGCAGTCCAGAGCCTGTCGATCACTGCATCGCCGCAAATCCTGTTCGTCGATATGTCCGAAAGCGGCGATCCGCTCAACGACATCAACAGCCTGGCGGAAGTGTGCGAACCCGGCACCGTCGTGATCGCGGCGGGCCAGGTCAATGACGTGCGCCTCTATCGCGATCTGGTGGCCAGCGGCATTCAGGATTATCTGCTCAAGCCATTTGGCGCCGACCAGTTGCGCGACGCGCTGGCCAATGCGCAGGCCGTGTTCATGGCCCCGCGCGACGCTGCGCCCGAACGCCCGCACATGACCGTTGCGGTCATCGGCACGCGCGGCGGCGTGGGCGCGTCCAGCATCGCCACCTCGCTGGCATGGATGCTCTCGGACAAGAAGAAGTGTCCGACCGCCTTGCTCGACCTCGACGTCCATTTCGGCACCAATGCGCTGGCGATGGACCTGGAACCGGGGCGTGGCCTGACCGACGCGATCGACAATCCCAGCCGCATCGACGGCCTGTTCATCGAACGCGCCATGGTGCGGGCGAGCGACACGCTGGCGATCCTGTCTGCCGAAGCGCCCATCAGCCAGCCGATGATGACCGATGGCGGCGCCTTCTATCAACTGCTGGAAGAATTCCGGCAGGTGTTCGAATGCAGCGTCGTCGATCTGCCGCGCAACATGCTGATCCAGCATCCGCATCTCATGACCGACGCGCAAGTCACGCTGGTCGTGACCGAACTGACGCTGGCGGCGGCACGCGACACGATCCGCATCCTGTCCTGGCTCAAGAGCAACGCACCGCAATCGCGCGTACTGGTGGTCGCCAACCGCGTCCATCCCGGCTCGCCCGAAATCAGCCGCAAGGATTTCGAAACCTCGATCGAACGCAAGGTCGATGTCCTCATCCCGTTCGACCTGCGGGTCGGCGCGCAGGCGGCAAAGCTCGGCAAGACATTGGCCGAAGCTGCCAAGGGCAGCAAGGTCGGCGCAGCCTGCACCGCCCTGCTCGACCAGGTGCTTGGCGCGGCCGATGCGGGCGATGGCGCCACCGGCGCTGCGGCACCGCGCAAGAAGGGCGACTCCCTGCTCGGCAAGATCGGCGACTTCCGCAACATGATGCCCTCTCGCCGCAAGGCCAAGACGGCCGCATTGGAAGATTGATCGCGTCCGCCGCCTGACCGGGCGGCGGCGCTGACTGGGGAATAGGCGAACAGATGGACGGCAATTTCATCCTGATAACGGTTTTGGTGGCAACCATGTTGGGCATGGCCATCATAGCGTTCGCCGGTCCGTCGCCGGAAAAGGCGCGCAAGCGCCGCGTCGCGATGATCCGCGGCCGTCACAGCGATTCGGCAGAAGCACTGCTGGAAGCGCGGATGCGCAAGGCCATTTCGAACCGTTCGACTGGCGCCGAAGCCAAGATGCTGGTGTCGCTGATCCCCAATCCGGAAAATCTGACCAAGCGGATCAGGATGACCGGCAAGAAATGGACGCTCAGCCAATATATGACCGCCAGCGCGGGCATATTCCTGGTACTGTCGGCGTTCCTCATGGTGCGCGGCTTTCCGTTCCTCATGGCTGTCATGGTCGGCATGGCCGCCGCTCTGTTCCTGCCGCACTGGTGGGTCAGCCGCCTGATCAAGCAGCGGATCAACCGCTTCAACGCCAAATTCCCCGACGCGCTTGAACTGCTGACGCGCGGCCTGCGCTCCGGCCTCCCCATCGCTGAAACGCTGGGCATCGTGTCGAGCGAAATTCCAGGGCCAGTAGGCGAGGAATTCAAGCTCATCACCGAACGGATCAAGATCGGCAAGACGATGGAGCAGGCGCTTCAGGAAACCGCCGATCGACTCGGCACGCCCGAATTCCAGTTCTTCGTCATCACGCTCGCGATCCAGCGGGAAACCGGCGGCAACCTGGCTGAAACCCTGTCGAACCTTGCCACCGTGCTGCGCCAGCGCGCGCAGATGAAACTCAAGATCCGCGCCATGTCGTCGGAATCAAAGGCGTCGGCCTACATTATCGGCTGCCTGCCTTTCCTCGTATTCTTCATGATCTGCTACATCAACTTCAACTATATGAGCCCCTTCTTCACGCCCGATCCGGCGGGCATTTTCGGGCTTTCGCTGATGCAGGTGATCGGCATCGGGGGCATGTGCTGGATGGCGATTGGCGCCTTCATCATGGCCCAGATGGTCAATTTTGAAATCTGATCGGGGATAAGAGACATGGACGCCCCTACCCCTGCCGGCACACTTTTCGGCATGACCGCCACCGATTTTGGCACCTTGCTCGCCGCGCTGGCGACGCTTGCCATGCTGTTCGCCCTTTATGCGATCATGACCGTGCGCGATCCGATGGCCAAGCGGGTCAAGGCGCTTAACGATCGTCGCGAACAGTTGAAGGCGGGCATAACCGCATCGACCGCCAAGCGTCGCGCGAAGCTTGTCCAGCGCAACCAGACGACGGACCATATGCGCTCCTTCCTGTCGAGCCTGAAGGTTCTGCAGGACGACCAGCTCAAGGACGCGCAAATCCGTCTGGCGCAGGCCGGTATCCGGTCAAAGGACATGGCCGTCGCCGTCATCTTTGGCCGCATGATCATGCCGATCGTCATCGGCGGCGCAGCGGCCTTGCTGCTTTATGGCGTCGGCATTCAGCCGGAATGGGGGCCGGTGAAGCGGTTCTTCGCCTTCGCGATTGCGCTGCTGCTCTCCTACAAAGCCCCTGACATCTTCATCGACAACAAGGTGCAGAAGCGCTCCGCCGCGATCCGCAAGGGATTGCCCGACGCACTCGATCTGCTGGTCATCTGCGCCGAAGCAGGCCTGACCGTCGATGCCTCCTTCAACCGCGTGGCGCGCGAACTGGGCAAGGCCTATCCTGAGCTTGGCGACGAGTTTCAGTTGACCGCGATTGAACTCAGCTTCCTGACCGAACGGCGCATGGCGTTCGAAAATCTCGCCACCCGCGTCAAGCTGGACGCGGTCAAGGGCGTGGTGACCACCATGATCCAAACGGAAAAATACGGCACCCCGCTCGCTTCGGCGCTGCGCGTGCTGTCCGCCGAATTCCGTCATGAGCGCATGATGCGCGCCGAAGAAAAGGCCGCGCGCCTGCCTGCGATCATGACCGTGCCGCTGATTCTCTTCATTCTGCCGACCCTGTTCGTCGTCATCCTGGGTCCGGCGGCCTGCTCGATCAGCACGGCCTTCTGAAAATTCCGGCGCGCCGCGGCCCGCTGCCGTAGCGTTCCCAACCAAAACGCCCGCTTCCGCCAAAAAAAGGCGGTGGCGGGCGTCGCAATTTGCGGCATATCTTCGGGCAAAAGATATGGAGAAACGGATCGCATGAAAGCTGCCACCATCGCCCTTGCCGCCCTGACCACGGCCATCACCCTGCCCGCTTATGCCGCGCAGCCCGTCATAGGTCGCTGGGCCACTGTCGAGGCCAAAGCCATCGTCAACATCGCCCAGTGCGGCAAAAGCCTCTGCGGCAAAATCGAAAAAATCCTTAAGCCCACGCCGGGCCGCCCGAATACCGATGTCGAAAATGCCGACCCGGCGCTGCGATCCCGCCCGCTGGTGGGCCTGCCCCTGCTGACCGGCTTTGGCGACGCCGGCAGTCATTGGAAAGGCACGATCTACGACCCGGAAAGCGGCAAAAGCTACACGTCCAAAATCAGCCGCAACGCCGATGGCACCCTGAAAGTCCAGGGCTGCATCGCCTTCTTCTGCAAGACGCAGACATGGACGGCGGTTCGCTAAGGCAGTGCTGGCGCGCCTCCCTGGCAACAGGGAGTGCCTTGCTACACCCTCATGTCCAGGTCTTTACCGTTTCCGACGACGCGATGATCTGACTGTTGGAGGATGACAGCCTGACTGAAGGCTGTCCCTCTAGCCCAGGATGAACTCGACCCCGGCCATGGCATGGATCGACGTGCAGTCGTAGATCGGCAGCACATTGGCCTTTACGTCGACGATCAGCTCCAGCTCGGTGCAGGCCAGCACCACCGCCTGCACATCCTGCTTGGCGATGTCGGTCATTTCCGACTTCATATAGCGTTCGGATTCGCGGCTGATCTTGCCGACAGTCAGCTCGTCATAGACGATGCGGTCGATCCGGTCGGCCAGTTCCATGTCGGGGGGCAGCAGCGACACGCCATGCGCAACCAGCCGCTGGCGGTAGAATTTCTCGGTCATCACGTTGCGCGTACCGATCAGCGCGGCTTTTTCGACGCCGTCGGCCTGCATCTTCTTGCCGACGCGCTCGGCGATATGCAGGATGGGCACATGCACCGCGCCCTGCACCCGGTCATAGACGCGGTGCATCGAATTGGCGCAGATCAGCAGCGCGCCCGCGCCTGCCGTCTCCAGCCGCCGCGCCGCCGCGATCAGCACGTCCGCCGCGCTGTCCCACTCCTCATCGCTGGTGCAGGCCGCAACGGTCGCAAAGTCCAGGCTCTCGATCAGCAGCGGCGCGCTATGCTGCCCGCCACGCGCACGATGCACCGCTTGGTTGATGATCTCATAATAGCGGGCGGTTGACGTCCAGCTAAGACCGCCGATCAGGCCAAGTTTGTG
The DNA here is from genome assembly GCF_000367345.1 of Sphingobium xenophagum NBRC 107872. Classification (GTDB taxonomy): domain Bacteria; phylum Pseudomonadota; class Alphaproteobacteria; order Sphingomonadales; family Sphingomonadaceae; genus Sphingobium; species Sphingobium xenophagum. Next base: position 39,613 of record NZ_BARE01000001.1, read on the forward strand.
CATTGTCACCCCTATCCCGTCATCCCGGCGAAAGCCGGGATCTCAATTCTCTTCTGCCTGATAGCGAAAGAAAAGAGAGATTCCAGCCTTCGCTGGAATGACGGGAAATAAGGTCGCTATCAGTGCGCCAGCCCCTTGACGATTTCCTCGACCATTTTCTTGGCGTCGGCGAGCAACATCATGGTGTTGTCCATGTAGAAGACTTCATTGTCGACGCCGGCATAGCCAGCCCCGCCCATGGATCGCTTGACGAACAGCACCGACTTGGCGTTGGCGACGTCCAGGATGGGCATGCCGTAGATGGGCGACGATTTGTCGGTCTTGGCCGCCGGGTTGGTGACGTCGTTCGCGCCGATGACGAAGGCGACGTCGGCCTGGGCGAACTCGCTGTTGATGTCCTCCAGCTCGAATACCTCGTCATAGGAGACATTCGCTTCGGCCAGCAGCACGTTCATATGGCCCGGCATACGGCCCGCGACGGGGTGGATCGCATATTTGACCTTCACCCCTTCGGCCTTCAGCAGGTCGCCCATCTCGCGCAGCGCATGCTGCGCCTGGCTCACCGCCATGCCGTAACCCGGCACGATGATGACGCTGTCGGCCTGCTTCATCAGGAACGCGGCGTCCTCGGCCGATCCGCGCTTGTAGGCGCGGTCGATCACTGGCCCGCCTGCGCCCGCCGATCCCGCATCGGCGCCAAAGCCGCCCGCGATGACGCTGATGAAGCTGCGGTTCATCGCCTTGCACATGATGTAGGACAGGATCGCACCCGAAGACCCCACCAGCGCGCCAGTGATGATCATCGCGCTGTTGCCCAGCGTAAAGCCCATCGCGGCGGCGGCCCAGCCCGAATAGCTGTTGAGCATCGACACAACGACCGGCATGTCCGCCCCGCCGATCGGGATGATCAGCAGGAAGCCGATGATGAAGCTCAGCGCCGTCACCGTCCAGAATATCCACGGGCTCTGGTCGGTCACGAAATAGCCGATCAGCCCCAGGATCGCGGCCAGCGTGCCAAGGTTGATGAGGTGGCGGGCGGGCAGCATGATCGGCTTGCCCGACATATTGCCGTTGAGCTTGAGGAAGGCGATGACCGAACCGGAGAAGGTGATCGCGCCGATCGCCACGCCCAGCCCCATTTCGATGCGGCTGGCATTGTGGATTTCGCCGGTCACTACGTCCAAAATCCCGAAGGCACCGGGATTGAGGAAGGCGGCTGCGCCCACCAGCACTGCGGCCATGCCGACGAGGCTGTGGAACGCCGCCACCAGTTGCGGCATGTCCGTCATCGCGATCCGCCGCGCGATGATGAAGCCGATGCCGCCGCCGATGACGATGGCACCGATGATTTCGGGCAGGCTCACCACATCATGGGTGTAGAGCGTGGTGGCGACGGCAATCGCCATGCCGATCATGCCCATGCGATTGCCACGACGGCTCGTCGCCGGGCTGGACAGCCCGCGCAGCGCCAGGATGAACAGGACGCCCGCGGCCAGATAGGCCAGGCTCACGCCCCATGGGATCTGTGCGATCTCATGCATCACTTGCGCTCCTTCTTCTTGTACATCGCCAGCATCCGCTCGGTGACCGCAAAGCCGCCGAAGATGTTGACCGATGCAAAGACGACCGCCAGCAGGCCCAGATATTTGGCCGCAGCGCTCCCCGCCTCCGCCGACGCGACCAGCGCGCCCACGATGATGACCGACGAAATGGCGTTGGTAACCGCCATCAACGGCGTATGGAGCGCCGGCGTCACCGACCACACCACATAATAGCCGACAAAACATGCCAGCACGAAAACTGACAGGATGGAAATAAAGTCCATCATCCTACTCCCCGTTCGTCCCGATTTGGCTGCGGGACGCTGGCCTGGACGCGCGCCGCGCGAACAGGCGATTCCCCTATCCGAGCAGCCGCTCGTTCACGACCTTGCCGCCCTGCGTCAGGCGGATGGCGTTGCCGATTTCCTCGTCCAGCACCGGCGCACCCTTGTCCTTGTCCCAGAAGGCGGACAGAAAGTTGAACAGGTTGCGCGAGAAGAGGGCCGAGGCATCGGTGGCCAGCCGCGATGGCACGTTGCGATGGCCGACAATCTTGACGCCGTGGCGCATCACCACTTCGCCCGCCACTGCGCCCTCGACATTGCCGCCCTGCTCGACCGCCAGATCGACGATCACGCTGCCCGGCTTCATCGACGCGATCTGCGCGTCGCTGATCAGGCGCGGCGCGGGGCGGCCCGGAATGAGCGCGGTGGTGATGACGATGTCCTGCTTGGCGATGTGCGAGGATATGAGCTCGGCCTGGGCCGCCTTATATTCATCCGACATTTCCGTCGCATAGCCGCCGGACCCTTCGCCCTCGATGCCCGCGACCTTCTCGACGAAGATCGCCTTGGCACCCAGCGATTCGATCTGCTCCCTGGTCGCGGCGCGCACGTCGGTCGCACTGACCTGCGCGCCCAGACGGCGCGCCGTGGCGATCGCCTGAAGGCCCGCCACGCCCACGCCCATGATGAAGGCGCGCGCGGCAGACACGGTGCCCGCCGCCGTCATCATCATCGGGAAGGCCTTGCCATATTCGCTGGCGGCATCCAGCACCGCCTTATAGCCCGACAGGTTCGACTGGGATGACAATATGTCCATCGACTGCGCGCGGGTGATGCGCGGCATGAATTCCATCGCCAGCGCTTCATAGCCCGCCGCCGCATAGGCATCGACCCGCGCCCGCTCGCCAAAGGGGTTGAGCCCCGCCACGATCCAGGCACCCGGACCGGCGCCGGCAATGCTGGCCACGTCCGGCCCCTGCACGCCCAGCACTATGTCCGCGCCCGCCACCGTCGCGGCCCGATCCCCAACGCTTGCCCCGGCAGCGGCATAGTCCGCATCGGCCACAGACGCCGTCACGCCAGCCCCTGCCTCCACCGCAACCTGCGCGCCAAGACCAATAAATTTCTTCACCGTCTCCGGTGTCGCCGCAACGCGCTGCTCGCCCGATGCTTGCTCCTTCAGTACCGCTATCTTCATTATTATGGCATCCCCTCCTGTTCGTGCGTGATCGGCCTAGCTGGAGATCAGCAGCACCACGAGCGCGGCCACCGCGATCGATGCGATCGTGCCCCACTTCATCACGCCGACAAATCCGGCATAGGTTTCGGTCGCTTTCTTGATATTTCCGTCAGACGCCATGTCCGGTCCCCTTCTGTGGCGGTTGTGGCGAACCTCTTATCCTGTCCCGCGCACCCCCTCAACCCGCACGGGCACAAGAAAATCTTTCGCGGTTAAGGCCGCCTTTACCCCCCGTCCTTACCATAGGTCACCTGTTTCTATTGAGGGGTATAGATGGCGCGCGACGGCATACCGATGCTGATGCTGATCGACGACGAACCGGCGCAAAGACGGCTGGTTTCGGCGCTGGCCGCGCGTGCCGGATGGCGGACGATCTTTGCCGGCGACGGCGAAACCGCAATAGCCACATTGGGCACCCAGGACGGGATGCAGCTAGATGCAATCATTCTTGACCAGTGGAGCCCCGACTATGAACCCGCGGGTCTGATCCGCGAGATTCGCGAACGCCGCCCCGCCTTGCCCATCCTGATTCTCACCGCCCACAATAATGTCGCCGTTGCCGTAGAGGCGATGCGCGCGGGGGCGACCGATTATCTATCGAAGCCGATCGCGCCCGAACGGCTGCTCGCGGCGCTCAACGCGACGATCAGCGAAGGGGCGTCCCATGGCGAACTGCGCCCGCTCACCGAAAAGATCACCGCCCCCCTCTCTTTCGAGGATGTGGTCGGCTCCGCCCCGCAATTCCGCGCCGCGCTCGCCATCGCGGCCAAGGCGGCGCGCGCCCGCGTGCCGGTCCTGATCGAGGGCGAAAGCGGCGTCGGCAAGGATGTGATCGCGCGCGCCATCCATGCGGCATCCCCCCGCCACAAACAGGCGATGGTCACGGTCAATTGCGGCGCGATTCCCGCCAACCTGGTCGAATCCGAACTGTTCGGCCATGAACGCGGCGCCTTTACCGGCGCGTTCGACCGCCATGTCGGCAAGTTCGCCAGCGCCGACACCGGCACCATCTTTCTGGATGAAGTCAGCGAAATGCCGCTCGACGCACAGGTCAAGCTGTTACGGGTGCTGCAGGATGGCGAAATGCAGCCGATCGGCGCGCGCCGCCCGATCCATGTCGACGTCCGCGTCATCGCCGCCACCAACAAGCGCCTGATCGAGGAAATAGAGGCCGGTCGCTTCCGCGAGGATCTCTATTACCGCCTGAACGTCGTCCAGCTGACCATCCCGCCGCTGCGCGAACGGATGGGGGATATTCCCGCGCTCTGCCGCCATCTCCTCGCGCGAATCGCGACCCAGCCGGGTCTGCGCAGCCTGGGCCTGACCGACGATGCGCTGGCGCTGCTGATGCAGCATGGCTGGCCGGGCAATGTCCGCCAGTTGCAGAACGCGCTCTTCCGCGCCGCCGTCCTGTGCGATGGCGACGCGCTGACGCCGCAGGATTTTCCGCAGATCGCGGCCCAGATCAGGACCGGCGAACCGATCGACCGCCTCACCATCCGCCCGCGCGCCGCCAGCCAGCCGCACCGCGACGGCGCAGGCATCACCCTGTTCGAAGGCGACGGCCATGTGCGCCAGCTCGCCGAGATCGAAGCCGACGTCATTCGCCTCGCCATCGGTCATTATCGCGGCCGCATGACCGAAGTGGCCCGTCGCCTGGGCATCGGGCGATCGACCCTCTACCGCAAGCTTGCCGAACTGGGCATCGACAGCGCGGCGTAAACCGACGCGCCATCGCCTGCTCCCCATCGCTCGACCGTTGTATTCTCATGCTGCCTATGCTTTGGATCGGCGCATGAAACACGCCGCCCTCACCGCCTGCCTGCCCATCCTGCTCCTCGCCGCCTGTGGCCGCACCGAACCGGTGGCCGACATGCCAAGCCAGGAGGAGCTGGCCGCAGCCGCCAATGCCGCCGCTGCCAGCGCGCTGGCCAGCCAACAGGCCGCTGACGAGGCGGAGCCGCGCAATTACGTCAATCTGGAACGCGGCTTTTCGATCAGCTTCCCCGAAGGCTGGACGAAAAATGCGGAGGGCAGCACCGCCGACGGCGCAATCTATGAAGATAAGGGCGCGGGCGCGGACGTGCGCGTATTCTGGCAAAAGAATGACAATGACGAAACGCTCAAGCAGATCGTCGAAGCGGTCAGCAGCGGGGCCGAAGGCGTCGATGGCGATTATATCGGCGAAAATGAATATCGCGGCACTGCCAATGACGGCGAAGGCAATAATGTCGCGGTCCGCCTGCTCAAGCAGCCCAACGGTTCGATCGTGACCGCCACCTTCGTCTATCCCGAAATGCTGAGCGAACAATATCTGCCGATCGTCGACAAGACGCTGGACAGCATGCGCATCTTCCCGCCCAAGGACGAAGCGGAAGCGGCTCCAGCGGAAGCGGGCAACAGCGCAGCCGCCAAGCCGACCGCGCCTTAAACCCCACCTGTGACTTAAATCGCGCTCAACCCCGCGTCGGCCAGCCCGCGCCACAGATGCAGCGCCTGTACGCTTTCGCGCACATCATGCACCCGCACCATCTGCGCGCCCTGCTCCGCCGCACGGAACGCCAGCGCGATCGAACCGCCCAGCCGGTCCGACGCCGGCGCTTCGTTCGACAGCGCGCCGATTAGCCGCTTGCGACTGCCCGCGAACAGCAGGGGCACGCCCAGCCCCTGAAAGGTCGCAAGGCGGTTGACCAGCGCCAGATTGTCCGCCAGCCCCTTGCCAAAGCCCAGCCCCGGATCGACCATGATCCTGTCGCGGGCAATCCCGGCGGCTTGTGCGGCGGCAACGCGCGCCTCCAGATGGTCGAACACGTCCGCCACCACATCGCCATAGCCGTCAGGATTGTCGTGCGGATCATCGCCTGCCGATGGCGCGTGCATCAGGATGACGGGACAGCCCGCCGCCACGACCACCTCCATCGCGCGCGGATCATGTTGCAGGGCGCTCACATCATTGACGATCTTCGCGCCAGCGCCCAGCGCCGCTTCCATGACGGCCGCCTTGCGCGTGTCGATCGACACCGGCACGCCAGACGCGGCCAGCCGCTCGATGACCGGCACGACACGGGCGATCTCGTCGCCCTCCCATAATTTTTCCGCGCGCGGCCGGGTCGATTCCCCGCCCACATCGACCAGCGCCGCCCCCGCCGCCGCCATGGCAAAGCCCGCGTCCGCCGCTGCCTGCGGGTCGCCGACATGCTTGCCGCCATCGGAAAAACTGTCGGGCGTGATGTTCAATATCGCCATCACCTGCGGCCCGTCGAAACGGATCGTCCGCTCCCCCAGCACCAGCGGGGCGCGCTGCGCCGAGATATTGGCGGCCAGCGTCCGCGCCCGCTGCGCCAGCGGTTCGGGCAGGGCCGCGATGGCATCGTCAAACGCCGCGACCGGAACCGTGACCCGCGCCACCCGCTCCCGACCACGCAGGGCGGTCAGTTCATAACCCTGGAACCACAGCAACCCATTGCTCATCCGCGCCGCCGCGCCATCGGGCAGGCCAAAGGGCGACGGCACGAACCAGACCGGGCGCAGGTACAGCCGGGCGTCGGCGGGAATGGTGGGCAGCATCAACTATCCTTCTGACAGGTCCGGCGGCCTGCCCTTAACGCAATCCCGTGCTCCTGCGAAGGCAGGAGCCCAGTTCCGACCCTTCAGGGTAGAACTGTCGGCAGGGCTGGGCTCCCGCCTGCGCGGGAGCACCCCATCATCTTAAGGCTCGTTCGCCAGCAAATAGGTCTGCCGCAGCGTGTCGATCGGCTGCAACTTGCCCTCAACCTCCACATGCCAGAAGGTCCAGCCATTGCAGCTCGGCGCGCCCTGCAAGGTCGCGCCCATCTTGTGGATCGAGCCTGTGTCGCTGCCCACGCTCAACGACCCGTCGGCCCTGACCACGGCGGTCCAGCGACGCTTGACGTCGCTCAGCGTCGTGCCGGGGCTCAGATAGCCGGTCTCGATCAGCGTACCGAACGCCACCTTGGGCTGCTGCCGCGCGGTCTGCATGATGGTGAGCGATGATTCATCGAGCGGCAGCGCCGCCTCGATCCGCTCCAGCGCGACCTCGATATAGCTCTCCTCGCGCTCGATGCCGATCCATTTGCGCCCCAGCCGCTTGGCCACGGCGCCCGTGGTGCCCGTGCCGAAAAAGGGATCGAGCACCACATCGCCCGGCTTGGTGCAGGACAGCATCACCCGGTAGAGCAGCGATTCCGGCTTCTGCGTCGGGTGCGCCTTGGTCCCGTTGCGCTTCAGTCGCTCCTGTCCGCCACAGATCGGCAATACCCAGTCGGACCGCATCTGCAATTCATCGTTCAGCGTTTTCATCGCTTTGTAATTGAACGTATATTTGGCGTCCTCGCCCTGGCTGGCCCAGATCAGCGTCTCATGCGCATTGGTAAAGCGCGTGCCCTTGAAATTGGGCATGGGGTTGGCCTTGCGCCAGATGATGTCGTTCAGGATCCAGAACCCCTCATCCTGCAACGCGGTGCCGACGCGGAAGATATTATGATAGCTGCCGATCACCCAGATCGTGCCGTTGGGCTTCAATATGCGCCGTGCCTGGGCCAGCCATGCCTTGGTGAAACGGTCATAGGCACCCAGCGTATCGAACTTGTCCCAGTCATTATCGACCGCGTCCACCCGCCCGCCTTCGGGCCGGAACAGATCGCCACCCAGTTGGAGGTTATAGGGCGGATCGGCAAAGATCATGTCGATGCAGCCATCGGGCAGCTTGGCCATTTCGGCGATGCAGTCGCCGCGCAGCAGGCGATCCGCCTCGATCGTGACTGGTGCGAGCGCAACCGCCTTTTTCCGCCGCGGCGCGACCCGTTCCATGACACCCATAATGTAACCCCCGTTCGTACTGAGGCCCAGCGATGAGTCCTCGGCAGACTCCCGTCAAGATCAGCGACTTAGCGTTAACCTTTCTAAAAATGGTTAACATGGGTCGGAACGAAGCGGGTAGCCACTATATGTTGAGTCGCAGCGGACGAATCGGACTCAATATCGGCCAGTGTGACTCAAAAGACTCAACCGATCGCCTGCCAGACTTTTTTTGGTTAACGCGTGCGGCATGGGCAAAAATGCCCTCCCGCTTGACCAATTCATAACCTTATGGTTATGCCGCGATGATGACAAACAGCGCCAACGCCCCCGCCACCATCGACGCCCAGTTCAAGGCTCTGTCGGACGGTACCCGCCGCGCCCTGCTGGAATATCTGGTGCGCGAAGGCGAACAGAGTGTCCACGCCCTGACCGCCATTTCCGGCGTATCCCAGCCGATGGTGTCGCGCCACATGGCCAAGCTCAAGCGCGCCGCGCTCGTGACCGCCCGCCGCACGGGCCGCGAAACCTGGTATAGCGCCAGGGCAAAGGGGCTGGCCCCGGTGGTGCAATGGATGGCCGTCTATGGTGCGCTCTGGTCGCAACGCTTCACCGCGCTCGACGGACTAGGCGAATAATTGCGCTGGCGTCATGACGGCGCGGAACGCAGGCTGACAAGGCGCGTTGCCCCGTCATGGAACACCGCCCCCTCATCGAACGCCTGGCCCGCCATCTCGCCACCACGCCGGACGACTGGCCCGCCCATGTCGAGGATGCCGCCAGCATATTGGCGATCCTGAAACAGCCCGACGACGCCATGCGCGCGGCCGGGGACGCAGGCATGTGGGAAAGCATGATCGATGCGGCGCTGCGCGAACGCTGGACGGTCACCCAGCCAGCCGCCGACGATCAGCCCCCCGCCGGCGCCGACGAGGAAGGCGAGTTCCGCCTGCCCCCCGATGCGGTCGGTGGCAACCGGGCCGACTGGGTCCATCTGCAAGAACCAAAGGAGAGCGCGCCATGAAGGGTCTGCTCAAACTCGCCATCGTCACCGGGCTTGGCGCATTTGCCGTAAAGGGATGGCGCGACTGGATGGGCACGGCGCAGCCGCTTGACGATCGCGGGCCGGTGGGTTCGTCGGGCGTCGTCCGCGACGCCGGGCCGCAAGGGGAAACGGCAGCGCGCGACTGGGACATGGTCGACGAACAGTCGGACGAATCCTTCCCCGCCAGCGACCCGCCGGGCAACTATTGAAAAAGCTGAAATACTGCCGCTCGCCCTTGCTTGCCCCTGCCCCGCCTGCCTCCTATTGAGGCGGCATGACGGGCGGTCGATGCACCGGCCCAAACAGGGGAATCACTGTCTATGCCTTCGGGTCTGATTGCGCTGCTCGATGATGTGGCGGGCATTGTTAAGCTGACCGCGACCTCGCTGGACGATGTCGCCGCCGCCGCGGGCAAGGCGGGCACCAAGGCCGCGGGCGTGGTCATCGACGATACCGCCGTCACCCCGCGCTATGTCATGGGCCTCACCCCCGACCGCGAACTGCCGATCATCTGGAAAATCGCCAAGGGATCGCTGCGTAACAAGCTGCTCTTCCTGCTGCCCGCTGCGCTGCTGATCAGCGCGGTCGCGCCCTGGCTGCTGCCCCCTCTCCTCATGCTGGGCGGCGCATTCCTGTGCTATGAAGCGGCGGAAAAGCTGCTGGAGGCCGTGCAGGGCGGCCATGATGTCGCCAAGGAAGCGCTGGAAACCCTCAACTCGACCGAACTTGAAAACCAGAAAGTGTCGGGCGCGATCCGCACTGACTTCATCCTGTCGGGCGAGATCATGGCCATTTCGCTCGGCACCGTCGCATCCGAACCGATCTGGGAACAGGCGCTCATCCTCGTCGTCGTCGCCATCCTGATTACCGCGGGCGTCTATGGCGTTGTCGGCTTCATCGTGAAGATGGACGATATCGGCCTCCATCTGGCCACCCGCGCCTCCGCCATGTCCCGTGCGATCGGGCGCGGCCTGGTCAAGGCGATGCCGGTCCTGATGCGCATATTGGCGGTCGTGGGCACCGCCGCGATGCTGTGGGTCGGCGGCGGCCTGATCGTCCATGGCCTGCACGAATTCCACTGGGATGCGATCCCCGGCACGATTCACCACGCAGCGCAGGCCGCCGCCAGCGCCCTGCCCACTGTCGGCCCGCTGGTCGACTGGACCGTGAACGCGATTGGCGGCGCGATTGTCGGGCTGATCGTCGGCGGCATCATCGTCGCCGCGCTGCATTTCATCCCTCGGAAGCATTAAAGCCCCCCATGTCCTCCCCCTGGCGTATCGAAGCCGCCGCGCTTGTCGCCCTCGCGCTGCCGATGATCGCGGGCAATATCGCCTGGTCGGCGATTGCCGCGACGGATCTGTTGCTGCTGGGCCGCCTGGGGGCGGAGGCCGTCGCGGCGGGCGCGCTCGCCATCAACCTGTTTCATGCGCTGCTGCTGTTCGGCATGGGGCTGGTCACTGCCGCATCGCCATTGATCGCCAGCGAACGGGGTCGCCGCCGCCATTCGGTGCGCGACGTGCGCCGCACCGTTCATCAAACGCTGCGCGCCGCCACGCTGTTCGTCATCCCCGCCTGGGCGATATTGTGGCAGAGCGAGGCGATCCTGCTCGCCATGGGGCAGGACGCGGATCTTGCCCATGGCGCGGGCCGGTTGATGCGCGGCCTGCAATGGGCGCTGCTGCCTTTTCTGGGCTTTACCACGCTGCGCACCTTCATCGCCGCGCTGGAGCGCCCGGTCTGGGGCCTGCTGATCATGCTGGCCGCCATCCCGTTCAACATCCTGGCGGGCTGGGCGCTCATCTTCGGTCATCTGGGCTTTCCCCCGCTCGGCCTGTTCGGCGCCGGGCTGGCCAGCACCGCCTCCTCCTGCTTCCTCTTCTTCGGCTTGCTCGCGGTCATCCTGATCGACCGCCGCTTTCGCCGCTACTGGCTGGTCGGCCGCTTCTGGTCGCGCGACCGCGAACGCCACCGGCAGGTCTGGGCGCTGGGCATGCCCATTGCCATTACGCTGGGCTTTGAAACCACCGTGTTCAATGCATCGGCCCTGCTCATGGGCCTGATCGACCGCGATTCGCTCGCCGCCCATGCCGTGGCGATCCAGATCGCGGCGCTGGTGTTCATGGTCCCCATGGGCATCGGCCAGGCAGCGACGATCCGCGTCGGCCTTGCCTATGGCCGCCACGATCGCGCGGGCGTCGGCCGGGCGGGCTGGCTCGCCCTCTTCCTTGGCACCGGCTTTGCCTGCTGCGCCGCGCTTGCCCTCATCCTCATACCCCGCACGCTCGTCTCGGCCTTTCTCGACCTGCGAGATCCCGCCAATGCCCGCACCGTCCAGCTCGCTGTCAGCTTCCTCGCAGTCGCCGCATTATTCCAACTGGTCGACGCGGCGCAGGCGGTGGGCGCTGGCGTGTTGCGCGGGGTGCAGGACACCAGAGTGCCGATGATCTTCGCGATGATCGGCTATTGGCTCGTCGGCATTGGCGTTGGCGCTATCCTTGCCTTTCCGCTGCGGATGGCTGGGCTGGGCATCTGGCTGGGCCTGGCCGCCGGTCTGGGGTCCGTCGCCATCCTGCTGGTCACGCGCTGGAGCCTGCGCGAGCGACTGGGGCTGGTGTAAAGCGGACAGGATTGCGTTGCAGGACAATGGTGCAGCGCACAAAGCAATTGATCGAATCGGACAAATCGGTCAGATATGCGTCATTATGCAAGCCCCGACCGAGATTTTCGAAGCGATCGCGCTCCAGAAGTGCCTGCTGGTGACCTACAACAAGATGGTCGTCACCCTGGCCCCGCACATCCTCTACACGCGCCATGATGAAATGTTCATCGACGCCGTGACCGTGGACCGTGACGGCAGGCCACCGCGCGAACTCAAACTCGGCACCTTCAAGCTGGTGGGTCTGTCCGACATCAAGGTGCTGGACGAACCGTTTGAGGCGATGCACGGCCTCTACGACCAGAATGACGACAAATATCGGGGCGTCACCCTGTTCGCCGTCGCGCCGGAGAGCGCCGCCGCCTGATTGGCGGGCGGTTGCCCACTCCACACCGTTCGTTTCGAGCGAAGTCGAGAAACATTGCACGCAGGTTTCTCGACTTCGCTCGAAACGAACGGGTGGGTGTGTCCCCCTCACTTCTTCAGGCGATACCCCGTCCTGAACATCCAGCCGATAATCCCCAGGCAGATGGTCAGCATCCCCGCGACGAAGATCAGGCTGAACTCGATTCCCACATCGCCCTTGCCAAAAAAGGTCCAGCGGAACCCTGAGATCAGATAGACGATCGGGTTGAACAGGGTGATGGTGCGCCACGGCTCGGCCAGCATCTGCACGGAATAAAAGGCGCCGCCCAGAAACGTCATCGGCATGATCAGCAGCATCGGGATCACCTGCAACTGCTCGAAACTCTGCGCCCATATGCCCAATATGAAGCCGAACAGGCAGAAGCTGACGGCGATCAGGATCATGAAGCCCACCATCGCCAACGGGTGCGCCACCGGCACGTCGACGAACAGATGGGCCGTCAGGAAGATGATGGTGCCGATGATCAGCGACTTCGTCGCCGCGGCCCCCACATAGGCGATGATCGTCTCGGTCGCGGATACGGGCGCGGACAGCAATTCATAGATGGTGCCGGTGAATTTGGGCATGTAGATGCCGAAACTCGCGTTGAAGATGCTTTCGGTGAACATCGCCATCATGATCAGGCCGGGCACGATGAAGGCGGCATAGGGAATGCCGTCCACCTCCGTCATTCGCGACCCGATCGCCCCGCCGAACACCACGAAATAGAGCGTCGTCGTGATCACCGGCACCAGCAGCCCGGTCAGCAGCGTCCGACGGAAACGGTGCAGCTCGAATTTGTAGATGGCGGCAATGGCGCGCAGGTTGGACAGGCTCATGCCGCTTTCTCCCGATGCACCAACGCCACGAATATATCCTCCAGGCTGCTCTGCGCCGTATTCAGATCCTTGTACCCGATGCCCAGGTCGCCCAGCCGCCGCAGCAGCGACGACACGCCGGTCCGCTCCGCCTGCGTATCGAAAATATATTCGATCTCCTGGCCGTCCCCTTTCAGCGTCACCTGCCACTCCGCCAGTTCGGCCGGCACCGCGTCCAGCCGCTCGGCCAGCACGACGGTCAGCGTTTTCTTGCCCAGCTTCTTCATCAGCGCGGTCTTGTCCTCGACCAGCATCAACTCGCCCCGGTTGATCACCCCCACCCGGTCGGCCATTTCCTCGGCCTCCTCGATATAATGGGTGGTCAGGATGATGGTGACGCCGGTTTCGCGCAACTGGCCGATCAGCTTCCACATGTCGCGGCGCAACTCCACGTCCACGCCCGCGGTCGGCTCGTCCAGAAACAGCACGCGCGGCTCATGGCTCAGCGCCTTGGCGATCATCACCCGGCGCTTCATGCCGCCCGACAGTTCCAATATCTTGGCGTTGCGCTTGTCCCACAGCGACAGGTCGCGCAATATTTTCTCGACATGGGCCGGATTGCGCGGCTTGCCGAACAATCCCCGACTGAACGTCACCGTGTCGATTACCCGCTCGAACTGGTCGGTGGACAATTCCTGCGGCACCAGCCCGATGGCCGCGCGCGCGCCGCGATAGTCGCGCACGATGTCATGCCCGGCCACCTTCACGCTGCCGCTGCTCGCCCGCGCGATGCCGCAGATGATGGAGATCATGGTCGTCTTGCCCGCGCCGTTCGGCCCCAGCAGCGCGAAAATCTCGCCTTCCTCGATGGTCAGGTCGACGCCGTTGAGCGCCTTGAAGCCCGACGCATAGGATTTGGTCAGGCCTTCAATTTCAATGATGGATGCCATGGGTGGCTTTGCCCCTTTTGCGTTGCGGCAAAGATAGGAAGCCGATTGCCAAACGCAACCTATCTACCACCCTCTATGCGTCGCGGCGCGTGAACCGGAATACCGTTGCGGGCGGAAAGTTGCGTACCGTCTGTCCGGCGCGCTCGACATCCAGGTCCAGCGCGTCGATCACGTCGCGGCTCACCGGCGGGCGCATCGAATAGGTAAATTGCACGAAACTGCCGCCCGGCTGCAACATGCGGAAGGATTCGGACAAAATGTCGTAATGCACGTGCCGGTCCATCGCCAGCAGCGGCAGGCCGCTCACCACCGTCTGATAGGTGCCCGGTTCTCCCGCCGCCGCCGTCGACACGATCTGCGCGGGGGTTTCCAGCACCGAAACATTGGGAAAATGCCGCCGCAAACCGCGCGCGAAGGCCGGGTTGATCTCCACAACCTCCAGCTTTTCGGGCGGCAGGCCGGTCCCCAATATCGCGCGCGTAAACACGCCCGTGCCCCCGCCCAGCTCCAGTACCCGGCCATCGGTCGGGTCGATCTGCGCCACCATCAAGCGCGCCAGATAGCGGCTGCTCGGCACGACCGAAGCGGTCTGGCGCGGCTTTTGCACCCAGGCCGCCAGAAAATCGAGATATTCGGTGGCGCGGGCGCGAAACTCCGCGCGCGGCAACGCGATTGCCCGGCTCCGCTTGGGCTTATGCTGCATGGGCGAAATGCGACCGCTCTCTATCCATCCCGACTCCCTTAACGAGCCAGAGCCGCGCCGTCGATTGGCTTTATGAGCGATTTCCGCCCGGTGGTGTCGCCCGCCGGTCGGGAACCTTCAGCCCAGCGAATGTCCATCGCGATGGCCGGACAATGTGTCGATGCGCTCCTGCAGCCATTGCGCCACCGCCGCGATCCGCGCCAGCTTGCGCAGGTCGCCATGCATGACCAGCCAGAAACTGCGGACGATCTCCACCTGATCGGGCATCAACTGCACCAGCGCCGGGTCGCGCCGCCCGATAAAGTCGGGCAAAACGCCGATCCCCGCCCCTTCGGCGATCATCCGCTGCTGCATGATGATGCTGGTCGATCGCAATGTCGCCTCCAGCCCCGCCTCCACCTCGTCCAGATAATCCAGTTCGGGCGAGAAGATGAATTCGGGTACATAGCCGATCAGCGTATGGTCCCGCAGCTGGGCCGCCCGACCCGGACGCCCCGCCCGCGCCAGATAATCGGGCGATGCATAGAGGTGCAGCCGATAATCCCCCAGCCGCCGTACCAGCAACCGCCCGCGCTGCGGCCGCGCCAGCATCACCGCCATGTCCGCCTCTCGCTTGGACGGATTGAGAAAGCCCGACGCGGTGATCAGGTCCAGCCTTATGCCCGGATGCCGCCGGTTGAAATCGCCCATGCCCGGCGCCAGCACCCAGGTGCCGAACCCTTCCGCCACCGACAGCCGCACCTGCCCCGCCAGCCGATGCTCCTGGCCCTGCGCATCCTCCATCGCCGCCAGCGCCGCGCTTTCAGCCGCTTCGGCATGGCCCAGCAATTCCTGCCCCCGCGCCGTCAGCGTCCGTTCGCCAACGCCAAGCTCGAACAGTTCGGCCCCCAGCGCCTTTTCCAGCCGCGCCAGCCGCCGGGCGATGGTCGTCGCGTCGATCCCCAGCGAACGCGCTGCCGGGGCGACCTTGCGCGCCCGCGCCACCGCCAGAAATACGCGCAGATCATCCCAATCGAACATTGCCGCCACCACCTGCATATTTGCAGCGCGGCTATGCAAGACTTCCCCATTGCTTGCAATAACGCAACCAGACTAGAAGGCCGCCATTAACCGAGAGGATGCCTCCCCATGCGTGAGATTTCGCACAAGCTCGCCTTCGCCCACGACACACAGCCCACGCGCTACAGCGACGTGTTCGATCCCAATAATGGCGGGGTTCAGGCCCGTGTCGCGCTGGGCGACGCTGCGCTGCTCGACCTTGCCGTCGCGGCCGCCAAGAAGGCGCAGCCCGCATGGGCCGCCGTCAACCCGCAGCGCCGCGCCCGCGTCATGTTCAATTTCAAGGCGCTGGTCGAAGCCAATATGGACGAACTGGCGCACCTGCTCAGCTCCGAACATGGCAAGGTGATCGCGGATTCGAAGGGCGACATTCAGCGTGGTCTGGAAGTCATCGAATTCTGCTGCGGCATCCCCCATGTGCTGAAGGGCGAATATACCCAGGGCGCCGGGCCGGGCATCGACGTCTACAGCTTCCGCCAGCCGATCGGCATTGGCGCTGGCATCACCCCGTTCAACTTCCCCGGCATGATCCCGCTGTGGATGTCGGGCGTCGCGATCGCGACCGGCAATGCTTTCATCCTCAAGCCCTCAGAACGGGATCCGTCGGTGCCCGTCCGCCTGGCCGAACTCTTCCTGGAAGCGGGCCTGCCCGAAGGCATTTTGCAGGTTGTTCAGGGCGACAAGGAAATGGTCGACGCCATCCTCGACCATCCTGACATCAAGGGCGTCAGCTTCGTCGGCTCCTCCGACATCGCCCATTATGTCTATAATCGCGGCGTCGCCGCCGGAAAGCGCGTCCAGGCGATGGGCGGCGCGAAGAATCATGGCATCGTCATGCCCGACGCGGATCTCGATCAGGTCG
Source organism: Sphingobium xenophagum NBRC 107872 (assembly GCF_000367345.1). Classification (GTDB taxonomy): domain Bacteria; phylum Pseudomonadota; class Alphaproteobacteria; order Sphingomonadales; family Sphingomonadaceae; genus Sphingobium; species Sphingobium xenophagum. Next base: position 55,998 of record NZ_BARE01000001.1, read on the forward strand.
TCAACGACCTGTCGGGTGCTGCCTTCGGCTCGGCTGGCGAACGCTGCATGGCGCTCCCCGTGGTCGTCCCGGTGGGTGAAAAGACCGCGATTGCGCTCCGCGAAAAGCTGATCCCAGCGATCGAGGCGCTGCGCGTCGGCGTCTCCACCGATGCCGAAGCCCATTATGGCCCGGTCGTCACCGCCGCGCACAAGCAGAAGATCGAAAACTGGATTCAGACCGGCGTCGATGAAGGCGCGGAACTGGTGATCGACGGGCGCGGCTTCAAGCTTCAGGGTCATGAGGACGGCTTCTTCGTCGGCCCCACCCTGTTCGACCATGTCACCACGGACATGAGCGCGTACAAGGAAGAGATTTTCGGCCCCGTGCTGCAAATGGTCCGCGCCGAAAGCTTCGAGGAAGCGGTCTCGCTCCCCAGCAAGCATCAATATGGCAACGGCGTCGCCCTCTTCACCCGCAACGGCCACGCCGCCCGCGAATTCGCCGCCCGCGTCGATGTCGGCATGGTCGGCATCAACGTCCCGATCCCGGTCCCGGTCGCATATCACACCTTCGGCGGCTGGAAACGCTCGGCCTTTGGCGACACCAACCAGCACGGCATGGAAGGCGTGAAGTTCTGGACCAAGGTGAAAACCGTCACCCAGCGCTGGCCCGACGGCGGCGCATCGGCCGACAGCGCCTTCGTCATCCCGACGATGGGGTAAGCCCTATTTCGCCGTCATCCTGACGAACGTCAGGATGACGGCGAAAGTGGATCGAACCCCAGATCCTCGGCAAGATCGCGCCAGCGGGGATTGCCTGCCTCGATCAGATCGAGCTTCCATTTCCGCTTCCAGTTCTTCAACTGTTTCTCTCGAACAATGGCCACTTCCATGGTGTCGCACATCTCGAACCAGACCAACCGGTTCACATCATATCGCGCAGTAAATCCGTCCATGGCTTTCGTGCGATGCTGATAGATGCGCGCCATCAGGTTGGACGTGACGCCGATATAAAGCGTCCCGTTGCGATCACTGGCCATGATATAAGCGGCAGGTTGACGATCCATAGGGCAATGCTGCGATGCTCCGGATGACGAATCAAGCCAATCATCGTCATCCTGACGAAAGTCAGGATCCAGGGTTCCAGGCGCGACCCATGACGCTCTGGATGCCGGATCAAGTCCGGCATGACGGCAATTTAGGGTAAGGCAATGACCAATCAGTTCGACCTGACCGACGACCAGCGCGAAATCCAGGATCTCGCCCGCCGCTTCACCGCCGACGCGATCACGCCCCATGCGGCGGATTGGGACGAGAAGCATATCTTCCCGCGCGACACCATCCGCGCGGCGGCGGAACTGGGCTTTGGCGGCATCTATGTCTCCGAAGCGTCCGGCGGCATTGGCCTTGGCCGGCTCGAATCCGCGCTGATCATGGAAGCCATGGCCTATGGCTGCCCGTCCACCAGCGCGTTCATCTCGATCCACAATATGGCCGCCTGGATGATCGACACATTTGGCGGGCAGGCGGTCAAGGACGCCTATCTTCCCGATCTCATCCCCATGAACCGCATGGCAAGCTACTGCCTGACAGAGGCAGGCGCAGGGTCCGACGCCGCCAGCCTCAAGACCAAGGCGGTGCGCGATGGCGACCATTATGTCGTCACCGGGTCCAAGCAATTCATCTCCGGCGGCGGCGAAAATGAAGTCTATGTCGTCATGGTCCGTACAGGTCAGGATGGGCCGAAAGGCATTAGCTGCCTTGTCATCGACAAGGATATGCCCGGCGTCAGCTTCGGCGCGCAGGAACGCAAGCTTGGCTGGCACAGCCAACCCACAGCGCAGGTGAATTTCGATGCCGTCCGCGTCCCCGTCGCCAACCTTGTCGGCAGCGAGGGTCAGGGCTTCGCCATCGCCATGGCGGGGCTGGACGGCGGCCGCCTCAACATCGGCGCCTGTTCGCTGGGCGGCGCGCAGCGCTGCATCGACGAAGCTGTCCAATATACCAAGGACCGCAAGCAGTTCGGCCAATCCATCGCGGATTTCCAGAATACCCAATTCACCCTGGCCGACATGCAGACCGAGCTGGAGGCCGCCCGCACCCTGCTCTACGCCGCTGCTGTCAAGGTGAGCGAAAACGCGCCCGACAAGACCCGCTTTGCCGCCATGGCCAAGCGCTTCGCCACCGACACCGGATCGTCGGTTGTCGACCGCGCGCTGCAACTGCATGGCGGCTACGGCTATCTGATGGATTATCCCATCGAACGCTTCTGGCGCGACCTGCGCGTCCATTCCATCCTGGAAGGCACCAACCAGGTCATGCGGATGATCGTCGCGCGGGATATGTTGCGGTGATCGCGGACCAAGCAAAATGAAATGGCGTCATTCCCGCGAAGGCGGGAACCCATCTCCCCACCTCACACCTGTCGATAAGGCCGGAGATGGGTCCCCGCCTTCGCGGGGATGACGAACGGATTTTGAGGAAAAGACATGACCGACCAAGTCCTGACCTTCATCGAAAACAATATCGGCCGCATCAGCCTGAACCGCCCGAAGGCGATCCACGCACTGACGCCCGATATGTGCGACGCGATCAACACCGCCTTGCTGGCATGGCGCACCGATGACAGCGTCGCCGCGGTGATGATCGATCACACCGAAGGGCGGGGTTTCTGCGCGGGCGGCGACATCGCCCTTATCGCCAACAGCGCCAAGGCCGATTGCGTGGAGGCTGAACGCTTCTTCCATCTCGAATATCGCATGAACCATCTGCTGTTCGTCTATGAAAAGCCGATCATGGCCTTCATCGACGGCATCGTCATGGGCGGCGGCGTGGGTATCTCCCTTCCCGCCCGCTACCGCGTCGCGACCGAACGGACGACCTTCGCCATGCCCGAAACCGGCATCGGCCTGTTCCCCGACGTCGGCGGTGGCTGGTATCTGCCCCGCCTGCCCGGCCGGGTCGGCGCATGGCTGGCTGCCACCGGCGCGCGGATCGACGGGGCGGATTGCGCCGCCATCGGCATCGCCACGCACTATATGCCGTCCGACACGCTGGACGATGTGAAGGCGCGCATCCTGGCCGATCCCGCCAGCCTGACCGCCGTTCTGGACGCTGCCGCGCAGACCCCGCCCCCATCCAAGCTCGACGCTGCCCGTCCCGACATCGACCGCCTCTTCGCATCGAACAAGGCGGAGGAGATCGTCGCCGCGCTCGACGCCGACGGTGGCGAATGGGCCGCCAAGCAGCGCGCCACCCTTGCCACCAAATCGCCCCAGACGATCAAGGTCGCGCTGCGCCAGTTGATCGAGGGCGCGGCCCAGCCCGATTTCGCCGCCAATATGGCGATGGAATATGGCCTGGCCTGTGCGATCATCCGCCGCCCGGATTTTGTCGAAGGCGTGCGCGCGCTGATCTTTGACAAGGACAACAAGCCGCAATGGAACCCGGCGACGCTGGAGCAGGTGAGCGACGCGATGATCGACGCGATTTTCACGCCCCTGCCCACCGACCGGCAATGGACGCCGCTGCCCGACGTCGCGACCTAAAGGGGGGTAAGCTGTCCTACATGGCAGACGCCCGTTATGATCCCGGCGCGCCTTGCCTGCCCAGTACCGGCCGCTTTCCGATAGGATCAGGGCCACGCAAGAATATGTCCGATTTACCGGGAAATATGCGAAGTTAAGCAGGAGAAATGCCATCATGACCCAGACGATCGCCTTCATCGGCCTTGGCAATATGGGCGGCGGCATGGCCGCCAATCTGATCAAGAACGGCTATGCCGTCCGCGCCTTCGACCTGTCGGAAGATGCGCTGGCCAAGGCGCAGGCCCATGGCGCGATCCGCGCCAGCAGCGCTGCCGACGCCGCCACCGGCGCTGACGCCGTCGTCACCATGCTGCCTGCGGGCAAGCATGTCGAAAGCGTCTATGCCGGTGAAGTCTATGGCGCGGCCAATCCGGGCGCCTTGTTCCTCGACTGCTCGACCATCGACGTCGCGACCGCCCGCCGCGTCATCGAAGCGGCCACCGATCGCGGCTTCGACATGGTCGACGCCCCTGTTTCCGGCGGCATCGCGGCGGCCAATGGCGGCACGCTGACCTTCATGGTCGGCGGCACCGACGCCGCCTTTGCCAAGGCCAAGCCCATCCTCTCCGCCATGGGCAAGGCAGTGATCCACGCGGGCGGCGCAGGCAATGGCCAGGCGGCGAAAATCTGCAACAACATGCTGCTGGGCGCCACCATGGTCGCGACCTGCGAAACCTTCGCCATGGCAAAGAAACTGGGCCTCGATCCCCAGACCTTCTACGACATCAGCAGCGTCTCGTCGGGCCAGAGCTGGTCGATGACCAGCTATTGCCCCGTCCCCGGCGTCGGCCCGCAAAGCCCGTCCGACAATGGCTATCAGGGCGGCTTCGCCGTCGGCCTGATGCTCAAGGATCTGAAGCTCGCCACCGAAGCCGCCGCGCTGGTCGGCGCGTCGGTGCCGATGGGCAATGCCGCCGAAGCCCTCTATCAGTTGCTCGCCAATCGGGGCGAAGCAGGCCGCGACTTCTCGCTGATGATCGAAATGCTGGAAGGAAAATGAGCTTATCCGTCATCCCGGCGAACGCCGGGATGACGGGGGCAGTATCTACTTCCCCTTCCCGGCCTCCGCCGCCGCCAGCACGCGAAGCACATTGCCCGACCAGATTTTCTGGACGTCCGCCTCGCTATAGCCCGCCTTCAGCAGCGCGTCGGTGATCCTGGGCAGGTCGACCACATCCTCCATCCCGACCACGCCGCCGCCGCCATCCCAGTCCGCGCCGATCCCGACATGGTCCGGCCCCACGACCTTCAGCGCGTGCAGCATATGCGCCATGAAATCGTCGAAGGTCGCCCGGTCGGTCTCCGGATAGAGCCTGTCGATCTCCTGCCGCCTGGCCAGCAGTTCGGCGCGCTTCTCGGCCGTTATCGCCCCACCCTCGCGCAGCGACGCGAACAGCGCGCCCATCGCCTTCTGCCGCTCCGGGTTGGGTTTGGATGCTTTCAGATAGCTTCCATAGGCGTTCATCTGAATGACGCCGCCCTTCGCCGCCAGCGCCTTGAGATGATCATCGTCAATATTGCGCGGATGGTCATAAATCGCCTTGCATCCCGAATGGGTGAGCAGCACCGGCGTGGTCGATAGCGCCAGCAGATCGTCCAGTACCTGGTCTGAGCTATGCGACGCATCGGGCACCACGCCCAGCCGGTTCATCTCCTTGAGCAATTCCTTGCCCAGTGGACTAAGCCCGCCATAACGCGGCTTTTTCGACGGGTCGGTCGAACTGTCGGCAAACTGGTTGTGCGCGAAATGGGCAAAGCCCACCACCCGCACGCCCATATCGTAAAATGTCTGGAGCAGCGACACATCCTCGCCCAGCGGATAGGCGTTTTCGATCGACATATAGACGACCCGCTTGCCCGCCGCCGCGATCGGCGCTGCGTCCTTGGCTTCCAGCGCCAGCGCAAAATTGGCCGGGTCCGCCGCCACCATCTGGCGGATCGACACGCCCCGCAGGATCGCAAAATCGCGCGCCTTGTGGAAACCCTCGACCGTCAGCGGTCCCTGGCTCGTATAGATCGCCCAGAAACCGCCATCCAGCCCGCCCTTCTTCATGCGCGGCAGATCGACCTGGGTATAATCCAGATGGACGTCATGCTCCTCTTCGATCGACCAACCCGGCAGGTCCAGAGAGGCAGGCGTGTCCATATGACTGTCGAGCGTCAGTAATTTCTGGTGCAATTGCTGCACCTTCTTGGGCACCGCCTGCGCCGACGCCGGACCTGCAAGCAGCGCCGCCAGCGCTGCCCCCATCACCAAAGTCCTCCGCATCAGATTTCACCCGAAATGGTCAGCTGGAACGTGCGCGGCGACAGGGGACGGAAGAAGCCGTCACCCGTCACCACCGGCGAAATATAGGACAGCGTATCCTTGTCGAACAGATTGTCGACATTGGCGCGCACCTTTATCCCCTTGACCGGACCGAAGCTGATGCCGTCGCCAATATCGACATAAGCGCTGAACACGGTGAACCCCGGCACGCTGGAACCGGGCGAGTTGGTGAAGGTCGACCAGCGCTTGGACGTATATTTGCCCGAAATATTGGCCACCAGCCAGCTCGCCGGCTCCACTGTCACGCCGCCGCTGACGATCCATTTTGCGCTGTCGGGGATATATTTGTCGGCGATCAGGATCGGCGTCGCCGCGGGCACGTCATCCTTGAACTTGGCATTGTTATAGGTGACGTTCAGATTGCCGTACGCCAGTCCGTTCAGGAAGGATGGCTTATAGGTTCCGGCAAATTCCACGCCATAGGAACGGACCCGGCCGACATTCTGGAAGAAGGTTTCGGTCGCTAGGCCGCCGCCCGGTATCAGGCTGGTGATCGACTGGATGCGATTGTCAAATTTGGTGTAGAAGGCTGCCAGCGACGCATAAAGCTGCCCCTGGTTGGTGCGGATGCCCAGTTCCATATTCTTGGATCGTTCGGGCGCTGGCTCCGGCACCAGCCCGCCGCCGGGGCGGATGACCGAATAGATGTCGTCCAGCCCCTTGGGCAGCGCCATATTTTCGGCGTAGGAGGCAAAGACCTGCGTGCGCTCGTCAAATTTGTAGAGCAGCCCCGCCATCGGCAGGAAGAAATCGCTATAGTGCGCCATGTTGATCTGCGGACCATAGCCGGGCACGCCAACCCCGCCGACGACGCGATAAAAATCGTCAAATTCGCGATAGCCGTTATGGACATAGTCCAGGTTCAGCCCCTTGAAGCCGACATCGATGATGAAACGATCATCCGCCAGCTTGAGCGTATCCTTCAGGAAGATCTGAAGCGTATCGCGCTTCGTCCGATAATCGCGGCGCAGATAGACCAGTTCATCCAGATTGGGTGCGCCATCGGGCGCGCCGCCGACCGTATTATACCGTGCCTGCGTCCGGTGATATTTATCGACTTCGGCCCACACGCCCGCCTCGACCGTGTTGGCGCCCATCTCCCAATGCAGCTTGCTGGTAATGCCGTAGCGGTCACCGCCCACGCCCGACAGGCCATATTGCACGCCCTTGGGTGCGACCACGGGCAGCCCCGCCTGCGCCTGCGGCGTGTAGCGGCCCAGCGAGTTGGCATAGCCATCGGGCGACACGCCATAGCCGTCCTTATCCTCCCAATAGAGGGTGGATTCCGCCCATACGCCCTCGGCAATCCCGGCATGGAAGGTCGCGCCATACAGCTTGTCCTTCCGCACGTTGATCGCCAGATTATAGACAGCGGTATAGGCGGCGTTCGAATAATAGACGCCGGGCGCGGTCGCCAATGGCGCAAAGCCGGGCGTTGTGTTGGGCACATTTTCGATCAGCGCAAAATTCCGGCCGCACTGGCCCAGCGCATTCCGAACCGTGCAATTATATTGCGCCCGGCTGATCGTGGGCGAATCATAATCGAAAAAGTCGTTCGACACGAATTTGAACCGCGCCCAGCTGTCGCCGCCCAGGTCCGCGTGAATCTGCCCTTCCCAATGCTCGCGATCGACCGTGCCGGGACCGCGCCACAATTCCGTGTCCAGCTTGGTGCGGCTGACATAGGCCGTAAACGGCCCGACCCGCCCCGTGCTCGCGCGAATGAAGGTGCGGCGCAGATCCTGATCGCCAAAGCTTTGCGACACGAACAGGCCCATCTCTTCCTGTGGCGCGATGCTGTTATACTGGATGACCGGGCCCAGCGTCGAATAGCTGGGAAGGCTGACGTCGCCCGCGCCGATCGCGGCTTCCACCACGCCCAGATTTTCATTGTCGACGTACCGGAATACCGGGCTGCCGCCAAAGGCGTCGCTGCGCCCGGTCGGAATGCCGTCGACCACAAAGCCGATCTGGTCGAGGTTGAAGGCGCGGGTCTGCACGCTGTTGCCAAATTCATACAGGCCCAGAGCGCCGTCGGTCTGGACGTTGAAACCGGGCAACTGCTCCAGCATTTTCAGGCCCGAAATGCCCGAAGGGGCCGACAGCAGCGCTTCCCGCGTGACCGCCACGACATTGCTGACCTTATCTTCGCCAATCGCTTCGGACGATTGCGAAATGCGGCGGCCAGTGACGGTGATGCTCATTTCGTCGTCGGCGGCCGGTTCCTGCGCGAAGGCCACCGGCGTCAGTGTGCCCGCCGCGCAGGCGAGCAGCAGCGCGCGAATGGACGGGCGGGCGGAAAATAGGTCGGACATGAAGAGGCTCCCTGCATATTATGAGCCTTTCAGGGCGGCGCGCTGCGCCACACCTCTCCATGTCTTTTGTTCCGTTTCCAAGTGAAACGAAAATGCCGGAAAACCCCTCCATGGGCCGATGCGAATTTGTCAGCAGACTATCAACCGCCATGGTCCCATGCAGGCGGAACCCAGTTCAGCGGGCCGACTGGTCTCCCGCCTTCGCAGGAGACCACAGCACCCTGAACGCTTAGCGCCCTTTCCAGACGCCCGGCCGCTTTTCGACAAAGGCAGTCATGCCTTCCTTCTTGTCCTGCGTCGCCGTCAATATCTGGAACATGCGCCGTTCGGTCAGCAGCCCTTGGGCAAGGCCGGTTTCGAACGCGATATTGACCATTTCCTTGTTCACCATCGCGGCCATCGGCGGCATCGCGGCAATCGCGGCGGCCGTCTTGAGCGCATCGTCCAGCAGATCAGCGGCGGCCACGACACGGCTGACAAGCCCGGACCGCTCGGCTTCCTCCGCGCCCATCATGCGCCCGGTCAGGCACATTTCCATCGCCTTGGCCTTGCCCACCGCGCGGGTCAGGCGCTGCGACCCGCCCATGCCCGGCGCGACGCCCAGCTTGATTTCGGGCTGGCCGAATTTCGCCGTGTCCGCCGCAATGATGAAGTCCGCCATCATCGCCAGTTCGCATCCGCCACCCAGCGCAAAACCGGCCACAGCCGCGATCCACGGCTTGCGCGTCGCAACCACGCCGGTCTGCCAGCCGGAAAAGAAATCCTGCAGGAAGAAATCGGCCGCTTCCTTTTCGACCATTTCCTTGATGTCCGCGCCCGCCGCAAACGCCTTTTCGCTGCCGGTCAGGACCGCACAATGCTGGGTCGGGTCAGCGTCATAGGCGGCAAAGGCGGCGCTCAGGTCCGTCAACACCTGCCCATTCAATGCATTCAGTGCCTGCGGGCGGTTGAGCGTGATCAGCGTTACCGCGTCGCGCTGTTCCACCAAAATCGTCTCATAGGTCATCGCCGTCTCCCTTATGCCTTTGGACAGGCTCTATGGTCGACGCGCGTCGACCGCCAGCCCCTACTCCGCCGCATTTGCGCCGCACCTATCGGCACAGATGCATGAAGTCCCGGTCGTAGCTGCGCATATGCGCGCCGCCATCGACATATAGCGTCTGCCCCGTCACCGCACTGGCGTCGACCAGATAGAGGACCGCCTGCGCAATCTGCTCCGCCTGCGGCAGGCGACCCAGCGGCATCATATGCTCCAGCCGCGCCATCTGATCCGCATCATAGTCGGGCGTCGCGATCGTCAGCCCCGGCGCCACCGCATTGACCCGCACCTGCGGCGCCAGACTGCTCGCGGTCGTCCGGGTCAGACCCGCCAGCGCCAGTTTGGACAAGGTATAGGCCAGCTGGTCGCCATGGGGATGGTCGATCCGCTGGTCCAATATATTGATGATGCACCTGTCGCCCGATCCGGCCGGGACGGTTGCGAATGCCTTGGTCAGCATGGCCGGGGCGGCGCAATTGACCGCATAATGGCGCATCAGATCCTCGGCTGTCACATCGTCCAGCCGGTCCTGCCCGAACAGCGCAGCGCTATTGATAAGGATGTCGGGCGGGCGGCCAAAGCGCGCCGCGACCTGTGCAATCAGCTCCTCGGCATTTTCGGGGTCGGCGAAATCGACGACAAAGCCTTCCCACTGCGTCCCCTCCTCCTCCAGCGTCAGCGCCAGATGCGAATCGAGCCGCGTATCATGGCTGCCATGGATCGCCAGCGAATGGCCCGCCCTGGCCAGCGCCCCGGCGATGATCCCGCCCAGACGCCGATGGCCGCCGGTCACCAGCGCCAGCCGTTTGTTCGCGATCGGCAGGGCACCCGCCTCGCCCTGACCGCGCGCGCTGCCCAACGGGCGATAGGGGACGTCCTCCTCGATCATGACGAGATGAGTTTCAGCACTTCCTCGCGCGATTTTTCATCATCGCGGAATACGCCCAGCATCCGACTGGTTTTCATGATGACATTGGGCGTCCTGACCCCACGACCGGTCATGCAGCCATGGGTCGCCTCTATCACGACGGCCACACCCTGCGGCTTCAGATGCTCCCAGATGCAGTTGGCCACTTCGGACGTCAGCCGCTCCTGCACCTGCAGGCGATTGGCAAAGGCATGCAGCACGCGGGCCAGCTTGGAAATGCCGACCACATAGTCGCCCGGCAGATAGGCGATATGCGCCTTCCCCACGATCGGCGCCATATGATGTTCGCAATGCGACTGAAACGGAATGTCCTTCAACAACACGACATCGTCATATCCGCCCACCTCATGGAAAATGCGCGAGAGATGATAGGCGGGATCGTCATGATAGCCCCGGCAATATTCGCGCCAGGCCCGCGCCACACGTTCAGGCGTCTCGATCAACCCTTCGCGTTCGGGCGCATCGCCCGACCAGCGGATCAGCGTGCGGATCGCTTCCGAAACCTCTGCCGGAACCGGCTCCTTGCCTTCGCCAACCATCTCCGCATCGGGATCACATGCCATGAACAGGGCCACTCCTTATCGTATCGGCCCCGCATATGGCGACTAGCCCCGCCGATGACCAGACCCTTTGACGGTGGTGGACACAAGATCGCGGCGGTGGCAAATCGGACAAAAACAGAAGGTCGCCACACATAATATGCCAATCATTGTCTCGTCTCATGCGTACTGAACGGATCGCAGCTGTCTTGTTGGCGGCCGGCACATCATCGCGTTTTGGTGAGGAGGACAAGCTGATGGCGGAGCTGCGCGGCAAGCCGCTCGCCGCCCACACGCTTGAAACCGTAGCTTCGATGGCGTTTGCCGAACTGATCGCCGTCGTCCGTCCGATAGAGGTCGCCCCCGTCCTGCATCGCAAGCTTGACCGGCGCGGCTACACCATCATCGTCAACGATCGTCCCGAAGACGGAATTTCGGGCAGCATCGTGCGCGCGGTCGAGCATGTCATGCCGGTGAACCGCATCCGCGGCATCCTTATCTGCCTGGCCGATATGCCCGAAGTGCCCCAGACCCACTATAACCGCATCTGCCTGGCAGCGGAGGACATAAGATCGGTCGTCGCCAGCACCGACGGCTTCTCCTCTTCCCCGCCCGCTTTCATAGGCCGCAAGCATTTCCCCGAATTGCTGGCGCTCAAGGGCGATCAAGGGGCGCGGGCGCTGCTCAGTCACGGGCTTCAGATCGAAACCACCGGCAATGTCCTGCATGACATCGACACGCCGGAGGACTTGCCCGGCTGGCGACCGGCACCCTCCGATTGATCAGCTCGATCGCGTCGGGTCCGTCATCGCATCGCCCATTTCGCGTGGATCGGGCGCGCGGCTGATCGGCAGCGATCCGGTCTGCCGTTCCAGCATCCGGTGAACCACTGGCGGGATCGGGCCGGTGTGCAGCGCCCAGATCGCGTCGCTATTGGCAATATCGGCCACGGTGCGCCGCTGGTTATGGCGCACATAGTCCAGCCAGGTCGACACATGATAGCGTTCCAGCCATAGTTCCGGATCGCCAAGATCGCGCATCAGCGACCAGCCATGCGCGCCGTCGCGCCGCCTGATCCGTCGCCGCTCGCTCATCGCCGCCAGAAAGGGGACGATCGACCCCGCCGGAATGCGATATTCGATCGTCACGACCACTGGCCCGCTACGCGGTTCGACCGGCACGGCGGTATCAGGTTCACGCCAGCTATTTTGCAGATCCAGATTATCATCGCCCGTTTGTGGCAAGCGCCAGACAAGGCCCAGCATCGCCGCGACAAACTGGGCTGCCGCCGACGCATAGAGCGCTTCGACCACGCCATGAGACTCGGCGAGCCAGCCAAACAGCCAGGCGCCGATCGCCATGCCGCCAAAGGCCGTCATCTGATAAAGCGAGACCGCGCGCGCCACCACCCAGCGCGGCGCGGACATCTGCACCGACACGTTGAACGTCGCCAGCGCCGTCACCCAGCCGAACCCGGCGAGGAGATAGCCCAGCAAGGCCAGCGCCAGCCAACCGCTCGCGCCGGTGATCGCGGTTCCCAGCGCCAGCGTCAGCGCCGCTGTCCGCACGATGGTTTCGACGGAATAGCGCGTCCGCAGTCGGCGCGTGGACAGCGCGCCAATCACGGCGCCGATGCCGAAAGCCCCGCTAGTCACGCCGAATGTCAGCGCCCCGCCGCCCAATATGTTGCGCGCGACGAGCGGCATCAGCGCCGACACCGCACTCGCGCCGATGCCGAACACGCCCGCGCGCAACAGGACCAGCTGGATTTTGGGCGACATCGCCACATAACGCACGCCTGCGCGCATAGCGACGCCCAGCCGTTCGCGCGGCAACAGCTTGGCTGGCAGGTCGGGCCGCCAGCGGAACAGCACCGCCAGCAGCGCGATATAGGTCAGCGCATTGGTCAGGAATGCGGCTGCGGCACCTGCGGTCGCGACGATGACCCCGCCCAGCGCCGGGCCGACGCTGCGCGCCAGGTTGAACCCCATGCTGTTCATCGCCACCGCGCTCGGCAGGATTGCGCGCGGGACCATATCGCCCACCGATGCCTGCCAGGCCGGGCCGTTGATCGCCGTGGCGCAGCCCAGCGCAAAGGTGAAGGCCAGCAGCAGCCATGGCGTAATCATCCCCGCCCAGGCCGTGATTGCCAGCGCAGCCGACACGATCAGCATCGCCAATTGGCAGCCGATCATCACCATGCGCCGGTCCAGATTGTCCGCAACCGCCCCCGCCCATAGCGACAGCAGCATGATCGGCAGTGTCGTCGCCGCCGGAACCAGCGCGATCAGCAACGGGGAAGCCGAAAGCGACGTCATCATCCATGCCGCGCCGACAGACTGGATCAACCCGCCAAAATTCGACACCAGACTGGCCGTCCAGATCGCACGAAAAATGGGAATGGAAAGCGGCGACGGGGCTTTGGGGGAATCAACATCGGGCACATGCCCATGAAGCGGAATATCGTCCGGCGGTCAAACCCGTCAGTCTTTGGCCCCTGCCCCTACGTCAGAGCCACGCCACGCAAAAACTGCATTTCTTGCTTGCACTTTACGTAAACGTAAATACATTCATGTGCGTATCCGATGCCCCCGGCAAGGGTGACCCACGGAGAGGGAAAATCTTATGGAAGCCTATATTTATGACGCCGTCAGGACGCCCCGTGGTCGGGGCAAGCCCGATGGGTCGCTGCACGAAATCACCCCGATCCAGCTGGCGACGCAGACGCTGGAAGCGATCCGTGATCGCAACGCCATCGACACCGCCGATGTCGACGATGTGATTCTGGGCTGCGTGACCCCAGTGGGCGAACAGGGCGCGGACATTGCGCGCACCGCCGTGCTGAACGCCGACTATGCTCAGACAACGCCGGGCGTGCAGGTCAACCGCTTCTGCGCGTCTGGCCTTGAGGCCGTGAACATCGCGGCGGCGAAGGTCATGTCGGGCGAAGCGCTCTTCGCCATCGGCGGTGGCGTCGAATCGATGAGCCGTGTGCCGATGGCATCTGACGGCGGCGCAATCGCGATGGACCCCGCAGTCGCCTACAAGACCTATTTCGCGCCCCAAGGCATCGGCGCGGACGTCATTGCCACCAAATTCGGCATCAGCCGCGACGATGCCGACGCCTATGCCGTGGAAAGCCAGAAGCGCGCCAAGATGGCGTGGGACGAAGGCCGCTTTGCCAAATCAATCGTCCCCGTGCGCGACGTGATCGGCCAGATCGTGCTCGACCATGACGAACATATGCGCCCGGACGCCACGATGCAGTCGCTGGGCGCGCTGAAACCCAGCTTCACCGCCCTTGGTGAGGAGATGCCCGGCTTCGACACCGTCGCCCTGCTGCGCTATCCCGAACTGGAACGGGTCAACCATATTCACCATGCCGGCAACAGCAGCGGCATCGTCGATGGCGCCGCCGCCGTTCTGGTCGGTGGCAAGGATATTGGCGACAAATATGGCCTGAAACCCCGCGCCCGCATCCGCGCCATGGCCTCAATCGGTTCGGAACCGCTCATCATGCTGACAGGGCCGGAATTTGTCGCAGGCAAGCTGCTGTCACGCGCCCGTATGACTGCCGCCGACATCGACCTGTGGGAACTCAACGAAGCCTTTGCCAGCGTCGTGCTGCGCTACATGCAAGCGATGAAGCTCGACCATGACCAGATCAACGTCAATGGCGGCGCGATCGCCATGGGTCATCCGCTCGGCGCGACCGGCGCCATGGTGCTGGGCACCGCGCTCGACGAACTGGAACGGTCAGGCAAGGGCACTGCACTCATCAACCTGTGCGTTGGCGCAGGCATGGGCACCGGCATCATCATCGAACGTATCTAGCTATTTCCGTTCGGGCTGAGCGACGTCGAAGCCCACCATCGAACGCAGTGAGATGCCTTCGCTCCGCTCAGGCGAGCCCTTAGACCGGCTCAGGGCGAACGGGGGAGAGGAGATCAAAATGAACAGCATCACTATCAGCACCGACGCCGACGGTATCGCCACCTTGATGATCGACGTGCCGGACCAGTCGATGAACGTCATCGGCCCGGATTTCATCGCCGATCTGGACGCCGCGATCACCCGCATCGCGTCGGACGACGCGATCAAGGGCGCCGTGATCGCGTCGGGCAAGGATAGCGGCTTCATGGCCGGCATGGACCTTAAATATTTCGGCTCGATGCTTGCCACCAGCGATGGCAGCCGCCCGCAGCCCTCTGCGATCTTCGATCAGGTGTTCGTTCTCAACCAGCTGTTCCGCCGCCTCGAAACCTGTGGCAAGCCCATTGCCTGCGCGATCGAAGGTACCTGCGTGGGCGGGGGCTTTGAACTCGCCCTTGCCTGCCACCGCAGGATCGTCGGCGACAGCCCCAAAACCCGGCTTGGCCTGCCCGAAATCCTGATCGGCCTGTTCCCCGGCGGCGGCGGGTCGCAGCGTCTACCACGCCTCATCGGCGTGCAGGCTGCGCTCATGTACATGCTGCAAGGCAAGCTGTTCCGTCCCGCCGAAGCGGCGATGCTGAAAGCCGTCGATCAGGTCGTGCCGCAGGGCACGGCGCTGGAAACCGCGCGCGAATGGGTAAAGGCCAACCCCAACGCCGCGAGCCAGCCATGGGACGTCAAGGGTTTCAAATTTCCCGGCGGTGCGGGCGGGTTCAACCCCGCCTTCGTGCAGACCATGGTGGGCGCGCTGCCGATGACGCTCAAGCAGACCCAGCGTAACATGAATGCGCCCATCGCCTTGCTGTCGGCGGTCTATGAAGGGGCGATCCTGCCCTTCGACCGCGCGATCCGCGTCGAAAGCAAATATTTCGCCAGGGTCGCGGCCGATCCGCAGGCCGGCAACATGATCCGCAGCCTGTTCGTCAACAAGCAGGCCGCCGAACGCGGCGCGCGCCGGCCCAAGGACCAGCCCAAGGCCCCGACCATGAAGCTCGCCATGCTGGGCGCGGGCATGATGGGTGCAGGGATCGCCACCGTCGCCGCGCAGGCGGGGATGGAGGTCATCCTGTTCGACCGCGACATTGCCTATGCGCAAAAGGGCAAGGCGCATGTCGAATCCGTCCTGTCCAAGCGGCTTGGCAAGGGGATGACGCCCGAAAAGCTGGCTGCCACCCTCGCCCGCGTCACGCCCACCGCAACCTATGCCGACCTGGCAGGCGCGGACTTCGTGATCGAAGCGGTGTTCGAGGATGTCGCCATCAAGGCCGAAGTGACGAAGCAGGTCGAGGCTGTGCTTGGCCCAGACGTCATCTTCGGGTCCAACACCTCCACCCTGCCGATCACCAAGCTGGCGGGCGCATGGTCCAAGCCGGAAAATTTCATCGGCGTCCATTTCTTCTCGCCGGTCGAAAAAATGCCGCTGGTCGAAATCATCCTGGGCAAGCAGACTGGCCCCGCCGCCATTGCCAAGGCGCTCGATTTCGTCGCCCAGATCAAGAAAACGCCGATCGTCGTCAATGACTCGCGCGGTTTCTACACTTCGCGCTGCTTCGGCACCTATGTGCAGGAAGGTGCGGAACTGGTGGCCGAAGGGATCAATCCCGCGCTGATCGAAAATGCGGGCAAGCAATTGGGTATGCCCGTCGGCCCGCTCGCGGTCAGCGACGAAGTGTCGATCGAACTGGGTTACAAGGTAATGACGGCGGCCAAGAAGGAACTTGGCGACGCCTATGTCGCGCAACGTTCCGACGATGTCATGACGCAGATGGTGGAACTCGATCGCCTGGGCCGCAAAAATGCCAAGGGATGGTATGACTATCCCGAAAATGGCAAGAAAGCGCTCTGGCCCGGTATCGCCGATCTGTTCCCCCGTGCCGAGGATCAGCCGGATGTCGAGGCGGTCAAGGAGCGCCTTCTCTATCGCCAACTGGTCGAATGCGCCCGCTGTTTCGAGGAAGGCGTGCTGGAAACGCCTGAAGATGGGGACATTGGCGCGATCTTCGGCTGGGGCTTTGCGCCTTACACCGGCGGTCCCTTTGCCCATATGGACACGGTCGGCATCGCCCATGTCGTTGCGGTGCTGGACCGGCTGGCAGCGACCCATGGCGATCGCTTCGCGCCCACGGCGCAACTGCGCGAGATGGCGTCCACCGGCGGCACATTCTACCGCCCTGCGCCATCCCGCGCTGCGGCATGAAAAGACTGTAAATCGTAGCGTCGCTCGTTTAGGTCTCCCCATGACATCTGGGGAGACCTATTCTTTATGAGCGACAAACCGACGATCCTGGTAACAGGCGGCGCAGGCTATATCGGCAGCCACGCCGTATTGGCTCTGAAGGACGCCGGCTATGGCGTCGTCGTCATCGACAATCTTGTCACCGGGTTCGACTGGGCGGTGCCCGATGGCGTACCGCTGGTGCGTGGCGACATTGCCGATCAGCCTTTGGTCGAAGCCACCCTGCGCAAGCATGAAATCCGCGCGATCATGCATTTTGCAGGATCGGTCGTCGTGCCGGAGTCCGTCGAAAACCCGCTCAAATATTACCACAATAACAGCGCCAAGACCCGCGACCTGATAGAGAGCGCGGTTCGCGTCGGCGTCAAACATTTCATCTTCTCTTCGACGGCCGCCACCTATGGTATTCCCGAAGAAAGCCCGGTCAAGGAAACGACGCCGCAACGGCCGATCAACCCGTACGGCATGTCGAAACTCATGACCGAATATATGCTGCGCGATGTCGCGGCGGCCCATCCGATGAACTTTTGCGCCCTGCGCTATTTCAACGTCGCGGGGGCAGACCCGCAGGGACGCAGCGGCCAGTCGACCGCAGGCGCCACCCACCTCATCAAGGTCGCGGTTGAAGCGGCGCTCGGCAAGCGGGCTGGCGTCTCGGTTTTCGGCACGGACTTCGACACCCCTGACGGCACCGGGGTGCGCGACTATATCCATGTAACGGACCTTGCCGCCGCCCATGTCCTCGCCCTCGAAGCGCTGATGGCCGATCCCGCGCGCAGCCATCTGCTCAATTGCGGCTATGGCCGGGGCTTCTCCGTCCTTGAAGTGCTCGATGCGGTGGATCGTGTCACCAACATGACCATCAACCGCACCTTGGGACCGCGCCGCGCGGGCGATCCCGATGCGCTGATCTCCGACAATCGCGCCATTCTGTCCACCTTCCCATGGGAACCGCGCTACGCCGATCTCGACCTCATCGTCCGCCACGCCCTGGCATGGGAGCGCAGCCTGAGCGAACGCGCCTGATGAGCGAAGCCTCCGTACGCGCCTGGTTCGCTGCAAATGCGCCGGACATCGCGATCATCGACCAGGGCGTCAGCACAGCTACCGTGCTGGAGGCAGCGCAGGCGCTGGGCGTCGAGCCTGCTCGCATCGCCAAGACGCTGTCGCTGCGCGTCGGTGACACCGTCGCCTTGGTCTGCGCCCGCGGCGATGCCCGCCTGCATAACGCCAAGGCGAAAGCCGCGCTCGGCGCCAAACCCCGCATGCTTGGTGCTGACGAAGTCGAAGCCATCACCGGCCACCCGGTCGGCGGCGTCTGCCCCTTCGGCCTCGCTGCGCCGCTCCCGGTCTATTGCGACATCTCGCTCCAAGCCTTCGCCACCGTCTTTCCCGCCGCCGGTTCACGCACCAGTTCGGTCGAACTCACCCCCGCCCGCCTCGCGCAACTGACTGACGCTACATGGATCGACATCTGCACCCTGCCTGAAACCGTGGAATAATCACATGCCGACAGAGTATCATTTCACCGACGGTGGTGCAGCCGCTGCCGACCTCGCCACCCGCATCGCGACCCTGCTGAGCGAAGCGATCGCAGCGCGCGGCACTGCCAGCCTCGCTTTGTCCGGTGGCCGGTCGCCAAAGCCCGTGCTGGAGGCACTCGCCCGCACCCCGCTCGACTGGAGCAAGATTGTCGTAACTTTGGTCGACGAACGCTGGGTGGCGCCCGATGCGCCCGACAGCAATGAACGGCTGCTGCGCGATACCCTGCTGACCGGCCCGGCCGCCGCCGCGCACTTCGTGCCGATGAAAAATGACGCGGCAGATGCTTATGCAGGCCAGCCCGTCGTCGAAGCCGCCTTCGCCGCCATTCCCTGGCCGCTCGACATAGTGCTGCTGGGCATGGGGGAGGATGGCCACACCGCCTCGCTCTTTCCCGCTGCGGCGGAACTGGCCGATGGCCTATCGAGCACCGCCCGCACCATCGCGGTCACGCCCCCCGCAGCGCCGCACCAGCGCCTCTCGCTGACCGCCAGCGCCATATTGGCCGCGCGCCACATCTTTCTGCAAATCAGCGGCGACGCCAAGAAGGCGGTCTATGCCCAAGCGCTGGAGGATGGCCCGGTCGAAACACTGCCTATCCGCCTTGCCCTGCTTCAGGCGCAGACGCCGGTGGAAGTCTGGATCAGCGCCTGAAAAGGCTTCCCCTGGCAGGAGAGGATTGACGACGAAACGCCGCCTCCCCCCGGAAGCGGCGTCCTGCCAGCCTTAGTTGGCTTTGCTCATATCCACCTTCTCGACCCATTCGGGGTAGAAGGTCGGCTCACGGTTGGACCAGCCAGCCGCCGTCGCCGCCGCTTCGCTGATCGACTGAAGCAGCGTACGACGCTTTTCGGGATGCAGATGCGGCAGACTGGCCGCCGCGCAGAAAGCGCCTGGAAGCCAGGGCCGTGCCCCCGCACCCAGCAGCCGCTCATAAAGAAAACGATAGGCCGAAAAACTTGCCAGCCGGTCCTGCCCCAGATCGAAGGCGGAGATGGTAACGAGCGGCGCCATGAATGGCTCGACCTGGTCCAGCCCACTATCATCGGGCACGCGCGCCTTGATCTCCTCGATCCGACCATAGATCCGCGCCTGCGCACGGATGGAGGCTTCCTCCACCATGTCGCGCGACCACAGCTTCATGGCATCGCGACGATGCAGGCCAATATCCAGCGACCGACGAATATAGCGTTGCGTGGCAGACGGGAAACTGGCGAATTCACGCAATTCAGCCAAGGTTACGGCCCCGTCCGCAGGTCTTGCACTCGTACCCATTGTCATGCCCTCCGACTCCAAGTCGATCGTAGGAACATGCGCCTCTTATGGTTGCTAAAGGCTTAAGCGCCTGTTCCACGGCCATTCACAACGGACCAGATTTTGTTGTGCGGCGCAACATGAAAATTTGGCCTCGGTTGCGCAATCTTTCACGCGCCCGTTTGTCGCTCCAGCACTGCGCCGATCATGCTGCGCCACACCGCCACGTCGCCCGCCTGCGCCATCTGCGCGTCCGGTTCGCGGAGGGTGTGCAATATTGCATAGGCATCATCGACATGACTGGGCCACGCCGCATCCACCGCGCCTGCCGCATGGGGATCACTGCCGCCGCCATTCAGGCTAAGCTGACGGCCGGCAAGAACGCGGGCTATGCGTTCGATCGCGGGGGTGGCAGATGTCGGCATGGATGATCGCTCCTCTCAAAAACGCAGGTGCGTATTCGCAGTCCCGCGAAGCAAAACTAGCATGATTTGCGGCAAAGAACCATCAATCCTGCCCTTCCTTGAAGCCCGACGAAGGCACTGGATCGCCCTTGTCACCCGGACGGGTGGCTGCTGGCGGATCGGACGCGTCCATCGAATCCTTCAACCCTTCGTCCAGCTTCTCTTCCTCGCTCAGCACATGATCCTGAGCATCGGATTCACGCGCATCGCCCGCTTCCTCGCGACTGTTGGGGCGGACATCATCCTGATCGTTCATCACACTCTCCTTCTTGCCTGTTTCAACGGGCGGCGACGGGCGGCGGTTCCCATGTTCGACCAACGGGCGGGGCAGTTCGACCAGCTACCGTGCCATGGGGCGACATTTCCCCCGCCAGCGCGTAAAAGGTGAAGATGACAAGCCTTCCCGACGATGGCGAACGCGGCGTATCCCCCGCGATCGCGCTTTATTCCATTCTTGGTTTCTGGCTCTTTTACGCCATACTCGTAACCCTGCGCGCCGCCGTGATGGGCTTTGAATCGCAGGGCGAACTGGGTATTCGCCGCGCCGTCGTCACGGTGATCGGCATAGTCGTCACATGGGTTCTCTACTTGGTGCTGCGCCGCTTCGACGCCAAGCCTTTAAGCGTCCGCATCGTCGCCGCCTTCTCGCTCGCCGCCCCCTTCGCGCTCGCCATGGCGTCTGCCAATTTCTACATGTTCAACGTCTATGACCCGGTGAATATCTTCACCGACGGCGATCGGGGCAAATATGCCAGCGAAGAGGCTTTTGCCCTGATCCAGATCGTCGAAGATGCGATCAGCCGCTATTTCTTCCTCGCCGCCTGGGCTGGCCTCTATCTCGCCTTGTCCTACGCCAGCGAAGCCCATCGGACGGAACGCCGCGCTGCCCGGCTGGAGCGCGCGGCCCAGCAGGCCGAACTGCGTTCACTGCGCTATCAGGTGAACCCGCATTTCCTGTTCAACACGCTCAACTCCCTCTCCTCCCTCATCATGAAAGACAGGCGGGACGAGGCGGAGCAGATGATCATGTCACTCTCCAACTTTTACCGCACCAGCCTGACCGGCGATCCGCTGGACGACGTGCCGTTGGAGGAGGAAGTCCATCTCCAGAAACTCTATCTCGATATTGAGGGGGTTCGCTTCCCCGACCGGCTGAATACGGTGATCGATATTCCTCCCGGCCTGATGAGCGCTTGCGTCCCCGGCCTCATCCTCCAGCCGCTCGTCGAAAATGCCATAAAATATGGCGTCTCGCGCACCTCCAGCCCGGTCGAGATCCGTATCACCGCAAGGGAAGATGGTGGATTGATGCACATCGCCGTCACCGACGATGGCGACAACCCGCCCAGCCTGTCGGACAGCGGCAGCGGCATTGGCCTTGCCAATGTGCGGGACAGGCTGTCGGCGCGCTTTGGCGATCAGGGCCAGATCGCCTATGGTCCGCGCGAGGAGAAAGGATTTTCCGTCCTCCTCACCCTACCCATTATCCGCCGGGGTTGCTGACGCCCATGTCCATCCGCACCATGATCGTTGACGATGAACCGCTTGCCGTCGAGCGGCTCCAGATGCTGTGCGCGCGTGAACCGCGCATCGCGCTTGTGGGCACCGCCACCGATGGCGAAGCTGCGCTACGCCTGATCGAAGGATTGAAGCCCGACCTTGTCATGCTCGACATCGCCATGCCGTTGCTCGACGGCATCGGCGTTGCCCGCGCGGTCGGGCGCATGGGCATCCGCCCGGCCGTCATCTTCGTTACCGCCTTTGAAGGGTTCGCGGTCGAAGCCTTCGACCTGGCCGCCATCGATTATATGCTCAAGCCCGTGGCGCACGATCGCCTGACCCGCGCCATCGACCGGGTCGAGGCAGTGTTGCGCAATCGCGCGCCCGAAGGCATCCCTGCACCCGCCGAACCCCAACCCGACTGGGCCGAAGAATTCTGGGTGCCCCATCGTTCCGAACTGATCCGCATCGCCACTGACCAGATCGACCGGATCGAAGCAGAGCGCGACTATATGCGCCTGCATGTCGGCAGCCACAGCTATCTGCTGCACCAGACGATCAGCAGCCTGGAGGAGCGGCTCGATCCGCAGCAGTTCGTGCGTCTCCACCGTTCCCACATCGTCCGGCGCGATCATATTGCGCGCCTGCGCCATGACGGCAGCGGCGTCTGGTTCGCCGCGCTCGTCGACGGTAACGAAATCCGCATTGGCCGCACCTTCCTGGCGAACGCCCGTGCCATGACGGGACGCTGAGGCGGAACAACGGCGCGTCGCCCTGCCCTCACGCAAAAAAGCCCGGCATTGGCCGGGCTTCTTCACGATTTGGCGGGTATACCGGCAATCAGTTCTGCATGCCCTTCGCGCCTGCATCGGCATAGCGTTCGCTGGTTTCGGCGCGAGCGATGGCGGCGTTGACCGGCGCTTCGACATGCGCGACCGCCTGCGTCTTGCATGCCTGCTTGGTGGCATAGTCGGTCGACTTGCAAACCTGGTTTGCCGCGCGGGAAATGCGCTGACGCAATTCCCGCTGGTCGGACGCCTTGGACAGGTTCAGGTCGCCATGGCGCACTTCGCTCGTGCGGCCATTGGATATAAATTCACCAGCCGAAGCCGAACCGGCGGTGGCGATCAGCGCGAAGGAACCGAGCGCGGCGAAAAGGGTCGAACAGAACATGGGCTTATCTCCTCAAATCTGCTGTGGCTCAATCGCCACTTATCGACCACCGCCTGTTAGGGGCGGGCGGCGGTCCGGGTGCGAACGGGGCGGGCCTGGGGGTCATTTGGGGTCGGCGCCGTCTCCCGTTCGCCCACCCTGTTTAGGCGCGGGCCGATGATGACGCCCGCCTGGTTCGACCGGCGGCACTCCGCATCGGCCAACGACGCTCCCATCGACAAAGCGCCGCACGGCTCGGACAAACAGCGCGACGAACGACATGAACAAGCCGCCAAACGACATTTGCCGTAACGGAAAGCGGGAATCGCAACGAATGGCGGATGCGGAATTCGCTCGCCTGCAACAGCAGGGTCAGCGCATCGGTCCGCGCCAGCCAGACGCGAAAACGCCCCCGGCGCAAGGGATGGCCGGGGGCGTATCCAGGATGCTGTCGGGCACCGGGATCGGGATGAACTGTTGCGGAAAAGACGGTGCGACATGGGCACAGCCGTTTTCTGCATGGCGCTCATCATAGCTGCAATGCCGCTGCGCGAACGCGCCGTTCGACAACCTGCCCCGGCAATACGCCCGGCGGCATTCCCCGGCGACAAACCGCCGACCGACATCCACCAACGACATGGGACGCGCCGTTGGCTGCGATCCTGCGTTGGCCGGGACAGGATGAATCGGTCGACAGGACGCTACGTCATGGCCGACAAAATCGGCAATGATGCGCAAATCAACGCCCATGTCTTTGGTACAGGGCCGCCAGCTTTGCGCTCCACGATGCGGATTTTCCCTTCTCAAATCCCTGCTCCCGTCCCATCTGTCGGGACGATCGGCAGATGGACTTGCCCGAACAGAACAAATCTGGAACAACACGCCCCATGAGTCTGACCCACATAAGTGTGCGCGGCGCGCGCGAGCATAACCTCAAGGGCGTCGATGTCGATTTGCCCCGCGATTCCCTCATCGTCATTACTGGCCTGTCGGGATCGGGCAAAAGCTCGCTCGCCTTCGACACCATCTATGCCGAAGGACAGCGGCGCTATGTGGAATCGCTTTCCGCCTATGCGCGCCAGTTTCTGGAGATGATGCAGAAGCCCGATGTGGAGCATATCGAGGGTTTGAGCCCCGCAATCAGCATCGAGCAGAAGACCACATCCAAGAATCCGCGCTCGACCGTCGCGACCGTTACCGAAATCTACGATTATATGCGCCTGTTATGGGCGCGGGTCGGCATCCCCTACAGCCCCGCCACCGGCCTGCCGATCAGCGCCCAGACCGTCAGCCAGATGGTCGATCGCGTGATGCTGCTGCCGCAGGGCACGCGCTTTTACCTCCTTGCGCCCGTCGTGCGCGGGCGGAAGGGCGAATATCGCAAGGAATTGGCCGAATGGCAGAAGGCGGGCTATACCCGCGTCCGCATCGACGGCGAGATGATGCTGATCGAGGACGCCCCCGCGCTCGACAAGAAATATAAGCATGACATCGAAGTCGTGGTCGACCGCCTGGCCGTGGAAAACGACATGGGCACCCGCCTCGCCGACAGTTTCGAGCAGGCGCTCAAACTTGCCGACGGCCTGGCCTATGTCGATCTGGCCGATGGCGTCGTGCCGGGCCGCGAGGATGAAGCCCCCGCCGCCGACAAGAAGATGAAGGGGTCCGGCATCCCCGCCAACCGCATCGTGTTCAGTGAAAAATTCGCTTGTCCCGTCAGCGGTTTCACCATCGCGGAGATCGAGCCGCGCCTCTTTTCCTTTAACGCGCCCATGGGCGCCTGTCCGGCGTGCGACGGCCTTGGCGAACGGCTGGAGTTCGACCCCGAACTGGTCGTCCCCAACGAAGCCCTGAGCCTCAAGAAGGGCGCGGTCGTCCCCTGGGCAAAATCCAACCCGCCCAGTCCCTATTATATGCAAGTGCTCGGCTCACTGGCCAAGGAATTCGGCTTCAGCCTCGACACGCCCTGGGCGGACCTGCCGGGCGAAGTGAAGCTCATCATCCTGCACGGTACCGGCGGCAAGCCGGTCACCCTGAAATTCATGGATGGCCGCAAAAGCTATGAGGTCAAGAAGGCGTTTGAAGGCGTCATCGGCAACCTCAACCGCCGGCTGTTGCAAACCGAATCCGCCTGGATGCGCGAGGAACTGAGCAAATATCAGCGCGCCCAACCCTGCGAAACCTGTCATGGCGCGCGCCTCAAACCCGAAGCGCTGGCGGTCAAGATTGCGGGCGAGGATATTTCCCTCTCCACCCGCCGATCGGTCGTGGACGCGCTCAATTTCTTCACCGCGATGCCGGACAAGCTCAACGATCAGCAGAACCAGATCGCCAAGGCCATTCTCAAGGAAATCGTCGAGCGCTTGGGCTTCCTCAACAATGTCGGTCTCGATTATCTCAATCTCGACCGCACCAGCGGCACGCTGTCCGGTGGCGAATCCCAGCGTATCCGTTTGGCGTCCCAGATCGGTAGCGGGCTGTCCGGCGTCCTTTACGTCCTCGATGAACCCTCGATCGGCCTGCACCAGCGCGACAATGACCGTCTGCTCGTGACCTTGAAGCGCCTGCGCGACCTGGGCAACAGCGTGATCGTCGTCGAGCATGACGAGGATGCGATCCGCCACGCCGACTATATCGTCGACATGGGGCCGGGCGCGGGCATCCATGGCGGGCAGATCGTGACCCAGGGCACGCTGCCCGACATCCTCGCCGCCAAAGGGTCGCTGACCGCCGATTATCTGAACGGCACCCGCCGCATCGACGTGCCCAAGAAGCGCCGCAAGGGATCGGGCAAGAAGATCACCGTCCACAATGCCCGCGCGAACAATCTGCGCGGCGTCACCGCATCGATCCCGCTTGGCACCTTCACCTGCATCACCGGCGTCTCCGGCTCCGGCAAGTCCAGCTTCACCATCGACACGCTCTACGCCGCCTCCGCCCGCGCCCTGAACGGCGCCCGCATTCTGGCCGGCGCGCATGACAAGGTGACGGGCCTGGAACATTGCGACAAGGTGATCGACATCGACCAGTCACCGATCGGCCGCACCCCCCGCTCCAACCCGGCCACCTATACCGGCGCCTTCACCAACATCCGCGACTGGTTCGCAGGCCTCCCCGAAGCCCAGGCGCGCGGCTACAAGCCCGGTCGGTTCAGCTTCAACGTCAAGGGCGGCCGCTGTGAAGCGTGCCAGGGCGACGGCGTGCTCAAGATCGAGATGCACTTCCTGCCCGACGTCTATGTGACATGCGACGTATGCCACGGCGCACGCTACAAT
This sequence comes from Sphingobium xenophagum NBRC 107872, assembly GCF_000367345.1. Taxonomy (GTDB): domain Bacteria; phylum Pseudomonadota; class Alphaproteobacteria; order Sphingomonadales; family Sphingomonadaceae; genus Sphingobium; species Sphingobium xenophagum. The sequence continues at coordinate 82,072 of NZ_BARE01000001.1, forward strand.
CGCGAAACGCTGGAGGTGAAGTTCAAGGGCAAGTCGATCGCCGACGTGCTGGACATGACGGTCGAGGACGCGGTCGAATTCTTCAAGGCCGTCCCCCCTATCCGCGACAAGATGGCGATGCTCGCCGAAGTGGGCCTTGGCTATATCAAGGTCGGCCAGCAGGCCACGACCCTGTCCGGCGGCGAAGCCCAGCGGGTCAAGCTCGCCAAGGAACTTTCCCGCCGCGCCACCGGCAACACCCTCTACATTCTGGATGAACCGACCACGGGCCTGCATTTCGAGGATGTCCGCAAACTGCTCGAAGTCCTCCACGCGCTGGTCGACCAGGGCAACAGCGTCGTCGTGATCGAACATAATCTGGACGTCATCAAGACCGCCGACTGGATCATCGACATGGGACCGGAAGGCGGCGTGAAGGGTGGCGAAGTGGTCGCCGAGGGCACGCCGGAAAAGGTCGCCAAGGAACCGCGGTCATTTACGGGACATTATCTCGCACCGTTGCTGGGGTTGGAGAGTGTGGCGGCGGAGTGACAGTAATGCTGATGAACGGAGCGATCTCCAAAGCTGCATAATCTTGCCTGCATCAGCGTGGTGCAGCACGACGCACCGCCTGGCTTGGGCGGATCGCGGCAAAATGCGCCGAAAGCGCCTTGATCCCCGCTCGACATGCGGCGCGGGCTGGCCGATAGTCACGTCACGACCTGCCCCGCCGGCCTGTTTGGGGCATGTTGCGGTGCATCATATTATTTCAATGTTAAGACACTTTATTTCGCAATCAGACTTGAGCCTCCCGATGGGCGGAGGCATATAGACGCTCGAAAGCCGAGGAGACGCATGGCGGCGATCCAGTGCCTCCTCCGTTCAATTCCAAGCGGGACGAACCCGCATGAGAGGTTAGGCGAATGACGGCGCTGGCGGACGCGAACATCAAGGAAGTCGACAAGTTCATTCGGGAGGCGCTGGAGGCAGCGCTGGAGCGTGGTGCGCTGCCCGGCGAACGCGAAGGGCTGGACGAGCATGGCATTGCCGCCGCCGCCGCCTTTCTGGGCCGCACCGCCAACGGGCGCAAGCCGGGCGAAGCCGCCATCATGGTCGAAACATTGGGCGAAGGCGCCAATGGCCGCTACATGCGGATCGCGATCGTCAACGACGACATGCCGTTTCTGGTCGACAGTATCGCCAACGCGCTGGCGGCCGCCGACATCACCATCCACCGCCTGCTGCACCCCGTCCTGTCGGTAACCCGGCATGCCGATGGATCGATCGCCGCCATTCTGGACGATGACGCGCCGGGCGCGCGACGCGAATCGATGATTTACATGGAAGCGGACCGGGCAGACGCCAAGGCGCGACGGGCGCTGGAAAAGGCGATGCGCGATACGCTGGCCGACGTGCGGGCGGCGGTGGCGGACTGGGCGCCGATGCAGGCGGCGATGTCGGCGGACGCCGATGCTGTGCCGGATGAGGAAGGCGCGGCGCTGCTGCGCTGGTTCCTGGCGCGCCATTTCACCCAGACCGGGCACGAACTGTGCAACCGCGACGGCACCACCCAGTCGCAGCTCGGCATCTGCACCCTGCGCGACAAGACGCTGATCGCCCCGGCTTCGCTGGAAGCCGCCTTCGTGTGGTTCGAGGAAGGCAAGCGCACGCCGCTGATCATAAAGTCCAGCCGCCTTTCGCGCATTCATCGCCATGTGCTGCTCGACCTGATCATCATCCCCGTGCGCGAAGGGCGCGAGGTCAAGGCGCTGTCGATCCATGCGGGCATGTGGACCAGTTCGGGCCTGTCGGCGACCCCGGACAAGGTGCCTCTGCTGCGATCGACGCTGTCGAACCTGATGGACAAGTTCGGCTTCGATCCGGCGGGCCATGCGGGCAAGACGCTGGCCCACGCGCTCACCGCCCTGCCCCATGACATCACGATCGGCTTTGATCGCGAGACGCTGGAGCGGCTGGCGCTGACCTTCATGTCGCTGACGGACCGGCCGCGGCCGAAACTGGCGCTCGCGACCAGCGCTCTGGCGCGCCATCTTTATGCCTTTGTCTGGCTGCCGCGCGACGAATTGTCGACCGCACGCCGGATGGCGGTGCAGGATATGCTGGCGCAGGCGTCGAACGGGCCGGTTCTCAGCTGGTCGATCGCGCTGGAGGAAGGCGGACTGGCGCTGCTGCGCATCACGCTCGACCTGCGCGAAGGCGGCGTGGTGCCGGATGACGCGGAACTGGACCATCAACTCAAGCAGATGGTGCGCGGCTGGCTGCCCGCCGTCGAGGAAGCGCTGGCCCAGACCGAGGAGCCGGGCCGCGCCGCCGCGCTGGCGCAACGCTACGCCGGGGGTTTCCCTGCGGTCTATCGCAACGGCGCCGGGCCAGCCGAAGCGGCTATCGACATCCGCCTGATCCATGGTCTGTCCGGGGCGGACGACAAATCGATCCGCATCTATCGCAATCCTGAGGATAGCGCGGAACGGCTGCGGCTCAAACTCTACAGCCATATGACGATCGCCTTGTCCGAAGTCGTCCCGGCGTTCGAGAATTTCGGTTTTCGCGTGATCGAGGAGATGACGACGGCCATCGACGCCAATGGCCAGAAGGGTGCGCTGGGCCATGTCCAGCGTTTCGTGCTGGAACTGCCCGCTGGCGGCGATGCGCAGGGCGTGGTCGACCGCGCCGACATCGTCACCGAAGCGATCGCCCAGGTGCTGGAAGGCCGGGCGGAAAATGACCGCTTCAACGAACTGATCGTCACCGCCGGGCTGACGCCCCGATCGGTCGTGCTGTTCCGGGCACTGTTCCGCTATCTGCGCCAGACCGGCATGGCCTATGGCATGGCGACCTTTGCCGAAACGCTGCGCCGTGCGCAGGGGGTTGCGGTCAATCTGGTCGCCCTGTTCGAAGCGCTGCACGATCCCGCCGCGCGCGATGGCGCGGACGCGCGCGTGACGGAGGCGCAGGCGGCGATCGACGCCGGGCTGGAGGCCGTGACCGCGATTGACGAGGATCGGGTGCTGCGCCTGTTGCGCGCGGTCATCACCGCGACGCTGCGCACCAATTTCTTCAGCAAGGCCGCAGTCGAGGCGCTGGCGTTCAAGCTGGACAGCGCCCAGGTTCCCGGCCTGCCTGCGCCGCTGCCATGGCGCGAAATCTGGGTCTATTCCCCCAGGGTAGAGGGCATCCATCTGCGTGCCGGGCCGGTCGCGCGCGGCGGGTTGCGCTGGTCCGACCGGCGCGACGATTTCCGCACCGAGATATTGGGCCTGATGAAGGCGCAGCGGGTGAAGAACGCCGTGATCGTGCCGACCGGGGCCAAGGGCGGCTTCTATCCCAAGCAATTGCCCAATCCGCAGGCCGATCGTGATGCCTGGCTGGCCGAGGGCACGGAAAGCTACCGCATCTTCATCCGCGCGCTGCTGTCGGTCACCGACAATATCGTCAACGATCATGTAAAGCACCCCGCCCAGGTCGTCGTGCGCGACGGCGACGACCCCTATTTCGTGGTCGCCGCCGACAAGGGGACGGCGACCTTCAGCGACGTGGCCAATGCCATTGCGCTCGACCGCAAATTCTGGCTGGGCGATGCCTTTGCCAGCGGCGGGTCCAACGGTTACGACCATAAGGCGATGGGCATCACCGCGCGCGGGGCGTGGATCTCCGTCCAGCGCCACTTTGCCGAAATGGGCGTCGACGTGCAGAACGAGCCGATCAGCGTCGTGGGCTGCGGCGATATGTCGGGCGATGTGTTCGGCAACGGCATGTTGCTCAGCAAGGCGATCAAGCTGGTCGCCGCCTTCGATCATCGTCACATCTTCTTCGATCCTGCGCCCGATCCCGCCAGAAGCTGGGAGGAGCGCAACCGCATGTTCCAGCTGCCCCGCTCAAGCTGGGACGATTATGACAAGGCGCTGATCTCGAAGGGCGGCGGCGTATTTTCCCGCGCGCTCAAGAGCATAACGCTGACCCCGGAAATTCAGGCGATACTGGGCGTCACCGATGCCGAGATGGAGCCGACTGCGCTGATTTCCGCGATCCTCAAGGCCCCGGCCGACCTGCTCTGGTTCGGCGGCATCGGCACCTATGTAAAGGCAGCCGCGCAAAGCCACAGCGATGTCGGCGATCCCGCCAATGACCGGTTGCGCGTGAATGCAGAGCAACTGCGCGTCAAGGTGATTGGTGAAGGTGCCAATCTGGGCACGACGCAGGCTGGGCGCATCGCCTTTTCGCTGCATGGCGGACGGATCAACACCGATTTCATCGACAATAGCGCGGGCGTCGATTGTTCGGATAATGAGGTCAATATCAAGATCGCGCTCAACAAGGAGATGGCCGAGGGTCGCCTGCCGTTCGAGGAGCGCAATGCGCTGCTGGAAAGCATGACCGATGCCGTCGGCGCGATCGTGCTGGAGGATAATCGCCTTCAGGCTCTGGGACTGTCGATCGCCGAAAATGGCGGCGCGGCGGATCTGGCAAGCTATGTCCGCCTGATCGAGACATTCGAGGAAAGCGGGCGCCTTGACAGGCAGGTTGAAGGACTGGCCGCCAATGACCAGTTGCTGCGGCGTGGGCAGGACGGCCAGGGGCTGACCCGACCCGAACTGGCTGTGCTGCTGTCGACCGCCAAGCTGTCCTTGCAGGATGCGATCGAACAAAGCGACATCGCCAGCGACGACAGCATGACTGGCGAATTGATGGCCGCCTTCCCGCCTGCGATGCAGGAAAAGGAGGCTGATGCAATCGCCGCCCATGCGCTGCGCAGGGAAATTATCGCCACCAAGGTCGCCAATCGCATCGTGAACCGGCTGGGCCTGATCCATCCGTTCGAAATGGTGGAGGAGGAAGGCTGTTCGCTGGGCGACATGGCCAGCGCCTTCCTGATTGCCGAGCGCCTCTATGACATCGACGCGCTATGGGCGGATATTGACGCCGCCGAGATGGCGGAAAGCGCGCGCCTTGCCCTGTTCGGCGACATTGCGAGCGGGATGCGGGCGCAGATTGCCGATATCTTGCGCAGCCAACCGGCCGGAACATTGCCCAGCGCCGGACTCGCTGCCCTTAAGCAGGGAGTCGGCACATTGGCGGCGCAGGTCGACGATCTGCTGACGAGCGAAGCGCAGCGCCGCACCAATGCGGTGACGGACAGGCTGCTGGCCCTCGGCGCGCCGGAGGCTCTGGCGCGGCGTGCGGCGGGTCTGTTCAAGCTGGACGGCGCAGTCGGAATCGCGGCCCTGGCCGGAAAGATGGGCGTGGATGAAGTCGCGCTGACCCGCGCCTTCACCCATCTGGGCGAAGCGGTCGGAATCGACTGGGTCCAGTCCGCCGCCGCGCGCATGGAACCGAGCGACCCGTGGGAGCGGCTGCTGATTTCGGGCGTCGCCCGCGACATGCAGCAGGTCCGGCTCGATTTCCTGGCCCATGGCAAAGGCAAGGACATATCAGACCATGTCGAGCAATGGCTGATCCAGCGCGGCCCCCGCATCCGCCAGTTCCGCACCCTGGTGCAACGCGCCAAGGCCGCGGCGACCCCCAATGTGGCTATGCTGGCCGAGATTGCCGGTCAAGCGCGCGGACTGCTGGGCCGGTAACCAGCCCCGCTGAGGAACGAAGGAGGCGGCGGTCATCGCCGTCTCCGCTTCCCGCATGATTCGATGATGTTCAGAAAAACTGGCTGGGGCGGCAGGATTCGAACCTGCGCATGGCGGCATCAAAAGCCGCTGCCTTACCGCTTGGCGACGCCCCAGCAGGGCCGACTATCGTCGACGCGGTCAGGCATATAGCGTGTGATTGGCGAAAGGAAAGCCCGGTGAATTGATTTTGACATTTGCATCCCCCTGGCGGCTGGGATGGGCCTGCAAATGTCAAAATCGCAAAATCCACCAGGATAAAAGCGGGCTAGCGGTCCGAAAAGATTCTGACATTTGAACAGGCCTTACCCCATAAGGTAGCAAATGTCAGAATCGGACCACTAGTCATCATCCTTTTGGGACGGCAATAAGATATTTTCCTCCCGCGCTGGATCATCACAGCCATGACCGTTACCAGTTCATCGCCTTCCTCGGCCCAGATGTCGCCCGCTTCCCCGCTGTTCCTGCGCGAGGATGAGATACGGCGCGGGATCGAAATGCTCTATTTCGGCTATTCGGCGCTGACCCGGTCCATCGACGAGGGGTTGGCCGCGATCGGGCTGGGCCGGGCGCATCATCGCGCGCTCTATTTCATTTCGCGCCAGCCCGACCTGACCGTCAAAGATCTGCTGCGGCTTCTGGCCATTACCAAACAGTCACTGGGTCGGGTTCTTAACGACCTGATCGAGCGCGGCTATATCGAAACGCGGCCCGGCGCCAGCGATCGCCGCCAGAAATTGCTGCGGCTGAGCGAAGCGGGCGCAGCGCTGGAGGCGGAACTGTTCCGCGCCCTGCGCGAGAAGATGGCGGCTGCCTATGCGCAGGCGGGACAAGGATCGGTCACCGGCTTCTGGCGGGTGCTGGAAGGGCTGATCCCCGATCAGGACCGGTCGATGGTGTTCGGCCTGCGCGGAGGATAGGCCCGCCGACGCAACCTTATCGCGCCTGCTGCGCTTATCTCCTTCCATGCCATGGGGAAAAGGAGACATCATGCGCACTTCAGTTCTGGCCGCCCTCGCGGTCCTGTCTATCGCCAGCCTGTCGGCTTGCTCGGAAAAGACCCAGGATAGCGTCGAAAATGCTGGCGCTTCGATCGGCAATGACATCAGCCAGTCGGTTGATCGGGCTGGCGACAAGATCGACAATGGCCTGGATGAGGCCGGACGGACGATCGACGAGGGCACGGACAAGATCGGCGCCGCGACGAGCGATGCCGCCGCAGACGCGGAACGCAAGGCAGACGCCGCCAAGCGCGATGTTGGCGCGTCGCTGGAAGAAGCGGGCAAGGATCTGAAGAACGAATAATCCGTCCGGGTGCGCGGGCACATCCCGCGCACCCTTGGCTTGACCGCGCCCTGCGCGGTCCATAGCGGTCGGTCATGACCCATGCCGCCGTCCTAGACCATAAGCCCGTCCCAAGCCGCTGGCTGATCGGCCGCGCGGAACTGGCCCTGATCGGCATAACGATCCTGTGGGGCGGCACATTTCTGATCGTGCATGGCGCGGTAGCCAATTCTGGCCCGCTCTATTTCGTCGGGCTGCGCTTCGGTACGGCGGCCTTGCTCACCCTGCCGCTGGCGGCTCCGCTGCTGCGGGGCATGACGTTGCGCGAATTGTGGGCCGGGCTGGTGATCGGGCTGGGCATATTCGCGGGCTACACGCTCCAGACCTGGGGCCTTCAGACGATTTCGAGCAGTTCTTCGGCCTTCATCACGGCGGCCTACGTCCCGCTGGTGCCGGTGCTGCAATGGATCATTTTGCGCCGCCGCCCGCGTCTTGCCAGCTGGATCGGGGTGGTTCTGGCCTTCATCGGCCTGCTGCTCGTCGCCGCGCCGCAAGACGGGGTGAAGATGGGCAAGGGCGAGTTGATCACGCTGGTCAGCACGGTGCCGATCGCGCTGGAGATTATTTTCATCAGCCTGTTTGCAGGCAGCGTCAACATATTGCGGGTGACGGTGGTGCAGCTCGCGGTAACGTCGCTGCTGGCCTTCGCCTGCATGGTGCCCGTGGGCGAGGCAATCCCGCCCTTTTCCTGGGCGGTGGTGATCGCCGCCTGCGGCCTGGGCGCGATGACGGCGATCATCCAATTGGTCATGAACTGGGCGCAGCGCACCGTGTCGCCGACGCGGGCGACCCTGATCTATGCGGGCGAGCCGGTCTGGGCCGGGATAATCGGGCGGATCGCTGGCGACCGGCTGCCGCCCATGGCGCTGCTGGGCGGGGCGATGATCGTCGCAGCGGTGATCGTGAGCGAATTACGGCTGGGCAAGCAGGCCGACGGCCCTAGCCTCGCCTGAACACCGGCGCGCGCTTTTCGAAGAAGGCGGTGAAGGCTTCCTGTGCTTCGGGTGATGTCAGCGATTCGCGGAACAGTCGCGCCTCTTCGTCGATCCGGGCAGTGAGCATGGCGGGATCGCCCTTCATCAAGCGGCGGGTGACGGCGAGAGCCTGGGGCGGTTTCGCCATCAGTGCAGCGGCCTTGGCGCGGGCATGGTCGAGCAGTTGGTCGGCCGGAACGATGGCGGTGACGAGCCCTGCGCGATCGGCCCCTTCCGCATCCATGGGTTCGCCCAGCATCAGCATCGCTGCGGCCTTCGCATGACCCATCAACGCTGGCGCGAGCAGGCTGGACCCGGCTTCCGGCACGATCCCCAGATTGACGAACGGCATGACGAAGCGCGCATCGGGCGCGGCGTAGATCAGGTCGCAATGGAACAACATGGTCGTGCCGACGCCAACGGCCAGCCCCTGCACCGCCGCGACCAGCGGTTTGTCGAACGCGGCGATCGCGCGGATGAAAGCGAAGGCGGCAGCGCCCCCTTCCGGCCCGGCCAGAAAATCCTTCAGATCATTGCCCGCGCAAAAGGCGTCGCCACGCCCCGCGAACAGCACGGCGCCAATGTCCGCACGGGCAGACGCATCGGCGAGCGCGGCGGTCATGGCGCGATACATGGCGGCGGTCAGCGCATTTTTCTTGTCGGGTCGGTCGATGTGGATTTCCAGCACGCCAGCCTGCTCGATCACCGCAATATGTTCGCTCATCATCCGCTCCTTGCCTGCTTGTGCGAATCTGTTGGCTCAATGAAGAGGCGGCGTCTATCCCCGATTTTGCGCCCTTCCCTGCCCAAGGCTGACCCATGACCCGCCTTCGTGAACTGATCGATCCATTCCTCTTGCTGCTGCTGGGCACGGTTGCGCTAGCGTCATTGCTGCCCGCGCGTGGTGACGGGGCACGGATCGCGGATGCCGTGGCGGATGCGGGCATCGTCCTGCTGTTTTTTCTGCATGGCGCAAAATTGTCGCGCGCCGCAATCTGGGACGGGGCCAAGGCCTGGCGGCTGCATCTGGCGGTACTGGCGACGACTTTCGCCGTCTTTCCGCTGCTGGGGCTGGCAAGCCAGCAGATCGGCGCGGTGCCAGACGGGATGCGGGCCGGGCTGCTGTTCCTGACGCTGCTGCCATCGACTGTGCAATCGTCCATCGCCTTTACCGCTATCGCGCGGGGGAATGTCGCCGCTGCGGTCGTCAGCGCCTCCTTCTCCAATCTGCTGGGCATTGTCCTGACGCCTTTGCTGGTCGCGCTGCTGATGCAGAGGACGGGCAGCGGCAGTCTGATCTCGCTGGCCTCGGTCGAGGGGATCGTGCTGCAATTGCTGCTCCCCTTCCTGATCGGGCATCTGGCGCGGCCCTGGATTGGCGGGTTCGTGGCGCGGCACAAGGCGATGATCGGACGGGTCGATCGCGGATCGATATTGCTGGTGGTCTATGCCGCCTTCAGCGCGGCAGTGGTTGAGGGGCTGTGGCAGACGGTGTCTGCGGGGGAAATGGCGCTGCTGGCGGGTCTTTGCGTTGCCCTGCTGGCGGTGGTCCTGTGCTTCACCTGGGGGCTGGGGCGGATGATGGGCCTGGCGCGGGCGGAGCGGATCGTGCTGGTCTTTTGCGGGTCGAAGAAAAGCCTGGCAACCGGGGTACCGATGGCCGGATTGCTGTTCCCGGCGAGTAGCGTCGGCGCGATCCTGCTGCCGGTGATGCTGTTCCACCAGATCCAGTTGATGGCCTGCGCCGTGCTGGCGCGGCGTTATGGCGCGCAGGTCGACAAAGCCGACACTGAGCTGGACATATAGCTGGCATGAACGCGGGTTATATTATACGTTTGTAAAATTGATCGGCAGCGTCGGGGGATGCGCGGAAATGGTGGAGCAGGCAGGAAGCGGGGCAGACCCGGATGCGGGCTGGAGCCTGCCGGCCTGGACCTATAGCGACCCGGAATTTTTCGCCGCCGAAGTCGAGCGCATCTTTCGCCCCGCTTGGCAGATCGTCTGCCACATCAGCGACATAGCCCAGCCGGGCGATTTCCAGACGCTCGACTATATCGGTGAAAGCGTCATCGTCATCCGGGGCGAGGATGGCGCGGTGCGCGCCTTTACCAATGTCTGCCGCCATCGCGGCGCGCGGATCGTCGACGGGGTGTCGGGCTGCGCCAGAAAGCTGGTTTGCCCCTATCATGGCTGGACCTATGAGAGTGACGGACGGCTGACCGGCGTGCCGATGAAGGCGGGCTATGCCATGGACCTGGCCGACCATGGCCTGACGCCCGTGCAGGTCGAGGATTTTCACGGATTTCTCTTCGTCCGCCTGACCGATGATGGTGGCCCTTCGGTCGCGCAGATGATGGCCCCCTATGTCGAGGAAATCGCGCCCTATCGCTTTGCCGACCTGCGCGCGCTGGGGCGGGTGACGTTGCGGCCACGCAGCGTGAACTGGAAGAACATCGGCGACAATTATTCCGACGGGCTGCACATCAACGTCGCGCATCCGGGCCTTAAACGGCTGATGGGCGACGGCTATGGCGTGGAGGCCAGCGCCCATGTCGACAAGATGTGGGGGCCGATCGTCGATCGGCCATCGGCCAACTGGTCGGAGCGCGCCTATCAGCACTTCCTGCCCGCCGTGCCGCACCTGTCGCCGGAGCGGCAGCGGCTATGGACCTATTTCAAGCTGTGGCCCAATTTCGCGTTCGACATCTATCCCGATCAGGTCGATTTCATGGCCTGGCTGCCCGTGTCGCCGACGCAGACGCTGATCCGCGAGATCAGCTATGCGGTGCCGGATGACCGTAGGGAGATGAAGGCGGCGCGCTATCTCAACTGGCGGATCAACCGGCAGGTCAATGCAGAGGATACGGCGCTGGTCGCGCGGGTGCAGGCGGGCATGGCGTCGCACAGTTTCACCGTCGGGCCGCTGCATCATGATGAAGTGGCGCTGCGCCATTTTTGCGGGCGGATACGGGCGATTATTCCACAGGCGCGGCAGCACCGCGCACCCGCGGCGGGATGGAGCGCGAACGCATGACCAAAAGCTACGACGCCGTCATCATCGGCGGGGGGCATAACGGGCTGGTGTGCGCCTTCTATCTGGCGCGGGCTGGCTATAAGGTGCGTATTCTGGAGCGCCGCGACGTCGTTGGCGGTGCCGCGGTGACGGAGGAATTTCACCCCGGTTTCCGCAACTCGACCGCCAGCTACACGGTCAGCCTGCTCAATCCCAAGGTCATTGCCGATATGAAGCTGGCCGATCACGGCTATCGCGTCATCGAACGGCCCATCAGCAATTTCCTGCCCCAGCCCGATGGCGGCTATCTGAAACTGGGCGGCGGGCTGGAACGGACGCAGGCGGAATTCGCCCGGTTCAGCACGAAGGACGCCGCCGCCCTGCCCGCTTATTATGATGCGCTGGAGGTGGTGGCCGACATATTGCGCGACCTGGTGCTGAAGAGTCCGCCCAATGTCGGCGACGGCCTGTCGATGATCATCGACGCGCTGAAACAGGGGCGACGCATTGCGGGACTGACCATCGAACAGCAGCGCGATACGCTCGACCTGTTCACCAAATCGGCGCGCAGCTTCCTGGACGGCTGGTTCGAGAGTGACGCGGTGAAGGCTGCGTTCGGGTTCGATGCCGTGGTAGGCAATTATGCGTCGCCCGACACGCCAGGCAGTGCCTATGTGCTGCTGCACCATGTCTTTGGCGAGGTGAACGGAAAGAAGGGCGCCTGGGGCCACAGCGTCGGCGGCATGGGGATGATCACCCAGATCATGGCACGGGTCGTGACCGCCATGGGGGTGGAGATCAGCCTGGAAGCGCCGGTCGGGCGCGTGCTGGTGGACGGCGCGCGGGCCGTGGGCGTGCGGCTGGAGAGCGGCGAAGAGGTGATGGGCAAGGCAGTGATCGCCAATGTCGGGCCGAAACTTCTGTATGAACGGATGATGGCTCCGGCCGATCTGCCCGCCGATTTCGCCAGGCGGATCAAGGCGTTCAAGGCCGGTTCCGGCACGTTCCGCATGAATGTGGCGCTGAGCGCCCTGCCCGATTTCACCTGCCTGCCCGGCGTGGGGGAGCATCATCAGTCGGGCATTATCTTGGCGCCGACGCTGGATTATATGGATCGGGCGTTCATGGACGCCAAGCGCGATGGCTGGTCGAAAGCGCCGATCGTCGAAATGCTGATCCCGTCCACCATCGACCCCTCTCTGGCGCCTGAAGGATGCCATGTCGCCAGCCTCTTCTGCCAGCAATTCGCGCCTGAACTGCCGGATGGCCGTAGCTGGGACGATGAGCGGGAGGCGGCGGCGGACTGCATCATCGCCACGGTGGAGGCCGCCGCGCCCGGCTTTGCGCAAAGCGTGATCGCGCGGCAAATCCACTCGCCGCTGGACCTGGAGCGCAAATTCGGGCTGGTCGGCGGCGACATCATGCACGGCCATCTGTCGCTGGACCAGATGTGGGCCGCGCGCCCGGTGCTGGGCCATGGCTCCTATCGCGGGCCGGTGAAGGGCCTGTATATGTGCGGCGCGGGGACGCATCCCGGCGGCGGCGTGACCGGCGCACCGGGGCATAACGCCGCGCGGGAGGTGTTGCGGGACGGGGCGCTGCTGGGGCGGCTTCGGGGCCGAGGGTGACTCCGATCCCAAGGAAAGAACAAGGCTTCGACAAGCTCAGCCCGAACGGTTGAGATATTCTATCCCCGTTCACCCTGAGCCTGTCGAAGGGGCGTCCTTTCTGCTTCGTGCCAACACGCTGATCTCGTCCCAATCGCCCCGGATCAACGCCATTTTCTTGGCCCTGCTCCAGCCTTTCAAACGACGCTCCATTTCCAGCGCCTCAATGCGCTGGGTGAAACATTCGCACCAGACCAGTTTTACCGGCAGCCTGTCACTGGTGAAACCGGCGATACTCCCCTGCTCATGCTGAGCGATACGCTGTTCCAGATTGTCGGTATGACCAACATAGAAAGCGCCGCCTGCGCAATGCAGCATATAGGTCCAGAATGGCATCGGGACAGAACAACAGAAGAGCGGGCCTTCGACAAGCTCAGCCCGAACGGATGTCGGGTTTGCGTTCAACTTCATCACCGCTCCCTTGCCCTCTCTCCTCCCCTCGCCTAAAGCGCATCCCATGCCCGAAACGACCGCCGCGCCCGCTTCGTCCGACCTGACCGGTCGGGCGCTGTTTCCGCACAGGCATTTGCTGTCCATTGCGGACCTGATGCCCTGGGAAATCCGTTTTTTACTGGACGAGGCGGAGCATTGGGCGCGGGCGAACCGCAGCGGCGCGCGCAAGCATGATGACCGGCTGGCCGGGATGACGCAGATCAACGCCTTTTTCGAGAATAGCACGCGGACATTGCTGTCGTTCGAGATTGCGGGCAAGCGGCTGGGCGCCGACGTGGTCAATATGCATGCGGGCCAGTCGAGCGTGAAGAAGGGCGAGACGCTGATCGACACGGCGATGACATTGAACGCCATGGCCGCCGATGTCATCGTGATCCGCCATGCCAGTTCCGGCGCAGTCGCGCTGATCGCGGACAAGGTGGACTGCCCGGTGCTGAACGCGGGCGATGGCTGGCACCAGCATCCCACGCAAGCGCTGCTGGACGCGCTGACCATCCGGCGGCGCAAGGGCGGTTTCGAAGGGCTGGTCGTCGCGATCTGCGGCGATGTGTTGCACAGCCGGGTCGCGCGCTCCAACATGCTGTGCCTTGCCGCTCTGGGCGCGCAGGTCCGGGCGGTCGCGCCCCCCACGCTGATGCCACCGGAAGTGGAGATGCTGGGCGCGACGCCCTTCACCAACATGGCGCAGGGGCTGGACGGTGCGGACGTGGTGATGATGCTGCGGCTTCAGAATGAGCGGATGGACGGGGCGTTCATTCCGTCGGCGCGCGAATATCACATGCTCTACGGCCTGACGCCTGAGCGGCTGGCGCTGGCCAAGCCCGACGCGCTGGTGATGCATCCCGGCCCGATGAACCGGGGCGTGGAGATTGCCAGCGTGGTGGCGGATCATCCCACGCGCTCCGCGATCACCGAACAGGTGGAAATGGGCGTGGCGATCCGCATGGCGTGCCTGGACGTACTGACGCGCGGCGCGCGGGGTGTGGAGGGATGGGCGTGATGAATTCCACAACCTCCGTTCGGGCTGAGCCTGTCGAAGCCCTGACCTTTTCCTTGACGCAAAAGAAAGAACGGCCCTTCGACAGGCTCAGGGCGAACGGTTTAGGGGTGTTTCTCGGTGACTAAACTCGCCATCATCAACGGTCGCCTGGCCGATCCTGCGGGGGATGCGCTGCTCTCCGGCTCCATCCTGATCGAAGGCGATCGGATCGTCGCAGCCGGGGACATCGCCGTGCCTGCGGACGCGGAGCGGATCGATGCGCAGGGGCAGGTTGTCGCGCCGGGCCTTGTCGACCTGGGCGTCTTTGCGACGGACAAGCCCGCCTTTCATTTTGGCGGGATCACGCGCGCGGCGCTGATGCCCGACCAGTCGTCGCTGCTGGACGATGCGGCGCTGATCCGGCAGGCGACGCGGGCGGGGAAGCCCGATTTCTGGGTCCACCCGATCGCGGCGGCGACGCGCGGCCTCAAGGGAACGGAACTGGCCGAGATTGGCATGATGCAGGCGGCCGGCGCGAAGGCGGTCGGCACCGGGCGGCAGTGGATCGCGGATTCGGGCGTGATGCTGCGGGTATTATCCTATGCGGCCGGGCTGGGGCAGACGGTGATCGCCCATGCCGAGGATGGCGGGCTGGCGGGCAAGGCGGTGGCGACGAGCGGTGAGACGGCGACGCGGCTGGGCCTGCCGCACGCGCCCGCCTGCGCCGAAGCCATGGCGATCGCGCGGGACATCATGCTGGCGCGGCAGGCGGGCGCGGCGATCCATTTCCGGCTGGTGACGACCAGGGCTGGCTTCGACCTCATTCGCGCGGCCAAGGCGGAAGGGCTGCGGGTCAGTTGCGGCATCAGTCCTGCCTATCTGTTCCTGGCCGACAATGCGGTGACCGATTTCCGCACCTTCGCCCGCCTGTCGCCCCCGCTCCGGTCGGAGGATGATCGCAAGGCGAGCATCGCGGCGGTCGCGGACGGCACGGTGGACGTCATCACGTCCAGCCATGATCCGCGCGGGGCGGAGGACAAGCGCCTGCCCTTCGCCGACGCCTCGCCCGGCATGGCGGGGGCGGAGACGCTGCTGGCGCTCTCGCTCAATCTGGTGCGGGATGGGCATGTGTCGCTCAACCGGCTGATGACACTGCTGAGCGCCAATCCGGCCAGGATTTTGGGCGTCAATGCGGGCAGCTTTGCAAGCGGCAGCGCGGCGGACCTGATCTTTGTCGACCCCGACGCGCCGTGGATCGTCGACAGCGGAAAAATGGCGGCGGCGGCAGGCAACACACCGTTCGACCGGGTGCCGGTGCAGGGCCGCGCCCGGCGGATCATGAAGGGCGGCGTGTTTTTGTAACCCCTGCGGGCGGGAACCGCCCTCCCCCTTCATGCGCTTGCCTGGTGTAGCAACAGGGGAAACCGATGAAGCAGCCAGTCGCGCAGCAGGTGCATGTCGATGCGCCGTGGAAAATTCCGCCGCGGGCCTGGTGGGAGATTTTGAAGCGGGTTTATGGCGCGCTGTCGGCCAACCATGTCGGTTTGCTTGCAGCAGGCGTCGCTTATTATGCGTTCCTATCGATTGCGCCGATGATGGCGGCCGTCGTGCTGACCTATGGCCTGTTTGGCGATCCGGCGATGGTCGGACGGCATATGCAGGCGATCATCGCGGTCGTGCCGGCCGATGCCGCCAAGCTGATCAACGACCAGTTGCTGGGCGTCGTCAGCACCGCCAAACCGGCGATCGGCTTTGGCCTGGCCGCCGCGCTCGGCATTGCGATCTATGGCGCGACGCGCGCGGCATCGGCCATCATGGAGGCGCTGAACATCGTCTATGGGCAGAAGGAAGGGCGCGGCATCATCGCGTTCACCCGCGTGTCGATGGGCATTACCTGTTCCGCCGTGCTGGTGATGGTGGCGGGCGTTTTTACCGCCACGGTCATCGGCCTGCTGCAAAAGCTGCTGGTCAACTGGGGACCGGGCGTACTGTTCGCGATCAAGGCCGTGACATGGATTTGCGCCGGCCTGTTCGCCAGCCTGATATTCGGACTGATCTACCGTTTCGGGCCGCACCGGCGGCAGGCGCAGTGGCAATGGCTGACGGTCGGGTCGGTCACAGCCACCCTGTTCTGGCTGGTGGTCACGCTGGGCGTGTCCTTCTATGTCGCGACATTTGGCAATTATAACGAGACATACGGGTCGCTGGGCGCGGTCGTCGTGCTGCAATTATGGCTTTTCGTGTCGGCCTATGTCGTGCTGCTGGGCGCGCAGATCAATGCGGAGGCAGAGCGGCAGACCAGTGCCGAAACGAGCATCGCGGACCGCCAGGAAAAAGCTGCATAATCGCGCTTGCCCTGCCCGTCATGCCACGCTAAAGCGCCCTCCTTCGCCGGCACAGGAGTGTAGCTCAGTTGGTAGAGCGTCGGTCTCCAAAACCGAATGCCGGGGGTTCGAGTCCCTCCACTCCTGCCAGGCGTTCCAGCAGCATCCTTGTCTTGCATGAGGTTTGCCGCTAGACGCGCCGTCGAAATTGTGTCGCGAAGCTATGCGGCCGCATCCCCCGGACGCCGATATGGGCGGGATCGGGAGGGCGGACTATTGCTTCGCGTTTTGGTGTTTGTGCGAAGGGTTTGAGGCAGGCGATGGCGAAGGTTTCCCCCGGCGAATTCGTCAATCAGGTGCGGACCGAAGCGTCGAAGATCGTGTGGCCCACGGGTCGCGAAACGATCATGACCGGCGTGATGGTCGTCATCATGACGACGATGCTGGGCCTGTTCTTCTTTGGCATCGACACTTTTTTCGGCGCGATCGTCCAGTGGCTGCTGAGCCTCGCGGCGGGTCGGGCCTGAGCATGACCGCCTTGGTTTTTGGGAGTTTGAAACGGTAACATGGCGCGCTGGTACATCATCCACGCCTATTCGGGCTTCGAGAACAAGGTCAAGGAATCGATCCTGTCCGAAGCCGAGCGCATGGGCCTTTCCCAGCTGGTCGAACAGGTCGAAGTGCCTGTTGAAACCGTGACCGAAGTGAAGCGCGGCAAGAAGGTGCAGGTCGAGCGCAAGTTCATGCCTGGCTATGTTCTGGCCAAGCTGGCGATGAACGACGACATCTATCACCTGATCAAGAACACGCCCAAGGTGACAGGCTTCCTGGGTTCGATGGGCAAGCCGCAGCCGATCAGCGAATCGGAAGCCGCACGCTATTTCGGCGCCCGCAAGGAAGCCGAGGCCGCGCCCAAGCACAAGGTCAGCGTCGATTACGAAATCGGCGATGCGGTCAAGGTGCTGGACGGTCCCTTCGCGAGCTTCAACGGCACGGTCGAGGAACTGGATTTCGAAAAGAACCGGGTCAAGGTGTCGGTGTCGATCTTTGGTCGCGCCACGCCTGTGGAACTGGATTTCGAGCAGGTAGAGCTTTCCAAATAAGGAAAGCTCGTGTCCCGGCGAAGGCCGGGATCCAGGGCGTCTGGGCGTGACGTCGCATGATTTCGCCCTGGGTGCCGGATCAAGTCCGGCATGACGGGGCAAACAGAATTTCCGGGCGACCGGGAATAAGCGCGGGAGGAGGCTTCGCCTTCGTTAGTACCGCTAAACTTGAACCGGGCGTGGCTTTCGGGTCCGCCCAGCAACAGAGTGAGTCATAATGGCCAAGAAAATTACGGGCTATATCAAGCTCCAGGTGCCCGCTGGAGACGCCAAGCCTGCACCGCCGATCGGCCCGGCCCTGGGTCAGCGCGGCGTGAACATCATGGAATTCTGCAAGGCGTTCAACGCGCAGACGGCCAATGTCGACAAGGGCACGCCCCTGCCGACGATCATCACCGTCTATGCCGACCGCAGCTTCACCTTCACCACGAAGCAGCCGCCTGCGACCTTCCTGATCAAGAAGGCGATCAACCTGAAGTCGGGTTCCAAGGAACCGGGCAAGGTCGTCGCTGGCAAGATCACCCGCGCCCAGCTCGCCGAAATCGCCCAGGCCAAGATGGTTGACCTGAACGCGAACGACATCGACGCAGCAACGAAGATTATCGAAGGCTCCGCGCGCGCGATGGGCCTCGACGTGGTGGAGGGCTAAGACCATGGCAAAGCAGACCAAGAAGGCGAAGGCTCTCGCCGCCGCGATCGACAAGAACAAGCTGCACGGCGTTGACGAAGCGCTGGGCCTGATCAAGACCCACGCGACCGCCAAGTTCGACGAAAGCGTCGAAATCGCGATCAATCTGGGCGTCGATCCCCGTCATGCCGACCAGATGGTCCGTGGCGTCGTCACCCTGCCCGCCGGCACCGGCAAGGACGTTCGCGTCGCCGTGTTCGCCCGTAACGACAAGGCTCAGCAGGCGCTCGACGCCGGTGCCGACATCGTGGGTGCAGAAGACCTGCTGGAATCGATCCAGGCCGGCAACATCGACTTCCAGCGCGTCATCGCGACGCCGGACATGATGGGCCTGGTCGGTCGCCTGGGTAAGGTTCTCGGCCCCAAGGGCCTGATGCCGAACCCCAAGCTGGGCACCGTGACCCCGAACGTCGCCGAAGCCGTGAAGGCCGCCAAGGGTGGTCAGATCGAATTCCGCGTCGAAAAGGCCGGTATCATCCATGCGGGCCTGGGCAAGTCGAGCTTCACCGCCGAAGACCTGCGCAAGAATTTCGACGCGTTCGTCGATGCGATCGTCAAGGCTAAGCCGACCGGTTCGAAGGGCAAATATGTGCGCAAGATCGCCCTGTCCTCCTCGATGGGTCCGGGCGTGAAGGTCGATGTGGCGGAAGTCGCCGCAGTCTGATTTTTGCGTTATAGACAATCAGGCAAGCCTCCTTCCTCGCGAAATGGGGAAGGAGGCTTTCCTGTTTTGGGGAACGGCGAACAGGTCGTTCCCCTCGACCGTTCGGGCTGAGCCTGTCGAAGCCTCGTCCTTCTGATCAAGAAGTGCGGCCCTTCGACTGGCTCAGGGCGAACGGAGGTTGGTTTCCAACCTGGAACCGAAGCGTGCGACCTTGCGCTTCGGGCGTCCGATTGAACGGGCGGAAGGAACAGGTCTTTTGGTATCCGTCGGTATATGGCGGGTCGCTATTATCCGATGGAATACAACAATATGGCATTTGAAACTCTCCCCCCCATCCTGGCGCAGGCGCTCACGACCAAGGGGTATGAAAACCTGACCGAAGTGCAGGCGTCGGTCATCGAACCCGAAGCGATTGGCCGCGACATGATCGTGTCGGCCAAGACCGGGTCGGGCAAGACCGTCGCCTTTGGCCTGGCCATGGCGGGTGAATTGCTGAACGAGGAAGGCCGCCTTCCCCCGCCCGCCTGGCCGCTGGCGCTGGTCATCGCGCCGACGCGCGAACTGGCATTGCAGGTCAGCCGCGAACTGGAATGGCTCTACGCCGGAGCGCGGGCGCGCATCGCCACCTGCGTTGGCGGCATGGACGCCGCTCGCGAGCGCAAGGCGCTGGCGCAGGGCGCGCATATCGTCGTCGGCACGCCGGGCCGCCTGCGCGACCATCTGGAACGCGGCGCGCTCGACCTGTCGGCGCTGAAAACCGCCGTGCTGGACGAGGCCGACGAAATGCTCGACATGGGCTTTCGCGAAGATCTGGAAGGGATTCTCGACGCCACCCCTGATGGCCGTCGTACCCTGCTATTCTCGGCGACCATGCCAAAGCCGATCGTGGCGCTGGCCCGCCGTTATCAGAAGGATGCGTTCCAGATCCAGTCCGCCGGCAATGATCGCGGCCATGGCGACATCAGCTATCAGGCGATGACCGTCGCGCCAGCCGACATTGAAAATGCCGTGGTCAACCTGCTGCGCTTCCATGAGGCGGAGACGGCGATCCTGTTCTGCGCCACGCGCGACAATGTCCGCCATCTCCACGCCAGCCTGACCGAGCGTGGCTTTGCCGCCGTCGCGCTGTCGGGCGAACATAGCCAGAATGAGCGCAACCATGCACTGCAAGCGCTGCGCGACAAGCGGGCGCGCGTGTGCGTGGCGACCGACGTGGCCGCGCGCGGCATCGACCTGCCCACGCTGACGCTGGTGGTGCATGTCGAAATCCCGCGTGACGTCGAAACCATGCAGCATCGCTCCGGTCGTACCGGCCGCGCGGGCAAGAAGGGCACCGCCGTCCTGATCGTCCCCTATCCGCGCCGCCGCCGGGTGGAAGGGATGCTGAAAGGCGCGAAAATCCCCGTCGAATGGACGTCCGCCCCCACCAAGGAAGCGATCGCCGCGCAGGATGCCGAACGGCTGCGCGCGCGCCTGCTGGAGCCGATGGAACTGGAAGAGTCCGACTGGGCGCTGGGCGGCGAACTGCTGGAAGCCAAGAGTGCCAAGGAAATCGCGGCCATGCTGGTGCGGTCCGCCCGCGCCGCCCTGCCTGCGCCCGAAGAGTTGCTGGACGGCAGCGAAGCGCCCGCCCGCCGCGACGGGCCACGTCCCGGTTTTGAGGATACGCAGTGGTTTCGCATCAATATCGGTCGCCGCCAGAATGCCGATCCGCGCTGGATCCTGCCGCTGATCTGCCGTCGCGGCCATGTGTCGCGCGGTGACATCGGCGCAATCCGCATCACCACCAACGACACGATGTTCGAAATTCCCAAGGCGATCGCGTCCAAATTCCTGGCCGCCGTTCGCCGCACCGGCGAAGCGGGTGACGAGGGCGCGGACGTGCTGTTCGATCCGGTCGATGGTGCGCCGCGCGAGGAAGCGCGCGAAAAGCGCAAGCAGTTGCGCCCTGCCAATGGCGACCGGCCCAACCGCAGCGGTCCGCCCCGCGGCGGTCCCGGCAATTTTTCGCGTGGCGGCGCAGCGCCGCATAGCCCACGCCCGTTCAAGGGCGCTGGCGCGGGCGGCCCGCGCAAGGGTCCGCCGCGCAGCCGGGGGTAAGTTGCAAGATACTTACACATCCGTTCGTGCTGAGTAGAGACTGAGCTTGTCGAAGTTGAACAGGTCGGATCGTCCCCCGGACGATCCTGAACCATCCGGGGGATGGTTCACCTGTTCAAGTATCGAAGCATCGTGCGCATACGCATCCTTCGATACGCCATTTCGACTTCGCTCAATGGCTACTCAGGACGAACGGTGTTGATGTAAACCAGCACCCTTTAGAACAGCTAGGAGCAAAAGGGGCCGTCGGTCATTGCTATGAAGCATGACCGACGGCCCCTTTCTCATTCCGGTGCTGGGCGACCAGTTGACGCCCGACATCGCCGCGCTGCGGCACGCTGACAAGGCACGCAGCGTCGTGCTGATGATGGAGGTGGCGGATGAGACCCGCTATGTCCGCCATCACAAGGCGAAGATCGCCTTCATCCTGTCCGCCATGCGCCACCATGCCGATAGGCTGCGCGCGCTGGGGTGGACAGTCGATTATGTGAAACTCGACGATCCGGCCAATAGCGGCAGCTTCACTGCCGAGGTCGCGCGCGCCATCGCGCGGCATGATCCCGCCGCCATTCACGTGACGGAGGCAGGTGAATGGCGGGTGCGCGCGATGCTGGAAGATTGGGAACTGCGTTTCGGGCTGCCGGTCACGATCCATGAGGATGACCGCTTCCTCTGTTCCCATGCGGAATTCGACAGTTGGGCGGCGGCGCGCAAGCAGTTGCGGATGGAGTTTTTCTATCGCGACATGCGGCGAAAAACCGGACTGCTGATGACGAGCGCGGGCAATCCGGAGGGTGGCGAATGGAATTATGATGCGGAAAATCGCAAGCCCCCGCCGGGGCGCGACCTGTTGATGCCGCAGCCCGTCCGGTTCCGGCCTGACGCGATGACGCAAGATGTGCTGGCGCTGGTTGCGGATCGCTTTGCCGACCATATCGGCAGCCTTGACCATTTCCATTTCGCTGTGACGCATGAGGAAGCGATGCGCCAGCAGCACCGCTTTCTGGACGAGGCATTGCCGCGCTTTGGCGACTATCAGGACGCGATGCTGACGGACGAGCCGTTCCTGTGGCACTCGATCCTCTCGCCCTATATCAATGCCGGGCTGCTCGATCCGCTGGCGCTCTGCCACGCGGTCGAGGCGCGCTATCGGGCGGGCAAGGTGCCGTTGAACGCAGCGGAGGGCTTTGTCCGCCAGATCATCGGCTGGCGCGAATATGTGCGTGGCATCTACTGGCATGAAGGGCCGGACTATGCGCAGCGTAACGCGCTGGGGGCGACGCGGCCCCTGCCCGGCTTTTACTGGACCGGCGAAACCGACATGCATTGTATGGCGCAGGCCATCGGCCAGACCATCGACCATGGCTATGCCCATCATATCCAGCGACTGATGATCACCGGCAATTTCGCGCTACTGGCCGGGATCGATCCGCACCAGGTTCATGTCTGGTATCTGGAAGTCTATGCCGACGCCTATGAATGGGTCGAACTGCCCAATACGCTGGGGATGAGCCAGTTTGCCGATGGCGGCCTGCTGGGGTCAAAGCCCTATGCCGCGAGCGGCGCCTATATCAACCGCATGTCGGATTATTGTAAGGCCTGCCGCTATGACGTGAAGCAGAAGCTGGGCGAGGATGCGTGTCCTTTCAACGCCCTTTATTGGGATTTCCTGGCCCGCAATGAAAAGCTGCTGGGTGGCAATATGCGGCTGGCCATGCCCTATCGCAGCTGGGCGAAGATGGCGCAGCCCGACCGCGCGGCGATCCGGGATCAGGCCGCGCGGTTTCTGACGTCTCTCGATTAATTGGCTCCGCACAGGCTGAGCATGCGGCCCGCCAGTTCCCGTTCCCCCATCACGATTTGCGGCACGCCCAGCTTCTCCAGATAGTCGACCTCCGCGTCGCTGTGCGCGCGGGCGACGACGGCCAGGTTGGGGTTCAAGCGGATCGCATGTTCAAAAATCGCCCCGCCCTCGAAACCTTCCGGCACGGCAATCAGCAGATGATGCGCCTTTTTAACCCCCGCCTTTGTAAGGTGCCGGTCCTCCAGTGCGCTGCCGCGTACCACGGACAGGCCGGCGGATTGGGCATCCTCGGCTTTCGCGCCATCGCCCTCGATCACGACGAACGGCACGGATCGCTCGGTCAGGCGGGTGGCGATCAGCTTGCCGACGCGGCCATAGCCTACCAGCACGACATGCCCCACCGGCGGGCGCTCCGCCGCGACGCGGGCGGCTTCTGCATCCACCTCGTCCTGCTTGCGGCCACGCACGGCCAGGGAGAAGAGGATGGGGTTGAGGAAGATCGAGACGATGGCGCCCGCCAGGATCAAATCTCGCGCATCGGCAGGCAGGACGCCAAGTCCCGTCCCCAGCGTGGCGAGGATGAAGGAAAATTCGCCGATCTGCGCCAGGCTGATCGCGATGGTCATGGCGGTGTCGGCTGGCTTGCCAAAGAGCCGGACAATGGCATAGGCGGCGATCGATTTGCCCACGATGATGATCGCCACGGTGGCCAGCAGCGGCAGCGGCTGTTCAACCAGCACAGCCGGATTGAACAACATGCCGACCGATACGAAGAAGAGCACCGCAAATGCGTCGCGCAGGGGCAGCGTCTCCTCGGTCGCGCGGCGGCTGAGCGGCGTTTCGCCCAAAATCATGCCCGCGAAGAATGCGCCGAGCGCGAAGGACACATCGAACGCATAGGCCGCGCCGAACGCCACGCCCAGCGCGATGGCCAGGACCGCAAGCCGGAACAGTTCGCGCGATCCGGTATGCACCACCCAGTGCAGCGCCCAGGGGATCACCCGTCGTCCCACCACCAGCATCAGGGCGACGAAGCCCGCAACCTTGAGCAGGGTACCGACCAGCGGCGCGATCAGGGCGCCTGCCCCCACCCCTGCATTGGCGTCGTTGATGACGGTGGCGAGTGCGGGCAGCAGGACCAGCGCCAGGACCATCACCAGATCCTCGACAATCAGCCAGCCGATCGCGATGCGGCCCCGCCGCGTCTCGACCAAATCGGCGCCCTGTAACGCCCGCAGCAGTACGACGGTGCTGGCGACCGACAAGGCAAGGCCAAAGACGATGCCCCCCATCAGCGGCCAGCCCATGACATGCGCCAACGCCATGCCAAGGCCGGTCGCGACTGCAATCTGCACCAGTGCGCCGGGGATGGCGATATTCTTGACCGACAGCAGGTCTTTCAGCGAAAAATGCAGTCCTACCCCGAACATCAGCAGGATGACCCCGATTTCGGCCAGTTCGTTGGCCAGCGCAGTGTCGGCAACGAAACCGGGGGTGAAGGGACCAACCATGATCCCGGCGACAAGATAACCGACGAGCGGCGAGAGTTTGAGGCGATGCGCGATCGCCCCCATGATGAAGGCAACAACGAGACCGGCGACAATCGTGCCGATCAGGGGCGTGTGATGGGGCATAGCAGGCTTTCTATTCTGCACGGCGGCCACGCGCATGACAGGCACGGCCAGCCGGGCGACCTATCCCTGGGCGGTGGGCAGCATGGCGAGCGATAGCGCGGCAGCGGCAATGGCCAGCGCGACCATGACGGCCGGCATGAACCACCAGGGCGGGCGTTTGCGGGGCATGAGCGAAGCTCCTTGTTCCGAACGAAGGGCCGCACAGGCGGGCCGGGACTCGATTCGTCAGGAACTGGCGGGCGGAGCGCGGGCGCGTCTATCTTTGGAGTGGAAGCCCGATCGCGCTCTTTCCCCGACAGGGGCGAAGGCGGGGGCAGCAGATTGCCGCCACAGGATCACCAAAGCGGCGGCAAACGCCGCCGGCAACAGCAGCGGGACCGACGGACCTTCGCCGTCCGGTTGCGTGGCCTGCACCGCCTGCGGGGCCAGAGGCGCGCGCGCCTTGATCACGACATCGATCGTCGCGGGATTGAAGGCGGAACCCGCTACCCGGCTAAGCGGCGGCCCAAGCGGCGCAAGCGCGGAGAGCAGGATGACCGCAATCAGCGTCCACACAGCAGCGATGACCGACAGGCGCTGGCCCGCCGATGCTCCACTGTCCGTTGCGATGCGCTTCATAGGTGTCACTATCCCTTTATCCTGCTATAGATAGGGCAAGGCAGGTCGAAAACCACCCCTCGAACCAGCCTATCGTGGTTGACAGGTCCGAGTCATTCCACTACCGGGCCACATTCCCGCGCGGGTCGGCTAAGGCTTCATGTCTTTGGTGATCTGCGTAAAGCAGATTTGAACGAGAAGAGACAAGCCATGTTCGCTATCGTGCGCACGGGCGGCAAGCAATATCGCGTCGCCGCCGGAGACAAGATCGTCGTCGAAAAGATGGCCGGTGAGGCCGGCGACAAGATCACGCTGGACGACGTCCTGCTGGCCGGTGAAGGCGGCGATCTGAAGGATGTGGCCGGTCTGACCGTCGCAGCCGAGATCATCGCGCAGGCGAAGGGCGAGAAGGTCATCGTCTTCAAGAAGCGTCGCCGCCACAATTATCGCCGCAAGAACGGCCACCGTCAGCGTCACACGATCCTGCGGATCGTTTCGATCGGCAGCGAAGCGAAGAAGGCCAAGAAGGCCGCTGCCAAGACCGAAGACGCGGCCCCTGCCGCTGCCGAAGCCTGATCGCTTCGCGACTAGAATTAGGAGTTTAGACAATGGCACATAAGAAAGCTGGCGGTTCGTCGCGCAACGGTCGTGATTCGGAATCGAAGCGCCTTGGCGTCAAGAAGTTCGGCGGTCAGGAAGTGATCGGCGGCAACATCATCATTCGCCAGCGCGGCACCCGCGTCTATCCCGGCCGCAACGTCGGCATGGGCAAGGACCACACGCTGTTCGCACTGGGCGAAGGCCGCGTGGTATTCCACGCTGGCAAGCAGGGCCGCAAATATGTGTCGGTAGACGCCGTCGCACAGGCTGCTGAATAACGGACGATCGATGACGGATCGTCCCTCCGCAAAGGGGCGATCCTCCCGACAGGGCCAATAGGCACTGTCGGTTTTCGAGGGAAAAAGGGGCGCTCCTTCCACAAGGAGCGCCCCTTTTTCATTGTCACGGGCCTCCCCTCCACTTTCCCTCAAGTCCTTGGAACTTAAGCCCTTCTCGCGCGTCATGCGGGCGGGGCCAGTCCATGAACCCACGCCGTCGTCAAGCCGTCATCATTGGCGGCTATCGGCGCCGACAAAGAGGAGAGACGAGAATGTTCGCCCGTACCCCCCGCCTGCTCCTGCGTCCGGGCTGGATGGAAGATGCCCCTGCCCTGGCCCAGGCCATTGGCGACCCTGCCGTCCTGCGCAACCTGACGCGCGTGCCCAGCCCCTATGGCCTGGAAGACGCGCTGGCGTTTCTGGAAAGGCCGCAGGACGTGCATCTGCCCAGCCTGCTTGCCTTCACCCGCACCCACGGCGCGCCGCGCCTGGTCGGCGGCTGCGGCATCACCCGCGCCGAAGATGGCGGCCATGAACTGGGTTACTGGATCGCCCGCCCCTATTGGGGACTGGGTTTCGCGACGGAAGCCGCACAGGCCGTGCTGCGCATGGCGCGCGCCAATGGCGTCAGCGGCATCCGTGCCGCCCATTTCGCCGACAATGGCGCGTCGGGCAATGTCCTGCGCAAGCTGGGCTTTCGCCAGACTGGCCGCGTCGAACCCCGTTTCAGCCCGGCGCGCGGCGACACTGCGCCCTGCCTGATCCTGGAGGAAGGCGGCGTGGCCCGACGGGGCGATGACCCGGCGATGGATCTGTACGCTGACGCCATGCCTGCTATGGCGGCTTGATCCTTCCCCGTTAACCGGGCCGTGACAAGACGGAGGGGGTCAGTGCCCGGACATGAAATTTGTGTCAGGCATCTAAATCCCCTCCACCCGCTATGCCGGTCCCCCTTCCCGTGTCTGGCAAGATGGCGAACGATCGAACAGCCTGATCGCCTTGCCCGCCAGCATCGCATCGCCAAATTCGGCAAAGCCCAGCTTTCCCGCGACCTTGATTGACGCGCCATTATCGGGTTCGATGATGCAGCGGATAGTGGCCGCGTCCAGATGGGCGTCCGCCCAGCCCAGCACTGCCGTCATCGCCTCGGTCGCCAATCCCCGCCCCCAGGCCTGCGGTCCCAGCACCCAGCCGGCTTCGGGTACGCCCTCCAGTTCGGGCAAACCGCGCGCGGCGCTCAGCAATCCCGCCTCCCCGATCAGCGTGCCGGTCGCCCGGTCCTCCATCACCCACATGCCATAGCCCAGCAGCGACCACATGCCCGCATAGCGCAGCAGGCGGAACCACACCGCCTGCGCATCCTGCGGCGATCCGCCGATATGGCGCACGACATCGGCGTCGGCCCACAGCGCACAACAGGCGGGATAGTCCGCAACGCCGTGCGGACGCAGGATCAGCCGGTCGGTTTGGAGCGTCGGGGGATGGAGCATGGCCACGATAAGACCGCACCCCGCCCCGCCGGTCAAGCCGTGGCGGGCGCCGCCATCCGCGCATCGGCATAGGCGCTGTCGGCCAGCGCGATCAATGCCCGGTCGTCCACGCGCCACGGATGAAAGCCCGGCAGGAAGTAGCTCATCCACGGTCGTGCCACGCGCCGCAATATGCCGGGCCGCACCAGAGCATAGTGCAGCAACCCGCCCCATGCGCGCACATTTGTAATCCCGTCCTGCCGCAACAACTCCATCATCCCGCGCGCACGATGGTGCAGGAAATGCTTGGTCACGATCAGCATCATCAGCGTCTTGACGCGCCAGCGTTTCGCCCTGCTCCAGTTGCGGGTTGCATGCATCCATGTGTCATGCGCCACCCCCTTATGCTCGATCTCCTCGATCGCGTGCCAGCGCCACATCGCGGCCGCTTCCGGTTCTGCCCCGACCAGGTAGCGCGGATCGCGCAGCAGTTCATGGGCCAGGATGGCGGTAAAATGTTCCAGCGCCATGGTCGCGGCCAGGCTGATGATCGGCGGGCGCTGCCGGGCAAGGTCCAGCAAGCGAACCACGTCGGCGTCGAGCAGCGACACGTCATAGCCATTGTCCGTCACTTGCCGGTTGAAGGCCAAATGCTCGCGGCTATGGACCACTTCCTGCCTGGTGAAGGCCGCGATCTCCTGCGCCAGCCGATCAGGCACGCCTTCGCGAAAAACCCGCACACTGTCGATGAAATAGGCTTCGCCGCGCGGAAAGGTGATCGACAGGGCGTTGAAGAAAGCCGTGGCGATCGGATCGCCATTCAGCCAATGTCGGGCGGACCCTTGCCCGCGCCCGAAACGGCGGTCGCGCGGCGTGATGGTCAAGTCAGTCGGGGTCATGGGGACATCTCCTCACTACTTACATGAATGTAAATATGAGTTGCTTACACTAATGTCAATAAAACGTGCCCGCCTTAGCCCCGATGAAAGCCGTCACGCGGCCATGGAAGCGGCGCGCGTGCTGCTGATCGAGGCCGGACCGCAAGCCGTGACGCTCAAGGCCGTGGCGGCGCGGATCGGACGGACCCATGCCAATCTTCTCCATCATTTCGGGTCGGCCGCGGGCTTGCAAAAGGCGCTGGCGGCGCATCTGGGCGAAACGATCACCGCGACGATCGGCAAAGCGGTGGACGCCATGCGGCGCGGCGAAGTCGCCCCCCGCCTGATCGTCGACATGACGTTCGATGCGTTCGACGCGGGGGGCGCGGGCGCGCTGGCCAGTTGGATGCTGGCGTCGGGCAATGAGGATGCGCTCGACCCTGTGGTAGAGGCGATCCACCGGCTGGTCGACAAGCTGGTCGCCACCGCGCTGACCCCGGACCTGGGCGATGTAATCCGCGACAATACGCTGATGCTGGTTCTGCTGGCGCTGGGCGATTCGCAGATGGGCGGGCCGATGGCGGCGTCGCTGGGCCTGCCGCGCGAAAAGGCGCGCGAGATCGCCACGCGCAGCCTGGTCGCTGCCCTGATGGCCGAAGCTGCCGCCTTTGCCGCGACCGAAGCGGCGCAGGCCAAGGTTTAACCTTGTGCGATTGCACGCTATTTCTCATTTTCCGCATTCCGCGAACGCTCGGCTGTTCCAGCAGAGTTCAGAATGCTCTATGGGCGCCCCATGCATTTTCTCGATCAAGCAAAAATCTTTATCAAATCCGGCTGGGGCGGCCCCGGCGCGGTCAGTTTCCGGCGTGAAAAATATGAAGAATATGGCGGCCCGGACGGCGGCAATGGTGGCAAGGGCGGCGACATCATCTTTGAAGCGGTGCAGGGCCTCAACACCCTCATAGACTTTCGCTACACCCAGCATTTCAAGGCGCAGCGCGGCACGCCCGGCATGGGCAAGAATCGCTATGGCGCGGGCGGCAAGGATCTGGTGATCAAGGTGCCGGTCGGCACGCAGATATTGTCCGATCCCAAGCCGATCGAGGGCAGCGAGGATGAGGACGGCATTCCCGATTATGAGGATCAGGAAGTGCTGGCCGACTTTACCGAAGTGGGACAGCGCATCACCTTCCTGCGCGGCGGCGATGGCGGCCGGGGCAACATGTCCTACAAGACCAGCACCAACCGCGCGCCGCGCCAGCATGGCACGGGCTGGCCGGGCCAGGAAATGTGGGTGTGGCTGCGGCTCAAGCTGCTGGCCGATGTCGGCCTTGTCGGCATGCCCAATGCGGGCAAATCGACGCTGATCAATCAGGTCACCAATACCAAGGCGAAGGTCGGCGCCTATGCCTTTACGACCACCAAGCCGCAACTGGGCGTGGTGCTGCACAAGAATCGCGAATTCGTGCTGGCGGACATTCCGGGCCTGATCGCGGGCGCGGCCGAGGGCGTGGGGATTGGCGACCGCTTCCTGGGGCATATCGAACGCTGCCGCGTGCTGCTCCATCTGATCGACGCGACCGGAGACGATCCGATCGAGGCTTTCCACATCGTACAGGACGAACTGGCCGCCTATGGCGAGGGGCTGGACGAAAAGCCGCAGATCGTCGCGCTCAACAAGGGCGACCTGCTTGGCCCGGAACTGATGGAAGATATTGCCGGCCAACTGCGCGAAGAAGGCGTGGAAGATGTGTTCATCATCTCGGCAGGCACTGGCGAGGGCGTGGAAGCGCTGCTCGACGCGATCCTGCCGATCGTGGGACAGGCGCTGGACGATGCGAAGGCTGAAGGCAGCGCGGATGACGAAGGCGAAGGCCCATGGTCGCCGCTCTAGGCGTCAACCAACCCACCCCCGTTCGGGCTGAGCCTGTCGAAGCCCTGCACGTCTCTTCAAGAAAGAACGGCCCTTCGACAAGCTCAGGGCGAACGGAATGATAGCTGTGTCCATGCCCCCCCTCTCCGGCTTTCCCCCCGCCCTCGTTCGCCGTCTGGTTATCAAGATCGGCTCTGCCCTGCTGGTCGATCCGGCGGGTCAGGTGCGGGTGGACTGGTTGCGTACGCTGGTCGCCGACGTCGCGGCGCGGAAAAGCGCGGGGCAGCAGGTGATCATCGTGTCGTCCGGCGCGATCGCGCTCGGCGCGCGCCGGTTGAAACTGCCCAAGGGCGGACGCGGCAGCCTGGAGGATGCGCAGGCAGCGGCGGCAACCGGACAGATCGCCCTGTCGCAATGCTGGGCCAGCCTGCTGGACGAATGCGGCATCACTGCCGCGCAGATGCTGGTGACGCTCGACGACCTGGAAAATCGCCGCCGCTATCTCAATGCGTCCGCTACGCTCGAACGGCTGATGACGCTGGGCGTCGTGCCGGTGGTGAACGAGAATGACAGCGTCGCTACCGCCGAAATCCGCTTTGGCGATAATGACCGGCTGGCGGCGCGTATCGGACAGGCGGCACGGGCTGACGCAGTTGTCCTGCTGTCGGACGTCGACGGGCTTTACACCGCCAACCCGCACGTCGATGCGGACGCGATGCTGATAGAGACAATAGAACGCATCGATGCGCGAATCGCTGCCATGGCCGATGGCGGTTCCGCGTCCGGCATGGGATCGGGCGGGATGACCTCAAAGATCGAGGCGGCCAGGATCGCGACCGGCGCGGGCGCCCATCTGGCCATCATTTCGGGCAAGGTCGATGCGCCCCTGTCGCACTGGACCAATGGCGGCAAGGGGTCGATCTTTCTCGCCGCGCCAGCGAAACGTGCGCGCAAGGGCTGGCTTGCCGGGCGGTTGACCGTGAGCGGGCGGATCATCGTGGATGCGGGCGCGGAACGGGCGCTGGGCCAGGGCAACAGCCTGTTGCCGGCCGGTGTCGCCAGTGTCGAAGGCGTGTTTGCGCGCGGCGACGTGGTCGATATCATGACCCCCGATGGCCGGACGATCGCGCGCGGCCTCAGCGAATATGACAGCGAGGAAGCGGCGCGGATCGCGGGCAAGCGCAGCGAGGATATTGCCGTGCTGCTGGGCCACCTGCCACGATCCGTGCTGGTCCATCGCGACCATATGGCGATGGTCTGACGCCATGACATTGCGGATTGCGATGACCGGCGCGACGGGTTTCGTCGGCACGGAGACGTTGGATCAGGCGTTGGCGGCGGGGCATCATGTCACCGCGCTGACCCGCAAGGCACAGCCGCCGCGCGCGCGGCTGAAATGGGTGCCGGGATCGCTGGAGGACGCCGCGGGGCTGGATACGCTGGTCCGCGACGCCGATGTCGTGGTGCATATCGCGGGCGTGGTGAACGCGCCTGACAGGGCGGCTTTCGCTGTCGGCAATGCGCGCGGGACCATCGCGGTGATCGACGCGATGCGCAAACGTGGCGTGCGGCGGTTGATCCACGTCTCTTCACTGGCGGCGCGCGAACCGGACCTGTCCGACTATGGCTGGTCCAAGGCGCTGGCCGAACGCCATGTACAGGCCAGCGGCCTTGACTGGACGATCGTGCGCCCGCCCGCCATTTATGGACCCAATGATCGGGAGATGCTGGAACTGTTCCGCATGGCCAAGCGCGGCGTCATGATGCTGCCGCCCGGCGGGCGCCTGTCGGTGATCGAAGTGGGCGATCTTGCCAGGCTGCTGCTGACGCTGGCGGGCGAGCAGGAAATCAGCCTGACGCACATCTATGAGGCGGACGACGGCACTGTCGGCGGGTGGGACCACAAGGATTTTGGCGCAGCGATCGGCCGCGCTATGGGGCGCACCGTACGGACGCTGGCGACCCCGGCATGGCTGCTGGGCGTGGCGGCACGGACTGACCGGATGATCCGGGGCAAGGGCGCGAAGCTGACCCCCGACCGGGTCGATTATTTCTGCCATCCCGACTGGGTCGCCGCGACCGGCGCGCATGTCCCCCGGCAATTATGGATGCCGCAGGTGCCGACCGAAGCGGGGTTGAAGGCGACGGCGGAGGCCTATCGGGCCAAGGGCTGGGTGTAGGTCCGCGCGCCTGACCCTCCTCCGTTATGATTCGACGGGCTTCTTCGCTCGCTGTTCCGCCAGAAATTCGCTGATCGCCTGCCCGCTGGCATTGAGCAGCGGAAAGGTGCGCGCGTCGGACAGCCAGTCCGGGCGGCGCGCGCCGCTGCCATACATGGTGTCATAGACCAGGCTGAACGCCAGGAAGATCAGGGTCGCGCCGATCAGTCCCTTGACCGCGCCAAAGCCGCCGCCCAGCACCCGATCGACCGGCCCCAGCACGGACTGGCGGGTACGGCGGCCAATGGCGTGGGCGACCATCTTGCCCGCTGCGAAGGTGACGCCGAACACCAGTCCCAGCGCCAGCACGGCGGCCCCGCTGGTCGTCCCGACAAAGGCGCTGAGCAATTCGGTGGCGGAGGCATGGAACAGGCGAATGGCGAAGATCGCCAGCACCCACGCCATCAGCGAAAGGGTTTCCAGCACGAAACCGCGCAGCAAGCCCAATATGGCGCAACCGCCAATGGCGAGCAGGACAAGAATATCGACGGCGTTCATCGCCTGCGTGGCTATCCCCTGCCCAGCATCTGGTCAACCAGCCCTGCAAGGGTGCGAAAGCCATTGACCGCAATTCCCTTCACCCCGTCCGCCGCCGCGGCGGGGATGAAAGCGCGATTGAACCCCAACTTGGCCGATTCGCGCAGCCGCAGCGGCGCATGGGCGACGGGCCGGATTTCACTCGACAGCGCGATTTCGCCGAATAGCACGACGTCGGCGGGAACCGGCTTTTCCGACAGGGCGGAGACCAGCGCCGCTGCCACCGCCAGGTCCGCCGCCGGGTCCGACAGGCGATAGCCACCCGCGACGTTCAGATAGACTTCGCAGGTCGAAAAGCTGAGGCCACAGCGCGATTCCAGCACCGCCAGCACCATCGCCAGCCGCCCGCTGTCCCAGCCTACCACAGCCCGGCGCGGCGTCGCCCCGCTCGACAGGCGCACGACCAGCGCCTGTATCTCCACCAGCACTGGCCGGGTTCCTTCCAGCGCCGGGAACACGGTCGCGCCGGTCACGCTTTCATCACGATGGGTCAGGAACAAGGCGGACGGGTTGGCGACTTCCTCCAGCCCCTCAGCCACCATCGCGAACACGCCGATCTCGTCCGTGCCGCCAAAGCGGTTCTTGATCGCGCGCAGGATGCGGTACTGGTGGCTGCGCTCCCCCTCGAACGCCAGCACCGTATCGACCATATGTTCCAGCACGCGCGGCCCGGCGATGCTGCCATCCTTGGTCACATGCCCGACCAGCACGAGCGCACTGTTGCGCTGCTTGGCGAAGCGGATCAGTTCCTGAGACGATGCCCGCACCTGGCTGACCGTGCCGGGCGCACCCTCTATCAGGTCGCTATGCATCGTCTGGATCGAATCGATGATGAGCAAGGCGGGCGGCTCCCCCTCCCCCAGCGTCGTCAATATGTCGCGCACCGACGTGGCGCTCGCCAGCATCACCGGCGCGCCCCCCAGGCCCAGCCGCTGCGCGCGCAGCCGCACCTGATCGGTCGCTTCCTCGCCACTGATATAGACGACTGACAGCCCGCGCGCCGCCACCCGCGCCGCGGCCTGCAACAACAGGGTCGATTTGCCGATGCCCGGATCGCCGCCGATCAGCGTGGCCGATCCCGCCACGATTCCGCCGCCCAACGCCCGATCGAACTCGGCAATGCCGGTGCTGGTGCGCGGCGGCAGCTCGACCTTGCTGTCCAGCCCGATCAGCGTGATCGCCCGTCCGCCAGCATGCAGGTCGTGCCGCGCCGAAAACGCGGTTTCCGGCGCTTCCTCGACGATGCTGTTCCACTCGCCGCAATCCTCGCACTGGCCCTGCCACCGCGGCGAGACTGTGCCGCATTGCTGACAGACGAATTTCCGCTTTGCCTTGGCCATGGCGGAGATATGCCGACCATGCGCGAACATTGCAAGAACATCCGGCGACGGACTGGAAACATCATCGCGGCTCAGGCATTGAAGCGGTAATGAAGACAATCCGCGTTGCCAGCTACAATATCCGCAAGGCCATCGGCACTGACCGGCGGCGGATACCCGAACGGGTGCTGGAGGTGCTGGGCGAGGTGGACGCGGACATCATCGCGCTACAGGAAGCCGACCGGCGCTTTGGCGTGCGATCGGCGGCCATTCCACCACTGCTGATGGAGCGCCTGAGCGATTACAAGCCGGTGCCGCTCGACGTGCAGGTCGATTCGATGGGCTGGCACGGCAACGCCCTGCTGGTGCGCAAGGCTGCACAGATCGACCTGAGCGACGTGCTGCATCTGCCCTATCTGGAACCGCGCGGCGCGACCATGGCGGAAGTGACGCTGAACGGCCTGTCGCTGCGCGTGTTCGGCATGCATCTGGATCTATCGGGTCTGTGGCGGCGGCGGCAGGCCGCGGCCGTCATCAATGCGGCGGCACAGGGCGCGCCCATGCCCACCGTGCTGATGGGCGATCTTAACGAATGGAGCGCCAATCGCGGCTGCCTGGCCGACTTTGCGCATCATTATAGTTTCGCGCCGTGCGGACGCAGTTTCCATGCGCGCCGTCCGGTGGCGCGGCTCGACCGGATCATGCATTGCAACCGGTTGACGCTGACCGACTGCGGCGTCCATGACAGCGCTTCGTCGCGCAAGGCGTCCGACCATTTACCGATCTGGGCCGATTTCCGCGCCTGACAGCCCCTCGACAAGCCGTCTCCGCTCTGCGACGTTCACGCCATGAAGGAGAGGGAACTCAGGCTTGGGCTGGTCTGCTATGGCGGCATCAGCCTGGCCATTTACATGCATGGCATCACCAAGGAGGTATGGCGGTTGGCGCGCGCCAGCCGCGCCTATCATGACGGCGTGCAGCCGGAGACAGGCAGCGAGGCCGTCTATCACAAGCTGCTTGCCGATATGGAGGAGGCCAGCGGGGTGCGGCTGCGCGTGCTGCCGGACATTATCGCCGGGGCCAGCGCCGGCGGGATCAATGGCATCTTTCTGGCGCAGGCGATCGAGACCGGCCAGTCGCTGGAGCCGCTGACCAACCTGTGGCTCGACAATGCCGATGTCGACAGCCTGCTCGATCCCGACGCCCGCCCGACCCGCGCGCTCACCAAATTCTGGGCGACGCCGCTGGTCTGGATGGCGGCGCGGCGGCCCGGCGATGCGGTGGAGCGCACGGTCGCGCCGGACACGCGCGAGGAAGTGCGGATGAAATTGTCCCGCTTCATCCGCTCCCGCTGGTTCGAACCGCCCTTTGGCGGGGAGATTTTCACGACGCTGATCCTCGACGCCTTCGACGCGATGGCGGCCAGCGAGCGCGGGCCGGTGCTGTTGCCCGATGGCCATCCGCTCGACCTGTTCGTCACCGTCACCGATTTTGAAGGGCATCCGCAAAGCCTGACCCTCAACAGCCCGCCCCAGGTGATCGAGACCGAACATCGCCTGTCGATCGGCTTCCGGGCGCGGGGCCGGGGAGCGCGAGAATTTGCCGATACCGCCGAACTGGTGTTCGCGGCGCGCGCCACCGCCAGCTTTCCGGGCGCCTTCCCCCCCTTCACCGTGCGCGAACTGGACCGGGTGCTCAAGCGCCGCCATCGTAATTGGCCGACGCGCGACGCCTTCCTGGCCCGCGCGCTGCCGCGCCACTGGGCGCGCGGCACGGCCGAGGATGCGGTGCTGATCGACGGGTCGGTGCTGGCCAATGCGCCGTTCGCGCAGGCCATCGGCGCGCTGCGCAACCGGCCATCGCGGCGGGAGGTCGACCGGCGCTTCGTCTATATCGATCCAAAGCCCGGCCATCGCACCATCCAGCTCAACCGCCATGGCGATCAGGTCGCGGTGCCCACGGGCGAGGATGCGCCGCTGCCCGGCTTCTTCCGCACCATCTTCGGCGCGCTGAGCGACATTCCGCGCGAACAGCCGATTCGCGACAATCTTGAGGCGATCGACCGCCATTCCTCGCGCATTCGCCGGATGCGCCGCATATTGAACGCGCTGCGCCCCGGTATCGAGGCGGAGGTGGAAGGGGCGATCGGCGGGATGCTGTTCCTCGACCGGCCAACCCCGTCGCGCCTGTCGGCCTGGCGCGCCAAGGCGCAGCAGCGGGCGGCCAGTTCCGCCGGTTTCGCCTTTCCCGCCTATGGCCACCTCAAATTGTCAGGCATCGTCGAATCGCTCGCGACCTTGCTGTTCCGCCTGTCGGGGGAGGACAGCCGGATGCTGCGCGAAACCTATCGCGCGGCGATATGGGCGCAGGTGCGCAAGGATGGCGCGGATCAACTGGACGGGAGCGGCGGGTCGGCTTCCGGGCCGGTCACCTTCTTCCGCACCCATGATCTGGCGTTCCGCATTCGCCGCCTGCGCTTTCTGGCGCGACATCTGGCCGACACGCTGGAAAGCGAGGGCGCGGCGGAGGATGAAGCGGTACTGGCAATGCATGACGCGATCTACCGCGCGCTGGCGCTCTATGCCGAATGCGAGGAGAGCGATTTTCACGGGGCCGCCGTGCTGGCCGCCGCGCGCGACGTGCCGGGCGATGCCGCCGCCGCACTGGAAGCGGTCGCGCAGGAACGCGGCCTTCGGACGCGGGACGAGGGCGCGGACATGATCCTGGCCGAAGCCTTCGCCGCCCTGCCCAAGGCCGGTCGCAGGTCCATGCTGCTCGCCTATCTGGGCTTCCCCTTCTACGACATAGCCACCCTACCGTTGCTTCAGGGTGACACTATGGACGAATATGATCCGGTGAAGGTCGACCGGATTTCGCCCGAAGATTGCTCCGCGATCCGGCCCGGCGGCGCTGCCGCCACACTTAAAGGCATTGAATTCAATAATTTCGGCGCTTTCTTCAGCCGGGTCTATCGAGAAAATGACTATCTGTGGGGCCGCCTTCATGGGGTCGAGCGGCTGCTGGACATCGTGATTTCAGCCATGCCCACCGCAAGCCGCCTTTCCCCCGACGCGCTGCGCGACTATAGGCGGGCGGCTTTTCTGGCGATCCTGGACGAAGAAGAGTCGCGGCTACCGCATGCCGCGGACCTGATCGCCAGCTTGCGGGAGGAAATCGGGTGAGCAGGCGTTTGAGGCTGGTTCCGATAGGCATGACGCTGGCGCTCGTCGCCGGCTGCGGAGATTCGTCACCGCAGGTTGCGCAGGCCGATCCCAGCCCCAGCCCGCCGGTCGTTCCCGCGCCTGCCGCGCCACCCCCGCCCAAAGCGGTCGTCAGCCCACCACCTGCGCCCAAAGCCGGGCCGGTCGTTACCGTTCGCGCCCAGCCCGCGCCATGGCATTCGCTCGACCTGCCGCCGTCGGACGTCGCTGCCAGCGCGGCCCCCTTCCCGCGCGAAGTGACCCAGTTCATGGTGGAGCGCGACAGTTGCGACCATTTCCGGGGCGAAGAAGCCTATGATGCGGAACGGCGCGCCTATATCGAGGAAAATGTCGCGGAACTGTGCCACGGGTCCGACGCGATGCTGGCGACGCTCCGCCGCCGCTACGCCGCCGATCCGTCCGTCACCGCCGCACTGCATGGCTATGAGGACCGGATCGAAGGGCGCGACGAAGAATAGGCGCTCCCCCCCACCCGTTCGGTATTACAACAACCCGTCGACCTGGTGCGCCAGGTCAATGTCCCGCTGCGACAGGCCGCCTGCGTCATGCGTGGTCAAAACCATGTCCACCCGGTTATAGACATTGCTCCATTCGGGATGATGATCCGCCTTCTCGGCCAGGATCGCCACCTGCGTCATGAAACCGAAGGCGGCGACGAAATCCGGAAAGGTGAAACGGCGCGAAATGCCGTCCGGCTCCGCGACCGCGGACCATTCGGGCAGGTCGGCCAGCGCCAGCGCGCGCGCCTCATCGCTCAGCTTCTCGATCATGTCCCTATCCTCTGAAAATAGTTTCGCCTATGTGGCAGCCATGTCGCACGAAGGTCAACCGCACCGCTTCGCTCCCACTGCGCAGGATATTGAGGCGCTGGCGCTTGAAGCGCTCGCGCGCCTGCCCGCCCCCTTTACCGACCATCTGCACAATGTCGTCCTGTTCGTCGAGGAATTTGCCGATGCGCAGACGCTCAAGGACATGGACATTGACGATCCGTTCGGCCTGACCGGCCTCTATACCGGCCGCCCCGTCGGGCAGGAGGCGCAGACCGGGGATGCGCCGCCCACCGTCCACCTGTTCCGCCGACCCCTGCTGGACGAATGGATCGAAACCGGGGTGCCGCTGGACGCGCTGATCACCCATGTCGTCGTTCATGAAATCGGCCATCATTTCGGCCTGTCGGACATCGACATGCATGTGCTGGAGGATATGGTCGCGCCATGAGCCGTGCGGCGCTGGCCCTGTCGGACGTCGCCTGCCTGCGCGGCGGACGGATATTGTTTCGCGGCGTCAACCTGACGCTCGATGCAGGCGCCAGCGCGTTGCTGACCGGCCCCAATGGCGTCGGCAAATCCAGCCTGTTGCGGCTATGCGCCGGGCTTCTCCCCGCCTTTTCCGGTACGATGGAACGCCACGGCGCGGTCGCGCTGGCCGATGAGCGGCTGACGCTCGACAGTGAATTGTCGCTGGCGCGCGCACTCCATTTCTGGGCGCGGCTGGACCGCAGCGCAGAGAATGCCGTCGCCGCGGCGCTCGAGGCGATGGCGCTTACGCGGCTTTCCGACGTGCCGGTTCGGATGTTGTCGACCGGGCAGCGCAAGCGGGCGATGCTGGCGCGGGTCATCGCCAGCGGCGCGCCGATCTGGCTGCTGGACGAGCCGGGCAATGGTCTGGACAGCGCCTCGCTGGACCTGCTGGGATCGGCCGTGTCCGCGCATCTGGCGGGCGGCGGCATCGTCGTTACAGCGTCGCACCAGCCGCTGCCGCTAGGCGCGCCGGTCGTGCTGTCGCTGGCCGACCATCTGCCCGATCCGGCGGAGTGGGACGCATGAGGATGCTCTGGTTGCTCGCCTCGCGCGATCTGGGCACCGCCTGGCGCTCGTCCGGCCTGTGGCTGCCGGTTGCCTTCCTGCTGCTGGTTGCCAGCCTCTATCCCTTTGCGGTCGGCCCGGACCTTGGCCTGCTGCGCCGCACCGGGGGCGGGATGGTGTGGATCGCCGCGCTGCTGGCCAGCCTGCTGCCGGTCGACCGGCTGATCGCGCCGGATCGCGACGCGGGGGTGCTGGATCAGATGGCGCTGCGCGGCATTGGCGACGAAATGGTCGTGCTGGCCCGGCTGATCGCTCACTGGCTGGGCTTTGGCCCGCCGCTGATGATCGCCACTCTGCCCGCCGCCGCCTTGCTGAAACTGGATGGCGGGACGATCTGGATGCTGGAGGCTGGCCTGCTGATCGGCACGCCTGCGCTGGCCGCGCTCGGCCTGCTGGTCGCGACGCTGACGGCGGGCCTGCGATCCAGCGGTGCGCTGGCGGGATTGCTCGCTCTGCCGCTGGCGGTGCCGCTGCTGATCTTTGGCGCCGGCACGCTGGGCGATGGCAGTGGCGCAGCACTCAAATTCCTCGCCGCCGCCTCGCTGCTGCTGGTCGCGATCACGCCATTTGCCGGTGGCGCAGCGATACGGGCGGGGCGGGAATAGTGCGGCATCCGCTGATGGCGAGGCTGTAGAAGGCGAACAAGCCCGACACGGCCCTGTTCCTTCCGCCTCTCGACATCGCTCTTCGCCTGCGCCACAGCCGCCCCATGCTTGCCCTTGCTGCCTCGATCCTGTTCGTCCTGATCTGGTCCACCGGATTCATCGTCGCCCGCGCGACGGTGGCGCATGGCGCGCCCGAACTGGTGCTGGCGATCCGCCTGACGCTGGTTGCGATTCTGTTGTGCGGCGCGGCCCTGTTCGC
Source organism: Sphingobium xenophagum NBRC 107872 (assembly GCF_000367345.1). Lineage (GTDB taxonomy): Bacteria > Pseudomonadota > Alphaproteobacteria > Sphingomonadales > Sphingomonadaceae > Sphingobium > Sphingobium xenophagum. Next base: position 122,157 of record NZ_BARE01000001.1, read on the forward strand.
GCGGCAGGACTTTCCGCGCGGGCGCAGGCTGGCCCTCCACCTGCTTGCCGGCGCCATGTTGCACGGCGTCTATCTTACGGTCGGCTGGTGGGCGATCAGCCGTGGCATGCCCGCCGGGATCATGTCGCTGCTGGGGGCGCTTCAGCCGCTGATGGTCGCGGTCGCCAGCGTCGTCCTGCTGGGCGACCGGCTACCGCGCCGCACCTGGGTGGGGCTTGCGATCGCGATCCTGGGCGTCACCTGCGTCCTGCTGCCCGCCATCATGCGCAGCGGCACCGGCTCCATCTCCATCGGGTTGGCGATTGCGGGCCTTGTCGCGGTCATCGCCATGACCGGCGGCACGTTGATCCAGCGCGGCGGACTGGCGGGTGATCCGATTTTGGTGTCGGGCGGGGTGCAGAATATCGGCGGCGCACTGGTCGCGATCACCGCCACGCTGATCGTGGGCGAATGGCGTTGGGACAATGATCCCATGCTCTGGGCCGCGCTCGGCTGGTCGGTGCTGGTCCTGTCGGCGGCTGGTCTCAGCCTGCTCGTCTGGCTGGTCCGCCATCAGGGGCCGACCGCCATGTCGATGCTGTTGCTGCTCGTCCCGCCGCTTGCCGCGATCGAGGCTTGGCTGCTCTTTGGCGAACGGCTTGGCCCGATCCAGCTTGTCGGTTTTGCGCTGGCGCTGGGCGGAGTGCTGCTCGGTCGATCGGCGCCCGCCAGACAAACAGACCTTACCGAACCGGCCTGATCAGCCTTCGCGCAGCCTTTCATGGTGGCGGATCACTTCGTCGATGATGAAGCGCAAGAATTTTTCTGTGAAGTCAGGGTCCAGCTTCGCGTCCAGCGCGAGCTGCCGCAAGCGGGCGACCTGCCGTTCCTCCCGCCCCGGATCGGCCGGGGGCAGCGCATGGCTCGCCTTATATTCGCCCACCGCCTGCGTCACCTTGAACCGCTCGGCCAGCATGAACACCAGCGCGGCGTCGATATTGTCGATGCTTTCGCGGTAGCGCTGCAATGTGTCGGTCACGTTCATCCTCCGGTCAATCGGCGCGCTTTTTGCGCCATCTGGCCTCACAGGCAAGCTATTCCCGCTTGCCATCTGCATTTTGCCCGGCCAAGGGACGCACATCATGACAGCACCCGCCCCCGGTAACGTCCACCCCATCGGCCGCGCCAAAAGCGCGCCGTCGCTGGCCCCCATCATGAATCTGGTCGCCGACGGCATGAACCAGGTCAATGCCGTGATTCTGGACCGGATGCAGTCGCGCATCCCGCTGATCCCCGAACTGGCCGGGCATTTGATTGCAGGCGGCGGCAAGAGGCTGCGGCCTATGCTGACATTGGCCTGCGCCGATCTGGTCGGCTATGCCGGATCGCGCCACTACAAGCTGGCCGCCGCGGTCGAATTCATCCACACCGCTACGCTGTTGCATGACGATGTCGTCGATGGATCGGGCCTGCGCCGGGGCCGCAAGACCGCCAACATCATCTGGGGCAACAGCGCGAGCGTGCTGGTCGGCGACTTCCTCTTCTCCCGCTCCTTCGAGCTGATGGTCGAGGCGGAATCGCTCAAAGTCCTGAAAATCCTGGCCAACGCATCGGCGGTGATTGCGGAGGGTGAAGTCAACCAGCTGACCGCCCAGCGCAAGATCGACACCAGCGAGGACCAGTATCTCGACATTATCGGCGCCAAGACCGCAGCGCTGTTCGCCGCCGCCTGCCGCATTTCCGCCGTGGTCGCCGACCGGGACGAGCGGGAGGAGCAGGCGCTCGACGTCTATGGCCGCAATCTGGGCATCGCCTTCCAGCTGATCGACGATGCGATCGATTATGAATCGGACGGCGCGACCATGGGCAAGGATGCGGGCGATGATTTCCGCGATGGCAAGGTGACGCTGCCGGTGATCCTGGCCTATGCCCGTGGCAGCGATGAGGATCGCGCCTTCTGGAAGGCGGCGATCGCGGGCCACAAGATCAGCGATGATGATCTGACCCACGCCACCGGCCTGCTGCGCCGCACCGGCGCGATCGCCGACACGCTCGCCCGCGCCCGCCATTACGGCCAGCGCGCGATCGACGCGCTGGGCATGTTCGACAATGGCAAGGCCAAGGCCGCGCTGACCGAAGCCGTCGAATTTGCAACGATCCGCGCCTATTGAGGATTTGGGCCCGCATTTCGTCTGACCAGCAAAGGCCGTTCGCCCTGTTTCGAAGGGTCATTCTCCTTAGAAAGTATCAGGCTCCGACAGGCTCAGCCCGAACGGGATGGGGTGGCGGGCCAAAGCACCCATGATCCTGACCCCCGAAACCCTCGCCTTCCTGATGGCCGCCGCATTGACGGCGAGCTGTATCGACGCGATGGCGGGTGGCGGCGGGCTTATCACCCTGCCCGCGCTGATGGCCGCCGGCATTCCGCCGGTGCAGGCTGTCGCCACCAACAAGCTGCAAAGCTGCTTTGGCACATTCGGCGCGTGCCTCGCCTATGCCCGGCGCGGGCATATGGACCTCAAAACCTACAAGGCGCCGGTGATCGCCGCCTTCATCGGCTCGGTCGGCGGCGCATGGCTGCTCCAGCGGGTCGATCCGTCGATCCTGGCCGGGCTGATGCCTGCCTTGCTCATCACCATCGCCGCCTATTTCACCTTCTCTCCCAAGCTGGGCGAGGCAGACCGGCACGCGCGCGTCGGCATTGCTGCGCTAAGCGGCCTGATCGGCGTCATCGGCTTTTACGACGGCTTTTTCGGTCCAGGCGCGGGCGCTTTCTACACAACCATCTTTCTGGCGCTGGGCGGCCTGTCGATCCTGCGCGCCACCGCCCAGACCAAGGCCGCCAATTTCGCCAGCAATGTTGCAGGCCTGCTGACCATGGTGGCTGGCGGCCATGTGCTATGGGTCGCGGGCCTCACCATGGCGATCGGCAGTATCATCGGCGGGCAGGTGGGATCGCATCTGGCCATGCGCTTCGGCTCCAGGCTGATCAAGCCGCTGCTGATCATCATGTCGCTGGCGCTGACGACCAAGATGCTGATCGATCCGAAGAACCCGATTCACATCTACCTGTTCGGCTGATCGTCGGACTGGAGCAAGGCGGCGACCCGGCGGCGCAATTCCTCGACGGCGAAGGGCTTGGTCAGCACTTCCATGCCATGTTCGATATGCCCGTGGTTCAGCACGGCATTTTCAGCATAACCCGTCACGAACAAGATGCGCAGGTCCGGCCGCAATGCCCGCGCCGCGTCGGCTACCTGCCGCCCGTTCAGCCCGCCCGGCAAGCCGACATCGGTAACCAGCAGGTCTATCCGCGCCGGTGATTCCAGCACCTTGAGGCCCGATGGCCCATCGCCCGCTTCGACGCAGGCATAGCCAAGATCGGTCAGGGCATCGACCATCAGCATGCGAACCGATGGTTCATCGTCGATTACCAGCACCGTCTCGCCCGCTTCGGCTTCGGTGGCGGCGTCGGGCAGGGCCGGACTTTCCTCATCCTCTTCGCCGCGATGGCGCGGCAGATAGACGCACACCGTCGTCCCCTGTCCGATTTCGGAATAGAGGCGGACATGGCCGTGGCTCTGCCGGGCAAAGCCATAAACCATCGACAGGCCCAGCCCCGTCCCCTGCCCCATCGGCTTGGTGGTGAAGAAGGGATCGAACACCCGGTCCAGAAGCGTCTTTTCAATGCCGGTCCCGGTATCGCTGACGGACACGGTAACATATTGGCCCGGCGTCAGCCCATGGTCGCGGGCGGTGCGATCGTCCAGCCATCGATTGGCGGTCTCGATGGTGATCTTGCCCCCGTCCGGCATGGCGTCGCGCGCATTGATGCACAGGTTGAGCAGCGCATTTTCCAGCTGGTTGGCATCGACCAGCGCAGGCCATAGCCCGCTCGCCGCGATCGTCTGCACCTCGATCTGCGGCCCCACGGTCCGGCGCACCAGTTCGGTAAAGTCGGTGAACAGGCGGTTGATGACGGTTGGCTTGGGCGTCAGCGTCTGACGGCGGGAAAAGGCCAGCAGCCGGTGGGTCAGCGATGCGGCGCGCCGGGTCGCGCCCTGCCCGGCGGCCAGATAGCGTTCGACATCCGCCGTGCGCCCCTCGGCCAGACGCAGGCCGATCATTTCAAACGCGCCGGAAATCCCGGCCAGCAAATTGTTGAAATCATGGGCCAGGCCGCCGGTCAATTGCCCCACCGCCTCCATCTTCTGCGCCTGTCGCAGCGCGGCTTCCGCTTCCTCCCGCTCGGCCAGCGCCTGCGCGATCCGCGTCTCCAGCGTTTCGTTCAGCTGCCGCAACTCGGTTTCGATGCGAATGCGATGGGTCACATCCTTGAACAGAACCGCAACCTGCTTGTCCTCCAGCGCGCCGATGCGAAAGGAGGAAATGTCGAGATGGCGGCCGGTAGCGATCAGTTCGCGCTGGAAGTGGATCGGCTCGCCGGTGCGCAACACGCGGCCATATAGTTCCAGCCAGCCATCAGCCTCATCCGGGACCAGTTCACGCAATGTCTGGCCAACGACATTGGAAATGCCGGCATGGCGTTCATAGGCGGGGTTCGCCTCGATATGAATATAGTCGCTTAACGGTCCATGCGGCCCGTCGAAAAATTCGATGACGCAAAAGCCTTCGTCCATCGTTTCAAACAGCGTACGATAGCGTTCCGCATCTTCGGTAAATGCCGACATGCCCTGTTTATCCCCCGACCCATGCTCGCGCGCGCAAGGGCTATAATTTCTGCCTATCACGCAAACGCCTGAAACAGCTAATCTTTCCCTCACCGCGCAATTTCCGTTCCACTTGCGATTTCGCGTCAATGGGGCAAGAGGAAGGGCCATGAGCGCCCTGCCCATCCATGCCGTCCTGCCAGACCTGCTCGCTGCACTGCGCACCGGCAGCAATGCCGTGCTGGTCGCGCCGCCGGGGGCTGGCAAGACGACGGCGGTGGCGCCCGCGCTGCTGGACGAACTGTGGTGCAGCGGTCAGGTCTTGCTGCTTTCCCCCCGCCGTCTCGCCGCCCGCGCCGCTGCCGAACGGATTGCCGAAATGCTGGGCGAACAGCCGGGCGGCACGGTCGGCTATGCCACGCGGATGGACAGCAAAATGTCGGCGCGTACCCGTTTGCTGGTGCTGACGGAGGGCATTTTCGTCCGCCGGATTCAGGACGACCCCGAACTGACGGGCGTGTCGGCGGTGCTGTTCGACGAAGTGCATGAGCGTAGTCTGGACAGCGATTTCGGCCTCGCGCTGGCGCTCGACGCGCAGGAGGCGCTGCGCCCGGACCTGCGCATCGTGCCCATGTCCGCAACCCTCGACGGCGCGCGCTTCGCCGCCTTGCTGCGCGACGCACCGGTGATCGAGAGCGAAGGCCGCATCCAGCCGCTCGAACTGCGTCATATCGGCCGCCATGCCGAACGCAAGATCGAGGATGAGATGGCCGCCGCCATCCGCCGCGCCATCAGCGAGGAAGCGGAAGGCGACCTGCTCGCCTTCCTGCCGGGCGTGCGAGAGATTGAACGCACGGCGGAGCGGATCGACGGCGGCCCCTATGACGTGCATCTCCTGCACGGATCGCTTGATCCCGCCGCGCAGCGGGCCGCGATCCGGCCATCACGGTCGGGCGCGCGCAAGATCATATTGGCGACCAGCATCGCGGAAACCAGCCTGACCATCGACGGTGTGCGGATCGTCGTCGACAGCGGGCTGGCGCGGCGCCCCCGTTATGACCGGGCGGCGGGCGTCACCCGGCTGGTGACCGAACGGGCAAGCCAGGCGTCGGCGACCCAGCGTGCGGGCCGCGCCGCGCGGCAGCGGCCCGGCGTCGCCTATCGCCTGTGGGAAGCAGCCGCGAGCGCTGGCATGCCCCCCTTCGATCCGCCGGAGATATTGGAAAGCGACCTTTCCAGCCTGCTGCTCGACTGCGCACTGTGGGGCGTGAGCGATCCGGGGACGCTGCGCTGGCTCGATCCCCCGCCCGCCGCAGCCGTCGCCGAGGCGCGGACAAGGCTGACCGCGCTGGAGGCGCTGGATGGCGACGGTCGGATCACGCCCCATGGCAAGGCGCTGGCGAAACTGCCGCTCAGCCCGCGCATCGCGCATATGCTGGTGCGCGCAGCCGAAATGGGGCTGGCGCAGACAGCCGCCGACATTGCCGTGCTGCTGGGCGAACGCGGCATTGGCGGACAGGACACCGACCTTACGCTGCGCCTGCAACGCTGGCGGCGGGAGGGCGGCAAGCGGGCCGATGCTGGCCGCGCGCTGGCCAAGCGCTGGGCGGGTCTTGTGGCGACGCCCAACCATCTTGCTCCCCTCCCGCTTGCGGGAGGGGCCGGGGGAGGGTCTGTACCAGCTAATCTGGCGACACGCCCTCCCCTAACTCCTTCCGCAAGCGGGAGGGGGACAGTCAGCGCGACGGAAGCCACCGGCCTCTGCCTTGCGCTCGCCTTTCCCGATCGCGTGTCGAAACGCCGCTCCGCCGATGGCGCGGACTGGACCAGTGTGGGCGGGCGCGGTTTCCGGCTCGATCCCCTGTCGCCGCTCGCCCGCGAAGAATGGCTGGCGGTGGGAGAGGTGCAGGGCAGCGCGGCAGGCGCGCGCATCCTGTCCGCCGCGCCGATCGCCGAAGCGGACGTGCTGGCGCTGTTTCCGGACCGGATCATCACGAGCCGCACCGTCCGCTTCCGCTCCGCCAATGGCGGGATAGAGGCGCTGCGCGAACGGCGGCTGGGCGCGGTACGCCTGTCGTCAGGCTCCGACGACAGGCCCGATCCGGCGGCGGTAGTGGCGGCGCTGCTGGACGGCGTGCGACAGGGTGGCCTAGATCTCCTTCCCTGGTCGGAGGCCGCACAGTCGCTGCGGATGCGCGCCGACTTTGCCGGGGTGGAGGCGCTGTGCGATGCCGCCCTGATCGCCAGCCTGGACGAATGGCTCCCGCTGCTGCTGGCGGGCAAGCGCCGCCTGTCGGACATCGACCGGTCGCACTTGTCGGGGGTGCTGGACGGCCTGATCGGGTGGGATGGCAAGCAGCAGGTGGACCGGCTCGCCCCGCCCGATTTCCGCTCTCCGGCAGGCAGCACCCATGCGATCGACTATATGGCCGATGGCGGCCCGCGCGTCGAATTGCGGGTACAGGCGCTCTACGGCCTTGCCGAGCATCCGACCGTGGGCAGCGCGCGCATCCCGCTCGTCCTGTCGCTCACCTCGCCCGCTGGCCGCCCGATCCAGACGACGCGCGACCTGCCCGGCTTCTGGGCGGGCAACTGGCGCGATGTGGCGAAGGAAATGCGCGGCCGCTACCCCCGGCACCCATGGCCCGACGATCCGACCGCCGCCCCGCCCACGCTGCGCACCAAGCGCGCCGATGCCCGCACGCGCACTTGACTTCACGCCGGACGCTGGTGCAACGCAGCATGACGATTTACCGGAGTCTTTCGCGATGAGCGCGCGCATTTACCAGATCCAGAAGAACGCCCTGCAATCGGGCAAGGCGCTGACCCATAAATGGGTGCTGGAATATGCACCGGCAGAAGCGAAGCAGGCCGATCCGCTGACCGGGTGGGCTGGCTCTGGCGACACGCAGCAGCAGCTCAAGCTCAGCTTCCCCTCGCAGGAAGCCGCCATCGCCTATGCGCAAAAGCAGGGCGTGCCCTACACCGTGATAGCGACACCCCCCAAGACGCTGAAATTGCAGGCCTACGCCGACAATTTCCGCTAAAGGCGCAAAAACACCGTGCAAATTCGGGCGCGATGCTGCCCGATTACCGCCTTATTCCCTTGCCATAGGGCAGGCCAAGGCGGCAAAAGCCGTGCTTTACGGAAAGACAGAAGCAAAAGATGACGGATCGCACCGAAATTTTCGACAGCGTCGCCGCGCAGGTCGCCCCCTTCAACAAGAAGGGCGTCGCGCTGACCGAAACCACCACCTTTGCCGGCGATCTGGAATGGGACAGCCTGACGGTCATGGATTTTGTCGCCGCGATCGAGGATGAATTCGACATTCTGATCACCATGAACATGCAGGCGGAAATTGAGACGGTCGGCCAGCTGGTCGATGCCGTCGCGAAGCTGAAGGCCGCCTGAGTTTGTCGTCACCCCGGACTTGATCCGGGGTCCAGTGCGCCAGGCACTCCGCATGGAACCCTGGATGCCGGACCAGGTCCGGCATGACGAATTGGGAAAGACAGAAGAGATATGACCGACACCGCCACTGAAACCCGCGACCTGCTGTCCAAATTCGATCCCCTGATCGCCGAGCGGCAAGCCCTGCTCGACACCGGCGTGCGCGATCCTTTCTCGATCGTGATGGATCAGGTGCTTTCGCCGACGCGCGCGATCATCAAGGGCAAGGAAACCATCCTGCTGGGCACCTATAACTATATGGGGATGACCTTCGACCCGGACGTGGTCGCGGCGGGCAAGAAAGCGCTGGACGAATTTGGCGCTGGCACGACCGGCAGCCGCGTCCTCAACGGCACCTATCAGGGCCATCGCGAAGTCGAGGACGCGCTCAAGGAATTTTACGGCACATCGTCCGCCATGGTCTTTTCGACCGGCTATCAGGCCAATCTGGGCATGATTTCGACGCTGGCCGGACGCGGCGACTATGTCGTGCTGGACGCTGACAGCCATGCGTCCATCTATGATGGCTGCTTCCTGGGCGACGCCGAAATCGTCCGCTTCCGCCATAATAGCGTCGAGGATCTGGACAAGCGCCTGGGCCGCCTGCCCGCCGATGCGCTCAAGCTGGTCGTGCTGGAAGGCGTCTATTCGATGCTGGGCGACATTGCCCCCCTGCCCGACATGGTGGCTGCGGTGCGCAAGCATCAAAATTGCATGATCCTGGTCGATGAAGCGCATGGCATGGGCTTTTTTGGTCCCAATGGCCGGGGCGTCTATGAGGAACAGGGCGTCGAAAAAGACGTGGATTTCGTCGTCGGCACCTTTTCCAAATCGGTCGGCACGGTCGGCGGCTTCTGCGTTTCCAACCATCCCAAGTTCGAAATCATGCGGCTGGTCTGCCGTCCCTATGTGTTCACCGCATCGCTGCCGCCCAGCGTGGTCGCGACCGCCGCGACCTCCATCCGCAAGCTGATGCATGCGGGCGAAAAGCGCGCCCACTTGTGGAAGAACAGCAAGCGGCTGCATCAGGGGTTGACCGACCTTGGCTTCACCCTGGGCACCACGACGCCGCAATCGGCGATCATCGCGGTGATCCTGACCGATCAGGCGCAGGCGGTGGCCATCTGGCAGACGCTGCTCGAACTGGGCCTCTACGTCAACATGGCGCGCCCGCCCGCAACCCCGGCCGGCACTTTCCTGCTGCGCTGCTCGCTATGTGCCGATCATAGCGACGAACAGGTCGAACAGATTATCGGCATGTTCAAGGCCGCGGGTCAGGCGACCGGCGCGATCGCCTGACCGGCACGCCGTTGATCAGCGCTGTTTCGCTGCTATGCTTGTTCCGCTAGTGTGACGAGTGATGGCGGACAGCGACACTTTGGATCATGAAGGCAGCAGCTTGCGCGTTAAGGCACGACGCCTGCTGCCATTCCTGCTCGGCATCCTGCTGGTCGGGTCGCTCGGCGCTTTGCTCTATAGCGCCAGCAACGCCTCGCGCGATCATCAACTGGCGCTGGCCGAACAGCAGCGCAGTTTCGAGATCATCGCGCTGGCCCGCGCGTTCGAGGCACAGACTGCGCGCGCGGAAGTGACGCTGGCCCGCTATGTCATTGGCCTCAACCCCGATACCGGCCGCCTGTTTCAGGACCAGTGGCGCACTGCTGGCGCGCAATTGAAGGCGCTGGCCTTTGCGACGCGCGGCACCGGATGGCAGCGCGGCAATGTGGAGGCGCTGCAACAAGCCTTCATGGCGCGCGGCAAGACACTGAACGAAATCGGCCTGCGCACCACCTACGACCAGAAGATGGCAGCGCTCGGTCGCTTTCACGAAGCGGGGACGTCGCGCGATCTGAAACGCATCACCGCGCTGCTCAACCGCGTCATAGAGGCGGAAAATCTGCGCCTGCGCGAACGCAGCCTTGCCGTGGCGCTCGCGGGGGACCGTACCGAATGGATGGGGCAGACCTCACGCCTGCTGGGGCTGGCGATGCTGGTATGTGTGCTGTTCGCCGCCTGGTTCGCCCATGTCGCCTATAGCGATCGCCGCAACGCGCGGCGACTGGCGGAGGCGGAGGCGGAGGCGGAACGGGCCGACCGGCTGGACCTGGCGGTGCGCGCACGCACGGCGGAACTGACCGATGCCTATGAGCGGTTGCAACAGGAATCGATCGATCGCGCGGCGGCGGAGGAAAATCTGCGCCAGATGCACAAAATGGACGCGGTGGGTCAGCTGACCGGTGGTATCGCCCATGATTTCAATAATATGCTGGCCGTTGTTGTCGGTGGACTGGAACTGGCGAAGCGCAATATCCGGCTAAAGCCGCAGGAAGCATCCCGTCATCTCGACAATGCGATGGAGGGGGCCAATCGCGCCTCCGCCCTCACGCGTCGCCTGCTTGCCTTTGCCCGGTCCGAACCATTGCTGCCCAGCGCAGTCGATCCCGATGCGCTTGTGTCGGGCATGGCGGACCTTATCGACCGCACCATCGGCGACCAGATCACCGTGGCGCTCGCACCCAGGGCGCAGGGATGGCGCATCTTCGTTGACCAGCACCAGATGGAAAATGCGATCCTGAACCTGTGCGTCAATGCGCGCGACGCCATGGACGGGCGCGGGCGGCTGACCATCGGCACCAGCCAGACCGCGCTGGCGGCGGGTGAGGTCGGCGATTGCCAAGCGGGCGACTATGTCGTGCTGAGTGTCACTGATGATGGCTGCGGCATGAGCGCCGAGGTACTGGCGCGCGTGTTCGAGCCGTTTTTCACCACCAAGCCGGTCGGCAAGGGCACGGGTCTAGGCCTTAGCCAGATCTTCGGCTTCGTGCGCCAGTGCGAAGGCGAAATCCGCATCGAGTCCGAACCGGGCAAGGGCACCAGCGTCCATGTCTACCTGCCCCGGCGGATGGGCGACGCGGCAGCCGATGCCAGCGAGGCCATATCCTCCCCGCACGACGCAACGCTTCATCCGCCCACCCGCATCCTGGTGGTGGAGGATGATCCGCGTGTGCTGAAACAGACCATGGCGGCGCTGGCGGAACTGGGGCACCTGCCCATCGCCTGCGATCATCCGTCCAAGGCCGCAAAGCTGCTGTCCAATAATAGCGATATTGGCCTGATCATGAGCGACGTGCTGATGCCGGACCTGACCGGGCCGGAAATGATCCGCGCCCTGCCGCAGCAATATCGCCATCTGCCGGTGCTGTTCGTCACCGGCTATGCGGGCGACGCAACCGCCAGCGCCGATTTTGCGGGCCATGAAGTACTGCGCAAACCCTATACGCTGATGTCGCTCGCCAATGCCCTGTCCGTCGCGCTCAGCGGATCGAACCAGAACGGAACAGTCGCGGCAGCAGAGTGACCGCGCCCAGAAGCGGCCAGCGCCGCTGCCATGGCTTGATGACGATTGCCGTCCCGGCATGACGGTTGATTTTCCACGCCAGATAATCGATCCCGCCCGCATAGGTGAAGCTCGCCTTGGCCAGTCGCACGACCGACAGCCACTTGCCCCGCCGCTGAAGCGCACGCCAGCGCTGCGCGGCCTGCTCCGGTGACCGGGGCAGGCCATCGGCCAGCGCCGCCTCGCCAAAACGGCGGTAGCGATCGGGGTCCGCATCAACGATGGACAGCGACCGCCCCTTGCGCTCCGCCCGCAACTCGGCCTGGTAGGTCAGGGTGAAGCCCGCCTTCCACAGGGACAGCGCATCCTGACCTTCCGCCATAGGCAGGGCCAGCGACAACAGGGTCGGCGCGGCTTGAGCCACCGCCGCGATGGCCCGCGCCCGCGCATCCTCATCTACCGCCCACAGCAATCGCGACGGCTGCGCAAAGCGCGCCCAGACCGACACATTATCCGCCGCATGACTGCACAGCCGGGCGAAGTCCGCTTCGGACAACACCGCATATTTGGCGATCAAGCCACTATATTCAAACGGAAACACATTGGGCGGGATCAGCGCATTGGCCCGCGCCAGCCAGCTTTTGCCATATGCAGCGCGATAGTCCGACACGATCAGGTAGAAATCCAGCATCAGCCCGTCGAGATTGGCCTCCCGCAGGCAGGAGCCGTAGAATAGGACCGCGCGGGCCGCGTGCGGATGTTGCGCCGCGATCGCCCCGGCCATCGCCGCCGCACGCGGATCGGCGGGCTGGAGCATCTCGGCGGCGACAAGGGGAAGGAGTTGGCTGGACATTGCGCTCCCCTTATCCGTTCGGCCTGAACTTGTCGAAGGCCTGTTCCTGTTCGCGGGACTGTAAAGCGCTTCGACAGGCGCAGCGCGAACGAATTTCAGAAGTCCGCTCGCCTGAAAATCAGCGACAGATTGTTCGCCGGCATGTCCACCATCCTGTCGAGGCGCAACCCTTGCGCCTCCGCTGCGGTCACGACATCCTCCACCCGGCGCAGACCCCAGCGCTGGTCGCGGGCCTTGAGCGAAGCATCGAACGCCAGGTTGCTGGGCGCAGTTTCCACATCATCGCGTATATAGGGTCCGTACAGATAGAGCGGCCCACCCGGCGGCAGAACCCGCCCTGCCCCCTGCATCAACCCCAACGTCGCGTCCCATGGGCTGATATGCACCATATTGATGCACAATATCGCATCGGCGTGGTCGACCGGCCAGTCTCCCGCCGCGTCCAGCCGGATCGGTTCATGCAGATTGGAAAGGTCCGCCTCCGCCCGCCATGCCGCGATGGAGGCCAGCGCAGCCATATCGGGATCGCTTGGCTGCCAATCGAGCGCGGGCAGCGCGGCGGCGAAATGGATGATATGTTCGCCGCTACCGCTCGCCACCTCCAGCACCAGACCGGATGGCGGCAAGGCATCGCGCAGGATGGTCAGGATGGCGTCCCTGTTCCGCAACGTCGCGGGGGCGTGGCGCTTCTGCGCCTCGCCGCCCGCTTCACCCGGAACCCAGGGCGTCATTCCGCCGCCTGCGCCAGCGTCTGCGCTTCCCATGTCAGCACGGGCTTGCGCGCCGCCAGCGTTTCGTCGAGACGGCGGCGCGGCGCATGATAGGGCGCGCCCTTCAATGCCTCATCCCCTGCCTTGGCCCGCTGCGCCAGGCTGCGCAGCGCCATGATGAACTGGTCGAGGGCCGCCTTGCTTTCCGTCTCGGTCGGTTCGACCAGCATCGCGCCATGAACGACCAGCGGAAAATACATGGTCATCGGGTGGAACCCCTCGTCAATCAGCCCCTTGGCGATGTCGAGCGTGGTAAAGCCATCGGCCAGCCCCTTGTCGCTGAACAGCGCCTCATGCATGCAGGGGCCGCTGCCGCCGAACGGCGCGTCCAGCACGTCGTTCAGGCTACGCAGGATATAATTGGCGTTGAGGACCGCATCCTCCGCCACCTGCCGCAGGCCGTCCGCGCCGTGGCTCAGAATATAGGCCAGCGCGCGGGTGAACATCCCCATCTGACCGTGGAAAGCGACCATCCGCCCGAACGTGCCGGCATGATGATCCTCAGCCGATTCCTCCTCGATCAGGACGAAGCGATCGCCCTGCCTTTCGACGAAGGGCAAAGGCGCATAAGGGGCAAGCGCCTCCGACAGCACGACCGGGCCGGAACCGGGACCGCCCCCGCCATGGGGCGTGGAGAAGGTCTTGTGCAAATTGATGTGCATCGCATCGACGCCCAGATCGCCGGGGCGGACCCGGCCGACAATGGCGTTGAAATTCGCGCCATCGCAATAGACGAACGCGCCAGCCGCATGAACCGCGTCGGAAATCGTCTTGAGATCCCGCTCGAACAGGCCGCACGTATTGGGGTTGGTGATCATCACCGCCGCAACGTCCGGTCCCAGCCGCGCGGTCAGTGCCGCCAAATCGACACGGCCCTCCGGGGTCGCCGGAATATCCTCGACCTTATAGCCACAAAAGGCTGCCGTCGCAGGGTTTGTGCCATGCGCGCTTTCAGGTACCAGCACGACGCTGCGCGCGTCACCGCGCGCCTCCAGCGCCGAACGGATCGCCAGCAGGCCGCACAATTCGCCATGCGCCCCGGCCTTGGGCGACATCGCCACCGCATGCATCCCCGTCAGCGTCACCAGCCATTCCGCCAGTTCATGGATCACCGCCAGCGCGCCCTGCACCGTCGATTGCGGAGCGAGCGGGTGGAGATCGGCAAAACCGGGCATCCGCGCGACCTTTTCATTGAGGCGCGGATTATGCTTCATCGTGCAACTGCCGAGCGGAAACAGGCCAAGATCGATCGCATAATTCTGGCGGCTAAGGCGCGTATAATGCCGCACCGTTTCCTGTTCGGACAGGCCAGGCAAGCCGATCGCCCCACGCGCCAGTCCGCCAAGGCGGGTGGCAAGCTTGGGCGCGGGCGCGAAATCGACGCCGGTGGTATCGGTCGATCCAATCTCGAAGATCAACGCCTCTTCCAGCATCAGCGCGCGGTTTCCCGTCGCCGTGGCCGGGGCCATATGCGCGTCCTTGACGGTGACGGGCGCGGTGGGACGGCCTTCCTTGAGCATGGTCATGCGACACTCTCCTTGTTCGCGCCGTATTCCCGCGAAGGCGGGAACCCAGTCCCGCCCTTGCGGGTAGCTGAACGGCCGGACTGGGCTACCGCCTTCGCGGCAGCACTGAGGCTATGAACGGTCATGCCAGTTCCTCCTCCAGCGCCTGGGCCAGCGTTTCGATATCCTCCGCCGTCACCGTCTCGGTCACAGCGACGACCAACCCGTTGCCGACCGATGCGTGTTGCGGGAACAGACGGCCCAGCGACACGCCGGCCAGCACGCCCTTGTCGGCCAGGCTGCGCACCACGTCCCGCGCATCCTTCGTCAGGACCAGCGTGAATTCGTTGAAGAAGCTCTCATTGAGCAGCGTCACGCCCGGCACCTGCGCCAGACGATCCGCCGCCTGGCAGGCCAGCCCATGATTGAGCGCCGCCAGTTCACGCAACCCGCGCTCACCCAGCAGGGTCATGTGGATGCTGAACGCCAGCGCGCAAAGCCCTGAATTGGTGCAGATATTCGACGTCGCCTTCTCGCGCCGGATATGCTGTTCACGCGTGGAGAGCGTCAGCACGAAACCGCGCTTGCCCGCCGCGTCCACCGTCTCGCCACACAGGCGGCCCGGCATCTGGCGGACATATTTCTGCTTGCAAGCGAAGAGGCCGAGATACGGCCCGCCAAATTGCAGCCCAACGCCGATCGACTGGCCCTCGCCCACGACGATGTCCGCGCCCATCTCGCCGGGCGGTACCAGCGCGCCCAGCGCCACCGGCTCGGTCACCACGGCGACCAGCAGCGCACCGGCGGCATGGGCCGCGTCCGCCAGCGGGGTCAGGTCGGCAATGCGGCCCAAAATGTCGGGATATTGGACGACGACGCAGCTTGTATCCTTGTCGATGCCCGCGATCAGCGCGTTGATATCGGTGTCGGCGCTCAGGGTCGGCGCGTCATGCACCAACTGGTCGCCGGTGAATTTCGCCATCGTATTGGCGACCGACACATAATGGGGGTGCAGGCCCGACGACAAGATCGCCTTGCCCCGCTTGGTGATCCGCCGCGCCATGCCGATCGCTTCCCAGCAGGCGGTCGACCCGTCATACATGGATGCGTTCGCCACGTCGCAGCCCAGCAGGCGCGCTACCTGCGTCTGGAACTCGAACAATACCTGCAACGTCCCCTGCGCGATTTCCGGCTGATAGGGCGTGTAGGCGGTCAGAAACTCGCCACGTTGGATCAGATGATCGACGCTGGCCGGGACATGATGCCGATAGGCGCCCGCCCCAAGGAAAAAGGGCGCTTCCCCCGCCGACAGATTTTGCCGCGCCAGCTTGCTCATATGGCGTTCGACCGCCAGTTCGCTCGCATGATCAGGCAGGCCCGCGATCTTGGCGGACAGCCGGGCTTCGGCGGGCACATCGACGAACAGATCGTCGATCGACGCCGCGCCGACGACGGACAGCATGTCCGCGCGGTCAGTGTCGGTCAGGGGTAGGTAGCGCATCAATTTCTCCTTCTCCCCTTCTGGGGAGGGGCCGGGGGTGGGCGCTGTCGGCTCGACGCGGCGCGTGAGGCAAGCCCCCACCCCAACCCCTCCCCTGAAGAGGAGGGGCGATTAAAATATCAAAGGCTGGCCACAAACTTCTTGTAGGCCGCTTCGGTCATCAGCCCTTCCAGCTCGGACGGGTCGGTCATGCGCAACTTGAAGAACCAGCCATCTTCCTCCGCGTCGCTGTTGACCAGCGCGGGCTCATCCTCCAGCGCGCCATTGGTTTCGATCACTTCGCCGGAAATCGGCGCATAGACGTCCGACGCGGCCTTGACCGATTCGACCACGGCGGCATCGTCGCCCTTGTCGAACGTGGTGCCTTCGGCGGGCAGTTCGACGAACACGATGTCGCCCAGCTGCTCCTGCGCATAGTCGGTAATGCCGACCGTGGCGATCTCGCCCTCGACATCGATCCATTCATGTTCGTCGGTGAAATAGCGGCTCATGGGTCTGTCTCCCCTATCGGACAAAAAATTCAGGCTTTGCGGCGATAATTGTGCGGCACAAACGGCATGGGCGCGACCTTTGCGCCGATGCGCTTGCCGCGCACTTCAATTTCCAGCGCGGTGCCGATGGCGCTATGGGGCAGGCTGACCCAACCCATCGCAATCGGCGCACCCACGGTCGGGGCAAAACCGCCGGAGGTGACGTCGCCCACCTGCACATCGCCGACATAAATCTGCGCGCCCTCGCGCGCGGGCAGGCGACCCTCGATGGTCAGGCCCACGCGCTTTGCGCCCGGCCCGTCCGCCAGTTCCTTCATCACCCGGCCATGGCCGATGAAGCCGCCTTCCTCACGACGGCGCTTCGAAATCGCAAAGCCCAGATCAGCGCCGAT
Organism: Sphingobium xenophagum NBRC 107872; assembly: GCF_000367345.1. Taxonomy (GTDB): domain Bacteria; phylum Pseudomonadota; class Alphaproteobacteria; order Sphingomonadales; family Sphingomonadaceae; genus Sphingobium; species Sphingobium xenophagum. The sequence goes on from NZ_BARE01000001.1 coordinate 139,106, forward strand.
GGTGCTGACCGCAGGGGTCAGGTCATGGCCATAGAGCGGCAACCCCGCCTCCAACCGCAAGGAATCGCGCGCGCCAAGGCCGATTGGTTTCACCTGCGGCAGGGCACACAAGGCGTCGGCAAAGGCGTTCGCTGCATCGGCGGGCAGGCTGATCTCGAACCCGTCCTCGCCGGTATAGCCCGACCGACTGATCCACAGCGGCACCCCGTTCCACTCAAACGCGCCGCACTGCATGAAAGTCAGCTCGGCGGTCCCCGGCACCAGCACAGCCATCGCCTCGCCCGCTTCCGGCCCCTGCAACGCCAGCAGCGCCTGATCGGCCATATGGTTCATGATCACGGCATCGGGCAAATGCTCGATCATCCAGGCAATATCGTCATATTTGGTCGCGCCGTTCACGACCATGTAGATCGCCGCGTCATCGAACGCCCCATCGCCAAGGCGCGATACCATCAGGTCATCCAATATGCCGCCATCGCGATCCAGCAACATCGAATAGCGCTGGCGAAAGGGCTTCAATCCCTTGATATCGCTGGGCAGCAACAGCTCCAGCGCTTCGTCCACGCCCTCACCCGAAAAGGTCAGTTGCCCCATATGGCTGACGTCGAACAGGCCCGCATGTTCGCGGGTCCAGCCATGTTCGGCCATGATGCCATCATATTGGATCGGCATGTGATAACCGGCAAACCCCACCATCCGCGCGCCGCGCGCGCGATGCCAGGCGTCGAGCGGCAAGGCCTCCAGCGGCAGGCTTTCTTCCAGCGTGGCGATATTGTCCGTGGCGGTCATGAAACGACCTTTCCGTAAGAGGGCACAGCGACGATCGACCCGGCCAACGGACCGCCTTTTCGTCACCCCCTCTGTCACGGGAACCTGAGAGCTTTGACCGTCCTTTGCGGGAAACGGCTTACCCCTTCGGTGGGACAGGTTCCCCCATCCGCTTTCCAGAGCGTCTGCGCGTGATGCGGTCCTTTGGCCTGAGAGATTCCGGGGCGGTTGCTCCTTCGGCGACAGGCTTGGCCTGAAAGGCCGCCCATACTCTCCCGCATCATGCCCGGCGCCGAATCCTCAGCGCCGACGACATGATTTGCATTGCGTCAAACGCACCGGCGCGTCAATCCGCCACCGCCCCGAATATCTCGGCATGGCGTTTTTCGGCGTAGCGGTCGGTCATGCCCGCGATGAAATCGGCGATGTGGCGGCTGCGGTCGGGTTCGCCGGTCACGCACTCATCGCGCCATTCACCCGGCATCAGCGCGGGATCGGCCTGATAGGCGGCGAACAGGTCGGTGACGATCACCCTCGCCCGGTCGGCAGCGGCCAATTGTTCGGGATGATGATAGAGGCTGGCATACATGAAACGCTTCAGATCACGCTCTTGTGCCGCCAGTTCGGGCGAGAAGGCAACCAGCGTGCGGCCCAGCGCGCGCACATCCTCCACCGTCCGCACCCCCGATTCTGCGATATTGGCGCGGGTCGCGGCAATCAGGTCATTGGCCATCACGCCAATCTGTTCGCGCACCAGTTCGCGCAGCAGCCTGTCCTGCGCGACATCGGGATAGCGGGCCCGCACCCGGTCCCAACAGCGCGCCACGAACGGCACCTCCAGCAACTGCTCCAGCACCAGCAGCCCCGCGCGCAGCCCATCGTCAATGTCGTGATTGTCATAGGCGATATCGTCCGAAATCGCCGCCAGTTGCGCCTCCAGCGAGGCATGGCTGGTCAGGTCTAGCGGGAATAAAGCGTCGAGTTCGCGCATCGCCCAGCCGGGATTGCGGATCGGCCCATTATGCTTGGCCAGCCCCTCCAGCATTTCCCAGCTCAGATTGAGTCCCCGGAACCGCGGATAGGGACTTTCCAGCAGCATCAGCGTGCGCAGCGTATGGGCGTTATGATCAAAGCCGCCATGCGCCTCCATCGCCGCCTCCAGCGCATCCTCGCCAGCATGGCCAAAGGGCGGATGGCCAATGTCGTGGGCCAGGCACAAAGCCTCGGTCAGATCCTCGTTCAGCCCCAGCGTCCGCGCGGTGGTGCGGCCGATCTGCGCAACCTCCAGACTGTGGGTCAGGCGGACGCGGAAATGATCGCCATCGGGCGACACAAAGACCTGCGTCTTGTGGCGCAGGCGGCGAAATGCGATCGAATGGATGATGCGATCCCGATCCCGCTGGAACATGTCGCGCGGGCCACGCACCTCGCCCCCCTCTTCGGGGTGGAGGCGGCCACGGCTGGCGGCGGGATGGCAGGCATAGGAAGCAAGGGTCGTCATGGGACGCCCCTCTACTCGCCGCTCAGCCTTTCGACCACCTCTCCGGCATCACTTTGCCAGGCAAAAACATCTGCGCCCTTGCCCTTCAGCTTGGTTTCGAGCGTCCTGGCGCGGGTGAAGCTGGCGAAAGGACCGACGACCATACGATTGGTCCGGCCCCAACTGGCGATCCAGGCGCTTTGCGGGGCTAGCTCGTCATATTTCTTGCGCAGCGCCTTCAGCGTGAATGCCAGCGCGCTCTTATTCGCGCCGGTCGCGATCTGAAGCCAGTTGCGTGACGGATTGTCGGCCAGGCGCTTCTTTTCCTCCGCCTCCTTCTTCGCCTTAGCATCGGCTTCCGCCTTGGCCTTGGCTGCGGCGGCTTTCTTCACCTTTTCGGCGGCGGCCAGACGCTCGGCGCGGCGCGCGGCCTGCATTTTCTCGATTTCGGCCAGATCGACGGCCGCGACGGTGGGTCGCCGTTCCGCGTCCGGCACATCGATGGCGCGGATGATGTCGGCCAGCGTGCGGGTCGCCTGTGGATCGGGCTGAGGCGGCGGCGCGGGCGGCGTGGGCTGCACAACAGGCGAAGCAGCGGGCGTCGATGCCGGTGCGGAAGCCTGGGCCAGCGCGGTGGCATTATTCGCTACCGTGGTCGCAGGCTGATTGGCGGCAGGCGCCGCGGTCCGCGGCGTGTCGAGCGATTCAAGACCGGGCGCTGGCGGTCCCTGCACCTGCGGCGTGGCGGCGGCAAGCTGCCGTGGCGGAGCAGACTGGGTCGGGGCCGGTGCGCCGGGCGTCGGCTGGACCATCTGCACCTGCGCCGGTGCCGGTGTCGGTGTCGGTTGGACGGTTTGCGGCGCAGGCTGCTGCAGGGTTGGCGCAGAACTCGGTGTGGGCGCTGGAGTCGGGGTGGGCGTCGGTGCCGGCGTCGGTTGAACCGTCGCCGTTCGCGGCGTTTCGGCCCGCGCCAGCCGCGTTGCTTCGCGGCGCTGGCGCTGCTGCTCAGCACGACGCGTGCGGCGATCCTGCGCCGGGCTGGTCGGGGCGGCCGCCACAGCGACCGGCGGTGGTGCCTTGGTTGCCACCGGCTGGCTGTAGCCGGGAGCCGGTGGCGTCGGCACGATCGCGGCGATGGTAGTGCCGACCTGCGCCGGGAAATGCCCGAAATGAATCGCAGCAGCCTTCTGCGCTGGCGTCAGATAGGGCATTTTGCGCAGATAGGGCATCATCGCGGCGGCGAGCTGCGGCGGCATGGTCTGCTCGGCTATCTTCTGCGCTTCAGCCTGCCGGTTGTTCATCGCCAATATGAATACGCGCGATCGCCATGCCGCGCGATCGCTCTTGTAGAATAGCGGCTGCATGACCTTGTCCGACGCATCGATCTGCCCGGCTATCCCCAATGACGATGCATAGCGGCGAATCAGTTCCGCATCGTCGGGCGTGCGTTGCAGCGCCGCCTGATAATCGCGCTGCGCCCCCGCCTGATCCCCGGTCATGTCACGCGCCAGCCCGCGATCAGCCAGGATCGTGGCGTCGGGATAGCCCAGCCGCGCCGCCTGATCGAACAGGCGCAACGCTTCACCGGGATTTTGCAGCTTCAACATCACCCGCCCCAGCCCGGCCTTGATCCGGCCATTACCGCTGGCGATCGCATCGGCGCGGGCAAAAAAGCCGGTGGCGGCGCGCGGGTCGTCCAACGCCAGCGCAGCCTCCCCCGCGCCGATCAGCGCCGCCACATCGCGCGGATTGGTGGACAGACGGGCAAGGTAGCTGTTGAGGCCGGCCGCGTCGGGCGGACGGACCAGCTGCGATTGGTCAACCTGCGCGAATGCGCCGCCCGGAAGCATCAGCGCGGCAATTATCCAGGGAAGAGAGCGTTTCACACCCGTGCCTTAACCGATGCCGCCATGAATGGGAAATGACCGCCAACGAAAAAGCGCGCCCGGTTGCCTTGTGGGACCGACGGCGCGCTTCTGGTGGAGCAGATGCCCCGGCAAGCGGATCGCTTACTGGTTGTTCTGGCGATTGAGGAAGCGCGGAATGTCCATCCCCGGCGCGCCTTCGTCGGCGGCTGGCGACTTTTCCGTGCCACGCGTCAGGCCCGCCATCCGCTCGAACAGGGTGCCGCCCGATGCGACACGCGGTGCGGGCTCTGCTGGCGGAGGTGGTGCTGCACTTTCCGCGCCGAGGACCAGTTCATCCTCTGCCGGGTCATCGTCCGAAAAGACAGCGACCGGGCGCGGCGCAGCGAACGGCGCGGGCGCGGCGGCTGCCACCGGCGCGGGGGCCGGCGCTTCGGGGACGTCCAGTTCCAGCGTTTCCGGTTCAGGTGCTGGCGCGGGAGCTGCCTGTGGCGCGGGCGCGGGTGCAGCGGCCTTGGGCGCTGCCGACTGGGGCACCGACACCGCAGGGCGGCTGGCAAAGCTGAAAGGCTGGGTCAGCGGCGCGGCATGATTGCCAACATCATTGTCGATGCCCGTCGCGACAACCGACACGCGAATCTTGCCATTCAGATTGTCGTTGAACGCGCTGCCCCAGATGATGTTCGCGTCCGGGTCCACCAGTTCGCGAATATGGTTGGCGGCTTCGTCCACTTCCATCAGGCGCATATCCTCGCCACCGACGATCGACACGATGACGCCCTTTGCCCCGCGCATCGACACGCCGTCGAGCAGCGGGTTGGCGATCGCCTTCTCCGCCGCCTGAAGCGCACGACCGTCGCCTTCGGCTTCGCCGGTGCCCATCATCGCCTTGCCCATTTCGCCCATCACGGAACGCACGTCGGCAAAGTCGAGGTTGATGAGGCCGGGCATGACCATCAGGTCGGTGATGCCGCGCACACCCTGTTGCAGCACTTCGTCCGCCATCTGGAACGCTTCCTTGAAGGTCGTGTTCGGATTGGCGATCAGGAACAGATTCTGGTTGGGAATGACGATCAGCGTATCGACATGCTTTTGCAGTTCGTCGATGCCCGATTCCGCCGACTTCATTCGGCGATTGCCTTCGAACGTGAACGGCTTGGTCACGACGCCAACGGTCAGGATGCCGCGTTCGCGCGCCGCCTTGGCGATGACGGGGGCCGCCCCGGTGCCGGTACCGCCGCCCATACCGGCGGCGATGAAGCACATATGCGCGCCCTCCAGCGCCTGCTCGACCGACACGATCGTTTCTTCCGCAGCCGCCTTGCCGATTTCGGGACGCGATCCTGCGCCCAGACCCTCGGTGATTTGCGGGCCAAGTTGGATGCGGCGTTCCGCTGGCGAGGCGTTGAGCGCCTGCGCATCCGTATTCGCCACGATGAAGTCCACGCCCTCGACATGGGCTGCAATCATGTTCGCGATGGCATTGCCGCCCGCGCCGCCGACACCGATCACCGCGATACGCGGCTTCAGTTCATCCACATGCGGAGGGCTGATCTCAATGCTCATATATTCTGCTCCCTCAGCTTCCTCGTCAGGAAGCAACAACCGACATCAAATGTTAACACCAGAAACTGGAGTATTTCACCAGTTAATTTCGTCTTACTGTAAATTCGTTCAATAGTTGGTCTTTATCGCCCGCATCATCCGCTGCCACCACAAGGGCGCGCCCAGACGATGCACGGTTTGCGGCGCGGGCGCCATCGTGCGGAGATCAACCGGGTTGGAAGCGCCGTAAAGCGCCAGCCCCGCCAGCGTCGCGAAGGCCGGGCCACTATGCGCTTCGGGCATGGCGGACAAGCCCCTTGGCCTACCAATCCGCACCGCGCGGCCCAACGCGCCCTGCGCATAGTCGGCAATGCCCTTCATTTCTGCGCCGCCCCCGGTCAGCACCACCTGCCGCCCGGTGGGGGAATTGAATCCCATGCCCGCCAGCGCGGCGTTCACTTCGGACATCAACTGATTGAGCCGTTCGCAGATGACGCCGACCAGCGCCGCGCGCGTGATCTTGCCCCCTTCCGCATTGGGACCGGCGCTTTGCCCCGGCAGGGCGACGTCACCATGAGGGGTTGCGATCTCGATCATCTCGCGGAAATCGCGGCGGTTCTGCATCGCCGAACCATAGAAGCATTTGATCCGCTCCGCCTGGCTGCGGCGAATGCCAAAGGCCGATGCAATATCGTCGGTAATGTCGGACGCCCCGATGGGAATGGAATGCAGGCCCACCAACATTCCCCCGGCATAGAGCGACACATTGGTCACCCCTGCCCCCAACTCCACCAACGCCACGCCCAGATCGCGTTCTTCTTCGGACAGGCAAGCGAGGCCCGTCGCGATCGGCGATGCGACGATGGAATTGACGTTCAGATAGGCGCCACGCACGCACAGGTCCAGATTGGCAAGCGGCGCGCCGTCGGCCAGCACGACATGAATATCCACGCCCAGCAGGTCCGCATGCATCCCGGCGGGTTTCTTGACCGGCACCTTGCCATTGATGGTGAAGCAGGTGGGTTGCGCATGCAGCACCACGCGACCATCCGGGTCGATGCCCTGTTGCCCGGTCGTCAGCAAATCGTCGATATCGGCCTGCTCGATGCGATAGCCGCCCATGTCGCGCTCTACCGTCACGACATCGCTGACCAGGCTGCCGCCCGAAAAGCTGACCCACACATCCTCGATATTGGTGCCAGCGACCCGCTCGGCCTGCTCGATCGTTTCGCGCACCGCCAGTTCGGTGCGCTCCATGTCGGCGATGAAGCCGCGCCGCACGCCCCGGCTTTCGCGCTGGCCCGTGCCCAAAATCGCCAGTTCGCCGGTGTCGGTTCGCCCCGCGATCAGCGCAGACACTTTCCACGATCCGATGTCGATCGCGGTGATCAGCTTTTCGACCTTGGGCTGCGCCATGGGGCTTAGCCTTCCTCGCCCAACGGCGCGGCGCTGGCCGCGGTGTCGGCCGCATCGACCGGCCGTTCCTCGACCTTGCCCTGCGGCAGCCGCAGGACGAACCGGTCAGGATCGCGCATGTCGAATTTCACGATACCCCGGCCCAATAGCCGGTTGACCCCGTCCATCCGTGCGAAATTGACCAGGGCGGCTGCGGAAACCTTGTCCCCTTCGGGCAATAACAGCGTCTCGCCCGACTGGAAGCGCAAATCCCAGCGGCGATTGCCGACCCAGGTGGCACCCGCCAGCATCGGCTTGAGCGCCGGGGCATTTTCCATCAGCCGATTAAGCCCTGCCGTCTGGCGATTGGCGTTGGGGCCGACCACCAGCGGCAGGTCCGGCATGGCGCTGGCCGACACGGGTTGCAGCACCACGCCCGCCACGTCGATCAGGTGCAACTGCCCGCCATGCTGCCACACCGCCACCGGATCGCGTTCGACAATGTCGACCACCAGCGTATCGGGCAGGCGGCGGGAAATGCGCGCATCCTTGACCCAGCCCAGTTTCAGCATGTCGGCGCGAACCTTGGGCAGATCGAGCGAGAGCATCGAACGATCCACCTGCCCCAGCGCGATATTATAGACCGGCAGTTCGTCCATTCGCTCGACGCCGCGCACCTCGACCTTGTCGACCTCGAAACCCGCGCGCGCCGCGATCAGCGCGGCCTGTTGCTGCACCATGGCGGGCAGGCCGAAGAAAATCGCGAACCCGATCAGGATCGCGGCGAAAATGCCCACGATCGTCCAGCTCGCCATGCGTTGCAGCGTGGCTTCGCTGACAGGCAGCGCCTCGATCAGTCGATCGAGCGAGGACTGGCGCTTGAGCGTCCGGCCGCGACCGCCCTTGGTCGCCCTGCCCTTCGCGCTGCTCAGCCGCGCCGTGCCCCCGCGCCTGATCCGTGCTTCAGCCATGTTTCGCTCCCGCCCTGTCCGGCATCCGGGCACCTGCCAGTGCTTCCTCGACAATAGTCTCTACCAGCGTGGCATAGTCAATGCCCAGCTTCGCCGCCTGTTCGGGAACCAGGCTCAGCGGCGTCATGCCCGGCTGGGTATTGACCTCCAGGAGGAACAGCCCCTCGACGCCGCGTTCATCGTCCCAGCGAAAATCGGACCGCGATGCCCCCTTGCACCCCAGCAACTGGTGCGACCGCAACGCCAACGCCTTGCACGCCTGCGTAATCTCGTCGGGAATGTCGGCGGGGCAGACATGTTCTGTCATGCCATCGGTATATTTGGCGTCGAAATCATAAAAGCCGCTCTTGGGCCGCAACTCCGTCACCAGCAGCGCTTCGTCGCCCAGTACGGCGGTGGTCAGTTCACGCCCGCGAATATAGGGTTCGGCCAGCAATTCGGGGAAATCCTGCCATGGCCCCACACTGTCGCGCGCGATGGGGTTGCCATAATTGCCCTCCGCCGTGACGATGGCGACGCCGACCGAACTGCCTTCATTGACAGGCTTCAATACATAGGGACGCGGCAGCGGATCGCCTTCGAACAGGCTCTCGCTCTGCACGATATGGCCGCCGGGCATGGGGATGCCGTGCGGCACCAGTGCCTGTTTGGTCAGCTGCTTGTCGATCGCGATGACAGAAGTGGCCAGGCCCGAATGGGTGTAGGTCAGCCCCATCAGGTCCATCATCCCCTGCACCGTGCCATCCTCGCCCGGCACGCCATGCAGCGCGTTGAACACGACGTCGGCTTTTGTTTCCGCCAACCGCGCCGCGACATCACGGTCCATATCGATCCGCGTGACTCGATGCCCACGCGATTCCAGCGCCTTGGCGACGCCCTCCCCGCTCATGAGGGAAACAGGCCGCTCCGCCGACCAGCCGCCCATCAGGACGGCGACATGAAGCGGTTTGAGAGTCAATGGAGTATCCCCGAATAGAGTTGAGGTTGGTCTTCAAGGAGTTCAGCGGGCGCGCCCGCGTCCCAAGGCCAAAGTCCCTCATAAGCCCACACCAACTGATAAGCTGCGTCGAGCGGCTTTCCAGTGCGCAAATTATGATACCAGAGCGCCGAATTGAGATATTCCGGGGTCAAATGCTGCTTGTCCACCGAGCGGGCGATGCAAGTCACGTCATAATCTTCAAACAGGCCTTCGACGCTTTGCCCATCAAACAGTGTTAAGCCAGCTTCGCATTGCCGATGGGTTTCGTTGACAGCAAACACGCCCATTTGTGAGGGAAGCCCGAGAATGATGACTTCCGGCTGATGGACGCTTTCCCAAAAGCCCACCGAATAAGCAAAGGACTTTGCATCATCCTCTGGATCAAAAACCGACACAACTTGGCATCCCTCATCGCGGACGTTCGCGATGATCCGCATTTCATAATCTGTAAGGGAGCGGTCACTCACTTCACCAACCCCACCCGCTGTATTTCCCATTCCAGCTCCACGCCGCTCTTGTCCTTTACCCGCCGCCGCACTTCCTCGCCCAGCGCTTCGATGTCGGTGCTGGTCGCCTCGCCCAGGTTGAGCAGGAAATTGGTATGCTTCTCGCTCACCTGCGCGCCGCCCAGTTGCAGCCCGCGACAGCCCGCTTCGTCGACCAAAGCCCAGGCCTTGTGCCCATCCGGGTTCTTGAAGGTCGATCCGCCGGTCTTGCTACGCAGCGGCTGGCTTTCCTCGCGCGCGGCGGCGATGCGGTCCATTTCGGCCTGGATCGCGGCGGGTTCGCCCGGTTCGCCCCGGAACGTCGCGCTGACCACGATCGCACCGTCGGTCAGGTTCGAATGGCGATAGGTGTAATGAAGATCGCGGTTGAGCAACGTCACTTGCTCGCCCGACCGCAACACCACCTGGCATTCCACCAATATGTCGCGGGTCTCACGCCCGTAGGCGCCGCCATTCATCCGCACGAAACCGCCGACCGTGCCGGGGATCGAGCGGAGAAATTCAAGCCCCGCAATGCCCGCATCCCGCGCGGTCGATGACACCAATATACCCGACGCGCCGCCGCCACAGGTGAGCGTCACCTCGTCCAGTCGCTCGACCTTTGCAAACGGCTTGCCCAACCGCACCACCACGCCCGGCACCCCGCCATCACGGACGATAAGGTTGGAGCCGAGGCCGAGCGCCATGACCGGCACATCGGGGTCCAGCATCGCCAGGAAATCCGACAGGTCATCGGCATCTTTCGGCTCGAACAGCCATTGCGCCGCGCCGCCCGCCTTGAACCAGACGAGCGGGGCCAGCGGCGCATCCGCCTTCAAACTGCCGCGCACGGGCGGAAGGGCAATCGTGGCCGTCAACCGCGCATGCCCCACAACTTCATCCAGCTTTTCATCGCCGTCAGCCCCGCCTCGCCCGCCTGATTGGCGGCCATGCCTGCCTTGGCATTTTCCTGCGCCGCCTGCACCATGTCGCGCGCGGCCTCCACGCCCTGCATCTGTACGTCGATCATGCGCTTCTGCATTTCCAGTCCAACCGCGAACAGTTCGAACATCAGGCCGACTCCTTGACCTTGGCGGAAACGGCAGCGGCCAGTCCCGCCGCCCATTTGGTGATGTCGCCAGCACCCAGGCAGATGACCATATCGTCCGCCTGAATGTCGGCGGCCAGCGCCGTCGCCAGCGCATCGGCGTCCGCGATGGTGGAAGCATTGCGATGCCCCCGCCGCTTCAGCCCCGCGACCAGCGCCGCGCTGTCCACGCCCTCGATCGGCTGTTCGCCAGCGGTATAGACGGGCGCGGCATAGACGATGTCGGCATCGTTGAACGCCTGCTGAAAATCATCCATCAGGTCGCGCAACCGGGTGAAGCGATGCGGCTGGACGACGGCGATGACCCGTCCCTGCGCGCCTTCGCGGGCGGCAGCCAGCACGGCTTTGATCTCGACCGGGTGATGGCCATAATCGTCGATCACGGTGGCGACGCCGCCATCGACGGCGATCTCGCCGACCTTGGTAAAGCGCCGCTTCACCCCCCCGAACTTGGCAAAACCCGTCTGGATCGTCGCATCGTCGATCCCCATGTGCAGCGCCACGCCGATCGCCGCCATGGCGTTCAGCACATTATGGCGACCGGGCATCGGCATCTCGATCCCCTCGATCTTGCGCGTCGACCCGTCCCGTTCGCGGATCTGCACGTCGAAGCGGTTGCCGCCGGGAAAGCTCACCACATTGTCGCCGCGAATATCCGCCTGCGCGGAAAAGCCGTAAGTGACGATCCGCCGATCCTGCACGCGCGGCAAAATCGCCTGCACTTCGGGATGGTCGAGACAGAGCAACGCCGCGCCATAGAAAGGCACATTGCCGACAAACTCGACAAACGCATCCTTCACCCGGTCGAAACTGCCATAATGATCGAGATGTTCGGGATCGATATTGGTGACGACCGCAATCGTGCCGTCGAGCCGCAGGAAACTGCCGTCGCTCTCGTCGGCCTCCACCACCATCCAGTCGCTATTGCCCAGCCGCGCGTTGGAGCCATAGCTGTTGATGATGCCGCCATTGATGACGGTCGGGTCCACCCCGCCTGCGTCCAACAACGCCGCGACCATCGACGTCGTCGTGGTCTTGCCATGCGTCCCCGCCACGGCCACGGTGGATTTGAGCCGCATCAGTTCGGCCAGCATCTCCGCGCGGCGGATCACCGGCACGCGCGTTTCCAGCGCCAGTTCGACCTCCGGGTTGCCGCGCTTGATCGCGGTGGACGTCACCACCACGGCGGCATCGCCCAGATTTTCCGCCTTGTGGCCGATCATCACGCGAATGCCCTTGGCCCGCAGCCCTTCGACCACATAGCCTTCGGCCACATCGCTGCCCTGCACATCATAGCCCAGATTGTGCATCACCTCGGCAATGCCCGACATGCCGATGCCGCCAATGCCGATGAAATGGATCGTGCCGATGTCCGTGCCGACACCCTTCATGCGATAATCTCCGAAACAATGCCGTCATCCCAGCGAAGGCTGGGATCTCTCTTTTCTTCAAGAGCGACGGAGAAAGAAGAAGTGGGATGCCAGCGTTCGCTGGCATGACGGAAGAGGGAAGCCATCAAGCAGGAACCCCCGCCAGGTTGAGCGACGTCGGCGTCGGCCCGACCCGCACCGCATCATTGACGATCGGCGCATGGCCGATGCTTTCCAGCAGGTCCGCCATGTCCCGCGCCGCATTGGGACGGCCACAGCCGCGCGCGCGCTTTGCGGCATTTTGCAAAGCGCCCGGCTCCATCGCCATCTTCTGCATCTGCTTGGCCAGTTCCACTGCGGTAAAGCGCGCCTGCGGAATGGTGCGCGCACCGCCTGCCTCGGTCATTTCACGGGCATTGGCGGTCTGGTGATCGTCCATCGCGCTTGGCAACGGCACCAGTATCGCAGGCCGCCCGGCGCAGGTCAGTTCCGCCAGCGTCGACGCGCCAGCACGCGCGATCACCAGATGCGACCAGCCCAATTTCTCCGGCACATCGTTGAAATAGGTGGCAAGGTCGGCGGGAATCTCCATCTCCGCATAGGTTTTGCGTACCCGCTCAATATCCTCGGCCCGGCATTGCTGCGTCACCTGCAAGCGGCGGCGCAGCGCGACCGGCAGCATCGACAGCCCTTCCGGCACGACGCTCGACAGAATCGACGCGCCCTGGCTACCGCCGATCACCAGCACCCGGAACACGCTCTCTTCGGTCAGCGCCGGGAAATCCTCCTCGCGCAACTGCTTCACTTCCTCGCGCACCGGATTGCCGATCAAATGCACCTTGGCGGCATATTTTTCCTTCAGCCGCTCGACCCCCGGATAGGCGGTCGCAATCGCATCGACACGACCCGCCACCAGCCGGTTGACGCGACCAAGCACCGCATTCTGTTCATGCACGGCGGTCGGCACGCCATCGGCCAGCGCGGCGAGCAGAGCCGGCATCGCCGGATAGCCACCAAAGCCGACGACGGCGGTGGGGCGGAACGTCTCATTGAGCCGCCGCGCCATCGCCCGGCCTGCCAGTATCGCCTTCAATGCGCCCGGCCAGCTTTTGGGATTCTTGGTCATGCGCCCGGCAGGCAACACATGAACCTGCGCCTTGTCGAAAATGCCGGGGATCTTCGCCCCCCGCTCATCGGTGACCAGCGCGACATGATGGCCGCGCGCCATCAGTTCCTCGGCCACGGCATGCGCTGGAATCATATGACCGCCCGTCCCGCCGGCAGCGAGGACGAAGTGACGGGAAATGCTCATCGACCACTCCATTTGACGACCGTATGCCGACCCATGAAGGGGTTGCGTCGCGTGAAGGCGAGCAACAGGCCGACGCCGATGCAAAGCGCCAGCATAGAGGAGCCGCCATAGCTGATAAAGGGCAGCGTCATCCCCTTTGACGGAAATATCTGCGCATTGACGCCCATATTGATGATCGCCTGCAATCCGAACTGCGTCGTCAGCCCCGCCGCCGCCAAAATGGTGAAACTATCCTCCTCGTCCAGCAGGCGCAGCAGCACCCGCACGACGACGGCCAGATAGACCAGAGCGATGGCGATACAGGCCAGCAGCCCGAACTCTTCCCCGATCACCGAAAAGATATAGTCGGTATGCGCTTCGGGCAGGCGGAACTTGTGCTGCCCGCCGCCCGGTCCCACGCCGGTAAAGCCGCCATGGGTGATGGTGCGGAAGGCCAGGTCCGTCTGATCCGGCCCGGCGCTATGATCGACGCCGATCCCCAGAAAGTCATTGATCCGCTGGCGGCCATTTTCATAGAACATGTAGACCGCGACCAGCCCAGCCAGCCCCATGCCGCCCAGCGCCGCTATCCAGCGCATCGGCAGGCCCGACAGCAGCAGCAGGCAGCCCCAGCAAGCCAGGAAAATGACGGTCTGGCCAAAATCGGGCTGACGCATCAGGATCGCCGCGATCAGCAACGTCATCGCGCCGGTCAGCGGGATCACCGGCAATGTCGCATCCTTGCCGCGCAGCGACAGCAGCCAGGCCAGCGTCACGACATAGACGGGTTTCAGAAACTCCGACGGCTGAAAGCGAAATCCAGGCAGGTCGATCCAGCGCTTCGCCCCGTTCACCGTGCTGCCCAGCAACGGCACGAACAACAGCATGATAAAGAAAAAGACGCACAGAAAGGTCGCCAGCCGCCGCGCCTGCGGTCGGGGCAGCATGGATATGACCAGCATGATCGGCAGGCCGATGCCGACCCACACAAGCTGGCGGTACAAATAGTTGAGCGGGTTGACCGCAACCTGCGCGGTCGACCGGTCGATCGCCGCCACCGGCGATGCCGCCGCGACCGCCACCAGACCGATCGCCATCAGCGCGACGATCAGCGACAGAAGGACGCGGTCGATTTCCCAGAACCAGATGGCGAGCGCGGTGCGTTCGCGCGGCACGGTGCGGGTGCGAAACCCCTTCACCAGTTCGCCTGCCCTAGACATGTGCCCCGTCCCTTCCCTGTTCGGCCCGTGCCATCACCCTATTCCAGCGCCCCGACCGCCGCGACAAAAGCATCGCCGCGCGCCTCGAAATCGCGAAACTGGTCGAAACTGGCGCAGGCGGGCGACAGCAGCACCACGTCGCCGGGCTGCGCGATCCGCGCGGCACGGCGCACCGCGGCGCTTAGCATCTCGCTATCGTCCACCGCCATAGACCCGCGCAGCAGGTCAGCGAACATATGCCCCGCCTCACCGATGGTATAAGCATGGGCGACATTGCCGAAATGCGGCACGCACTCGTCCAGATTATCCGACTTGGCCACCCCGCCCAATATCCAGTGGATACGCGGCCGTCCATCGACCGGCGGCCATGCGGCGAGCGCAGGCGCGGTCGAAGCCGCATTGGTCGCCTTGCTGTCATTGACGTAGAGAACGCCGTTGCGCGTGCCGACCGCCTGCATCCGGTGCGGGAGGCTGGCGTAGCTGATCAGCGCATTGGCGATGGTCGCCTCATCAATGCCCAGCGCTTTGGCCACAGCAATTGCGACAGCGGCGTTTTGCGCATTATGCGGGCCTTGCAGGGCTGGCCACGTCAGTTGGGCGACGGGATCAATGTCGCTCGACCCAACCGCTTTCACGTCGTCCCCACGCCCGCTTTCGCGGGAATGACGGAGGTTTTGAGCAATCGCCCGGCTCGGTTCATCTTCCGTCGCGATCACCGCGACATGATCCGCCGACTGCATCGCAAACAGCCGCGCCTTGCTCGCCACATAGCCCTCAAACCCGTCATAGCGATCGAGATGATCAGGCGTGATGTTGAGCAGCACCGCCACATCGCAGTCCAGGCTATGCGTCAGGTCGATCTGGTAACTCGACAGTTCCAGCACATAGACGCCCGGCCCCTTCAGGTTCGGCTCCAGCGGCGGTTGGCCCAGGATCGGCAGGCCGATATTGCCGCCCATCACCGTCGGATAACCGGCCTGCGCGATGATATGGTGGATCAGCGCCGTGGTGGTCGACTTGCCGTTGGTGCCGGTGATGCCGACCACCTTGTGCGGCGGCAGCGTCGGGCGGGCAAGCGCGAACAGTTCGATGTCACCGATGATCGGCACGCCAGCCAGCTTCGCGCGCATGGTAATGGGATGGCGATTGAGCGGCACGCCCGGCGACACGACGATGCCATCAAAGCCGCTAAGGTCGATCTCCATCGGATCACCCAGTTCCGCCTTGCCCGCGACCGCCGCACGCGCTTCCTCGCGCCCGTCCCACGCCACGACCCGCGCGCCGCTGGCCGACAGGCAATTGACGGTGGCCAGGCCAGACCGCGCCAGCCCCAGCACCGCATAGGTCTTGCCAGCAAAGGCGTCCGAAACGATCATCGCAGCTTCAACGTCGCAAGGCCGGCCAGCGCTAGGATGAAGGCGATGATCCAGAAACGGATCACCACGGTCGGCTCGGCCCAGCCCAGTTGCTCGAAATGATGATGGATCGGCGCCATCTTGAACACCCGCTTGCCGGTGCGCTTGTAGAAGAACACCTGGATGATGACGCTCATCGCTTCCACCACGAACAGCCCGCCAATGATGCCCAGCACGATTTCATGATGCGCAGTCACCGCGATCACGCCGATCGTCCCGCCCAGCGCAAGGCTGCCGGTATCGCCCATGAATACAGCCGCTGGCGGCGCGTTGAACCACAGAAAGGCCAGCCCCGCGCCAATGATCGCCCCGCAAAGGATCGTCAGATTGCCCGCGCCCGGCACATGCGGGATGCCCAGATATTCGGCAAAATCCGCGCGCCCCACCAGATAGACGATCAGCATGAAGGCCAGGCAGGCGATGATCACCGGCATGGTCGCGAGGCCGTCAAGCCCGTCGGTCAGGTTCACCGCATTGCCGAACGCCACGATCACGAAGGCTGCAAACAGGAAATAGAACGGCCCCAGTTCGATCGCCGGGCCATTGTAGAAAGGCACGTAAAGCGCGGTATTGCCGTGCTGCGACACGATCAGCCAGGCGGCAAAGCCAGCGATCAGAAATTCGAACAACAACCGCGCCTTGCCCGACAGCCCCTTGTGGCTGGCCTTGGTCACCTTGTCATAATCGTCCAGAAAACCGATCGCGCCGAAACCCAGCGTCACGAACAGACAGGCCCAGACATAGATGGAACTCAGGTCCATCCACAACAGGACCGACGCCACCATGGAGGTCAGGATCATCAGCCCGCCCATCGTCGGCGTGCCGCGCTTGGCCAGATGGGTCTGCGGCCCGTCGGTGCGGATCGGCTGCCCCTTGCCCTGCCGCACGCGCAGCCAGCCAATGAATTTGGGGCCGATCAGCAGGCCGATGAACAGCGCGGTAAAGATCGCCGCGCCCGCGCGGAAACTCAGGTAACGGATCAGGTTGAACCCACCCGCAAAATCCATGGTCTGGGCAAGCCAGTAGAGCATTAGTTGGTCTCTCCGTCGCGGGCGGGTTCGCCAAGCGCCGCGACAAGGCGGGACAGCCCGATGCCGTTGGAGCCCTTGACGAGGACAGCATCGCCCGCGCGTATCTCGGTGGTCAAAAGGGTGGTGGCGCTGGCCGTGTCGGGAACGTGCACATAGGCGATGCTGCCGTCCAGCGCATCGGCCAGCGGCGCCATTTCCGCGCCGACCAGGATGGCATAGTCGACCTGCCCCGCCTCCAGCGGCCCGGCCAGATCGGCGTGCAACTCAGCGCTGCGCGCGCCCAGTTCGCGCATCCCGCCCAGCACGGCAATGCGACGGTCTGCCTGCTCGCGCCCCAATTGCTTGAGCGTTGCGGCCATGGACAGCGGGTTGGCGTTATAGCTTTCGTCGATCAGCAGCGCCTCTCCGCCCGCAACCGGCACTATGCGCCGCTCGCCGCGGCCCGGCAGGCCCGGCATTTCCGCGAGCGCCAGCCCGGCCGCCGCCAGATCACCGCCAACAGCCGACACCGCCGCCAACACCGCCAGCGCATTGGACACCCAATGATCGCCCGGCGCTGCGACAGTGAAGCAGAGTTCCGCGTCAGGCAGCTTCGCCGTCACCAGCGTCCCGCCGCCCGGCGCCGCTACGGCCTCGCGCGCATGAACGTCCGCGTCGGCGCTCATGCCAAAGGTCAGGATATTGGCGGCGTGCCGTTCCGCCCTGTTGTAGAGCAGCGCCACATGCGGACTGTCATAGGGGATGATCGCGGTGCCGCCCGGCTCCAATCCTTCGAAAATCTCCGCCTTGGCCTCGGCAATCTTCGCCTCAGTGCCGAAATATTCGATATGGGCGGGCGCAATGGCGGTGACGATCGCGACATGGGGGCGCACCTGCCGGGTCAGCGCCGCCAGTTCGCCCGCATGGTTCATCCCCATTTCGAACACGCCAAAGGCGGTATCGCGCGGCATCCGCGCCAGACTCAGCGGCACGCCGACATGATTGTTATAGCTCTTGACGGAGCGGTGCACCTGCCCCGGATGGGCGCGATCCAGCGCCTGAAACAGCGCTTCCTTCGTGCCGGTCTTGCCAACCGACCCGGTGACGCCGATCACCTTGCCGCCCATCCGCTTGCGCGATGCCCGGCCCAATGCTTCGAGCGCTGCGGCACTGTCCTTCACCAATATGTGCGGGTGATCGACCGCTTCGCTGACGATCGCCCCTGCCGCACCTTGGGCAAAGGCCTTGCCGATGAATTTGTGCCCGTCGGTCGCCTCGCCCTTCATCGCGACGAACAGGTCGCCGCCGGTCACTTCGCGGCTGTCGAACGCGACGCCTGAAACGGCAAACGGCGCCGACGCGGCGCCGCCCGTTGCCTCGGCGATCTCGGCAGAGGTCCACAGGTCCGCCATCAATCGCCCCCACCGTTCGGGCTGAGCGAAGTCGAAGCCCTCCACTGAGCGGAGCGAAGTCGCCTCCCTATCGGTCGGCCGAGCCCTTCGACTTCGCTCAGGGCGAGCGGAATTGAGAACCGCATCAACCCGCGCACTCCCGCGCCACGGTCACATCGTCGAAAGGCAGCACCCGGTCGCCGATAATCTGGCCCTGCTCATGCCCCTTGCCCGCCAGCAGCACGATGTCATCCGCGCCCGCCTGCGCAATCGCCGCCGCAATCGCCGCGCGCCGCCCGCCAATTTCCTCTGCGCCAGTAGCACCCGCCATCACGGCGGCACGGATCGCGGATGGCTCCTCCGACCGTGGATTATCGTCCGTCACGATCACATGATCGGCCAGCTGTGCCGCCACCTGCCCCATCAAGGGCCGCTTGCCCGCATCGCGATCCCCGCCCGCGCCGAACAGCACGATCAGCTTGCCCTTGGTATGCGGCCGCAGCGCCTCGATCGCGGCGCGCAGGCCGTCGGGCGTATGGGCATAATCGACATAGACCGGGGCGCCCGCCTTGCTGATGACCGCGCGCTCCAGCCGCCCGCGCACCGGCTGAACCCGGCCCAGCAACTCCAGCACCTTCGCCACGTCCCCGCCAGTCGCAATCACCAGGCCCGCCGCCGTCAGCGCATTGGCCGCCTGATAGGCACCGATCAGCGGCAGATTGACCTTATATGTCTTGCCGTCCGCCTCAATGCCCAGCGTCTGTCCCAATTGCGTCGGCGTGCGCGTGACGAGCCGCAGCGCTTCGCCTTTCTCGCCAACGCTCAACAGGCGCAGGCCGCGCGCGGCCACCCGCGCAATCACCTTGTCCGACCAGGCATCGTCCGCCCACACCACCGCCGCGCCATCCGACGCCACGACTTCATCGAACAACCGCATCTTCGCGTCGAAATAGCTGTCCATGTCGCCATGATAGTCGAGATGGTCGCGCGACAGGTTGGTGAAGCCGCCCGCTAGCACCGGCAGCCCTTCGGTACGATATTGCGCCAGCCCGTGGCTCGACGCCTCGAACGCGGCATGGGTAACGCCTTCGCGGCGCAGGCCCGACATGTTCGACAGGAAAGTGACGATGTCCGGCGTGGTCAGCCCCGTCGACACCTGATCCACCGATGTCGTGACGCCCAGCGTGCCGATCGACGCGGCATGATGGCCCATCATCCGCCACAATTGCCGGGTCAGTTCGACCGTGCTGGTCTTGCCGTTCGTGCCGGTGACGGCAACCGTCACATCGGGAAAGGGCGCGAAATAGCGTGCGGCAAGCTGCGCGAACAGGCGGCGCGGATTGGCGTGCGCGATATGGATCGCGCCTTCGACCCTGGCTTCTGGCCGCGCGACGACCGCGATCGCCCCCGCCTTCACCGCGTCGGCAATATAATCCTCGCCATTGACGCGCAGCCCCTGAAAGGCGCCGAACACCGTGCCGGGCGCAACCTTGCGATTGTCGATGGCAAAGCCGGTGACATTGGCGTCCAGCACCGCTCCGGCGCTCACAGCCGCGTCCAGCCCGTCGATCAGCCCGGCAAGGCGCGTCATTCGGCTTCCCCCTTGGGTTTCCACAGCAATGGCGTCAGGTCCGAAATATCGACGTCGCGGCGCTCGTCGGGCATCACGCCCAGCATCGGCCCGGTACGTTCGATCACCCGCTTGACCACCGGCGCAGCGGTCCAGGCGGCGGTGCGCAGGCCGATCGCGCTGGTCGCGCCATCCATCATGGTCAGGACGACATAGCGCGGATTATCCATCGGGAAAGCAGCAGCAAATGTCGTCACCAGCGAACTCTTATTATAGCGACCATCCTCAGGTTTCTCGGCGGAACCTGTCTTGCCGCCCACCCGGAACCCCGTGGCGTCGGCGCTACGCCCTGTACCCGCCGCAACGATCAATCGCAACAGCTGGCGCATCCGCGCGCTGGTGGCGGCGGAAAAGACGCGCTGCCCGACCGGCGCTTCGCCGGGCTTCAACTTGCGCAGCGTCGCGGGGCGATACATGCCGCCATTGACCAGCGCGGCATAGGCGCTGGCCAGATGCAGCGGCGTTACCGCAATGCCATGGCCATAGGATACGGTCATGGTGGTGATCCGTCCCCAATTGCTCGGCCAGATCGTCCCGGCCCGCTCCTTCAGTTCGATCGGCGCGCGCTGGTCGAATTTGAGCGTGCGGAAAATCTGCTGCATCGGCGCAGCGCCCATTTCATCGGCAATCCGCGCGGTCGCGATGTTGGAGCTGTGGACCAGCGTTTCAGGCACGTTGATCCAGCGTCCCAGCGAATGATCGTCCTTGATGCGGAACCCGCCGATGGAGATCGGCGCGGTCGCGTCATAACGCTTGCTCATCGACGTCACGATGCCATGGTCCATGGCCGCCCCGATCGAGATCGGCTTGAAGGTCGATCCCAGTTCGTAACGGGCCTGCACCATCCGGTTGCACAGCGGTGACTCGCTGCACGATTTGCCCGCATAATTTTGCAGCTTGTTGGGATCGAACACGGGGATGGAGGCCATGGCGATCACTTCGCCCGTATTGGCGTCCAATATGATGCCGCCCGCACCCTTGGCATGTTGCGCGACCATCTGGGCGTAAAGCTCGCTTTCCAGCGCGCCCTGCACCCGGCTGTCGATGGAAATGGCAAAGGGCTGGCCGCGCAGCGCCGCATCGGTCAGC
The DNA here is from genome assembly GCF_000367345.1 of Sphingobium xenophagum NBRC 107872. GTDB lineage: Bacteria > Pseudomonadota > Alphaproteobacteria > Sphingomonadales > Sphingomonadaceae > Sphingobium > Sphingobium xenophagum. The sequence continues at coordinate 160,118 of NZ_BARE01000001.1, forward strand.
CGATCGTTGAACGCAGCCTCCACGCCCATGCCCCCGACCCCGTCGGCATTGGGCGCAAAGCCCAGCACATGCGCGGCAAGCGTGCGCTGCGGGTAGAGCCGCTCCTTCTCGCGCGGGAATTCGATGCCGATTTCGCCCAGCGCATTCACCGCCGCCACCTGCTCAGGCAAGGCCCGGCGACGCAGATAGGCCCAGCCACGGCCGGTCAACTTCTTGTAAAAGACCGCCTCGGCCTCATCGGGAAAAATCTCGTGCAGCTTGCGCGCCAGTTCGGCCGGTTCGCCGATCAGCTTGGACGGGCGCACCGCCACCGAATAGGCGTCCATCGTCCGCGCCAGCGGTACGCCGTTGCGATCGACTATGTCGGCGCGGGCCGGCAGGAACGCCGACAGGGCGTCGTCGCCCGTTCCGCTGTGCGCGAACACGCCGACCCACAGCAGCCGGCCAACCAGCACCATCGTCACCGCCATGAACAGGATCAGCAGCAGCATCAGCCGGTGATGTGCAATGGCGGTCAGGCTGACCCGTTGCCGCCCCGCCCGCGCCACACCCGGCTGAACGATGATCGTCGCCATATCAGCGCGCTCCCTTCTTGCGCTCGCGCGCCGCCGTCGCGCTCAGTTCGCCCAGCGTATTGTCGTCCAGCAGCTTGGCGTCCAGCATCGCCATGCGCTCCGCCTTGCGCGCCACCGGATTGGGCCTCGACACATCGGCGTCGACCTTCGCCTGCACCGCAGGCGTGCGCGGCGCGGGCTTGGCCAGTTTCTCGACATTGTCGGCGGCGTGCGCCTCGCGAATCACGGCGATGTCGCTACGGATCTGGGTGGCGGCGGGGCTGGCGGGCGCCGCCTGCGGGGCGGATGGCAGGTCAGCGGGGGTTTCCACCATCGCCACCATCACCGGCGGCGCGACATAGTCCGGCCCGTTGGGCTGCACCCCGTCCAGTTGCGCCAGCGCGCGTTCGCCCGCCAGATATTGGCCAGCGGTCGGCGTGCCGTACATGAAATCATGCTGGTTCCAGCTTTCCAGCTGCCGCATCGACGCGCGCGCGCTGAATTCCGTCTCCAGATAGCGAATATCCCCCTTCGCCCGCGCAATCTGCATCCGCACCTGCATCAATTCGTTGCGCTCGGTCGCGACCTTGAGCGATACCAGATAGGCGCCCAGCGCGCCCAGCGCGACCAGCAATACCCAGATCAGGCTCTGCAACCTTTTGACGGCGATCATGCGCGGGGACTCCCGGAGGACGAAACAGGGGCAGATGTACGCACGGCACTGCGCAGCGTGGCTGATCGGGCGCGGGGGTTGCGCGCCAGTTCAGCATCACCCGCGCGCACCGCCTTGGCGGGCTTGGCAAAGGTCGGCGCATCGGCGGCACGCTTTTCGGGCATGTGCCGCGACCAGCCGCCTTCCCCGCCGCTGCGGTTGCGCAGGAACTGCTTGACGATGCGGTCCTCCAGGCTGTGGAAGCTGACGATGGCCAGACGCCCGCCTTCCTCCAGCAGCGCCTCGGCCGCCTCCAGCGCGCGCTCCAGCTCCTCCAGTTCGCGGTTCACATGGATGCGGATCGCCTGAAAGGCGCGGGTTGCAGGGTCTTTCTTGTCATGCGGCTTGTGGCCCAGAGCGCGGCGGATGACATGGGCCAGCTGCCCGGTCCGCTCCAGCGGACGCGCCTCGACAATCGCGCGGGCGACGCGGCGCGAACGTGGCTCCTCGCCATAGCGGTAGAGGATGTTGGCGATCTCCTCTTCCGGCGCATTGTTCAGAAAATCGGCCGCGCTCATCCCGTCCTGGCTCATGGTCATGAGCAGGGGGCCATCGGACTGGAAGGAAAAGCCACGGTCGGCCCGGTCCAGCTGCATCGAGGATACGCCAATGTCGAGCGTGATGCCCGACACCTTGTCGATCCCGCGTTCCGCCAGCAATTCCGCCATGCGCGAAAATTCGCCCGCGATCAGCGTGATGCCATGCGCATCAGCAACCGCCTGGCCTTCGCGGATCGCATCGGGGTCGCGATCCAGCGCATAGACCGTCGCCCCTGCCTTCGCCATGGCGCGCGAATAGCCGCCCGCGCCGAACGTGCCATCCACATGAATCTCGCCAGGGGTGATGGCAAGAGCATGGAGCACTTCGTCGAGCAGCACGGGGATGTGCGGGGCGGTATCAGCGTCAGACAGGCTCACTTGCCGCACTCCGCTGCGCGCGCGTCGAGCCAGCGCTTCACCTTGTTGCGGATCAGCGCCGGGCGATCGGGGCTTTCCACAAGAGCTTCGGGCTTCCAGATCTGGAAATAGCGGCCCACGCCATAGAAAAACGCCACGTCGGTGATGCCCGCTTCTTCCTTGATATCGGGGTGGAGGAAGAAGCGACCGCCATCATCGAAATTGACGTCCTCGATCGTGCCGAGGCGATTTTCGCGTTCCAGATCGCCGTTGAAGGGCCGGTTCGCCTCGCGCGCCAGCCGTTCCAGTTCAGCGACTTCATCGAACAGGAAACGCTTGTGGGACAGGCCAAAGCCGGTGGCGCAGCCATTGTCCATGTGGACGGACAGGCACAGGCGATTTTCATCGCCGCTCGCCTGGCGAACCAGCTTGCGCATCTCCAGGGGCAACACGAAACGGCCCTTGCCGTCCGCGACGCTGAACGCGTTGCCCGAATAGAGAATGACATCCGACACGCTGGAAATTCGCCCCTTTCATGCGGGGCACAGGCCACCCGTCGCCGGAATCACTGGAATGACATCCGGCACGCAGGAATCGCCAACACCTGATTAACCCCAATTGCTGATTACCTACCAAGCAAGGGGCCAACTGAAAAGGGAAAAGTCGGGAGAAAGTGGGCTGAGCTGTTAGAAAATGGGTCTAACGGATTTTCCTCGGCTTTTCCAGCATATTTTCATGATTTGTTCTCATTCTCCTCATTGTTCAACTCGCTGTTCAGTCCGGCGGAACAGCACCATTCCCAGGATCGCCCATCCCGTCCCAAAGATCAGCGCCCAGCGTAGCCCTGTCACCACGTCGCCAGCCTCGCGAAACCAGTACCGCCCTTGTGCAATCGAAACACCCAGCCAATGCCCGACCAATGCGGGCGTATCCGCCGCCCAGGCGCGCGGATCGAGCGGACTGGCCGGATCGGCGAGCCAAAGCCGGTCGTCGATCAGGTCGGCATCGCCCACCAGTACGACGCGCCCCTGCCCGATCCGGCAGCGCATGATTGCGCCGTGCGGCGGGACGCAGCCCGGCTGCCTCCCCGTAAATGCCTGCGTCCCGGACAGGGTGACAAGCCGCCCATCATCCAGAAAGTGGCGCGTCTCCGCCTCGTCCAGCACGCCCGGCTCAACGCCCCAATGCGCCAGCAGCGGGCCTAGCAGACTGACCGATGGCGCGCGCCGACGGTCGCCGGGCGGCAGCGCGGTCGGCCAGCGCAACAGCGGATCGGCCAGCACCAGCGCCGTGCCGCCTGCCCGTACCCAGGCGTCGATGGCTACCAGTTGCTCCGCCGTCATCGCGCGCGGCTGGGCCAACAGCAAGGCGCGCGCGCCCGATCCGGCCAATGCGCGCGGATCATCCAGCGGACGCACGGTGAAGCGCGTTCGCAGCACAGTGATGATCGGCGCGTCGGCGCGCGACCCTTCGGCCCAGAATAGCGGCAGCGCCGTGATCACCGCCAGCACGGGCCGGTCGGCCACAGCCGTCAACGGTTGCGACGGACCGCGCCAGGTCAGCAACCCGGCCAGCACAAGCAGCCCGACCGCGATCAATCTTGTCCCGCCTTCGCGCAGCCCGCGACTGCCGAACCCGGCCAGCAGCGTCATAAGCAGCAATCCCACAGCCGCCCAAAGATCGGGCGGACGCGCCGCGGCTATCGTGCAGAAAATCAGTGCCGCCCCGGTCGCGCCGATCGCGATCCATAGCAACCACCGCCACAGATTTTTCGCCAGCAACTGCCCCATCAGCGCCACCATCAGCGCAGCGGGCAAGGCCCATGTCCATGGATCGGCCTGCCCGCCCGATCGCCAGGCGCGCGCCAACCCCGCCACCAACGCCGCAACAACGGGCAGAAACAGAGTCAGAAAGATCGTCAGGCGGCGCGGCACCTTCACCCGCCCATCATTCAACGCGGCTGCGGATCGCGGTCCATCGGCTTGCGCAGATTGGGATCGGGCTGAAGATCGGGCACGACCGGCGCCTGATCGGGCACCACCGGCGCCTGCTCCGGCGCGGGCTGCACGCCCAGTTCAGCGAGCGGATCCTTGGGCGACACGACATTGGTGGGGGCAGTGGACAATGTCGGCACCACTGGCGGCGGCAGCGCGGCATCGTCCTTGCGCGCCTTGTCGATGACGATATTGGCCAGACCCACCAGCAACACGACACCTGCCAGACCGGTCAGCCCGATCTGAACGCGCTGCAACCCTTCCAGTCGGCGGGGTGTTTCGGCCATGCCTGCGCTCATTTGTACATCGCCGCGACCCGTGTCGGCGCTCATGCAGTCTGCGCCAGCCAGGGAAAGACCGTCAAGCCCTTAGATTCCAGCCATTGCCGGTTGTATAGCGTCGACAGATAGCGAAAGCCTGTATCGCACAGGATCGTCGCGATCCGCTTCCCCGGCCCCAACTGCCGCGCCAGCGCCACCGCGCCCGCGACGTTGATGCCTGACGAAAGGCCCAGGCACAGCCCTTCCTCCGCCAGCAGGCGACGGACCCACTCCAGCCCTTCCTCGTCGGAAATGCGGAACTGCGTGTCGATCGGCGCGCCTTCCAGATTGGCGGTGATCCGGCCCTGCCCGATCCCTTCGGCAACGGAGCTACCCTCCGCCTTCAGTTCGCCACAGGCATAATATTGATACAGGGCCGCGCCGTGCGGATCGCTCAGCGCAATGGTGATGGCCTCATCCTTGGCTTTGAGGCCCAGGCCCACGCCCGCAATCGTGCCGCCCGTGCCCGCAGCGCAGGTAAAGCCGTCGATCCGGCCTTCCATCTGGGTCCAGATTTCCTCGGCAGTGCCGACGATGTGCGCCTTGCGATTGGCGATATTGTCGAACTGGTTGGCCCAGATCGCGCCTTCCGTCTCCTCCGCCAGCCGGCGCGAGGTGTGGACGAAATGCCCCGGATTGGAATAGGGCGCCGCGGGCACCGTCACCAGTTCCGCCCCCAGCGCGCGCAACGTGTCCATCTTCTCGCGGCTCTGGGTTTCGGGCATGACGATGATCGTCTTGTACCCCTTGGCATTGGCGACCAGCGCCAGGCCGATGCCGGTATTACCCGCCGTCCCTTCGACGATGGTGCCGCCGGGCTTCAGCAACCCCCTCTCCTCGGCATCATTGACGATGAACAGCGCAGCCCGGTCCTTCACCGACGCGCCGGGATTGGCAAATTCGCACTTGGCGAAAATATCGCAGCCCGTCGCAGCGGAGGGACCGGCAAGGCGCACCATCGGCGTATTGCCGATCAGCGCGAGACTATTGGATTGTAGCAGCATGACGCACGCATAGCGGACCCCATACGCCTTTGCCAAGCAAGGGAATGATGCGCGGTCAAAAGAGGCGATTTCACCGCCGCGTTAACCCCTGCCCCTCACCCTGTCCCAACACGGCACAGGGCGGAATCGGGGGAGGAAGTGGAAAGGAAATGCGTCTATGGGCGGCATGGGCGACGGCGGGTCGCCGCACATGAAGGATCTGGACATGGGCGCGATCGGGTGGAAGGGACGCAGCGGCATCGTCGCCCTTGTCCTTGCCGCGCTCGTCGCACCGCGCTTCATCACCGCCGCCCCGCTCGACATGCTCGACGGGCAGCAGGCCCATGACGACCCGGCCGAAGAGGCCGCCGCCAACTTCCCCGGCTCCGCCTTCTTCTTTGCAGAAGGCGCTTTCGATCCCGTTCCCGGCGCGCAGACGGTACAGAGTGAGCATGTCATGGGGCTGGACGAGGTGAAGGCCGCGCCCGCCGCCATCTTTCGCGGCATGACGGGCCTCGACAGCTATCGCGCGCTCAACTGCCTGACTTCCGCCATCTATTATGAGGCAGGCAACGAACCGGACGATGGCCAGCGGGCCGTCGCACAGGTCGTGCTCAACCGCGTACGCAGCCAGCTCTGGCCCAATACGGTGTGCGGCGTCGTCTATGAAGGCTCCGAACGCACCGACTATAAATGCCAGTTCACCTTCAGCTGTGACGGCGCGATGGCGCGTCTGCCTGCCGCTGCCCAATGGGTACGCGCGCGGCGGGTCGCGCAGGACGCGCTGGCGGGCCGCGTCTACGCCCCGGTCGGCCTCGCGACCCATTATCACACGCTGGCGGTCCGCCCCGCCTGGTCGTCCAGCCTGCACCCGGTCGCGGTGATCGGCGCGCATATCTTTTATCGCAATCCCGGCTTCAACGGCACATTGGCGGCTTTCCGCACCCCCTATCTGGGGCGGGAAACCATATCCGGTCCAGCGCGCCGGGTCTGGCCGACCAAGCCGGTCGCGCCCGTGGAAGCGTTCGCCGTGCCCGCACCTGTCGGCAACGCAACCGCCGCGAACCCATCTACGGGCTGGATCGCGCCTGTCGCCCATCCTGCGCCATCCGCTCGCGAAGACAGCCTGCCGGAATCCACTATCCGTCCCGAATATCGCAACAGCGGTCGCCCGATCGTCTGAGCAGCGCCAACTTTTTTCAGGTTAACGCGCGCTGCACCAGCCAAATGTCTGGAATTGCGCGGGATTAAAAAATGCAATTTTCCGGGCAGTGCGGGAACCGATCCGCACCATTGCGGGTTCTTCACTTCGGATAGCAAATCTTTTGCCCCCCGCTCTTGCTATCCACATAATATGAGCCCGGAACGCCTCCCCCCCCCGACGCGTTCCGGGCTCAGATTTTTTGGGCGACCTTCCTGTTGAAATCATTAAATTTTTGATGGTCGGAACGCTTGTGTAAGAAGCGGGTTCTGTTCCTCGTCACCAACATGGCTCACCCCATATGGTCGCATGTTTCTCAAGGAGAGTTTCGATGACGAAAAAGATCCTCGCAGCCTTGCTGCTCACTGGTTCGCTGATGGTCGCCGCCTGCAACACCGTCGAAGGCGCTGGCCGCGACGTGCAGAGCGCGGGCGAAGCCGTGGAGAAGGCGGCGGATTGATCGCCGCCAGCAATACGACTACCCAACTCCCCTAGCATCGGCCCGCCCCTTAAAAGGCGGGCCGCTTTTTGTTCAGGTCGACGCTTCCTCGACCTCTTGCATATTGGCCTGCCGTCGGTCGGTGAACCAGATCGCCACGATGGTGATTTCGTACAGCAGCAACAGCGGAATCGCGAGCATCAGCTGCGACACGACGTCGGGCGGCGTCAGCACAGCAGCCAGGATGAAGGCCGCGACGATCATGTAGCGGCGCAGGCTGATCAGCTGCGCGCGGCTGACGAAACCGGCCCGGTTGAGCAGCATCAGCAGCACCGGCATCAGGAAACTGATCCCGAACGCCAGAATGAACTGCATCACCAGCCCCAGATAGGCGTCGGCGCTTGGCAAAGCCTCGACCTGCAAACCGCTGCTGTCGCCCTGAAATTCCAGAAAGAAATGGAAGGCGGTCGGCATCACCACGAAATAGGCAAGGCTCGCGCCCATCGCGAACAGAAAGGGCGTCGCCAGGATGAAGGGCAGCAAAGCCTTCTTCTCCTTGGCATAGAGGCCCGGCGCGACGAACGCCCATAGCTGGTTGGCGATGATCGGGAAGGACAGGCAAAAGGCCCCGAAAAAGGCGATCTTCACCTGCACGAAAAAGGCTTCGTACAGCTTGGTATAGACCAGCTTGCCGCCGCCATCGCCAAAGGCTTCCTTGAGCGGATGGACCAGGATCGCGAACAGTTCGGCGGAAAAATAGAAGCAGAGCGCGCCGGTCAGCGCCAGCGCATAGACGCATTTCAACAAACGGCCACGCAACTCGATCAGATGGTCGAGCAAGGGCGCCTTGCTATCATCAATATCGCCGATCATGCCGCCGACCCGCTCTTCTGGTCAGCAGCCGCTTCCCCGGCCAGATAGGGGGGCGCATCGGCCGGCGGCGCCACGGGCGCGGATTCCGCTACGAAGGGCGGCGGCCCGTCCGGCGCGGCCTCAACATCCGGCGGCGGCAGCGCCTCCATGGCTGGAGCGGCAACCTCTGGCGGATGCTCTTCCATGATCCGCTTGTTCTGCGCGGCCCACTTCTTTTCCAGTTCCTCCAGCTCGACCTCTCGCACCATGGCGTCGAGGCCAGTGCGGAAATGGCGCGCCATGCCCTGCGCCTTGCCGAAGATCTGACCCACTTTATAAAGCGCGCGCGGCAAATCCTTCGGCCCGATCACGATCACCGCAACGATGACGATCAGCAGGAACTCGGTCGAATCGATACCAAACATGCGTGGCTACCCTACCACCCGGCGCTTGAACGTCAGGCCTTGGTCTTTTCTTCGGTAGCGCCGGTCGCCGTCGTCCCCGCATCCTGTTCAGGCACGCGATGACCCTCCAGCCGGGTCGCGGGCTTGGCCGGGGCGACATCGTCGTCATCGTCCGCCATGCCCTTCTTGAAGCTCTTGATGCCCTTGGCCACGTCACCCATCAGGCCGGAAATCCGGCCGCCACCGAACAGCAGCATGACGACCAGGAGCACGATCACCCAGTGCATCAGCGAGAAGGAACCCATTTCAAATACTCCTGTAAGGCAACCTATCTAGGCCACATCATCGTCATTTTCCAGAACGGATTGCCCGCCCAGACCCTCCAGCGCCAAATCGACCGGATCAAGCAGCCCGGCCGCACGCAGATCGTCGATACCGGGCAAGTCCCGGCGGCTGCTAAGCCCGAAATGTGACAGAAAATCTACGGTCGTCGCATAGATGAGCGGTCGTCCCGGCACCTCGCGCCGTCCGGCGGGACGCACCCAGCCTGCCTCCATCAGCACGTCCAGCGTTCCCTTGGCCACCTGAACGCCCCTTATCGCCTCTATCTCGGCGCGGCTGACCGGCTCATGATAGGCGATGATCGCCAGCGTCTCCATCGCCGCGCGCGACAATTTGCGCGCCTCATCCTTCTCGCGCCGCAATATATGCGCCAGATCCGCCGCCGTCTGGAAATGCCAGCGCCCGCCCCGCTCCACCAGGTTGATGCCGCGCCCGGCATAATCGTCCGCCAATTGCCGGAGCGCCGCCGCCAGATCGCCCGCCTCGCCGACATGCAGCCTCAATTCCGCAAGCGTCAGCGGCGCTTCGGCGACGAACAGCGCCGCCTCCACCGCGCGCACATAATCGTCGGGTTCCCCCTTCATGCCCCCGCCTCCATGTCCGGCACCCCGGCGCGCAGAAAAATGGGCTGGAAAATCCCGTCCTGCTGGATTTCCAGCCGCCCCTGCCGGGCCAGTTCCAATGCCGCGACAAAGCTGCTGGCCAGCGCCGACTTTGCCTTGGCATTGTCCAGCCCGGCGGGCAGAAACGCCTCCAGCCGCGTCCAGTCAATCGCCGCGCCGACCAGCGCACCGACCCGCTGGATCGCCTCGTCCAGCGTCATCACTGGCCGCACCGCGATGGTGTGCACCATGGGCTGTGTTCGGGCGCGGATTTGCCCATAGGATTGGATGAGGTCGTAAAGGCTTGCCTGCCATTTGGCCTTGCGCACCAGCCGCAGCCCTTCGGGATTGCGCCGCACGAACACGTCGCGTCCAATCCGGTCGCGCGCCATCAGCCGCGCCGCCGCATCGCGCATCGCATGCAGCCGTTGCAGCCGCAATTGCAAGCGCAGGGCCAACTCTTCGGGGCTGGGATCGGCCTGCTCCTGACGCGGCAGCAGCAGCGCGGATTTGAGATAGGCCAGCCACGCTGCCATCACCAGATAATCTGCGGCCAGTTCCAGCTTCACCTGCTGCGCGCCGTCGATGAACTTCAGATATTGTTCGGTCAGCGCCAGAATCGAAATCTCGCGCAAATCCACCTTCTGCGACCGCGCCAGCGTCAGCAGCAAGTCCAGCGGCCCTTCCCACGCATCGAAACTGACGGTCAGCGTGTCGGGGCTGGGAATGGCGGGGGCAATGAACAGGTCGTCCACGTCTAGTCCCTCCGGCATGGGCCAGGATTATGGCATATGAAACGGCCCTCTGCTTCACCGTCATCCTGAACTTGTTTCAGCATCCATTTTTCCAGCTCACACAGTTGCTCGTGACGAGAAATGGATGCTGAAACAAATTCAGCATGACGTTGGAGGGATGACCGAAGGTCATGCGCAATGGTCGTCGCCCTATGGGGGGCATTTTCGAGTTCGCTCGTCAAGCCGCCACCAACCCCAGCAAACTGTCCCGCGTCGCCAGCAATTCCGCTAGTTCCGGCTGATCGCCATCACGCTCGACCGACCCCATCGCCCGGTCGAGCCGCGCGCGTCCCGCGTCCGTTATCTCCGGCAACTGGTCGGCAATGCCCAGCATATCGTCCATCCGCCCCCAGCAGTTGAGCGCCAGATCGCACCCTGCCGCGACCACGCCCGCCGCCAGATCGGGGATGCCGCCCTGCAACGCCTTCATATCCAGATCGTCGGACATGAGCAGCCCGTCAAAGCCGATCCTCGCGCGGATAACATCCTCGATCACGGTCGGCGACAGGCTGGCGGGGCGCTGCGCGTCCCAGGCGGTGTAAACCACATGCGCGGTCATCCCCATCGGCGCGTCCCGCAACCGCTCGAACGGTTGCAGATCGCTCGCCAGCGTATCGGCATCCGCACGCACCACCGGCAATTCCAGATGGCTGTCCACCAGTGCCCGGCCATGGCCCGGCATATGCTTGACGATGCCGACCACCCCGCCATCGGCCAGCCCTTCGAGAGTCGCCCGCCCCAGCGCGGCGACCCGCATCGGCTCGGCGCCCAGGGTGCGATCGCCCATGATGTCGCTTGCCCCATCCTGCCGCACGTCCAGCAACGGCAGCGCATCGACGGTAATGCCGACCTCCGCCAGCGTCAGCGCGATCGCGCGGGCATTGGCGCGCGCCGCGGCAATCGCGCTGGACGGCGCGACGTCATAAAGCCGGTCGAACACCGCTCCCGCCGGAAAGGCAGGCCAGACCGGCGGCTGCATCCGCGCCACCCGCCCCCCTTCCTGATCGATCATGATCAGCAGGTCGTCGCGGCCATGCAGCGCCCGCAAATCGTCGGTCAGCGCACGCAGCTGCGCCCGATCGATGATGTTGCGCCGGAACAGGATATAGCCGGCCGGTTGTGAATCCGCGAAAAAAGCGCGTTCGTCAGGGGTCAGTGTTGCGCCGGACAGGCCGAAGATCACGGGTTTCATGCGGCAGATGGTAGCGCCAAGTCCCGCCCCTGTCGAAGGCGAATTGATGATCCGCGATCAGGCTGGCGCAACCGCCGCAGACCTTTCCGCGTCCATCATCGCCTGCAACATGCGCCGACCCTCCACTGCGTTGCGATCGGTCTTGATCAGCAGTTCGTCGGGATTTTCGCCGACGATCGCCAGCATCTTCTCAATCTCTTCAGTGGCGAACTTGTCCTCCTCCAGCACGGGCTTCAGATAATCGAACATGAAATCCATGCCCGCCACATCCTCGGACGCCATGGCGAAGAAATAGATGCAGCTATGCGGCGTCGCCGGCGTAACGGCATGATAGACCCGGCTCGTCACGATCATCTCGCCGGGATGTTCGGGGTGGTCCTGCGGATAGGCCATGTCGCCTATCCCGGCATGAAAGCCCGGCAGGTAGAAATCCATCCCCGTCACCCGGTCGATCTTGCCCGCATAGCGCCCGGTCGCCGCCATCACGGCAGGCGCGTCGGCATTACGGATATATCGGCGGCAACTCAGAAATCCGGGGCGCTTGACCAGTTCTTCAGGCGCCTGCGCATTTTCCACCGTGCCGATGCTGTTGGCGTGGAGGAAGGCGAGATGGGACAGGTCGAGCAGATTGTCGTTGAGCAACTGGTAGCGCCCTTGCACCTCCTGCACATAAAAGGGCCGCGCCGTCATGCCCGCCGCAGTCACCCCGATCTCTTCCAGATCGGGCAGCAGCGCGACATCGGCCTTGTCCGCGTCCCCCATCCATATCCACGCCCACAGGCCATGCTCGACCAATGGATAGGTCGGGATCTTGTAGGCGCGCGGCACGACATCCTGCGATGGAATATCGACGCACCGGCCATCCGCGCCAAAGGCGATGCCATGATAGCCACAGACGATCGCATCGCCCTTCAGACAGCTTTTGCCCAGGGGGAAATGTCGGTGCGGACAGCGCCCGCCGACCGCAACCGCCTCGCCATCTTCCTTGCGATACAGGACGACCGGCTGGTTCAGGATCGTCCGCGCCAGCAGATCACGGCCCAGTTCGTTGCGAAACGCGGCAACATACCAGCCATTGCGAACGGCAAACGACCCTTCCCGAAATGGGTACATGGCATCTCTCCCTGACAAAGGCCGGCATCCTCGTCTGTCGCGATTGGTGCCGGACCAGTTAAACTAACAATGTTAGTCTAACACTGTTAGGGAACAGGATCAAGGCCATGGATCAGCGCGTCCAACCCCTCGGCAAAGGCGGTGTCGATGGGCAATTGGGATTGGAGATAGGCCGCGTTCGGTCCTTGCGCGAATGTCGTCCAGCCAGTGACCAGCGCCTGCACCGACGCCTGCATCATCATGGCGCGCTCCGGTTCCAGCCCCAGCGCAATCAGGGGCGCGCTGGTCGCATCCTGCATCGCTTTGAGCACCTCGACCGGCTGCCCCGCCCCCAGGATCAAGCGCCCCGCGTCGCGCGTCGCATTCTGCGCCTGCCACAGCGCCTTGCCGAACGCGCGCAACCAGTCGCGCCAGTCGGCACAGGCCGGAATTTTCGACAGGCAATCTGCAAAGATGCTTTCGGCCAGCAGCGCCAGCAACATATTCTTGTCGGCGACATGCCAGTAGAGCGAGGGCGCTTTGACATCCAGCCGCGCCGCGACCTTGCGCAGGCTCAACTGGTCCAGCCCCTGTTCGTTCAGCACATGAAGCGCCGCCGCCGCGATCGCGGCGCGGGTCAGTTTCCGTTCGGTCATGCCCTTCCTTCGAACAGCATGACGCCTATGTCCATCGTAACGCGAAGGCTCAGTTCACCACCATGCAGCTTTCGCCCGCCACCTTCAGCTTGCCGCAGATCAGGCTGGCCTGCCCGCCAGCACTCGCACGCAGGCGATAGACGGTGCTGCCGCCAACTTCCGCCGGTTCGACGGTCATGGCGAGCGGGGCGAGATAGGCAAAGCGCTTGGACAATCTGGTCCAGGCATCCTTTGCGCCGGACGCGCTGCCATAGGCGCCCAGCTGAATCAGCGCGCCGCCGCTGGCCGCCTTGGGCGCCACGGTCGCGCGATCGCTGGTTTCGTCGGCGACGCGCGCGGTCACGCTCTGTGCGGGCTTGGCCGGGACGGCCGGCTTGGTCCCGGTGGGCGCGGGCGCGGTCTTGGTGATCGGTGCTTCGGGGACGCGGCTGGCGTCAATCCGTCCATCACGCGGCACGCCCTCGCTTGCCGCAAAGCTCGCATCGCCCTCACCGTCGAATTTCTTCGCGTCAGCCTCATTGGCGGCGATCTTGTAATTGTCCGCGGGCGCCTCGATCAGTTGGCCCTCACCCGCAGCGCCGGGACCATTGCGGTTCTGCAACCACCATATCCCGGCCACCACGACACCGATCAGCGCGAGACCGAGCAGGATCAGGCTCAGCAGCCGCAGTGGCGAGATGCTGTTGTCGTCCTCGTCATCGACCGCAGGCTCCAGCCAGGGCAGCCGGTCCTCATCGTCAAAATCCAGCCGGCCTCGTGCATAATCGCCCATCGTCCGAAACTCCGCCCGCCTTTAGTTCAGCTCAGTCAATGCCGCCACGCCCATCAGCGCAAGGCCATTGCGGATAATCTGCCCTATTCCACGGCTCAGGAAAAGCCGCGACGACGTAACGGCCGGATCGTCGGCCAGAATGACGCGCGCGCGCGGATCATCATTGCCCATATTCCACCAGCCGTGAAAGGCCGAAGCCAGATCATTGAGATAGAAGGCAATTCTATGCGGTTCGCGGGTCAGCGCCGCGCCTTCGACCACACGGGGGAACTGCGCCGCGAGCTTGACGAGGCCCAGCTCCGCCGTCCCAAGAAGGGACAGGTCCGGGGCAGGCAGTTCGATCCCCGCCTCTTCCGCCCGCCGTCCCAGCGATGAAATGCGGGCATGGGCATATTGGACGTAAAAGACCGGATTGTCTTTCGACGCCTCGACCACCTTGGCAAAGTCGAAGTCCATCTGCGCATCGGCCTTGCGCGTCAGCATGGTGAAGCGAACGACATCCTTGCCCACTTCCCGCACGACATCGGCCAGCGTCACGAAATTGCCCGCGCGCTTGGACATTTTCACCGGCTCGCCATCGCGCAACAGCCGCACCATCTGGATAAGCTTCACGTCGAAACGCGCCTTGCCCTCCGTCAGCGCCGCGACCGCCGCCTGGATACGCTTGACCGTCCCGGCATGGTCCGCCCCCCATATGTCGATCAGCTGATCGGCGCTCTGGGCCTTCTGATAATGATAGGCCATGTCGGCGCCGAAATAGGTCCAGCTGCCGTTGGACTTCTTGATCGGCCGGTCCTGATCGTCGCCGAATTTGGTCGATCGGAACAGCGGCAGCACCACCGGCTCCCAGTCATCGGGCAATTCGCCCTTGGGCGCTTCCAGCACCCCGTCATAGACCAGATCATGCGCCCGCAGCCAGGCTTCGGCCTCGTCAGGCTTGCCCGCCGCCTGCAATTCGGCCTCGGACGCGAAAATGTCGTGATGGATGCCCAACAGCGCCAGATCGGCGCGGATCATGTCCATCATCTTTGCGACGGCAAAGCTGCGGAACGTGACCAGCCAGTCGGCTTCCGGCGCCTTCAAAAAGCGGTCGCCATATTCAGCGGCCAGCGCCTGCCCAACCGGCACCAGATAATCGCCAGGGTAAAGACCCTCAGGAATCTCGCCCACATCCTCGCCCAGCGCCTGCGCGTAGCGCAGATGCACCGATCGGGCGAGGACATCCACCTGCCCGCCAGCGTCATTGATATAATATTCGCGGATCACCTTGTGCCCGGCATATTCCAGCAGGGTGGCGAGCGCGTCACCCACCACGGCGCCCCGGCAATGCCCCATATGCATGGGGCCGGTCGGATTGGCGGAAACATATTCGACATTGACCGTGACACCTTGCCCGATGTCGGACCGGCCATAATCGTCGCCCTCTTCCGCCATAACGGAAAGCTCCGAGCGCCATGTCGCGTCGGTCAGGGTCAGGTTGATGAAGCCCGGCCCGGCGATCGACGCGCTCTCGACCTCGGCCAGCCCCTCCAGCTTGCCGACAATCGCCTCGGCCAGCGCGCGCGGGTTCGTCCCCGCCGGCTTGGCCAGCACCATCGCGGCATTGGTCGCCAGATCGCCATGGCTGGCGTCACGCGGCGGCTCGACCGTCACCGGCTTGCGATTGAGGCCGGCAGGCAGGACGCCGTCGGCTTCCAATATGTCCAGCACAGTGTCGAGATGGGCGGTGAAACGGGTATAGAGGGACACGAGACGAAACTTTCTACAAGTCCCGTTCGCCCTGAGCCTGTCGAAGGGCTGCTCTTGTCTTCAAGAAGTGCAAGGCTTCGACTTGTCTCAGCCCGAACGGATGATGGGCTGGCCGTTAACGCGTGGCGTTATATTGGAGCTGGTCCTGGGTCAGGTTGAACCCCACGAGCAGCTCGAAACTGGTTCGTTGCAGCGCCGCCTTGACCTCTGGCTGGGCAAAGGGATCGATCGCGGCATCCGCGTCGCCCGCCTTGCGCTTCTGCGTGATCTTGGCCTGGATGTCGGCAGGCAGCGTTGCCGATGCCTTGTCGACATAGGAACCCGCCTTCGCCTGCGCGCTGGCGCGATATTCGCCCGCAGCAAAGTTCAGCGTCACCTGGCCGACCCGCTTGGCGATCACGCTGTTGCCGCCACGCACCACGGCGGAAAAATAGGGCAGCGTCACTTGCCGAGCCACGCTGGCGTCGCTGCGCCGGGCGTTCACGGTGAAGCTCGCTTCGGTATAGAATTGCGCCCCATCGGCGCAGGTCGAGCGCAGATTGGTAATGTCGGCCACCACGTCGATCGCGGAAGCATCGCGGCTCTGGGCCGGATTGAACAGGGTGATGTCGCCGGTATAGGCCGGGACGGCCGCCGTCGGGCAGGCAGAGCGCACAGCGACGATACCGCCGGATGCGTCGATTTCACCCCGGCGCGAACAGCCCGCCAGGGCCAGGGCCAGCATGCCGGTCACAACGACACGGTTCAGGGCAGTATGAGGCAGGCAGATGTTCCTTGGCACAGGCAGAAATTCCTTGGCATGGCCCGTCGGCCAGAAGCTTTGCGCTTCCTTATCCATCCCCCGCCCCTCGCGCAACCGCAAGGAAGCGGCTTTCCTCCCGGCCCACATTCGCCTAAGCGCAAAGCCATGACCGACAGCGCCGCCGCCCGCCCGCCCATGACCCTTCTGATCGCCGCACCGCGCGGTTTCTGCGCCGGGGTCGACCGCGCCATCATCATCGTCGAACGGGCGATCGAAACCTATGGCGCGCCGGTCTATGTCCGCCATGAAATCGTCCATAACAAATATGTGGTGGACAGCCTGAAGGCGAAGGGCGCGATCTTCGTAGAGGAACTGGACCAGGTGCCCGACGGCGTGCCGGTCGTCTTTTCCGCCCATGGCGTGCCCAAGGCCGTCCCTGCCAAGGCGGAGGAACGCGGCCTTTCCTATCTCGACGCCACCTGCCCGCTGGTCAGCAAGGTTCATCGCCAGGCCGAACGGCAGGTCAAGGATGGCCGCCACATCCTGTTCATCGGGCATAAGGGGCATCCCGAAGTCATCGGCACGTTCGGCCAGGTGCCGGACGGCACCATGACCCTGATCGAAACGGTCGAGGACGCGCAGGCCTTTACCCCCGCCGACCCCGCCAATCTTGCCTTCCTGACCCAGACCACCCTGTCGGTCGATGATACAGCCGCGATCGTCGCCACCCTGCAAGAGCGCTTTCCAGCGATCGTCGCGCCCAAGGGCGAGGATATTTGCTACGCCACATCCAACCGCCAGACAGCGGTGAAGGCGATCGCCGCGCGTTGCGAAGCGCTCTATGTCATCGGCGCGCCCAACAGTTCCAATTCCCTGCGACTGGTCGAAGTCGCCGAACGCGAAGGCACGCCAGCCCGCCTGATCCAGCGCGCCGACGACATCGATTTTGGCTGGCTGGACGGCGTTACCACGCTGGGCCTGACCGCCGGGGCATCCGCACCCGAAATATTGGTGCGCGAAGTGGTCGATGCGATCGCCAGCCGCTTCACCGTGACCGAGGAACAGGTTGAAACCGCGCGTGAGACCATCGCTTTCAAGCTGCCACGCGGGCTGGAGACCGTCTGAATCATGGCCGTCTATACCCATGTTCCCGCCGAAGAGATTGACGCCTTCCTCAGCCGCTATGACGCAGGCCGCCTCGTATCCGCCAAGGGGATCGCCGAAGGGGTGGAAAACAGCAATTATCTGCTGGAGACCACCGGCCATGATGGCTCTGGCCACCGCTATATCCTCACGCTCTATGAAAAGCGGGTGGATGAGGCCGACCTGCCCTTCTTCATGGACCTGCTCGATCATCTGGGCGCGCGCGGCTGCCTTGTCCCGCGCTTCATCGCCGATCGCGACGGTCAGCGGCTCCAGACCTTGTCGGGCCGCCCCGCCTGCCTCATTGAATTTCTGACCGGCATTTCGCTGACCGAACCGACCCCGGAACAGGCGCGCGCGACCGGCGCGGCACTGGGCGAGTTGCACCGCGCGGCAGAGGGCTTCCCGCTCGAACGGCGCAACACGCTGGACCTTGCCGGATGGCATGATCTGGCGGCCCGTTGCGGTGAGGATTTCGACCAGATCGCCCCCGGCCTTGCCGCCCGCGTCCGCGACGAACTCGCCTTTCTCGACGCACACTGGCCCGCCGACCTGCCCCGCAGCGTCATCCATGCGGACCTGTTCCCCGACAATGTGCTGATGCTGGGCGACAGGGTGACGGGCCTGATCGATTTTTATTTCAGCTGCACCGACATTCGCGCCTATGATCTGGCCATCGCCCACAGCGCCTGGGTGTTCAGCCATGACGGCGGCAGCTTCTTTGCTGATCGCGCGGCGGCGCTTGGCGCTGGCTATGACTTGGCCCATGGCCTGACCGACGCAGAGCGCGCGGCCTTCCCCATATTGTGCCGGGGTGCATCGCTGCGCTTCCTGCTGACCCGCGCCTATGACTGGATCAACACGCCGCCCGATGCGCTGGTGACTCGCAAGGACCCGCTCGCCTATCTGCGCCGCCTCGATTTCTACGCCAGCGCCAATCCAGCGGAATTATTGGGCGCATGAGAGCAGCAGACAAAAGCAACCTGTTCCCGCACAGTCGGGAACCCGGTTCCATGCCTGCCTATCCTGGCGGCGCGAACGGGCTCCCGCCTGTGCAGGAGCACGCAGCATGAGCACTGACCTGCCTATCGTCGACATCTTCACCGACGGCGCGTGCAAGGGCAATCCGGGTCCGGGCGGCTGGGGCGCGGTGCTGCGGTTTGGCGACACGGAAAAGGAAATGTCGGGCGGCGAAGCACTCACCACCAACAACCGCATGGAGATGATGGCCGCGGTAGAGGCGCTCAATGCGCTCAAGAAGCCGTGCCGCGTCACCCTTCATACCGACAGCAAATATGTGATGGACGGCATCACCAAATGGGTGTTCGGCTGGCAGAAGAAGGGTTGGCGCACCGCCGACAACAAGCCGGTCAAGAATGTCGAAATCTGGCAGGCTCTGGTCAAGGCCGCCGCCCCGCATCAAATGACCTGGAAATGGGTCAAGGGTCATGCCGGCCACCCCGAAAATGAACGCGCCGACCGTCTGGCCAGCGCTGCGGCCGACAGTTTTCGCCGTTAGAGACACGCCCGAAGCAACAGCGTATCTTGCCAGACGCATCGCCAGACCCCAAAGCGGGCCTTCGGGGGAAGAAATGACAGAAAAGCCAGTAAACCGTAAGGGAATTTCAAAGGCACGCGCGCGCTTCATTCGCGAAAGCGCGGACGTGCGGCGACAGGCGCTGATCGAAGCGACCGCGCGGTGCCTTGCCGAAAAAGGTGTCGCTGGCACGTCCGTTCGCGCCATCTGCGCGCGCGCGGGTGTTTCGTCTGGCCTGCTCACCCATTATTTCGACGGCGTCGACGCCCTCATCCTCGCCACCTATGAGGATGTCGGCGTGCGTGTGTCCGCCGCGCTGGAACAGGCGGTCGAGGAAGCGGGCGACGATCCGCGCGACCAGCTCCGCGCCTGCCTTCAGGCCAATTTCCGCGCGCCCATCCTTGATCCCGATCTGCTCGCGACCTGGACCGCTTTCTGGAGCCTGGTCCGGACCGACCCCGGCATCGCCGCCATCCATGCCGATGTCTACCGGCGCACCCGCGCCCAGCTCGAAGCGCTGCTGCGCGCGATCGTGCCGGAAATGCCGCAGGACCGCGCCCGCCTGGCGGCGATCAGCCTGACTGCTCTGGTCGATGGGCTGTGGCTCGAAATCTGCCTCGATCCCACCACCTTTTCCGCCGAGGAAGCCCAGGCCATGGTCGAGCGCGCGATGATGCTCGCGCTGGGGCAATGGCGGGGCGACGCAGGGCGCGGTGACTGGATCGATCAATCAGATAAGCCGTGATCGTTTTTCTCACTCTCCAAGTCCGATAAAACCAATTTCCCTCGACTCAGCCGCTACCCTACATGGGGTCGGCAACAGCAACCCCTCAGAAGGAACTGACAAGCCCATGGCTCTCATCAACACCACCATCAAGCCGTTCGCCGCGACCGCCTACAAGGAAGGCAAGTTCGTCGACGTCACCGACGCGGACGTGAAGGGCAAGTGGGCGATCTTCTTCTTCTACCCCGCCGACTTCACCTTCGTCTGCCCGACCGAACTGGAAGACCTGGCCGGCATCTACCCGACCCTCCAGTCGCTCAACGTCGAAGTCTATTCGGTATCGACCGACACGCATTTCAGCCACAAGGCATGGCACGACACGTCGCCCGCCATCGGCAAGATCAACTATTACATGCTGGGCGACCAGTCGGGCACGATCACCAATAATTTCGACGTGATGCGCCCCGGCGTTGGTCTGGCTGACCGCGCGACCTTCCTGGTCGATCCCGAAGGCGTGATCCAGTTCATGGAAATCACGTCCGAAGGCGTGGGCCGCAACGCGACCGAACTGCTGCGCAAGGTGAAGGCCGCGCAATATGTCGCCGCGCACCCCGGTGAAGTCTGCCCGGCCAAGTGGGAAGAAGGCGAAGAAACCCTCGCCCCCTCGCTCGACCTGGTCGGCAAGATCTAAATTATCGCTCCCCTAGCGGGTCGCAAAGTGGCTCGGAGTGGAACCTCTCCTCCGCTCCGGGCCATTATTGTATCTAACGTAAGGATTATTCCATGCTCGACGCCACCCTGACGCAGCAGCTCAAGGCCTATCTGGTCAACATCCGTGAGCCTATCGAACTCGTCGCCTCTCTGGGTGACGACGCCAAATCGCGCGAACTCAATGACCTGCTCAATGAAATCGCCGCCCTGTCCGACAAGGTCAGCGTGACCACCGGCGCTGACAAGCGCGTCCCCAGCTTCATGATCCGCCGCGTGGGCACCGACATCGGCGTCCGGTTCGCGGGGATTCCGATGGGCCATGAGTTCACGTCGCTGGTCCTCGCCCTCCTCCAGGTCGGCGGCCACCCGTCAAAGGCCGCGCAGGATTTGATCGAACAGGTCAAGGGGCTGGACGGCGACTTTGCCTTTGAAACCTATTTCTCCCTGTCCTGCCAGAATTGCCCGGACGTGGTGCAGGCTTTGAACCTGATGAGCGTCCTCAACCCCCGCATCAGCCACGTCGCCATCGACGGCGCGCTGTTCAAGGCGGAGGTGGACGAGCGCAAGGTGATGGCCGTGCCCACCATCTTCCTGAACGGCGAACCCTTTGGGTCGGGCCGCATGGAACTGGAGCAGATCGTTGCCAAAATCGACAGCGGCGCGGCCACCCGCGCGGCGGAAAAGATCAAGCGCCAGGACCCGTTCGAGGTGCTGATCGTCGGCGGCGGGCCTGCCGGGGCGGCGGCGGCCATCTATGCCGCGCGCAAGGGCATCCGCACCGGCGTTGCCGCCGAACGCTTCGGCGGTCAGGTGGACTTGTAACGGATTTGCGCCGGTCACCTGAGCGATTAGAGCTCGCAACAGGAGACCGACGAGATGATCAAGCACACAGAAGAGTTCAAGCAGGAGGCGGTGCGGATTGCACTGACCAGCGGGTTACCCCGCGACAGGGTTGCATCGGATTTGGGGATAGGGAAGTCGACGCTGGGCAAATGGGTGTCACAGTATCGGCCATCTGACCTGGTGGCAGCGCCGCAGGCAGATCTGGCGCGTGAGAATGAACGCCTTCGTCTTGAGAACCGTGTGCTGCGGGAGGAGAGGGAAGTGCTAAAAAAGGCCACGCAGTTCTTCGCGAGCCAAAGGCCGTGAAGTTCGCTTTTGTGCATAGCTGGCGGCATCGTTGGCCCGTTGAACTGCTCTGCCGTGTCATGGATGTCAGTGAACGCGGCTATCGTTCCTGGCGCTCGCGCCCGATTAGCAGGCGGGAGCGGACAGATATGAAAGTGCTGGCCCATATCCGGGAACAGTACAGGCTGAGCCTTGGCAGCTACGGCCGTCCTCGCATGACGATGGAGTTGAAGGAGGTGGGGCTCGATGTTGGCGAGCGCCGGGTCGGGCGCCTGATGAAGATCAACGGGATCAAGCCAGTCCGCACGCGCAAGCACAAGGTTACGACTGATAGCCACCATCGCCTGGGTGTCGCAGCGAACTGGCTGGACGGCGATTTTGCCGCAGATGCGCCCAACCGTAAATGGGCCGGCGACATCACATATATCTGGACATCCGAAGGCTGGCTCTACCTCGCCGTCATCCTGGACCTGCATAGCCGCCGCGTCGTGGGCTGGGCTGTCAGTGACAGGATGAAGAAGGACCTGGCGATCAGGGCGCTGGATATGGCGGTGCGCCTGCGCCAGCCTCCGGAAGGCTGCCTTTTCCATTCGGATCGCGGCAGCCAATATTGCTCTTACGACTATCAGAAAAAGCTGCAGGCCTATGGCCTGCGTCCATCGATGAGCGGCAAGGGAAATTGCTACGACAATGCGTCCGTCGAGACGTTCTTCAAATCCCTGAAGGCCGAACTCATCTGGCGGCAGAGCTGGCCAACGCGGCGACAAGCAGAGGCTGCCATCTTCCAGTACATCAATGGGTTCTACAACACCCGCCGTCGCCATTCATATCTGGGCGGCATTAGCCCGCTCGCGTTCGAAGCCAAGGTGGCATAATGAGGTAGGTGACCGGCACAAAACCGTTACAAGTCCAAGGTGCTCGACACGATGGACATCGAAAATTTCATCTCCGTGTCGCGCACCGAAGGGCCAAAGCTCGCTTCCGCGCTCGAAGCCCATGTGAAGGATTATGACGTCGAGATCATGAACCTGCAAAAGGCGACGAAGCTGATCCCCGCCCGCACCGAAGGCGGCTATCATGAGGTTGTGCTGGAAAACGGCGCGTCGCTCAAAGGCCGCACCCTCATCCTCTCCACCGGCGCGCGCTGGCGGCAGATGGGCGTGCCGGGCGAGGACGAGTATCGCAACAAGGGCGTGGCCTATTGCCCCCATTGCGACGGCCCCCTGTTCAAGGGCAAGCGCGTCGCGGTGATCGGCGGCGGCAATAGCGGCGTCGAAGCCGCGATCGACCTGGCGGGCATCGTCGCCCATGTGACGCTGATCGAATTTGACAGCCAGCTGCGCGCCGACGCGGTGCTGCAACGCAAGCTCGCCAGCCTGCCCAACGTCAAGATCATCACATCGGCGCTGACCAGCGAGGTCGACGGCAATGGCGATCGCGTCACCGGCCTGTCCTACAAGGACCGCAACAGCGGCGAGGAACATGACATCGAACTGGAAGGCATCTTCGTCCAGATCGGTCTGGTCCCCAACACCGAATGGCTGAAAGACACGGTCGCCCTTTCACCCCGCGGCGAAATAGAAATCGACGCCCGCGGCGAAACCAGCGTGCCGGGCATCTTCGCGGCAGGCGACTGCACGACCGTGCCCTACAAGCAGATCGTCATCGCCATGGGCGCAGGCTCCACGGCGGGCCTGTCAGCCTTCGACTATCTGATCCGCCTGCCCGCCAGCGAAGAAGCCGCGCAGGCGGCGTGACGAGGTAAGTCCGACAGCGAGTTGGACATATATGAAGCGGCCGATCCGGGGACGGGTCGGCCGCTTTTTTGGGGTGGGGAATGGCAGAATTGCGCCATTTGTAGCCGCCCAGTGGCTCATTTTAATTTCCCGAAAGTAGTCGTTCTTTGAACTTCAGGCGTTACCATTTGCTTTGACGGGAGACGGCCTAGACTTAAGGCCGAGCCGGTGCGCTTTTCCAATCACCGAATTCCTGCTCATGTCACCTATCGCTTCCGCAATCTGCGACGCCGTCTTGCCATCCGACCACATCGTACGCAGCAAGTCGATACGGTCATCTGTCCATTTGCTTGCTACCTCAGAGGAAAGAGTTCCCTCTACTTCGTCTATCATTGCATCCGTCCGAGCCTGTTCAGGTTGGAATGGCCGATTGTAATGCTGAACGATGCTTAGCGTTGTAACGCCGACGTCGGATACGCCTTGCAGTACCGCAACCTTAGTCTCCTTCTCCAACTGCGAAAATTCAGCCCACTCGACCGCGAACGCCTCAAAACGCCGGTCCGGAACGCGGACGCGAAGATACGTGTCGTCATTTAGGATGAGCACGGTCCTGGGAAATCCGCTGCCACCGCCTTCAACCGCTTGGACCACCTCTGTAACTCCGAAATCGGCCAGAAGATCATTAAACGATCCTCGGTAGTCGGCGATATCCAGCGATTGAGTATAGTGACGCATAGCGATGACGAAGTCGACAACGCGCCTATACTTGATGACAGCGCGCGCCGCATCTCGAACGGTGCCAGCGCTAATTGTTTGCAACATAGCGGCCTTCAGATCTTGGATCTGCTCAATGATCGCATCTGCCCTCCGTCCCTCCGACTTTTTTGCCCGAGAATCCCTTAGCAGCATTTGAAACAGCCCGGACCACTGCTTGACCAGATGGGCTTCGATCTCACCATAATTGCTATAGGGCGTCAAAGCATTGTTGGATGACAAGTGAGTGAGGAACGTTATGAACTCGAAGATATACTTCGACGTCTCCGGTTTCTGTATCGAAGCGTAGGAAATCCTGTCGGCGAAATCCTCGTCTTTGTTTTTTGTGTAGGTATGATGGTCGGCGTAGACTTTCGCGTCCACGAACGTAAAGATGGGGATGCCGAGGTCCATAGCGCGAAGGGCTTCAAGCTGAGTGATCGAGTATTTCACTCCGTCGCTTGCCGATCCATCTCCTGTCAGTTTGGATGAGACGTTCCCGGCATCGAGCTCGGAGAGTGCCTCGGGCACAGCGGTCCCGCCGAAGCGCGAACCGATCAGGAGTACTACCATGTCAGCGTTCTGAACTTCCGCGATGCAACTGGAATGGGTGTGCTTGGCGGGATCGTAAAGAACGTCAGAATAATCGCTCATCACTGGATCGTAGCCCATACGTATCAACAACGCTCTGATCTGTTCCCGATGCGACCCCAAATCGATGCACGTTGACGATACAAATACCCTAAGTGCTGGCACTGTTTTCCCTAGCTTCTCTCGAATCTTCCTCGATGCTAGTGCCCGAAGGTTAAAGTAGCAACGGCGACGCCCTTTGCTCGATATAGACCGATTTAAGCGATTGGTAACTTCGGTGAGGAATCGACTTTCACCGAATGATATAAACGATCGAGTCTGGCCGGGATGAAGCGACACGAACGACAGCTATGCGCCGCCCCTGCTCCGAACCCGACATTCCGCTATCGGCCAAAATGGAACGGGAAGAGAGCGACCAGCTGCCCCACCAAATCATTGGCGGGCAGCTGAATCAGGCTAAACGATGCCAAGCAGCGTCATTTGGGGAAGTGGATGCCGCATAGCTTGTTTCCATCTGGATCGCGGAAGTACGCGAGTACGATCGTACCCATAGACGCTGTTTCGCGAGGACCGGGCGCTACCTCGATCGACATGCCACCATTGGCAACTGCAGCATCATGAAACTGCTTCACCTGCTCTGACGAATTGCATGAAAAAGCAATGGTGCTGCCGTTCGCGACAGTTGCCGGTTCGTCATTGATCGGCTGGGTGACAATGAAATTGGCCCCATTCCCGCTGTTGTAGATCAGGCGCGTGTGGCCACTGTCGGCCACGTTGATCGTCGCCTCCCCAACTCCGAGGGTACCAAGCACCGTGTCGTAAAAGCGCTTCGCCCGGTCGATGTCGTTCGACCCCACCATCGTGTGAAAAAGCATGCATCTTCTCCTACTTGGGCCACGCCATGATTGAACACTGCCCGCGCTCGGCCATAGCAGGATCGAACGCGCGGTCACGCTTGAATCGTTGGGCTGACGTTGGCATGCTCGAATCGATAGGGACAGAAGTCGCACCTTGGCCGATGGGCGACAGGCAGCCATTTCCGCCCATGATCGTGTCGCCTGCCCCAAACAGGACCGGCAGCTATCGCCTCCTTCCCACCAGGGAGCTGACATTCTGCAATCGGCCAATCCCCGCCCCCTCACCGCCGACCCCAGACCCCGAATATATCCGGGTCGATCTCCAGCAACGGCACCCGCGTCGCCGCGCCCGTCCGCATATCCCCTCCGCCCATGCCGCCCTCCATCCCGAACGTCACCACGCTGCTCCCCTTGTCGCCCAGCACCAGCGGGTCGAGCAGGATCGCGGCGTTCAGACGGTTGGTGGTCACCTGCGTCAGCGTGCCGATCTGTGTCAGGGCGAAGAGTTGCCGGGCGAAGGCATAGGGCAGACGGATGCAGCCATGGCTGGCGGGGTAGCCGGGATTATGCCCGGCATGGAGCGCTATGCCGTCCCAGGTCAGCCGCTGCATGAAGGGCATGGGCGCATTGCTGTAGAGGTTGGAGCGGTGCCACTGGCGCTTTTGCAGGATGGGGAAGCTGCCGGTGGGGGTGCGGTGGCCCTTCGTTCCCGTGGACACGCTGGCCGCGCCGATCAGCCGGTCGCCGCGATAGACATGGACGCGCTGCCGTTCCAAGCTGATGATCAGGTAGAGCGGCCCACTGGCGGCGGCATCATCGGCCCAACGATACGCCCCCGGCGCCAGCGGCAGGTCGGCCAGTTCCGCCCGCGCGGACGGCATGCCCAGGATCAGACAGCATGACAGGACGAACAACCGGGCGAAAAGCATAAGCCTTTCTTAACCATATGCCAGCGTCGCGCCAGAGGGGGACGCTGCGCTTTGCCGCATTGGTCCCGACTTGGGACAGGGGAGAGAACGGCGTTCCCCGGTCGTTTCGAGTCCTTCGACTGCCCGCCTGCGGCAGACGCTCTGGGCTCGAAACGAACGGAGCTTGTGTGGGACAATGCCCTTAAATCAGCAGCATCTGCGCCACGGGGGCAAAGCTGCGCCGGTGCAGCGGCGTTGGCCCATGGGTGCGCAGCGCGGCGAGATGCTGCGCGCTGCCATAGCCCTTGTTGCTTTCCCAGCCATAATGGGGATGGATGACGGCCGCCTCTCGCATCATCCGGTCCCGCGCTTCCTTGGCCAATATGGAGGCCGCGGCGATCGACAGGCATCGCGCGTCGCCGCCCACGACCGGGGTGGCCGGCCAGCGCCAGTCGGGCACGCGGTTGCCATCGACCAGGACATGCTGGCAATCGCGCCCCAGCGCATCGACCGCGCGGGTCATGGCCAGCATCGTCGCCCATAATATGTTGATCCGGTCGATCTCCTCGACACTGGCGACGCCCAGCCCCCAGCACAGCGCCCGCGCCTTGATCTCCGCCTCCAGCGTGGCGCGGCGCCTCGCCGACAATGCCTTGCTGTCGTCCAGCCCCTCCGGGCAATCCTCCGCCCGCAAAATCACCGCCGCCGCGACCACCGGCCCGGCGAGCGGCCCCCTGCCCGCTTCATCCACCCCGGCGACCAGCCCCGGATGGTGGCGCAGTTCATAGGCGAAATCAGGCACGGAAGGGCGCTTCGAACCCGCGCGGCGCGCCCATCGGCCCATGCCCGCCACCCAGCCCCGGCGCGATCGTCAGCGCCGCGCGCACATAGGCCCGCGCCCGCGCGATCGCACCCGGCAGCGCCATCCCCTGCCCCAGCCCGGTCGCGATCGCGCTGGCCAGGGTGCAGCCGGTGCCATGGGTGTGCGGCGTGTCGATGCGCGGATCGGTCCAGTCGGTGACCAGCCCGTCGGGACCAAGCAGCCGGTCGACCAGCACCGGGCCGACGCCATGCCCGCCCTTGGCCAAAACATGCGTGCCAAAGCGGGCGGCAACCCGCTCCCCGCCCAGCGCCAGAAGTTCGGGAATATTGGGCGTCACCAGCGTGGCGATCGCCATCAGTTTCTCGAACGCCGCGATCGTTTCCGCATCGGCCAGCACCGACCCGCTGGTCGCCACCATGACCGGATCAAAGACGATCGGCACATCGCGCAAACCCGTCAGCAGATCGGCCACCGCCATCGCCGTTTCCGCCGAGCCAATCATGCCGATCTTCACCGCATCGACGCCAATGTCGCTGATGCAACTGCGCATCTGCGCCAGCACCATGTCGGCGGGCACCGGATGCACGCCCTGCACCCCCAGCGTATTTTGCGCCGTGATCGCGGTGATCGCGGTCATGGCGAAGCCGCCCAGCATCGTCACGGCCTTCAGATCCGCCTGTATGCCCGCGCCGCCGCCACTGTCGGACCCGGCGATGATCAAAATGCGCGCGATGCTCATCCCTTGAAGTAACGCACGGTGGACGCGGGATTGCCAGCAAGCGCCTTGCCCGTGCGGGTCGGCCTGTCCATCAGCTCGCCGCCGCAATTGGGGCAGCGATCGTCCAGCGCCTCGGCACAGGGCGCGCAGAAGCTGCATTCGAACGAGCAGATGAACGCGCCGGGCGCATCGGCGGGCAGGTCCGTGCCGCAGCGTTCGCAATCGGGGCGCATTTCAAGCATGGAGCCACCTCCCATCCTCGTCATGCCGGACCTGATCCGGGATCAAGAGCGCCGGGCGCTGCGAGAGAGACTCTGGATCCTGACTTTCGTCAGGATGACGGTTGGAAACAGGCCTCACGCCGCCGCCTTCTCGACCGCGGCGCAGATACGGTCGACAACATCGCGCACCTGTTCCTCGCGATCGCCTTCGGCCATCACCCGGATCACAGGTTCCGTACCGGACGGGCGGATGACCAGCCGGCCAACGCCGGTCAGTTCCGCCTGCGCCTGCGCAATGACGCGCCGGACATCGTCATGCTCCAGCGGCTTGCCCCCGGAAAAGCGAACATTTTTGAGCAATTGCGGCACCGGATCGAACTGGTGCAGCGTCTCGCTGGCGGGCTTGCCGGACCGGACGAGTGCAGCCAGCACCTGCAACGCCGCGACCGTGCCGTCGCCGGTGGTCGCATAATCGGACAGGATCATATGGCCCGACTGCTCCCCGCCGACATTGAAGCCGCCGCTGCGCATCCGCTCCAGCACATAGCGGTCGCCCACGCTGGTGCGTTCGAGGGCAATGCCCTGCCCGGTCAAAAAGCGCTCCAGCCCCAGATTGGACATGACCGTCGCCACCAGCCCGCCGCCGCGCAGCGTGCCCGCGCGCGCGAAATTGGCGGCGATCAGCGCCATGATCTGGTCGCCATCGACGATCTGGCCTTTCTCATCGACCACGATCAGCCGGTCCGCGTCACCATCCAGCGCGATACCAATGTCCGCGCCCGACGATACGACGGTTTCCTGGCACAGCAGGGGCGCGGTCGATCCGCAGCCGTCATTGATGTTGGTGCCATTGGGATTGACGCCAACCGCCACGACGGTCGCGCCCAGTTCCCACAAGGCGGACGGCGCGACCTGATAGGCGGCGCCATTGGCGCAATCGATCACGATTTTCAGGCCATCGAGCCGCAGGTCGGCGGGAAAGCTGGATTTGACCGCATGGATATAGCGGCCACGCGCATCCTCGACCCGGCGGGCGCGGCCAATATCCTTGGACGCGGCCAGCGGCACCTGCTGCTCGATCAGCGCCTCAATCTTCAATTCATCCTCGTCCGACAACTTGTAGCCGTCCGGGCCGAACAATTTGATGCCATTGTCGAAATAGGGATTGTGGCTGGCGGAAATCATGACGCCCAGATCCGCGCGCATCGAATGGGCCAGCATCGCGACAGCGGGCGTCGGGATCGGCCCGAACTGCACCACGTCCATGCCCACGGCGGTAAAGCCAGCGACCAGCGCATTTTCAACCATATAGCCGGAAAGCCGCGTATCCTTGCCGATCACCACGCGATGGCGATGGTCTCCGCGCTGGAAATGGGTGCCCGCCGCCATGCCGACCTGCATCGCCAGTTGCGCCGTCATCGGCCATGCGTTGGTGCGCCCGCGTATGCCGTCGGTGCCGAAATATCGTCTGGTCATGCGTTTCTCATGCACCGGAGAGACGCCCGGTATCAACCCCAGAACCGTTCGGGAGGAGCGGGATGAGAGAAAGCCAAGTTTTTCTTGATCGACTTTCCAGCAGCCTCGCGGCATCCCCGCGCGATGGACAGTTTCAATGGCTTTATCGACGCGCTGTCGGGCGCGGTGTTTTTCAAGGTGCCGGTGGCGGGCGCGCAGATCGAACTGATCGTGCTGTATCTGGCGCTGCCGATGTTGTTCTTCACCCTGTGGCTGGGCTTTCCCAATATCACCCAGGTCGGCCGCGCGATCCGCATATTGCGGACCCAGCCGGACAAGGGCGAGGCAAAGGGCGATGTCAGCCAGTGGGCAGCGCTCAGCACGGCGCTGTCCGGCACG
Organism: Sphingobium xenophagum NBRC 107872; assembly: GCF_000367345.1. Lineage (GTDB taxonomy): Bacteria > Pseudomonadota > Alphaproteobacteria > Sphingomonadales > Sphingomonadaceae > Sphingobium > Sphingobium xenophagum. Next base: position 190,118 of record NZ_BARE01000001.1, read on the forward strand.
ATCGGGCTTGGCAATATCGCGGGCGTTGCGGTGGCGCTGACCATGGGTGGGCCGGGCGCAATATTGTGGATGTTCATCATCGGCTGGTTCGCGATGACGGTGAAAATGGCGGAGGTCACGCTGGGCCTCAAATATCGCATCTTTGACGATGCTGGCCATGTCCATGGCGGGCCGATGTATGTGCTCAAATCCGTCGGCGCTGCGCGCGGATGGCCGAAAATCGGCATGCTGCTGGGCGGTGCCTACGCCTTTTTCGCGCTGTTCGGCGCCATACCGATGGTGCAGGTCAATCAGAGTTTCGCGCAAGTGAAGGTGGTGACGGGCCTGACCAACGGATGGGCCTATGGCGTGTTTCTGGCCGGGGCAGTCGCGCTGGTGACGCTGGGCGGCGCGGCCTGGCTGGGGGAAGTCGCCAAAAGGCTGACCCCCCTCAAGGTCGCGGTCTATCTGGCTGGCGTGCTGGCGATCCTGATCCTGCATCTGGATGCCATCCCCGGCGCGCTGGCGCTGATCTGGGACGGGGCGTGGAATGGCCAGGCGGCGACAGGTGGCGCTGTGGGCGCGTTCGTCGCCGGGATGCGCCGCGCGGTGTTCGCCAGTGAGGCGGGCGTCGGATCGGCGGTGATGGCGCACAGCCTGGCGCGGGCGCGCCACCCGGTGTCCGAAGGGCTGGTCGCGCTGCTTGAACCCCTACTCGGCACCATGATCGTGTGCGCGTTGGGCGGTCTGGCGCTGGTCGTCGCGGGGACATGGAATATGGGGCTGGAGGGCATTGCGATTACCTCCGCCGCCTTTGCGCAGGTGTCGCCCTGGTTCCCCTGGCTGCTGGCGGTCGTGGTGTTTCTGTTTGCTTATTCGACGCTGGTCGCTTGGGGATTTTACGGCTTGCAGGCCTGGGGCTATCTGTTCGGCCATGGTCCGCGCGCGCAATGGACCTATAAAATCCTCTACATCGTCGCTTTGCCGCCCGCAGCAGCGATCGACCTTGGCCGTGTCGTCGACATCGTCGACAGCAGCTTCTTCCTGATGGCGATCCCCAATGTCATCGCGCTATATCTGTGCGCGGGCGAATTGCGCCGGGACGTGCGCGCCTATCTGGCTGATAAAGAAAACCCCGCCTGATTAGGGCGGGGCTTTCTCCTGCTTGGGAGCAAGTCAAAATCAGATTTTGTCGCCAAGGGCGCCCTTGACCGATCCGGAAACGTCCTGAGCCGTGCCCTTTGCCTTCTGTGCCTTGCCTTCGGCTTCCATGCGCTCATTGTCGGTCGCCTTGCCGATGCCTTCCTTGACGGCGCCCGCCGCCTTGTTGCCAGCGGCCTTCAACTTGTCGGTTACTTCACCCATGTGAATACTCCTTGCGTGATTTCCACAAGTTAAACCAACGCGGGGAGAAAGGGTTTCAGCCAGAACGCAGGCGTAACGTTACTTTTCGATCACATCATGGCGCATCGGCGCGAGTTTGGAGAGAAAGCGGTTTTGCGCCTGGAAGCTGATCCCTTCCTCCCTCATCGCGCGCTGGAGCGTTTCGACGAGGCGGTTCATGTCCGCCTTCTGCACGCCCAGATCCTTGTGCGCGCTGGCCATGTCCCGCCCGCTATAGGTGCAGCCGGCATTCAGGATGAAACAGAATTGCTCGAACAAGGTACGCTTCAGGCGAACCTTGTCATGATTGGCGAAAATCTCGCCAATCACCGGGTCGGCGAAATTGATCGCGACGAAGCGATCGACGATGCGGCGGATGCCGTCCTGCCCGCCAAACGCCTTTGCCATGCCGTCGCCCGTAAAAGGCACGGCCCCGGCGTGGCGACTGTCGGCGACATAAGGGTCCACGGCGGCCTCCCCCGGCAAAGCATAGGGCGCCTGCAACAAGAGCAGCGAGAGGATGATGGACATGGGCATGCGTCCTTTAGAAGGCGGTCTGAAGCTGGAGAAACACGCCGCGCTGCTTCTTCACCGTGGCGATCGAGCCCAGGTCGGCATAGGCGATGGTCGCGGTGACATTGCGGCTGATGGCGACGGCGGCAAAGGCGTCGAACCAGTCATCTTCCCGCGCGATGTTCAGATTGTCAGGCTTGCGCCGATATTCCCCGCCGATCGCGATGCGGCGCGACAATTGCCAGGCGGCCGATCCTTCAAACTGAAGCGTATGATTGCCCTGCTTGCCGCCGCCAAAGCCCAGCAGCCCCATCTGGTTCGCCTTGGTCAGGCGCGCGGTCGCCGACAGCAGGATGGAGCGCGCGAGGAATAATTTGCTGACCGACGCATAATAATCGACGCCTTCGTCCCCTTTGGCCCCCACCGCCCGGACGATCGCACCCTGATTATTATTCTTATACTGAACGCCGACCGCGATGGCTGGCAGCCGGTCATAGACCAGATCGCCCGCAACCCGGATTTTCGCGCCGAAAATATCCTGCGAAAAGGCGAAATCCTTGCCCAGCCCCAGCGCCGCGCCAATCTCGTTCGTGTTGAAATCCTGATGCGTGTAGCTCAGCTCGATGCGATCGCGGATGCCGATCGCGACGCCAGCGCTTTGATAGTCATAATCCTTGACCTCGACCAGCGTGCCATGAGCCGACATGCCGAAGCCGTCCGATGTTTCATTGCCGGCGATCACCGCCCAGGGAGTCAGGCCACCGCCCGACGCCCCTTCCAGCGAACTGATGCCATTGGTCAGCAGCAATTTGCCACCATTGCGGATCGGTCTGGCCATGCCCTGTTGCGGGGACAAAGCAGCCAGCGCGAGCATGATGCACAGGAAAGGACGGAAACAGGTCATCATCGGCAGATAGGCAAATCATGGTTAAAATAATGTTTCCCGTCCCGTCAGCGTGAAAATGCGGTCCATAACGAACTAAACATTTGTTCAATGTTTGCTTTTACCAACAGTAACCATGAACGCGCCACGCCTTTTCCTCGCCGCCCTCTCCCTGATCGCCAGCCCGGCCATGGCGGGCGACATCGATCTTCGGATCGTCGATGCCGCTGGCCGCCCGGTCAGCGATGCGGTCGTCACCGTCCGTCCCGCCGGCGGCATCCCGGCTGGCCCGATCCGCTTCCCATGGGGTACGACCATGGTGCAGCAGAATATCGCCTTTTCGCCCCATGTGCTGATCGTACCCGTCGGTGCGACGGTCAAATTCCCCAACAAGGACAAGGTGCGACATCATGTCTATTCCTTCTCCAAGGCGGCCAAGTTTGAAATCAAGCTGTTCGGACAGGATGAAAGCCGCAGCTACACCTTCACCAGTCCGGGCGCGGTGGCGCTGGGCTGCAATATTCATGATGCCATGAGCGGCTTCATCAAGGTGGTCGACACCCCCTTCGCCGCCAAGAGCAATGCCGCCGGACAGGCGCGGATAAACGGGCTGGGGACCGGCACGGCGCGGGTCACGGTCTGGCACCCGTTGCTCAAGGGCAAGGATAATGAAATGCTGATCAACCTGCCCATTCCGGCGAGCGGCATGGTGAGCAAGACCGTGCCATTGGCGTTGCGCGCGTCCAAATGAGCCTACCCCTTCGCCTGAAAAGACGGTGGCTGCGCTGGCGGCGCGCGGCACAGTCGACCCTGACGATCAGGATGACCTTGTTCTACGGCGCGCTGTTTCTGGCCGTAATGACGCTCACGCTTTTGGGCACGCGCCAGGCCATCGAAAGCTATGCCGAAAATGCCATCCGGCATGAGATGAATGTCGGCAGCGCCCTGTTCGACCGGATTTCGGCGATGCAACGGCGTCAACTGAGCCAGGGGGCCGACGTACTGGCCAGCGATTTCGGCTTTCGCGAGGCGGTGGGCACCAATGACGCCCCGACGATCGAATCCGCGCTGCATAGCCTCAAGGGCCGCTTCCAGCTCGACCATGCAATGTTCGTCGGGGTCGATGGCACGGTGGTGGGCGACCTTCAACATCTTGGCCGTACCGATCAGGACCAGCTTTACGACGCGCTCGACGCCGGTCGGATGCAGGGCGTGGTGCGATGGGGCAGCGAGGGTCATATCGTGGCAGCCGCGCCCGTCCGCGCGCCGATACTGACCGGCTGGGTCGTCTTTGCCCGCAACATGGGCCCGACCGACCTGAAGGCGCTGGCGAAACTGTCCTCGATCGACCTGCATCCGCAACTCATGCCGCTGGCACGTGTCGCCCGGACGGACACGGCCAATGGTGGCCTGCGCGAAGTCGTGCGGAACGGCGAACTGATGCTGGTGCAGACCCGGCCCGTTGAAACGCTGATAGAGACTGCGCCGGAAATGCTGGTGCTGGAATATAGCCTGACCCGCGCGATGGCTGGCTATGCGCCGATACTGTGGGCCTTGTTCGGTTTCGGCGCGGTTGGCGGCGTATTGGCCGTGGCCGGCGCATTTGCCGCATCGCGCAGCCTGTCGCGGCCGATCGTCGCGCTGGAAGCCGCCGCCCGCAAGGTGAGCGCAGGCGAACATGCGCAGGTGAAGGTCGAAACGCGCGACGAAATCGGGCGGCTGGCGCAAAGCTTCAACCGCATGGTCGATGCGGTCGAGGCGCGCGAGGCGCAGATTGCGCATATGGCCTTTCACGACGCGCTGACCGGCCTGCCCAACCGGGCGATGCTGCGCGAACAGGTTGCGCTTGGCCTCACCCGCGCCGAAGGCGGCAACCTGATGCTGTTCTGCATCGACATCGACAATTTCAAATCGATCAACGAATCGCTTGGCCATCCGGTTGGCGACGCCCTGTTGTGCGAAGTCGGCGCACGACTGAAGGCGACCTGCCCCAGCGGCTTTGCCGCCCGGCTGGCAGGCGATGAATTTGCCATCAAGCTGCGCGCCGGGGGCCAGACAGCCGATCAGGCCGGTCGCGCCATCGTCGCGGCGCTGGCCGAACCGTTCGACATAGATGGTCATCGCATCATCGTCAGCGCCAGCGTGGGCATTGCGCTCAGCCCGCAGGACGGCGCGGACGCAACCAGCCTGCTCAAAAATGCCGAACTGGCGCTGCACCGGGCCAAGAGCGAGGGCAAGGGCAGCCATCGCTTCTTTGAAAGCGCCATGGATGCAGAGGCGCAGGCCCGCCGCGCGCTGGAAACCGACCTGCACGACGCGCTGCGCAATGGCGAACTGGCGCTGCATTTCCAGCCGCTGTTCGGCCTGTCGCAAAATCGCGTGACAGCGTTCGAGGCACTGCTGCGCTGGCAGCATCCCACGCGCGGCATGGTGTCGCCGGTCCATTTCATCCCGCTGGCGGAGGAAACCGGCCTCATCATCCCGATCGGCGAATGGGCGCTGCATGAAGCCTGCCGGATCGCCGCGACCTGGCCCGACCATATCCGCGTGGCCGTCAACATATCGCCGATCCAGTTTCGCAGCCCCAATCTGGCCGCCGTCGTCCTTCAGGCGCTGGCGCGGTCGGGCCTTGCGCCCAACCGGCTGGAACTGGAGATCACCGAAAGCCTGTTCATCGACAATGTCGAGGCGACGCTATCCTCGCTCCACAGCCTGCGGGCGCTGGGCGTGCGCGTGGCGCTCGACGATTTCGGCACCGGCTATTCCTCGCTCAGCTATCTGCGCAGCTTCCCGTTCGACAAGCTCAAGATCGACCGCAGCTTCATCGTCGATCTGCTGGAACATCAGGGCGCAACCGCCATCATCCGCGCGATTACGACGCTGGCCGACGCGCTGGGCATCGAAACGACGGCGGAGGGCGTGGAGCATAGCGACCAGCTCGACATATTGCGCGCCGAAGGATGCGGCCAGATCCAGGGCTATCTGTTTAGCCGCCCGATCCCGGCGCAAGATGTCGACGCGCTGCTGGACAAGCTGGACGGCGCGCGAAAGGCGGCCTAGGCGCATCGTCGCGCCAGATTGAACCTACCTCCGTTCGTTTCGAGCGAAGTCGAGAAACGTAGCGCACAAGTTTCTCGACTTCGCTCGAAACGAACGGATCAAGGTGATTGCGCGCCTAACCGCGCGCGGCGACGATCTGTTCGATCAGGACCACATCATCCGGCTTGTCGGCGTCGATACAGGCTTCGGCCTTCTCCATCGCCACCAGCCGCGCGGTCAGCCCGAAGCGCCGCCCGATCCGCGCAATCCCGCCGCGCAACGTCAACAGGCGCAGCAGCGTGCCGATCAGCGCAACCGGGCCAAAGGCCGATACGATCTTCCACCCCTTCTTGCGATCCTGCTCAACCTCCTGCCACAAGGCGATGATGGACCGCGCCCGGTCGCTGCCGAACCAGAAGATGTTGGCGCCCGACCACCAGCCATCGCGAAATTTGAGCCATGTGCGGCGCGACCCAGGATAGCGCGCCAGCAATATGCGCCGCTCCACCATCGCCACGGCGATGTCGGCGCCTGCGGCCTCTTGTGCAAACTGATCGAGCATCGCGCTGTCGAGCAGCACATGATCGGCAGTGGTGAGCAGGATCGGAAAGGGGACATCGCCCCGCTCCAGCAGCGCCAGCAGGGAGGAGGCTATGCCCGCCCCGCTCTGCTCGAACCGGACCTGTGGATGTGTCGTCAGCCAAGCCGTCGCTAGATAAGCGGCAAAGGGGGCGGACGACTGGGTCAGGATGACAACCTGCCCCACTGCCGGATGTGCCAGCAACGCGCGCGCGGGACGATTGATCATCGGTTCGCCCGCGACCGGGACGAGCGGCTTGATCGCCACGCCAGCAGCGACCGCCAAAGGATCGGGCGTGGGGCGTGATCCGGCAAGCAGGATGGCGGTGATGGGCGTGGTCATGTCCGCCCTCTACCCAAGCCGGGGCAGCGCGGAAAGCGGCTTATTTCCCGCTCGTCACCGGCCCCAGCGCCTTTTGCGCAAAGCGGTCCTGCTCGCCGACATGCAGCCCCTTATATTGGGCCAGCTTGGCCCGGAATGCGGACAGTTCGGCCCCGGCCAGTTGCGCGGTTGTGGTGAACTTCACCGACAGCGGATTGATCGTCGCGCCATTGCGATACAGTTCATAATGGAGGTGCGGTCCGGTCGACAGGCCCGTCGACCCGACATAGCCGATCACCTGCCCGCGGCGCACCTGCTGACCCGGCGCGGCGGCGATACGGCTCATATGGGCATAGCCGCTGGCCAGGCCGCCGCCATGCTGGATGCGGACATAATTGCCATGCCCGCCATGCCGCCCGGCAAAGGCGACAACCCCATCCGTCACCGCATAGATGGGCGATCCGTAGCGCGCGGCGAAATCGACGCCCGCGTGCATGCGCGTATAGCCCAATATCGGATGGCGACGCATGCCATAGCCCGACGTCATGCGCCCGGCGACCGGGGATGACAGCACGCCGCGCCGTTCGCCCACGCCCGACGCCTCGAACCATTCAGTGCGGCCATCCTTGGTCCAGCGCAGCATGTCGATGGACTTGCCGCTGGCCCGCTGAAGGCCGGCATAGAGAAGATCGCCCACCTCGACATCGCCGGTTTCGGCGCGGCGATAGGCGGTGACGATGTCATAGCGGTCCCCCGCCCCGATCCTGCCCAGATCGACCTGCCCCGCAATCACCCGCAGGAAAGCCTGCACCGCCTTGGGCGGCGCACCGGCTGCGCGGGCCGAGCGATAGATGCTGTCGCCAACCACGCCCTGAATACGCAGCGGCGTATCGTCGACGCGAATGGGGATGCGCTTGACCGACAGCACGCCACCTGCGCGCGTCAGTTCCATCCCCAGGTCGAGCCGGGCGCGGAACGCCAGCCTGTCGAGCGGCCGGGGCCGGTCGCGACTGGCGCGGCGGCCCAATATGATGTCGAGCCGCGTGCCGGGCTTCACCCCGCCAGCGACATCGCTGCCGACCAGCGCGTTGATCGTCGCGACGTCACCGCTGCTCACGCCAGCGCGCGACAAGGCGCGCGACAGCGTATCGCTGCTGCCGACCTGGGCATTCAATTCGATCTGGGGGCGTTCGGGTGTCTGGCGCAGCGGCTGGACCGCATCGGTCGATCCCATGCGATGGCCACTGTCCGCACCCAGCGCCAATGGTGTAATCATCTGGCTGCGCACTTCGTCGAACTGCTTTTCGCCAAGCAGCGCGCCGGGCGCGCCGGGCACGGGCTGAAAACCGGGCGACAGATAGATGGCCGTGGCGCACAGGCCGATACAGGTGGCAAGGCCGCGAAACCAGGTCAGGCTGCCAACGCGCTGGCCAAGATCGGGGACCAGTTCCACCGCGTCCGACCATTCGCGCAAACGCGCGCGCCAGTCCTGTGGCGGCTGGGCTACCGGCGTCCGGGCGATCGAGTCGGCCAGCCACAGCGACACGGACGCGCCGCCCTGTTGCGATCCAAACTGGCTTTCCTGAAACAAACCCGCGACCCCCAGGGCATTTTCTCATTGCGTCCGCAACGGCCCCGCGCGCCGTGCGTCGAGCGCGACTGTTGTGAACGCCCAAGGTTAAAGTCAATTTAAGACGGGGCCGCGACACGCATCCATGCGACGAACGGTGCCAGCGGTCCGACAGGATCGCGGCAGACCATGGAACCACGGAATCCACTTGCCCCCGAACCCGTCCTGCCCGACAGAATGGGCCATGGTCCAGCTCACACGTTCGCCCGTTACCGCCGTTCTGGGCCCGACCAATACCGGCAAGACCCATCTGGCCGTCGAACGCATGTGCGGCCACTCCAGCGGCATGATGGGCTTTCCGCTGCGATTGCTGGCGCGCGAAGTCTATGACCGGGTGGTAGCGATCAAGGGACCGGCCCAGGTTGCGCTGATCACGGGCGAGGAAAAGATCGTGCCGCCGCAGGCCCGCTATTTCCTCTGCACCGCCGAATCCATGCCGCTCGGCATAGGCCGACAGGCCGGAGCCGCAACCCAGGGCCAGTCCGATTACGCCTTTGTCGCTCTGGACGAGGCGCAGATCGGCGCGGACCCGGAACGCGGCCATATCTTCACCGACCGGCTGCTGCGCGCGCGCGGGCGCGAGGAAACAATGATCCTTGGGTCGGCCAGCATCGCGCGGCTGGTCAAATCGCTGATCCCCGATGTCGACATTATCGGTCGGCCGCGTTTTTCCACCCTGTCCTATGCGGGCGCAAAGAAGCTGTCCCGCCTGCCCAAACGATCGGCCATCGTCGCCTTCTCGGCCGAGGAAGTCTACGCCGTCGCTGAAATGCTGCGCCGTTTTCGCGGTGGTGCGGCGGTGGTGATGGGCGCGCTCAGCCCCCGCACCCGCAACGCGCAGGTGCAGATGTTCCTCAATGGCGAAGTCGATTATCTGGTCGCCACCGACGCGATCGGCATGGGCCTCAATCTCGATGTCGCCCATGTCGCCTTCGCCTCGCTGCGCAAGTTCGATGGCCGCCGCAGCCGCCGGTTGACCGTCGCGGAAATGGCGCAGATCGCCGGGCGCGCGGGCCGCCATCACAAGGACGGCACATTCGGCAGCCTGGGCGGGGAAGATGGCCATGCCGCCTTCACCCCGGAAGAGATAGAGGCGATAGAAGCGCACCGCTTTCCGCCCATCGAGCATCTATACTGGCGCGACGGCGCACCCCGGCTCGACAGTCTGGCGACATTGATCGCCGATCTGGAGACGCGGCCCGACCGTCCCGAACTGCGCGCCGCGCCGGAAGCGGTCGACCTTGCCGTGTTGAAGCGCATGGCCGCCGACCCGCAAGTCACCGATCGGTTGCGCGGCGCGCGACAGGTCGCCCGGCTGTGGGATGCGTGCGGCCTGCCCGACTTTCAGAAGCTGGGCGCGGATCATCATGCCCGCACGGTCAATCGCATCTGGCAGTTTCTGTCGGAAGGAAACGGCCATATTCCGCGCGACTGGTTCGCCCAGCAACTCGCCCGGCTCGATTCGGTGCAGGGCGATATCGACACGCTGTCGGGCCGGATCGCGGCGGCGCGGACATGGGCCTATATCGCCCATCGCGCCGACTGGCTGGCCCACCCCGCCGAAATGGCCGAACGGACGCGCGCGCTGGAGGAAAAACTGTCCGACGCGCTGCACGCCGCGCTGACGCAGCGTTTCGTCGACCGCCGCACCACCGTTCTGTTGCGTGACATCGGCCAAAATGTGAACCAGTTGCCCGTAATCGTGGAGCCCGACGGCAATGTCTGTGTAGATGGCGAAACGATAGGACGACTTGACGGCTTCCGATTCTCGGTCGATCCCGCTACGCGCCATCAGGACAGGAAATTGCTGTTGGCTGCGGCGGAAAGGCGCCTTGGAAAGGTATTACGGGTGAAGGCAGACGAATTGATCGGCGCGGCGGACGTGGATTTCGCGCTTCTGGACGCAGCGGGTGACGCGCCCTGCATCGCGTGGAACGGCACGCCGGTCGCAACGCTGCTGGCCGGGCCAACCCTGCTGACCCCCGAAATCCGGCTGGATCGCGCGATTCTGGCGCTGGATCAGGATGTGCAGAAGCAGGTATCGGCGCGCCTGACCAACTGGGTCGATGCGCAAAAGCAGAAGCATCTGCTGCCGCTCGTCAAGATGGCCGAAAGCGCCGCCGATCCGCAGGTTCCCCCCGTGGTGCGCGCCGTGTTTGCGCAACTGGGCGACGCTGGCGGGGTCAGCCCGCGCACCGATCTCGATTCGGCGCTGGGCCATCTGGACAAGGATCAGCGCCATTTGCTGCGCCGGGCAGGCATCGATATTGGCGTGCTCGACCTGTATCATCCCGGCCTGCTCAAGCCCGGCGCTGCGCGCTGGCGCGGCGCGTTGCTGGCGGCGCGGATCGGCAAGCCCTGCCTGCCGCTGCCCCTGCCCGGCCTTACCCTGATCCCGGCGGGCGAGAAATTCGACCAGATGGGCGCGCGGATCGCGGGCTTCCGCACCTTTGGCGAACAGATGCTGCGCATCGACATGGCCGAACGCATGGCCCGCACCGCGCATGAAGCCATTGCCAAGGGCGAAGCCTTCACCGTCGCCAGTCCGCAGATCGTCTCGCTCGGCCTGTCCGAACCCGCCTTCCTGGCGCTGATGCGCGCGGCGGGCTTCCGCCCGGTCGAAGGCGCGGAAGAAGGCAAGCCCAACTGGATATTCAAGGGCCGCCAGAAAGCGCGCGCACCCCAGCAGCAGCCCGCCCCGGCGCGCGAGGGCAAGCCACGCGGCGGCAGGCCAGCGCCCCGCCCTGCCGCCGCAACGCCCGCCAGAGCGCCCGCAGCGCCAGCCAACAACGCCTTTGCCGGTCTTGCCGCGCTGCTCGGCCGCAATGGCTGATCCGGTCGCGGTGGGCGGCCATGGCCCCACGCTGCGCATCGACAAATATCTGTGGTTCGTCCGCCTGTGCCCCAGCCGGTCGAGCGCGCAGAAACTGGCCGAGGACGGCCATATCCGCGTCAATGGCCGCCGCATCGAACGCGCCCACGCCGCCATCCGCGTGGGCGACCTCATCACCTTTCCCCACGGGCAGGGCGTGCGCGTGGTGCGCGTGGCGCAATTGCCGGTCCGCCGTGGCCCCGCGGTGGAAGCGCAGCGCTGTTATGAGGAATTGACGGTCGGGGGATGAAGCCCAAGCTGTCGGCTGCCAAGATTATCCTCATTGACCTTGGGCGTGCCTGCGCATAGCAGGACCGCGCTTTTCCAACCAAGAGTGCCCTGACAATGACCTATGTCGTGACCGACAACTGCATCCGCTGCAAATATATGGATTGCGTCGAGGTCTGCCCCGTGGACTGTTTCTACGAGGGCGAGAATATGCTGGTCATCAATCCAAGCGAATGTATCGACTGCGGCGTGTGCGAGCCGGAATGCCCGGCCGAAGCGATCCTGCCCGATACCGAGAATGGCCTGGAAAAATGGCTGGAACTCAACACCAAATATTCGGCTGAATGGCCCAACATCACGGTCAAGGGCGAAGCGCCCGCCGACGCCGACGAAATGAAGGGTGTTGAAGGCAAGCTGGAGAAATATTTCTCTCCCGAACCCGGCTCAGGCGACTGATCCGGGCGGCCCCGCGCCGCTGCCTTCTTGTTCCTTTTGCCAACCACGCCCGGCGATTATGTCCGGGGGTGGCAATTTTGTTACGAATCTGCTATGTACCTTCCCAACGGTCGGACACCCTCCTGTCCGTCCCTGGAGAATTAGCTTCATGTCCTGACGGTGGCGCCGTGGACCCCTCATGCATATGCCCCTAGCGCATATGTTCCGCGACGGCCCCGTTCCCCGGTTGATTGGAAAGGTTCCAAATGGCTGCCAAGGCGCTGTCCTTTGACGTTGGTGATTATGTCGTTTACCCCAAGCATGGCGTGGGCCGTGTGATCGAACTGCAAAAGGAGCAGATCGCAGGTATGGAGCTGGAGCTCTATGTGCTCCGCTTCGAAAAAGAGCGCATGACGCTCCGCGTGCCGACCAACAAGGCGGAAGGCGTGGGCATGCGCAAGCTTTCGTCCAACAAGACGCTCGAAGAATCGATGGAAACGCTCAAGGGCAAGCCCAAGGTCAAGCGTACCATGTGGTCGCGCCGCGCGCAGGAATATGAAGCGAAGATCAATTCGGGCGACCTGGTGTCGATCGCCGAAGTGACGCGCGACCTGTTCCGCGCCGATGACCAGCCGGAACAAAGCTATTCCGAACGCCAGATTTTCGAGGCTGCGTCCAGCCGCCTCGCCCGCGAACTGGCGGCGATGGAAGAGACGGACGAGCCTGCCGCGCTCAAGAAGATCCTCGCGATCCTCAACGAAGCCGCGCCGAAATATGCCAAGGTCGAAGGCTGACATCAGCCACTGACGCAAAAAAGGGGCGCGCCTTTCGCAAGGCGCGCCCCTTTTTTATGAGCGCAATGCGGGCTTATTCGCCCTTGCTGCCAACTGCATCCTGTGCCGCGTCGCCGACATCGCTGGCGGCCTGCCCCACCTGCGTCGCAGCGCTGGTCACGGCATTATCCTTGCTCGTCTCGCTGCTGACCAGGAAGAAGGCGGCGACCGCCACCACGACGACCAGCAGCAGGATCGCAAATGTCATGCCGCCACTGCCGCGCTTTTCGATCACTGTCGTCGTCGTTGCCGGACGCTCCTGATAATCGGCCATGATCCTCTCCTCCTCAACACAATAGATGGCCGCATAATGCGCGGCTGTTGAGGGAGGTTCCCGCCCGGCGGGGTCGGACCTATTGGTCGATCGGAACGAAGGCGCCCTTCGCGCGGTCCTTCACGACCGCGTCGGCCCGGAACACGGACCCGCTCATCGTGATGTAGATGCCAGGCTCCGCCACCTGAACGGTGGCAAAGGCCATGCCCAGATTAAAGCTCGCGTCGCTCTCGCCAAATCGCGCCGGGGCCAGCGCGCCCACCAGCACCACCGTCTTGCCGGGAATATCGGCCAGCAGCTTGGCCGTATCGGTCATCGTGTCGGTGCCATGGGTGATGACGATATGGCTTTCCGGCGCAGCGGCGACGCGGGCACGGATCAACGCCCGATCGGCATCGTCCAGTTCCAGACTGTCCTTGCGCACGACTTCCTCGACGCGGAAGGGCCGCTTGACCCGCGCCACATCCAGCAAACGGGCCATGACGGTTTCGCCGACCTGATAGTCGGACAGCGCATCGAAATAGATTTTGTCGATCGTGCCGCCAGTGGTCAGGATCAGGATAGGCGTGTCGGGGGTCAGCATAATGGCTCCGGTCAGGTTCAAGCCCCGCGCGCCATGGCTTCGCCACGATCGCGGGCTGCGGCCAGCGTGTCGGTCATCAGGGTCAGCAGGCGGTCGTCGGCGTCCAGCACATTCATTCCCTCGCGCGTCATCCCGCCGGGGCTGGCGACCCGGTCGGCCAGCACGCCGGGACTGTCACTCGCCCGCGCAGCCATGTTGGCCGAACCCTGCACCGTCGCCAGCGCCATGCGCGCGGCCTGATCGGCGGGAATGCCCAGCGCTTCGCCAGCCCGCGCCAGCGCGTCGATGAAGCGGAACAGAAAGGCAGGGCCGCATCCCGATAGCGCCGTCACCTGATTGAACAGCGCTTCATCGCCAATCCATTCGGCCAGGCCCAGCGGCTCGATCAGTCCGCCAATATCGGCCCTGGCCTGCGCGGATGTCCCGTCGTCGGCAAACAGCGCCGTGACGCCCTCCCCCAGCCCCACCGGCAAGTTAGGCATCGCCCGCACCATGTCGCGCACGGCCGGAAAGCGCGCCCGCAAATCGGCGATCGGCGTACCCGCCAGGATGGAGACGATCCGCACGTCCGCCCCGCACAAGGGCGCCAGCGCCGTGGCGACATCAGCAATCTGATAGGGCTTCATGCCCAGCAAGATGGTCGTCCCGGCCGGCAATGTGGCGGGGTAGGTCGTCACGACTGCCACGCCATCGGCAACCGACCGCCCGCTTGGCCGCAGCACCGTTACCCGCGCAGGATCAAGCCCGCAGTCGAGCCAGCGCGCCAGCATCTGACCGGCCATATTACCGCAGCCGACAAGGAAAAGATGATCGGGCCAGCAGATCGTCATCGCGCGCTCAGGCTTCGCCGCGGGTTTCGATCAGGCTGGCGGCAATCGCCTCGGTCGGGCTTTTGCCGCCCCACAGCACGAACTGGAACACCGGATAGAAACGCTCGCACTCGTCGATCGCGGTTTCAACCAGCAACTGCGCCTGATCCAGCGTCAACGTGCCGCCAACGCCCAGCAGCGCGCCGTGGCGGAACAGGATGATGCCGCTCGACGACCAAAGCTCGAAATGGCCGAGCCACAGCTGTTCGTTGATCAGCCCCAGCGCCTCATAGATCGTGCCGCGCTTTTCGTCGGTGACGCGAATGTCCGGCAGCGCCAGCAGTTGCAGCACCTGATCCTCGTCACGCCAGATGCCGCGCAGTTCATATTGCGCCCACGACCCCTGCGTATTGGCGACGATCTCATCCTCGCCGACCTGCTCGTAGGTCCAGCCATGCGCCTCGAAATACGCCGCCAGCATGTCGATCGGCGCGGCTTCCTGGCCGCCATGTTCAAACTCGTCACTGTCCATCATCGGCGCGCCTTAACACCGTGAAGGATGAAAGGACAGACAGGATCAGTCCACCTCGCCGGGCTTGGGCTTGGTCGCCTTGACGCTTTTCTTGACAGGTTCAGGGGTCTTGCCTTCCAGCGCGTCGATGCGCGCCTTGAGCAATTCGACCTCTTCGCGCGCGCTTGCGGCCAGCGCCTTGACCGCGTCGAATTCCTCACGCGACACAAAGTCCGCGCCGCCCATCCATTCCCGCGCCTTCTCGCGCGCATTGGCTTCAAACTCACGGCTCATGCCCGCCACGGTCCCGGCTGCGCCGTTCACCAGCTTGGCCAGATCGTCGAAAAAGCGGTTCTCGCTCTGCATGATGCTCATCCTCTCAACGGGCGCGGAAAGCCGCGCCAAAACTCATATCTGGGTCTGGAGCGCGGGCGCGACAAGGGTTTCCGCGTCCGGGTTCAGGCGATTAATCTCAAAATTGAGGAAAGACGCGAAGGCCAGCCATGCCAGATAGGGCAGCAGCAGCCAGCCCGCGACACGGCGGATGCGGCTGAACAGCCAGGTCGTGATGGCGACCAGCACAATCAGGACGAGGATCAGCACCAGCGCGCTGCCGACCTGATGTGCGCGGAAAAATAGCGGTGACCAGGCGAGGTTCAGGACGAACTGGACCACGAACAGGGCGATGGCGGTGCCCCGCCCGTTGGCCCCGCGTGCATGCAGCACGATTGCCAGCGCCAGCGCCATGGCGATGTACAGGATGGTCCAGGCAACGCCAAACGCCCAGCCCGGCGGCATCAGCGCCGGTTTTTCCAGCGCGTCGAACCAGCGATTGTCAAAGCCGCTATTGGCGAGCTGGCCCGACAGAAAGCCCAGCAGGACGATGACCGGCACAGTCACCAGCGCCCAGCGCAGATAAGCAAGGCGCAACTGGCCGGGGGACGCGATTTCGTTCATCGGCAACGCTTCTCCACGCTCATCCTATTCGGCTGGATCGGGCGAATCCTTCAACGCCGAATCCAGCTTGCGACCAACGGTTTGCGGAGAAACGGTCCGCTTCGCAACACGCGAATAGAATATGGGGATCAGGAATAATGTTATCAGCGTCGCCAGACTGACCCCGAACACGATGACCACGCCGATCGAATTGCGCGCAGCAGCGCCAGCGCCCCCGCGAATCACCAGCGGAACCGCGCCGATGACCGTGGCGATCGACGTCATCAGGATCGGCCGCAAACGCCGGGTCGCCGCCTCGCGAATGGCCTGCGCCACCTCCATGCCCTCGTCGCGCAACTGGTTGGCGAATTCGACGATCAATATGCCGTTCTTGGCCGCCAGCCCGACCAGCATGACGATGCCGATCTGGCTGTAGAGATTGACCGATCCGCCCGTAACGATCAGCCCCAGCACACCGCCCGCCACCGCCAGCGGCACCGTGGCGATAATCACGCCGGGGTGAATGAAACTTTCGAACTGCGCGGCCAGCAACAGATAGACGATCAATATGGTGAGGCCGAAGATCAGCCAGATCGACCCGCCGGTTTCGCGCAAGGACTGGCTTTCGCCGCGATAGCCGATCGCCAGCACTTCCGGCGACTGGCGCGCTTCATTTTCCAGAAAGGCGAGCGCCTGCCCCAGCGACGTGCCGGGGGCCAGCGCTGCTGACAAAGTGATCGCGCGCAGCTTGTTGTAGCGGTTGAGCTGGCGCGGCCCGGCGACTTCGCGCACGGTGACCAGCGCCGACAGCGGGACGAGCGCCCCTTTGTTCGCGCGCACCTGAATCCGCTCCAGATCGGCGAGCGTCTGGCGTCCCTCCTGCTCCGCCTGCACCAGCACGCGATATTCCTCGCCCCGGTCGACATAGGTGGTCACGCGGCGCGACCCCAGCAGGCTTTGCAACGCCTGGCTGATGTCGTTCACCGACACGCCCAGATCGCCCGCGCGCTGCTGGTTGACGTCGATCCGCATCTGCGGCTTGGTTTCCTTATAGTCGCTGTCCAGGTTGATCAGCCCCGGATAGTTGGCCGCCGCCGCAAAGACGCGATCGCGCGCCGCCACCAGCCCTTCATAGGTCGAACCAGCGAGCACGATATTGACCGGCAGCCCGCGCCCGCGCCCCAGGCCCGACCGGGGGGCGGCGTTGCCGCGCACGCCGGGTTGCTCGGCAATCACCTTGTTGATGATGGTCGCGACTTCCGCCGTCGTGATCGTGCGGTCCTCCCATGGGCGCAGGAAGGCGATCACGTTGCCGCTGTTGAAATCGTCCGACGTGCCGAAACCGGCGGGGGTGCGGACGACCAGATTCTGGAGCGTCCCGTCTTCCCGCAGCGGCGCCAGCGCCGCTTCGATCTTGCGCATATAGGCCAGCATCCGGTCATAGCCGGTGCCCTCCGGCGCGCTGATCTGGCTGTCGACGACGCCGGTATCCTCCGCCGGCGCCAGTTCGCTCGGCAGCAGGGTGAACATCCCCCCGGCAAGCACCAGGAACAGTCCGACGCCGATCAACGGCAGCAGCGGCTTGCGCAGCACATGATCCAGCCAGCGGGAATAACCGCCCTCCAGCCGCTGGAACCGGGCATCCACCCAGCGCGCCAGTCGCCCGCGTTCGGCATTGTTGAGCAGCTTGGAACAGAGCATCGGCGCCAGACTGAGCGATATGAAGCCCGAAAAAGCGATGGCGGCGATCATCGCGACCGCCAGTTCGCGGAACAGCAGCCCGGTCTGCCCCGCCAGGAACATCACCGGCACGAACACCGCGCACACAACCAATGTGGTGGAAATGATCGCAAAACCCACCTGCCGCGTACCGAGATAGGAGGCGACCAGCGGGTCTTCTCCCTGCTCGATCCGATGATAGACATTCTCCAGCACGACGATCGCGTCATCCACCACCAGCCCGATCGCCAGCACGAAGGCCAGCAAGGTCAGCAGGTTGATGGACAGGCCAAGCAGCCACATGACCGCGCAGGTCGCCAGCAGGCAGATCGGCACGGTGATGGCGGGAACGATCGTCGCACGCACCGATCCCAGGAACAGGAAGATGACGAGGATGACGAGCAGCGCCGCTTCAAGCAGCGTGTCATAGACGTTGTCGATCGCGCGGCTGATGAACAGCGACTCGTCGGAGCCGACCGCCACCCGCATCCCCTGCGGCATGTTCGGGCGCAATTGCTCGACCAGCGCCTTGGCCTTGTCCGCCACCTCCAGCGTGTTGGCGCCCGATTGCCGCACGATCCCCAGGCCGATGGCCGTCCCCGCGTTGGAACGGAAGCTGCTATAGGGGTTTTCCGCCCCTTCCTCGATCCGGGCGACATCGCCCAGCTTGACCTGATAGCCATTCGCGCCCCGGCCAACGACCAGCTGGGCGAACTCGTCGGGCGTGGCGAAGGGCCGCTCGACGCGCAGCGTCTGGTTCTGATCCTTCGATTCAAATCGACCGGCAGGCAGTTCGACATTCTGCGTGCGCAGCGCATTTTCGACGTCGGCTGGCGTCAGGCCGAAGGCCGCAAGCCGTTCGGCGTTCATCCACACACGCGTCGATGGACGCGCCTCGCCACCGATCGTGACGCGGGCCACCCCGTCAATGGCGGAAAACCGATCGGCGATGTTGCGGTCGATATAGTCGCTCAGCTGGATTTCGCTCCAGCCGGGGCGGGAAAAGGACAGGAACAATATCGGCCGCGCATCCGCATCCACCTTGCGGATTTCGGGCGCCAGCGCCTCTTCCGGCAAATCCTCCACCACCGATCCCACCCGGTCGCGCACATCGTTCGCCGCAGTGTCGATGTCGCGAGAGGGATCGAATTCGATGCTGATGTCGGACGTGCCGTCCTGGGATGTCGACGTGATGGTGCGAATGCCCTGAACGCCTGCGACGGCATCCTCGATCAGCTGGGTGATCCGGGTTTCGACGACCGAAGCGGCAGCACCCGTGTAGATGGTCTCCACCGACACGATCGGCGGGTCCGTGTCAGGATATTCGCGCACCGACAGGCTGAGATAGCCGACCACCCCGACGATGCAGAGCAGGATCGCGATGACCGCGGAGAATACCGGGCGGCGGACGGACAGGTCGGACAATTGCATGGCGGTGCCCTACCCCGCCGATTTGGAAGACGGCGCAGGCTTGTCCCCCGCCAGCCGCACCGGCACGCCATCGCTCAGCTTGACGACGCCATCGGTCACCACCTGCTGGCCCGCCTTCACCCCGCCCAATATCTCGACCAGCCCGTTTTGCCGCAGCCCGGTATCGACCTTGACCCGCTTGGCCTTGCGATCCTCCACCACGAACACGAAGCGATCCTCGCCATCGCCCACCACCGCCAGTTCGGGCAGCGCGAGCGACTGGCGCTGGCGCGACACGATGCTGACGGTCAGCAACATGCCGGGTTTCAGCGCATGATCAGGATTGGGCAGGATCGCGCGGACACGCACCGCGCGCGTGGCGGGGTCGATCACCGGGTCGATGGTCGCGATCGTGCCGTTGAACGGCCGGTCGGGCCAGGCGGCGGACACGGCGCGGATAGTCTGCCCTTCGCGAATGGTCGACAGGCGGGTTTCGGGCACGGTGAAGTCCAGCTTGATCCGTGAAATGTCGCTGACCGTGGCGATGGCCGTGCCCGCCGTCACGATTGCGCCGGGCGACACGGTGCGCAGGCTGAGCCAGCCGCCAAAGGGCGCGCGGATCACCCGGTCGTTGATCGCGGCACGACTCTGATCGGCACTGGCCTTGGCTGCGTTGGCCAGCGCAAGTTGCTGGTCCAGCAAGGCGGCCGTGGCAAAGCCGCGCGCCTTTAGCGCCTGCACCCGTTGCAGTTGCTGTCCCGCCTGCAATGCCTGTGCCTGCGCCGCGGCCAGTTCGGCCTGTTCCTGCGCGATCGCCATGGTCGCGATCACCTGCCCTTTGGCGACATAGCCGCCATCGGCGAAGTTGATCGAAGTGACCCGTTCGGTCACGGGCGCGGACAGGATCACCTGTTCATTGGCCAGCGCCGTGCCGACGGCATCCAGCGTATCGGCAAAATCCGCCTTCGCAATCGGCGCTGCCTCGACCAGCGCGGCCTGGCGCGGCTTGGATGTCTTGTCGCCACTGCAACCGGCAAGGCATAGGGCGGTGATAAGAAACAGGGATTTGCGCATGGTGGAGGGCTATCGGGCCTTTCGATGCGACACAACATGGCCTTTTGTCGCAAGATGTAACAACGTCGCAAATAACGAATACAGGACGCTTATCCACCAAGCCGGGCATAGAGTAAAAATTCGACATTGCCCTGCGGTCCCGTGATCGGGCTGGGCGTGATGCCGATGGTGGTCCAGCCCTGCCCCTCTATCCACGCGCGCACGTCCTGGCAGACACGATCATGGATCGCCGGATCGCGCACCACCCCGCCTTTGCCGACCTCCTCACGTCCCGCCTCGAACTGCGGCTTGATGAGCGCCACCAGCGACGCGCCGGGCCGGGCGAAGGTCAGCGGCCGTTCCAATACCTTGGCAAGCGCGATGAAGCTGGCGTCGCACACGATGATGTCGATCGGCTCGGCAATATGGGCCTGTGTCAGGATGCGCGCGCTGGTCTGTTCATGCACGATGACGCGCGGATCGCTGCGCAACTTCCACGCCAGCTGATTGGTGCCGCTGTCCACCGCATAGACGCGAACCGCGCCATTGGTCAGCAGCACGTCGGTAAAGCCGCCGGTCGAGCTGCCCACGTCCAGCCCTACCATGCCAGTCACGTCGATGGCATATTCGGCCAGCGCATGGGCCAGCTTGATGCCGCCGCGCGACACCCAGGGGTGGTCCCGGCCCCGTACGTCCAGTTCGGCATCGGGCGCGACCTGCTGCCCGGCCTTGTCGATCTTCCTGTCGCCCAGAAAGACGAGGCCAGCCAGGATCAGCGCCTGCGCGCGCGCGCGGCTTTCCGCCAGCCCATTGTCGACAAGCAACTGGTCGGCGCGAATCTTCGCCATCAGCCCACCAGCGCCGTCAGCGTCGCGGGCGTCAGCAATTGCGGCAGCGTCTGCGCGTCCTTGCCCGGCGCATACCAGAGATAGAGCGGCACGCCCGACCGGCCCTGACCTTCCAGAAAGCGGGTGATCGCCGGATCGGCATTGGTCCAGTCGCCGACCATCACCGTCACACCCCCCTTGTCGAAGGCGGCGCGGGTCTCGGCGCGGTCGATCGCGGCGGCTTCATTGGCCTTGCAGGTCAGGCACCAGTCGGCGGTGAAATAGAGGAATACCGGCTTGTTCGCCGCGCGCAGGCTGGCCAGCCGCGCTTCGTCGAACGGCAGCGCCGCCCCCTCCTGCGCGGCGGCGGCAGGCGCGCGCGACGGCAGCAGCGCCGCCGCCCCGCCCAGCACCGCAAGGGCCGCCAGCGCCACGATCCAGCCGCCGCCCCGCCCGGCCCGCTGTCGGCTGCCCAGCCACCAGAGCAGCAGCACCAGCGCCAGCATCGCGGCCAGCCCGATCGTCATGCCCGTCACGCCGCGCTGTTGCCCCAGCAGCCATGCCAGGCCCAGCGCGGTCAGGAACATCGGGATCGACAATATCTTCTGGAACCGCCCCATCCACGGCCCCGGTCGCGGCAGCCGTGTGCGCAGCGCGGGAATATAGGCCAACAGCAGGAAGGGCAGCGCCAACCCCAGCCCCAGCCCGGCAAACACCGCCAGCGCGGCGGCCAGCGGCAGCACCAGCGCCGCGCCCATCGCCGCGCCCATGAATGGCCCGGTACAGGGCGTCGCGACGAAGGCGACCAGCGCCCCGGTCCAGAAGGCGCCCGCCATGCCGCCCTTGCCCGCCAGCCCCTCGCCCCCGCCGACCGCCTGCAATTCGAACAGGCCCGAAAGATTGAAAGCGATCGCGCCGACCAGCAACAGCAGCGTCAGGATGATGCGCGGGTCCTGCAACTGGAACGCCCAGCCGACAGCCGCCCCCGCCGCGCGCAACGCGAGCAGCGCTGCGCCAAGCGCCAGGCAGGTGGCGATCACCCCGGCGGCATAGGCGATCGCTTCGCGCCGCACGGTCCGTTCATCGCCCCCAGCCTTGGCCAGTTTCATGGCCTTAAGGCCCAGTATCGGGAAGACGCAGGGCATGATGTTGAGCAGCAACCCGCCCAGCAGCGCCCCGCCCAGCGCGATCAGGATCGCGCCGGTCACGCCGCCGCCCGATGCCGCCACCTGGCCGGGACGGGCCGTCAGCAGAAAGCCGACATGGTCGCCCGTGGCCAGCACCGCCTGCACCGCGCCGCCCTTGCCGCCCTCGCCCGCATCGGTTTCCACCAGCAGCCGGTCGCCATCGCGGGTCACGCTCTGCGGCGCGGCATAGCGCGCCAGCCCTTCGCCCAAGGGAAACAGATGCACCTGATCCGCCTGCGCATCGGCGGGAAAGGGTACGGACAGGCGCAGCTTGCCATCGGCAATCGCGTAGGTCGCTTCGGACCCCAGCGGCCGCGGCAGATGGCTGCGCCAGGCGTCGAACCGCGCCCGATCGGCTGCCGCCACCTGCCCGTCGCCCGCGACCAGATCCAGCGCCATCTCGCCACTTTCCGGCACGCACACCTTGTCGGTGCAGGCCAGCCATTGCGCCTTCACCCGCACCGGCAGGCGCGTGCCTGCCGCGACATCGGGCGCAACCGTCAGGGTCGCCAATATGCCATAGGGGCCTTCATACACATGGTTCATCAGGCCAGAAATCAGCAGCGTTTCGGGCACCGGATAGCGCAGGCGACCGACGCTCACGCCCTTGGGCAATGTCCAGCTCACCGTCATGCCAAGGCCCGCGTCGCCCGGATTTTCCCAATAGCCGTGCCATCCCGCTTCCGGCACCATGGCAAAGGCTATGTTCGTCGTCTTGCCCGGTGCGGGCGTGGCGCTTTCGGCCACCAGATGCGCGGAAATATGCGGCGCACCGCCCCCGAACGCGCCCTGCGCCTGCGCGCCTGAAACCCCGGCCAGCAAAGCCAGCGTCATCAATATGACATGAAAAATCCGCATCGGGCCTCTGGTCGCGTGGGTGTCAGCGGGCTAGGTCGGGTGACGTTCGCCGTCAAGGCTGGAGAAGGTAGAGTAGATGTTGAGAAAAGTCGCCACAGCTCTGCTGCTCGCCACCGCGATCCCGGCCACGGCCCAGACGACGCCGCCCAAGCTGATCGTCGCCATATCGGTCGACCAGTTTTCCGCCGACCTGTTCAGCGAATATCGCCAATATTATAGCGGCGGCCTGAAGCGGCTGACGCAAGGGGTCGTGTTCCCCAAGGGCTATCAAAGCCATGCCGCAACCGAAACCTGCCCCGGCCATTCGACCATCCTGACCGGCAGCCGCCCGTCGCGCACCGGGATCATCGCAAACACATGGTTCGACCTGTCGACCGCGCGAGAGGACAAGGCTGTCTATTGCGCCGAGGATGAAAGTCAGCCGGGCAGCAACAGCGGCAATTATGTCGCCTCCCCCATTCACCTGAAAGTCCCCACATTGGGCGGCCGGATGAAGATCGCCAACCCCACCACCCGCGTCGTATCGGTCGCGGGGAAGGATCGCGCCGCGATCATGATGGGCGGACCGACCGCTGATCAGACATGGTGGATCGGCGGCGCGCAAGGCTTCGTCAGCTACAAGGGCGTCGTCACCCCGCCACTGGTGGCGAAGATCAACGACGCTTTTGCCGCGCGCCTGGCCCAGCCCAATGCGGGATTCGACCTGCCGCAGCAATGCGTGGCCAAGGATTTCCCGGTCGCGATCGGCGCTGGCAAGAGCGTTGGCACCGGGCGCTTCGCGCGCGCAGCCGGTGATTTCAAGGCCTTCCGCGCCTCGCCCGAACAGGATGCGATGACGCTTGTGCTGGCTGCTGGTGCGATCGAAAGCATGGCGCTGGGCAAGCAGGCGCAGACCGACATCATCTCGATCGGCCTGTCGGCGACCGATTATGTCGGCCACACCTACGGCACCGAAGGCACCGAAAGCTGCATCCAGATCGACCGTCTGGACCGCGAACTGGGCGCTTTCTTCGACCGGCTCGACAAGGATGGCATCGACTATGCGGTGGTACTGACCGCCGACCATGGCGGCCACGACCTGCCCGAACGTCACCGCGAAAATGCCATGCCGATGGAAAACCGTGTCGACGCGGCATTGACGCCCAAGGCGCTGAGCGCGACGATCGGGGCCATGACCGGCCTGTCCGGCAAGACGCTGATCTGGGGCGACGGCCCGGCGGGCGACCTTTATATCGACAAGGGGCTGACTGCCGCCCAGCGCGCGAAGGTGGAGGCCGAGACGCTCAAGCTGCTGCGCGCGCATCCGCAGGTCGAGGCCGCCTATACCAAGGCGCAGATCGCCGCCGTCCCATCCCCGTCCGGCCCGCCGGAAAGCTGGTCGCTGCTACAGGAAGCGCGCGCCAGTTTCGATCCGGCGCGGTCGGGCGACATCCTGTTGCTGCTCAAGCCCCGGATCACGCCGATCGTCGATCCGACCAAGGGCTATGTCGCCACCCATGGCAGCCCATGGGACTATGATCGCCGCGTGCCCATCCTGTTCTGGCGCCATGGGCTAACCCATTTCGAGCAGCCGCTGGGCGTGGAAACGGTCGACATCATGCCGACGCTGGCGGCTCTGATCGGCCTGCCCGTCCCCAAGAGCGAGATTGATGGCCGTTGCCTGGATCTGGTGGCGGGTGAAGGGAGCAGTTGCCCCGCGCAATGACGAGGCTTTGGCCGGGCTATTCCGGTTCGCGCCGCGAATATCGCTCGCGGCCGCGGTTTCTCATTTGCCCGAAGGCAGGAACAGGCAGATTTCAGCGCGCAAGCCCCCTTCGGGCCGGTTCGCGAGCGTCAGCTTGCCGCCTTCGGCATCGACCGCCTTCTGCACGATCGCCAGCCCCAGCCCCAATCCGCTGGTATTGCGCTGGCGCGCGGTGTCGAGCCGGGCAAAGGGTTTGAGTACGGCGTCAAGCTGGTCGCGCGGGATGCCCGGTCCATCATCATCGACGCGGATCAGCACCTCATTCCCTTTGCGCTCCAGGCTCACGCGGGCGCGCTTCCCATAATGCAGCGCATTTTCGATGAGGTTGCGCACCGCCCGGCGGAGCGATAGCGCCCGCACCGCCAGTTCCAGATGATCCGGCCCGGCATATTCGACATCATGGCCATGGTCCTGAAACGAATCGACGATCGTCGCGACCGTGACTGCCAGGTCCGTACGCACCGCAGGCTCGGGGTCTTTCTCACCGCCCAGAAAATCGAGCAGCGATTCGATCATCTGCCCCATTTCCTCCAGGTCGCCATCCATCGCCTCGCGCGTTTCCCCGTCGGGCACCGTTTCCAGCCGCAACTGCAGCCGCGCCAGCGGCGTACGCATGTCATGGCCAACCGCCGCCAGCGTCTCCGTCCGTTCATCGATCAGACGATGGATGCGGGTCTGCATCACGTTGAACGCGCGGATCAGGTTGCGCACATCGTTGGTGCCCGCTTCTGGCAGGATCACCTCGCGCCCCAGGCCGATCTGCTCGGTCGCGCGGGTCAGGTCGCGCAGCGGGTCCAGCGTCTTGCGGATCAGAACCCAACCCGCAATCAACAGCGCCAGCACGGGAATGAGCGCCATCCCCATCCGTCCGATGGTGAAGGCCCATTTGCCCCCGCCATGATGCATGCCGAAATAGAGCCAGCTGCCATCGGGCAATTGCAGCCCGCCATTGATTTCCGAATGGCGGCCCGGCGACGCGAGCCGCAGCCACAGGCGGGATCGTTCCAGACTGGGTTCCCAGGCGATGATCTGCTGGCGCATCCGCTCCAGTTCGGGCGACAGGGGCGGCGGCGGTGGCGCAGCGGGCGACCAATGCACGTCATAGCGGTCCGTGGTCAGCTGAACGCCCATCGTGCGCCGCTCCTCGACCGGCTGTTCGGTCAGCAGCTTGCGCGCGATCACCAGATGCTCGGCCAGCCGCCGCGCCTCGTCATCCTGCAAGGATAGCTGGCTGGCCCGCTCGTACATCAGCGTGCCAACGGCAAATTCCAGCGTCACCGTCAGCAAAAGGATCGCGAAAATGCGGCCGACCAGCCCCAGCGATCCTTTGAAATGCCGTTTCAAGCGCGGCTGACCTCAGCATTGAACATATAGCCGACGCCTCGCACGGTGGTGATGGGCGCTGGCCGATCCTCGGTGGTCAGCTTGCGGCGCAAGCGGCTGACCAGTACGTCGATGCTGCGGTCGCTGCTGTCGCCCATGCGGGTGCGCGACAATTCTATGAGCCGCTCACGCGCGATCACCCGCTGCGGATGACTGAGGAAGCTGCCCAGTAGGTCGAATTCCGCGCCCGTCAGGTCGACGATAGCGCCCGTGGGCGACCGCAGTTCGCGGCGGGGGAAATTGACCACCCAATCGTCGAAGCGCGCTTCATTTTCGCGATGATCGTCCGGCCCGCGCTCCAGCCCGACACGGCGCAGGATGGCGCGGATGCGGGCGATCAGTTCGCGGGTGCCGAACGGCTTGGGCAGATAATCGTCCGCGCCCAGTTCCAGCCCGACGATACGATCGGTCTCGCTGCCCTTGGCGCTGATGAAGATGATGGGAACATCGCTCTTGCGCCGGATCTGGCGGCACAGGTCTATGCCGTTGGTGCCCGGCAACATGACGTCCAGCACGACCAGGTCGACCGGCCCGGCATCGAACGCCACCCACATTTCCGGTCCCGAAGAGGCAGGACGGACCTGATAGCCATGTTCCTGCAACGCCCGCGCGGTCAGCGTACGCAGCGGCGGGTCGTCCTCGACCAGGATGATGGTGGGGGCGGTCATGATGGGAACGACAGGACGTTGGTCATGTCAGCAGGGATAAGGTCGCCCGTAACAGGGGTCAACCATGAGACGCTTGGGAAACGAACTGCAAGCGCGACAGCAACAATTTGTCATGCCCGCGACATCGGCGGATTGACGCGGCACGACAGGTTGCGCCGGGCCTGCGTGACAGGCCCGGCGCATCTGGATCAGAAGGCTGCGGTCAGCGAGAAGACGACCTAGCTACGTGCGATCGACTTGCCGACATCCTTGCTGTCACCCGACACCATGAAGTTGGGGCGCAGGTAATTTTCCTCGACGCGCGCAATGTCGGTATCGACATAGGCGACGCCCAGCGTCAGCGGCGTGCCGGGAATGGCGACGTCCGCGCCGACCAGCCAGTCGAGATATTTGCCGGTCGGGGCAATCGACGTGCCGTTCGGGCCAAGGCCGGGGTTGCCGTTCGACCAGCCCATATGCGCCTTCAGCGAGACAGGTGTGTTGGGGATGGCGCCGCTCACGTCAGCCCAGACGTAGAGGTTGTCTTCCTTGTCGCCCGGGTTGAAGATCGTACAAGCCGCGTCGCTGCACACATTACCCAGTGCTTCCTGCTTGGGCGCATAGGCGACGCCAACCAGACCCTTGACCGGACCAACGGTGCTGGACAGCTTGACATAGGGTTCGGCGAAATCGGTCGTGTCGGCACCCGACGGATACATGTACCAGGTCAGACCGACGTCGAGCGTCGCGCTGCCCAGCGGAATGGCGTAACCGGCGAACAGGTCGAGTTCCATGTTGGAACCACCGAAACGGCCCCAGCCGCCCAGGTTCGATGCCCAGGTGCCGACATAGGCGCCGCTTTCATGCGTGGCGGTAATGCCGCCCTGAACGGCCATGCCCTTGTCCGTCTGCGACACGCCACGGAAGCGATAGTCGGAAACCAGGGCAACGCTGCCCGATACGGTGATGGGACCGGCAGGTTCTTCCTGCGCGAAAGCCGGGACGCTCGACATAAGGGCGAGGGCGGCGGTAGCGATCTTATACTTCATGAACATTCCCCTTTACGAAAGAATGTTCCGTCCTGCGTCCACTGGCCCGAAAGTCTGTTGCTGCCGCTTCCAGTGCCTGTGGTCGACGTCTGACTAATTCTCAAATGCCCGACAGGCAAACAGGTTTTTCTCGCATATGCGAGATGTTGGAAATTGCTGTGACATAAAAGTAACGATTTGACCGTCGCCCTCGCCGCTCTGAAACGGCAAAATGCCGCCGTGTCGGGAGGAACACGGCGGCATTTTGGTCGCCTGATCAGGGGGGGGGATGATCAGGCGACGAGCTGGCGCATCCGTCCGGTTGCACCGAACAACTCCACGGGGGAACCGGCACCGCGGCGGCGATCGACCCATTCCCGCACCATTTCGGCGCAGGTATGGTCGATATGCCCCAGCCGCTCGACATTCAGGATGACGAGGCCGGCCGCAGGCAGCGAGTCGAGCTTGGCCGACAGCTTGGGCAGGTTGAGGAAGGTGGCCGAACCGCGCAGCGCCACTTCATGCGTGTCGCCACGGCTTTCTTCCTCCATCTTCAGCCGCAGACGGCTCAGATGCGGGATCAGTTCCAGCATCGACAGGCCAATGCCGACCAGCACACCGGTCAACAGGTCCGTCGCGACCACGCAGATCAGCGTTGCGGCCCACACGATGGCCGGCAACGGTCCATAGCGGTGCAGCAGATGGCGAACATGATCGACACTGACCAGACGGACGCCGGTGACAACCAATATGCCCGCCAGCGCAGCCATCGGAATTTCACGCAGCAACCAGGGGAGCAGCGCCACGAAGCCCAAAATCCAGATGCCATGCAATATGGTGGACATCCGGGTCTTGGCCCCCGCCTGCACGTTGGCGGAACTGCGCACGATAACGCCGGTCATCGGCAGCGCCCCGGCAAAGCCGCAAAGCAGATTGCCAACGCCCTGCGCGCTGAGTTCCCGGTTGTAATTGGTGCGTACGCCATCATGCATCCGGTCGACGGCAGCAGCCGACAGCAGGGTTTCGGCGCTCGCGATGAAGGCGATCGCAACGGCGGTGGTGATCACGGTCGGATTGAGCAATTGCGCCAGCAATCCGCCTTCGGGCAGCGTGATGGCGCCGACAATCGATTCCGGCACGACGACCCGCGCAACCGGCAGGGCAAGCAGGAAGGCGACCAGCGTGGCCGCAACCACGCCAACCAGCGCGCCGGGCACCAGCTTGAGCGAGGCGGGGCGGAATTTCTCCCAACCCAGCATGCCAAAGATGGTGATGAGGCCGACCGCGAAGGCCGTCGCCGCGTCGCCGTTGGTCAGGCCGAAAATCTGGCCCGGCATAGCGATCAGATTGTGCAGGCCGCTCGACAAGGGCTTGTCGTCGAACAGCACATGGAACTGGCCGACCACGATCAGCACGCCGATGCCAGCCAGCATCCCGTGTACGACCGCGGGCGAAATCGCGCGGAACCAGCCGCCGACCCGCAACAGCCCGGCGATCACCTGGATCGCGCCTGCCAGGATCAGGATGGGGCCAAGGGCGGAAAGCCCCTGTTCGCGGACGATTTCAAAGACGATGACGGCCAGGCCCGCCGCCGGCCCGCTGACCTGCAAGGGCGAACCTGCCATCAGACCAACGACGATGCCGCCGATGATCCCGGTGATCAGGCCCTTTTCCGGTGGCACGCCGGAAGCAACCGCAATGCCCATGCACAGCGGCATCGCCACCAGAAAGACAACGATCGACGCTACGAAATCGCGGCTGAATGTGCCGCCGGAAAAGGCTTTCAACATGGCTTACTCCGCCGCCAGGGCATATTCGCCTTCGCCAGCGAGGCGACGGGCGTGGGGGAGCGCTACGGGCAGCGGCTGGCCTTCGCGCAGCGGCGAGAAACGGCCGGTTTCGCCATCAAGGCCCATCACCAGACCGGCATGAATGTCGACATACCAGCCATGCAGCGCAATCTCGCCACGGGCGATGCCCGATGCGACCGATGGATGGGTGCGCAGATGGGCGAGTTGCGCGACGACATTTTCCAGCGCCATGTTGCGCAGCTTGTCCGCGTCGCTCAGATCGGCGGGATAGCTTGCCTTGCAGACCTGCTGCGCGGCATGGCTGTGCCGCAGCCAGGCAGCGACATTGGGCATGGCGGTCAGGTCGGCCTCGGTCGACAAAGCCTTCATCGCGCCGCAATCGCTATGGCCGCAAACGATGATGTCGCGGACGCCCAGAACCATGACGGCATATTCGACCGTGGAGGTGACGCCGCCATTCTGCGTCGCGTGCGGCGGGACGATGTTGCCTGCATTGCGGCATACGAACAGATCGCCCGGCTGCGCCTGCATGATATGTTCGGGAACGATTCGCGAATCGGCGCAGGAGATCATCAGCGCCTTGGGGCTCTGACCGTCACTGGCGAGTCGGTTGTAAAGCGCGCTTTCGTTCGGAAACGTGTGCTTTTCGAAGTTGAAAACGCGACCGATGAGCTCGTTCATGGAGTCTCTCCTTCGTTGTTTGCCAGTCGGAACAGACCGGCCTGTCAGGATAGATAGGAGAGCGGCTTTGCTAGGTCGCAGCGGCTTTGTTAAATAGTATGTCTGAACGTTGAATCGATGTTGCAGTGCGGCGAAAGCATATTTCAGCAGCGATCGACGGTGGCGCTGAACATGTAGCCGATGCCGCGGGCGGTCACGATCGGCGCGGGCTGGTCGCCATGGCGCAATTTGCGGCGCAGGCGGCTGATCAGCACGTCGACGCTGCGATCCGACGATGGCGCGTCGCGCACACCGGCCAGTTCCATCAGCCGCGCCCGCGCGATCACCGTCTGGGGATGGTCCAGCAACACAGTCAGCAATGTAAACTCCGCCGCCGTCAGATCGACCGGCGCGCCGGCTGGATCAAGGATGGTCCGCCGTCCGAAATCGACTGTCCAGCCGTCGAACACCGCCTGGGTCTGGCGATTGAGGCCGGAGGACCGATCGCTCCTCCCGCGGCGCAGCACGGCCCGCACGCGCGCAGCCAGTTCCCGTCCCGAATAGGGCTTGGCCATATAATCGTCCGCCCCCAGTTCCAGCCCGACCACCCGGTCCACTTCGCTGCTGTTGGCGCCGACCAGTATGACAGGCACGTCGCTGCGTTCGCGCACGTCGCGGCACAGGTCCAGCCCATCCGCCCCGCGCAACGCCGAATCCAGCACCACGACGCCCACAGGCACTTTACCAAGCGCCTGAAACACATCGTCGGACGATTGGGCAGGCAGGACGCGAAAGCCGCTTTCCTCCAGAAACTCGCGGATCGTCCGGCGCAGATCCGGCTGCGTCTCGGCGACCATGATCAACGGCGCGGTTACCGGCATCGCGGACCATTCGGCGCGGCATTGTGCGTCATCATCGCAACTCCTGCTCAGGCGAAAGCATCCGGCCCCTGCGAAGCCGGCGCGCCCGAATTAGGGCAGGCGAATGTCTCCGAAATTTGCCGGAGGTAACAAATTGTTGCTAATGGCCGACGGCAGATTTGGATCAGTAGCAGGACATCAGCGGCATCCGCACCGGCGGAGCAGCGGCAAGGTCGGGCCAGAGCTGCGCCATGACGCATGCCAGCCACAGGGCGTCGCTGCCTGCCCGGTGCCGCGTCGGACAGCGCTGGTCGGCGATCCGCACGGCCGCGCTGATTTGCGCTTCATCGACCTGCCGTTCGTCCAGCAGCGTTGCGACATGATCGATCGCAAAGGGGGCCGACCGACCGGCCGCCGCCGCCAGCGTCTCCAGCCAATAGGGGTCGATCAGGCTGTCGGCGACCACGCGCTGGCCACCCACCGCCTCGACCAGTTGATCCAGCACGACATGGGCAGGCAGCCCGTCCTGTTCGATCCGCGCTCGGCTCAGCCCGTGCAAGGCCTCGGCCTCCGCCGTCCAGCCCCAGCCCGCCCAGTCGGGATGCGGCCTTATGATCCAGCTGCGCGCGCCATCCGCTCCCGCCAGTCCGACCTCGATCGGAAAGGACCGCCCGTGGCGCGGCAGGCAGGATGCCTCGAAATCTATGGCCAACATGATGGGGACCGCCTTCGCCTGCTATTTCCAATCCCCCTCTCGCCCCCAACTATGTCAGGGCGAAGTCACCTGCCACCGCTTCGTCGAAAAATCATGCGGGCCGTGGCCTGATTGGGATAGGACGCCGTCCCCGCCATCTGCTAATCGAACCTCGCCTTGCCCCAAGCCGGACCTGTTCATGACTGTCATCGCTGCCTATCTCTATCGCAACGGCGCCCGTGTCCGGTCGGTGTCGATCGACGAGCGAATCGACTGCGCCCACGACAAATCCGAATTTGTCTGGATCGGCGTCGCCGACCCCACGCTGGCGGAAATGCAGGCGCTCCAGCGCACCTATGATCTGCATCCGCTGGCTGTCGAGGATGCGGTCAAGGCCAACCAGCTGCCCAAAGTCGACCTTTATGGCGACCAGCTGTTCGTCGTCGCCCGGACCGCCCATGTCGAAGATGACAGCATC
This sequence comes from Sphingobium xenophagum NBRC 107872, assembly GCF_000367345.1. Lineage (GTDB taxonomy): Bacteria > Pseudomonadota > Alphaproteobacteria > Sphingomonadales > Sphingomonadaceae > Sphingobium > Sphingobium xenophagum. The sequence continues at coordinate 222,286 of NZ_BARE01000001.1, forward strand.
TGCTACGGCGAAACCGCGATCTTCGTGGGGCACAGCCATATCATCACCGTCCGCCACGACTCTTCCCGCGCGCACCTTGCCCTGCGGCAGGATCTGGAGGCGGTGCCCGCCCGCCTCGCCCAGGGGGTCGATTATGTCCTGCACGCCATTCTCGACTTCGTGGTCGATGGCTATCTGCCGATCATCGAGGGGATAGAAGAAGAGGTGCTGGCGATGGAACAGCATACCATCGACACGTTCCTGGGGCATGACGACATCACCCGCATCTTCAATCTGCGCCGCCAGCTGCTGCGTTTCCAGCGCATCCTGACACCGATGCACGAAGTCGCGACCAAATTCGTCAAGCAGGAACTGCCCTGCATCGATGCGGAGGCCCGCCCCTATTTCAGCGACGTGCGCGACCATGTGCGCCGGGTCCAGACGATGGTGGAGGATCTGCGCGAGATTCTGGCGTCCGTGTTCGAATTCAGCAATTTGCTGGAACAGCAGCGCACCGGGGTCATCACCCGCCAATTGGCGGCCTGGGCCGCCATCCTGGCCGTACCGACCGCGATTGCGGGCATTTACGGCATGAATTTCGAACATATGCCCGAACTGCGCACCCGCTATGGCTATTTCGTGGTGCTGGGCGTGATCAGCATCATCTGCGCCCTGCTCTATGCTCGCTTCAGGAAACTCAAATGGCTGTAACCAACACCCTGGAGCGCGCCGCCCGCGCCATGTACGCCAATATCGCACCCGACTGGGACTGGGACGATCCCGATGCAGAACCGATGCGGCGCATGTATCGCGACAATGCCCGCGTCGTGCTGGCCACGATCCGCGATCCCGACCTGTCGATGGATAGCACCGCGCTTGCCGCCTGGCAGGCGATCATCGACGCCATGCTGGCAGAAGGCTGAACGGGACACGCATGCCCGCGTGACGCCTGAGGCTGGAAAAAATGGTGCACCCGACGGGATTCGAACCCATGGCCCTCAGATTAGGAATCTTTTTCTGACCCTACGGAAAGCTATGGTTTAATGCCCCATGTGCCAACCGTGTGCCAACTAGCCTAACAGTTCGGCCTGCGCGGCGGCGATCAGTGCGGCGTCTCCAGAGGCGTCCGATAGCAGATGGCCGTATGTGTCGAGAGTGATTTGCACCGACGAATGGCCCATCCATACCTGTAGGCGCTTCAAGTCGATCCGTTGCTTGATCCATGCGCTCGCGGCGGCGTGGCGCAGGGCATGGAAGCCATAGCGGGGGATCATGACCGCCCTGCCCTTCGCGTCCAGCTTTGGCTTGCCAGCGACCAGCGCCAGGTCGCAGACGCCCGCCTCTATCTGGAGCGGGAAGAATTTGCGCCGGAGCAGATGGCCATATTGCTGGACCCCGCCTTGCGAGTTCGGGAACGCCAGCCCCAGGTCGCCTTTCGGGCAGGCCAGTTTCCATTCGCGCAGTTCCGCGACCAGCGCCGGGGGGATTGGTATCGAGCGATGGCCCGCATCGGACTTGGGCGCGCCAATCTCACCAAACTTGTCCGCGCGCTGGGCAACCGTGACCGTCGCGGCCTTCAAGTCTATGTCCGACCAGCGCAGGCCGCGCAGTTCCGACGCGCGCAGGCCGGTGAAGATCGCGGTCATCACCATAGGCCGCAAGGTGGCGGGCGCATGATCCAGCAAGGCTTTCAATTCGGGCTTAGTGGGTATCTCGACCTTGCCTTTTTCCCGCGCCGACCGAATCACCCTTACATCGCTGGCGACGTTTTGCGCGACCAGACCCCGGCGCTGCGCCTCCGATAGGATGCTGGACAGCGCGCGCACCACCTTTCCCGCCATGACCTTAGATCGCGTCCTGACCAGCTCGTCGCGGAAACCTTCGACCATGGGCCGGGTAAGGCGTGTCAGACGCTCGCCACCGATCAGCGGCGCTATGTGCAGGTCGGCAAGCTGGCAATACTGCTGGAGCGTAGCGCGCTCCCTGCCCTCTTGTTCCGCTTTGGCGATCCACAGCTTCGCGGCGGCGGCAACGGTCGCGCTCTGGCTGTCGGCGGTATGGACGCCCTTGGACACTTCCCACGCGGCTTGCGTGATCCAGCTATCGGCATCCTTTTTCCGGGCGAATTGCTTGCGGCGGCGCTTGCCCGCCTGATCGACGTAATCGACCTGCCAGCCTGTCTTGGCGGTGCCGTCTGGAGCGGTCCAGCTACGCTTGCGGATCGAGGTCATCTTCTACCTACGATAAATCGGTGCAGCGATTGAATGGTAGAAGAATGACGATTTGAGAGAGGTGACTGAAGCAATTCTTCAAAATACAATAGCGGAAGAGCCTCTGGGTCAAGTGTCGGCAAAATGTCTAAGAGACTCATATCTACCGCGATAGTGAGCGCCCGCAAGCCCACAACCAAAGTTCTATTTTGTCCACCAAACCCAGCGTCTTCTATGGCTTGGGACAAGTGAAAGGCCAATTGAGAGGGGCGCAGTATTTCAACGGGGCTTTCATGTGCAGATTCCTTACGTTCCCTCGCCAGTTCGGCAAGGGCTTCAGGATGGACGCACCAAAAGAATTCCTTGAGGTCTTCAGAACCTAGCAAACCCCATTCGATCAAGACGTTCTCAGTGACGCGCGCCAGCGCCAAACTGACGGCGGTTTCTCCCCAATCGGTTTTGAGGATTGCAACGATCCTCCGGGGACTGAGGCCCGCTTGCATTAATTCCAACGCAAGCGCGAGCTGCATCAACGAGTCTATGGAATAACTGAATCGCTTTCCGGTGCCAGTGTTGGCTCCAAGCGGCCACCCCTCGCGCTGTAGATGCTTAAGCCGCGCCCTGAACGCAACACGCTTCTCTGGCCGGATACGATGCACAGCAGCCAGCGTCGCTTCCACGTCTGCAAAGGCCAAATCGACCACTCGAATCTCCAAGGACGAAATATAGTCTTGCGTGTGGCACGGAATTAGCGGTATGTCACGAAAGACGAATACTCGTCCCGGTATTAATGGAGGCAACGTAAATGCTGTCACAAGACCTTATCGCGGGGGCTACGGCTGCCGCGACCTATGCGGGCCTCACGCCCCGCGCCATTTATCACCTTGTCGAGGCGGGCCACCTACCGGTGATCCGCAAGGGCAAGCGCCTATATTTCCGTAAGTCGGAGTTGGAAGCAGCGTTCCGATCGGACGCGGCCAATGGCTGAGCGCATTATCGAAATCACCTACGAGCCGTTCGGTGCGGGCTTTGATGTGCGGGTAAAGCCGCCTGTCGAGGGTGAGCATCTCGATGCTGAGTTTCAGACGCACCGCAAGGCGCGGGGGTGGGCCAGTGGCCTTCGTCTGACGCGCGGCTGGCGGATCGTGGATCGCACCGAGGTAGTCGACAGCATGAAGTGAAGGAAGGCGGTCGAGGCGATGGCTGGAACCCATCAACCCCGACCTTATCATAGTGGAGGAACCAACAATGATTGAATGCTCTATAGCGCCCTCGCGGCGCGATGTCATCCGTGCGCTTGCAACTCTTTCGGTCGCGTCTGTGCCGACCATGGCCAGCGCTGCGACGATGCTGGTTTGCGCACCTGCCGACCAAATAGCCGTCGAAGCCCGCGCGTGGAATGCTGCCATGACGCATTACCTCAAGGCGAAGGCGGACGGGGAGACGTTCGATCGCGAGCGCCTTGGGCCGCAGTTTGAAGCAGCGCGGGCCAAATTCGGCAACAAACAGCCGATGAAGGACGCCCCCGGCTGGGCGGAATACAAGGAGTGGCGCGAGGCCAGCGGCTATGAGGCTGTCATGGATCGCTGGGATTTGATGACCCAGGTTGAAGGCGAAGCGCATACGGCGCTGCTGCGCCTGCCCGCGCCTGACATGGCCGCATTGCGGTGGAAGCTGGAACAGACGTTCGATGACGATGGCGAGATTGCGCTCTGGTCTGAAACGATCGCGCTGACCATTCGGTCCGACTTCCAAAGGCTTCTGATCGGGGAGGCTGTGGCATGACCGACCGTCGCGCTTTCCTGTCGGGCTTGATGCTCGCTCCCGTCGCCCTTGTCGCTCCAGCTATTGCCGCGCCCATGGCCGTCGATACCACAGCATGGAGCGCCGCGCTGTCCGCTGTCGCGGCAACCCACAGCGCCATGGACGCCTACTACAACGATCATGTCCGCCCGCTCAATGATGCCCACGACAACGGCACCGGAACCTATGAAGCGGCAGCGGCGGCAGAGGGTCGCTTTGACACCTATGTCGATGTCTATGCGGATGCCGTAAAAGCTTTGGTGATGATGCCAGCACCTACGATCGCGGACATTGCCGTCAAGATCGAGTGGGGGCTGAAAGACTGGATATTCGACGGGACCAGCGAAGCGACCCGAATGCTCGAACTGATCGCCGCCGATGTCCGACGCCTTGGCGGGAGTGTAACAGCATGACCGACCGCCGCAACTTCATCACGGGGCTGGCGCTCGCGCCAGTCATCGCCGCCGCGCCTGCCATGGCCATCATGGCCACACCTTCGCCCGATCCTGTCGCGGCCTATTGGGCAGCGTGGCACGGCATCAATGACGGCACCGTTTCGCAGGATGCTTTCGCGCGGGCGATGGATGCTCTCGACTATTGGGAGCCTGTCACACAGCGGGACTTTATCCGCAAGGTCGTCACGATGTTTCACGACTTTGACGCGCCGCCGCCTGATGACCGGATTGCCCTCATGATCGCGCAGGGCAAGCGCTTTGTTGGGGAGGCTTGAGCCATGGGCGTCATGAACCACCCCGCCGCCATGCCGGTGCCAGCCGCTGTTATATCCGGCATTCTCGCGCGGTTCGACCGTGGCCTACTAGAGGACTTTGTTTCCACGGCCATTGACTTGCTCGACCTTATGGACGGCGACACCGACCTGGAGGACGGCAACGATCAGGAAGCCTATGAAGGCGACGATCAGGGCGATCTTAGTTGGATCGAATGGCACAATCGCGACCGGCAAACCCTCTATCTAGGCGGGCCGGAAATGCGGACAACGGCGCTGTTGCAGGACAGCGAGGACGCAGAGGACGACGACCCCGCAGAGGATGGCGATGCTATCGGCTGGGAGGCGCTGCTATGCTGATTTCAAGGAACATCACCGCGCCCGTAAAAACCGGTTTGCGTCGATTCAACCCGGCCAAAACCTGTTTATTAGGGGGGTCGCACTTTTGACGGAGCGACCCATGAATAACCAGATTTCTCGGATTCTGCGGGTAAGGGAGGTCTGTGCGCGCACAGGCCTCTGCCGCGTCACGATCCACACCCTTCGGCGCAACAATGATTTCCCTGAGCCGCTGCAACTCAGCCCCGGCGCTGTCGGCTGGTTGGAACATGAGGTCAACGACTGGATCGCGCGGCGCGCGTCGGAACGGAGTGCGGCATAATGGCGCGCGGTCCCTTCTGGGCAGACGGCCCCCCAAAAGAAAACGGCCCCGGACGTGAACCCGGAGCCGCTTCCCATAAGGAGTGTGGACCCCGCTCTGATACTTCTGGCTGCGGTTCGGTTGAATCGACGGGCCATGGCGGGACGATCGGCGGCAATGTGGTTGCGTTCCCTGTTGCGCGACACGGCGTTGGGGGCGCGGCATGAGTCTGCTCGATGTGATGGCGATCCGCACCGCCCATCCTCTGCCAGCCATCGCCGGGGCCAGCGTCAAGCTGTTCAAGGCTGGCAATGAGTTTAAGGGCTGCTGTCCCTTCCATGATGACAGCTCGCCCTCGTTCACGATCTTTGCGAATGGCCAGCGCTTCTATTGCTTCGGCTGTGGCGCAACGGGCGACGTGCTGGATTTCGTGCAGCGCGCGCACCGCGTTGACCTGCGAACGGCGGCTGACATGCTCTGCGGCGGCAATCTGCCATCGGTAGAGGTCGCGCCTGTGGTTGAGTCTGGTCCTGGGCCTGATCGGTCTGGGGAGGCGCTGGAGATATGGCGCAATGCCGTGCCGATCGAGGGGACGGAGGCTGAACGCTATTTGCGCTTTCGCGGCCTGCACCTGCCAATCCCGCGCAGCATCCGCTTTGCGCGCCTCCGCTATGGCAAGCGCGGCCCTGAGCGTCCCTGTCTGGTGGCTTGCGTCGGGTCCATCGATAACAAGATCGTGGGTATCCAGCGGACGTTTCTCAACGAGGCGGGGACGGGCAAGGCGAGCGTTCCCAAGGCGAAACTGTCGCTGGGGCATGTTGCGGGCGGGGCAATCCGTCTCGCGCCTGCTGCGTCTGACCTGATCGTCTGCGAAGGGCTGGAGGATGGCCTGACGCTGATGCAGGAACTTGGCCGGGCCGTCTGGGTCGCTGCTGGCGCTTCAATGCTTCCGAAAATGCAATTCCCTGTCGGGGTGCGGAAGGTGGCGATCGGCGGCGATGGCGATCAGGCCGGGCGTGACGCGGCGGGGGCTGCGGCCAGCGCCTATGCAGAGCGTGGGCTTTCGACGCGCGTGTTCTTCCCGGTCGACGGGTTCAAGGACTTCAACGATGAATTGCGCGGGGTGGGCCAGTGAAGGCGGCGGCGTTGGAAGATCGGGCGCGTGCGCGCGTGGTGGAAAGCCATCCTGCCGCTGCTAACCGTTTGCCGGAACCTCTGCCCGTCGAATGGTTCGCGGACATCAAACCGCAACTGGACGGCATGTGGCTGATAAAGCGCTTGCTACCGTCTCAGGGGCTGGCGCTGGTCTATGGCCATCCGGGTAGCGGCAAAAGCTTCTTCGCGCTCGATATTGCGCTGCATGTGTCGCTGGGCTGGGAATGGGCGTCCCGTCGCGTCAAGCAAGGTCTTGTCGTCTATGTGGGGGCGGAAGGTGGCGCGGGCCTGCGCAATCGCCTCGCGGCATTCCGCATACAGCACAACATTGAAGGCGAGATACCCTTCGCGCTGATCCCTACGCCGATCGACATGCAGGACCCAAATGCGGACACCGGACGCCTGGCGGAGACTGTCCGTGCCGCTGCCCTTAAATCTGGCGCTGTCCCTGCGCTGGTCATCATCGACACGCTGAGCAAGACCTTTGGTGGCGGCAAAGAAAACACCGACGACATGGCCACCTATATCGCCAACTGCCAGCGCATTGCGTCCGAGTTCGATTGCCTCGTGATGCCCGTCCACCATCGGCCCAAGGACGCGGAAAGTATTGAGCCGCGCGGGCATGGTAGCCTCAAGGGCGGCGTTGATACGGTGATCCTGATCGAGGCGGGTAAGACGAAGTGCGCGGAGGTGACGAAGCAAAAGGACGGGGAGATAGGCGAGCGGTTCCTGTTCAATCTGGGCGTCGTTGAATTGGGCGTAGATGAGGATGGCGATCCTGTGACTTCGTGCGTGGTGGAACATACTGCCACCAATATGAACCCGGTTGTCAGTCCATTTGCGCAGGCTGTTGGCAAGCTGAGCGTGGGAAATCGCTTGGTCTATGAACAGTTGGGCGAGCTTATCGAGGCTGCTGGGGAACCGGTCCCTGCCGACATTCCCGACACCGAAATCAACCGCGATTGGGTTTGCCGGGTGGTCTCGCTGGAAGCTTGGCGGGACAAGTCCATTTCGGCTGCCGGGACAGAGGCGGGACATAACCGGGACAGCGGGAAGCGTGCATTTAATCGGGCGCTTCCTGCTCTGCGAAAGGCTGGAATTGCGCGTGTTTGGAACGATTGGGCATGGATCACGCACCAGCTTTGATGATTAAGCGGGACAGAGGCGGGACGATGATCGGGACAGAGGCGGGACAGCGGGACAACCGGGACAAGGGTCTTTAGACCCTGTCCCTGTGTCCCGGTTCCAAGTGGGGGTGTAATGTCGATTCAAGGCATCTCCCGTTCCAGCCTATCTGTTGCTCTCAACATTCAGGGCGACGGTGATGGGATTTAAGAAGGGACAGAGCGGCAATCCGGGTGGCCGTGCAAAGGTGACCATGGCTGACGGCAAGACGCTGACGGACCTTGCCCGCGAGCATACGCCCAAGGCGGTGCAAGCGTTGGTGGACGTGCTGGAAGGCGCAGAAACTTCCGACGCGGCCCGCGTGTCGGCTGCTACTGCGCTGCTGGATCGCGGCTGGGGTCGACCGCGCCAGGACGTTGGGGTTGAGATGAAGTCTGATGAGGGGATTGCGGCGCTGCTGGAGGCGGCACGGAAGCGGGCGGCTGGTTAGGGCGCTCTGCGACGATGGCTAGGATCGACGCGACCAGCGCGGCTACAGAGACGATTAGGGCAAACCGTGCAGTCCAGTTTTCGCGACGGCGCAATTCGGCCTGAGCCAATATCCCCCGCGTCGATCTGTTTTCCTCCGACCTGATGAGTTCTGCCACGTCTTCGGTCGATAGGCGGCGCAGAGTTACTATCGTACTGTCTGGCATATTGTGGAGGGACACTGATCCGCGCCGCTCGAATGTCCTGCCCCACCATTCATCAAAGCCCATAGCGCCGCCCCTGTAATAATCTCGCTGTAATAGCTGAATGTCCTGCAAAAAGCGCTCTTCCCATGTCATACAAAATGGCGTATCGTTCGTTAGTCTATTTTGTATGGGATTATCGAGCGATGAAAGCCGTTGCCTATTACCGCGTATCAACCGCCGCGCAGGGACGGTCAGGCTTGGGGCTAGAGGCGCAGCGGGAGGCCGTAGAGAGCCTTTGTCGGTCGCGGGGTTGGGAACTGACCGCGCCGCCTTTCACAGAGGTAGAGAGCGGCAAGCGTGCTGATCGCCCTGAACTCTTGAAGGCTCTGCACCGCGCCAAAGTCACTGGCGCTACGCTGGTTGTTGCAAAGCTGGATCGGCTGTCGCGCAATGTCGCCTTCCTTGCGGCGCTTCAGGACAGTGGCGTCAAATTCATTGCCGCCGACATGCCAGAAGCGAATGAACTGACCGTGCATATCATGGCTGCCGTCGCGCAGGCTGAGCGCAAAGCTATCTCAAAGCGGACGCAGGAAGCCCTACAGGCCGCAAAGGCGCGTGGGCAGCGATTGGGCAACCCTAACGGCGCAGCGGCTTTGCGTCGGGCAGCCAAGGGCAATGTGGCCAGCGTCGATGCGATCAAGTCAGGGGCAGCGTCTCGTGCCGACCAGATGCGCCCTGTGATCGAGGATATGCAGGGTCGGGGCATTGCGTCGCTCGGTGCGCTGGCGAAGGCCTTAAACGATGGCGGGTTTGTCACGGCGCGCGGTGGCCAATGGCACGCCTCATCGGTGCGGAACCTGATTGGTAGGATTGGCCAATCCGGCTAACCGATCTGCTTTAGTAGCATATCCAAATCGCACTTGGCTGGAGTAGAGCCAAGGAAATACACTTCGCGCTTATTGGTGTCGATGATAGCCTCTTCGCTATAGCCATATTCGTAACAATATTTCGTTCGCACAAATATCTGCTGGCCGTCGACCTGGTAGAAATTCGACTCTTTGCGGGTGAGGGAAACGCTGTAGCGTTCGGCATTTGCCTCTGTAGCTATCAGGCTGATGACCATGACTGCGACGGTTTGCTTGAGCATCTGAATTCCCCCAAAATTCTTAGTTCCGCCCAGTAGCACAGCATCGGCGCTTACCAACGTCATAGTTGGCGACCCGTCGATTCAACCCCCGGCATACCCCGCTACCCTCGCTCCGATAAGGAGCGTGACAGTGACACCAGATGAAATTCGCCGTGAGGTCATAGGCGACCTTGCCCGCTTTACCCATGATCCGCTTGGCTTCGTCCTCTGGGCTTTCCCATGGGGTAGAGAGGGAACCTCACTGGTCGATGAGGACGGCCCCGACCAGTGGCAGCGCGAGCAGCTCGTTGCGATCGGTGACAGCCTGACGGCTGATCCCTTCAAGGTCATTCAGGACGCTACGGCATCGGGCCACGGCATCGGCAAATCGTCTGAAGTGTCCTGGCTGATCCTGTGGGCCATCATGACGCGGGAGGATACGCGCGGCGTCGTGACGGCTAATACCGACACGCAGTTGCGCACCAAAACATGGCCGGAACTGGCCAAGTGGTATGGCCTTCTGCAATTCGACGTGCTGCGCGACATGTTCGCCCTAGAGGCAACCAGCATCCATTCGACGGAGGCCGGGCATGATCGGACGTGGCGTATCGACGCGATCCCATGGAGCGAGCGCAATACGGAAGCATTCGCCGGGCTGCACAATGCCGGGAAACGCGTCATCCTGCTATTCGATGAAGCGTCGGCCATCCTTGATGCCATCTGGGATACCGCGTCGGGAGGCCTGACCGATGCCAAGACCGAAATCCTGTGGATGGCCTATGGCAACCCAACGCGAAACACCGGGCGTTTTAGGGAGGCGATAGCGGGCCGGTTCCGCAATCAGTGGACGCACCGGCAGGTTGATGGCCGATATGTGAAGCGAACCAACAAGGCGCTCCTTCAGACGTGGATCGAAACCTACGGGGAGGACAGCGATTTTGTCCGCGTCCGTGTCAAAGGGCAATTCCCCCGCGCCGGGTCGACGCAATTCATATCCTCGGAAATCGTGCAGCAGGCGCGCAAACGGGAGGCGCTAGACCCGCTGCGTTCCGATCCGCTGATCTTTGGCGTCGATATTGCCCGTTTCGGCGATGATCATAGCACGCTGGCAATCCGGCGTGGGCGAGACGCGCGGGGCATAGAATGGAAACGCTGGCACGGCGCTGACACTATGACGGTGGCCGGTGATATTGCGCTGGAGGCACGGCGTTGGAACCCCGAAGCCATCTTTGTCGATGTGGGCGCAATGGGTGCGGGCGTGGTGGATCGCTTGCGCCAGCTTCAGGTTCAGAACGTCTTTGAGGTCAATTTCGGGGGCAAGGGGCGGGAGGTCGATTGGGCCACCGGCGTTCGGGTGAAAACGGCCAACAAGCGGGCCGAGATGTGGACGAAGCTGCGCGCCTGGTTGCCCACTGGCGCTATCCCTGACTGCGACGATCTGGAGGCCGATCTGACCGGGCCTGAATATGGCTATGGTCCCGATCAGGTGTCGATCCAGCTGGAGCGCAAGAAGGACATGAAGGCGCGCGGTCTATCGTCTCCTGATGATGGCGACGCGCTGGCTCTGACCTTTGCGGAGGCGGTGATGCCGGTGGATGTGCCGGGCTATCTCAATCCCGACAACTACACGTCGATGCGCCCGATTGATCGCTATGCAGAATTGGACGGACCTGATGTCCGCTACCACTGAGCACTGCGGGGCCAATGTTGCGCAGGCTGGCAAGGTAGCCCCCAGTGAAAGGGGTATTCGCAGCGGGCCGAATGAAAACAGGGCCGGTAACTTCCGGCCCTGTTCCTTGTCTTATTCGCCCTTCGGCTTTTCAGGCTCGTCCACATCAATGGTGATGGGAAAGGCTCTGCCCTTGGGAAGGCAAATGCGCCTTCCGTTTTTGAGGGTTATGCATTGTCGGAAAATAACAGTCTTTGCCATTGTCGCAAATCCTTCAAACAAGTGTTGACCTGCCCGATAGGAAGTGCGATTCTTTGTCTGCAACGACGGTTTCGCATGTTCCTACCGGGACAGAAATCGGAAGAGGGCTGGCTTTTGCTGGCCCTTTTTTTTCTGTCGTTTTCATCAGCGCCGCGCTGGCTTGCATGATCTTGATAACCGATTCCTTCACTAAAGACGCTCAGGGCATAACACATGCGAGTGTCTGTTGCAATTCTCTGGACTCCAAATCCAACCAAGGGTTGAATTCCTAGGAAAGTCGTGTATTGGAGTCCTCGGAGGGTGTCATGGACGATGTGCTGAAAAAGCTGATCGAGCAAAGGGACCAAGCAATTCAAGCCGCGCGCGAGTGGCAGGAACGTGTCGAGAACCTAAATGCACTCGTTAACAGCTATCAAGATTTGATTTCCGGGGCGCGTAAGCCGCGCCGCGATGGGAGTCAGCAAGCGGACCTATTTGCCGCCCCTGCTATGAACAGGGCAGAGCGCTCCAAATACGTTTTTGAAATGATGGACGCAGCCGAAGAGATAATCATGGCGACCAAGAGGCCATTGACGCGATCGGAGCTACTAGATGCTCTGCAATCGCGCGGCTTCCATATAGAAGGTGGCGACAAGTCTAAGGTTTTGGGCACCAATATCTGGCGGTCTAAACGCTTCCACAACATCAAGGGCGTAGGGTATTGGCCGAAGCGCCACCCTCTGCCCGATAACTTGCAAGATCACCAGCTGCGCTCTTCGATGCTCGGCTGACGCGCAATCTCCCATTGCAGCGAAAGCCCGATTTCTCCACCGACCGAACAAGCCACGCACTCCGAGACACTTTCACAACCATCTTTGTAGTCGATTCAACCCGCCGCCCTCCTGACCCTATCGTCGGCTCCGACGATCAAAAAGGAGTGTGACAATGACGGAACGACTGACCCAGGCCGACTATGATCTGCAATGCGCTGAACTGGAGGCGCTGCTGACCGGGGCGCAACAGCACCACAATCTCGCGGCCTATCGCAAAACTATCGGTGAAGCGACACAGGACGATGTTGATAAGGCATTCGTCCATCTGGAGGCTGTGAAGGCGCAGCGTCGCCAGTTGGATGGCGCGTGGGAAGCAACCAAGATTCAGGCTGCGGCGGAAAAGGCAGATGCGCGCCGCGCAGACCAGCAAGCCGTGATCGACATGGTCGAGGGCAAGATCAAAACGCGGCTCGCAGCGGCACGGAAGATGGAAAAATTCGCCAAGGAATTGGCAGAGCAGGCCGTCATCTATCGCGAAGCCGGGGAGGCAGTCGTAGTCGCGGTAAAGCCGATGTATGATGCCGGGGTCATTCGGCAGGATGACTTTCAATTTATCATGTCGGACGCGCGCGATTCTCGCCACCTCCGCATGATCGCGGGCCTACTGTTCAACAATGGTCTCGATATGAGCATGACCAATCCGGGGAATGATCGCTTTGAGTTGGAGCGCCAAGGCGGCGTGATGGGCTTGGTGGAGAGAACGAATTCGAGTTTGCGCCAGCGCTGCGCTGCCATCGAACCGGGGGCCGTCGCATGAGCATCCAGCTCGCTCTAGTCCGCCTCCAGTTGCCCGATGGCGCGTGGGGCCTGCCCGGCGATCTGGTCGAATGGTCGGGCCTCAACTGGAAGCTGAAGCCGACAGATCCCGGCGAACTGGCGGAATGGGAAGCCGACCACCGCGACGATTTTCGGGTGTCTGAGAACCGACGCCAGTTTGGCCCCCAAGAGGAGGTTCCTGCGCCAGAGGGCGTCTGGTCGCCTGTCGGTGCCAAGGCTCTGCCTGTCAGCGGCTTAGCGAGCTGATGCCCCGTATCCAGACATATGGCAGTCCTGCCGTTGGTCCGGTCGAAGCGACGCGGGCGCGCTTTCGTGCAGCAGACAACGATGGGGGCGTAGCTGGAGCCATCGCTCGCGGTTTGCAGCAAATTGGCGGTGCGGTAGGTGACTATGCTGTCGCGCAGGATCAGATTCAGGAAGGTTTGGCCAAAACGAACTCGGACGATCGGCAATTGACTGCCCATTCGTCCGTATCGGGCATATTGGCTGATCTCAAATCGAAGCCGGGGAAGCTGGCGCTTGATGCAATCCCTGATGCTGAAAAGTCCATAGATGAGGCACTCAATGAGGTGCTGACGCAGGCTGATCCTCGGACCAAAAAATATCTGGAGCCACAGATTGCCCGCCTTCGCGCGAGCGCCCGCAACGAAATCGGCCTTTATGCAGCAAGCCAGGCGCGCGTTTATGGCCAGGAAACCGGCAGCGCGAAGCTGATAAACTTCATGGAAAGCGCGATCGATTCCGCCAGTCCCGATGAGCGCTCGCAATTCATCGCCAGCGCCCGCGCGCAAGTAGCAGAAAACGCCCGCATGGCTGGTTTGAACGATCCCGATATTATCAAGGCGGAAGAGCGTAAAGCCGTCTCTGGCATCCACCTATCAATCGTAGATCGCTACCTTTCTGGTGAGGATGTTGATCTGGCGAAGGCCTATTTCGACGCCAATGAGGATGGCATGACGGGCAAGGATCGCAATGCGGCCCTGCAATCTCTCAAGTCTCCATTGCTGGCCCGCGATACGGACTATGGCGTCAGGGAGATATTGGGCCTCTCGCTCCCGGCTGACGGGGCTGGCGTCAACTATTCCGATCCTCTCCGGGGCGCTGGCAAGGGTGTTTCATCTGCCTTCGGCGTGGATCGTGGCGGCGGCAAAAGGCACAACGGCGTCGATTTCCCTGCCTTCCCCGGCACGCCGATCTATGCGACCGGCGCGGGTAAGGTTGTGCGGTCGGGCTATGACGATAAGAGCGGCAATTTCGTGGTCATCGACCATGGCAACGGCATGACCTCCAGTTATTCGCACATGCAGGGTGCTTCGGCGCTCAAGCCTGGCGACATGGTGACGCCAGACACGCGGCTTGGTGGGGTTGGCTCTACTGGCCATTCGACAGGGCCGCACCTCCACATGGTGGTCAAACAGAACGGCAAGGTGGTCGATCCTACCAAGGTCATCGGGCAGGCGCAGCAGTCGTCCACGCGCATTGATCTGGAAAGCAAACTGGCGCAGGTCGATGCCCGTACCGACTGGACACCGGAAAAGCGCGAGCGCGTGAAGGATGGTATCAGGCGGTATGTGTCAGTGAATGATAGCCTGATCGCCCGCAAGGAGGCTGACGCCGACCGTGCGGCCAGCGAGTGGGTAATCAAGCGCGGCGACGCCTTCACCGACATTTCGCAGATGCCATTAGGCATCCGTAGTGGCCTCAACGCCGACGCATTGAAGGGATACATCAGCACAGCAAAGTCAAATGCCACGCCAAAAGATGTGGCGGCCCACGGCGCGCGCGCGACTGAGCTTGAAATCGAACGAATTAACAAACCCGAAGCGTTTATGAACAGGCCACTTGGTCGTTTTGCTGGCGAGATGACCCGTGCCGAGCTTCAGGGCTTCCTCATCGCCCAGGCAAAGATGAAGAAGGGTGACCCGGACGCAGGTATCCGCGCCAAGGTTGCCGCAACGATTAGCACATATGACACGCCCGACTTGGGGTTCAGCGATAAGGAAACCGGCGCTGTTAAGCGGGTCGCGGTGCAGAAAATCATGGAGAGCGAACTGATCGCGGCCACTGGCGGCAAGCGCAAGCCAACAGAAGTGGAATTATATCAGGCCTTCATCTCGGCTACCAAAGAGGTGATCATCCCACACAAAGGCTTCTTTGGCGGTGTGTCTGACAAGAAGTTTAGACGATATGAGATCAAGGTAGACGACATTCCTCCCAATGTCAGGTGGCAGATTGAGGACGCTTACAAGCGCAAGTTTGGTGTGAAGGACGTTCCTCCGGAAGTTGTGGCCGAGGCCTATCAGTCAATGAAGGTGCGTTGATATGGCGACCAATCCTTATGACGACTATTTCGAGAAGCAGCGCTCGGCCCAGACTGCTTTCCGCATACAGGTCGCAAAGCCTGATGAGGCAGCGCGTGCAAATGCCATAGCCAAAGAGCGTGGCCTCCCCGCAGTTGTCGTCCAATCTGATCTACCAAATTTCGAGGCACAACAGCGCGCGGCCCGTGCAAATGAGGTCATGCGCCAACATCCCGCCATCGGGCGCTGGTCCGCCAAGCCGGACAACGCCGCCATCGCCGCCGACGATTACGACAATCTGGGACTGTTCGGTAAGGCGTTCTACACCGTCAAAGGAGTTGGTTCTAGCCTTGCCACTGGCGGCTACAGCGCCCTTGTTGGTGCGCCTGCTGGGTTCATCCGTGGCTTGTCTGAGACTGCGGAACAGAATAGCCCAATCGCGTGGGCGCAAGAGAAGCTGTTTGGCGGATCGCTGGAGGGACTTCTCGCGGAAGGTGCCACCAGTGTTCAGAATTGGGCGGACAAAAAGGCTGATAGCTGGCGGGTTCGCTCAGGCAATCGTTTTGTCGATGCTGCATTTTCTGGGGTCGAGAGCGCCCCGATTGCCCTTGGATCGGTAGCAGTTGGGCTGACTGCCGGGCCACAGGCTGGTGTGTCGTTTGCGGGGGCTGCAACGGCGGGGACCGAATACAAGGCAGCGCGGAGCAAGGGGTTGGACCCGTTTGCTGCGCAAGGTTATGCCTTGGTGCAAGGCTCTATCGAAATTCTGACCGAAAAGCTGCCAGTCAGTAAGTTGGTGGGCGACATCGCCAACAAGACTCCGCTGGGCAAGACATTCGTGCGCCAGATAATGGCGGAAGTGCCGGGGGAGCAGGCCGCGACATTCTTGCAAGACCTGAACGAATGGGCCACGCTCAATCCCGATAAGACGGTGAAGGACTTTTGGGCTGCCCGTCCCGGTGCTGCGCTCGATACGCTGGTCGCAACCACTGCTGGCGTGGGGACCACGGTATCACTGGCTAAGGCGGGCGAACGCACTGCGCGCGTTGTGGGTGAAATCATAGATCGTCGCGAGAAAGCCCAACAGGCCAAGGCTGGCGGTGCATTCCTCGACCAGATCGCGGAAGCCACCGCGAAGGCTAAGACGGCCACGCGCTCGCCTGATGCTATTGCCGATCTGGTGCAGCAGCTCGGCGATGATACCGGCACCGATCGCGTGTTCCTGCCCGGTGAGGCTGTTGACGCCTATCTTTCCGCCGATGTCGACAACAACTATTTTGGAGACGAAGCATGTCCCTGGCGAACCTGATTGTTCAGCCTCAAGCGGCCTATCTCTACACCGATCAGGGCTATTTTGACCGTGAGGGGTGTGTCCTTCGGCTTGAGCACAAGATTATGCCTTTCCCTCGCCAGTCGTTGGCGATCGCCATGGTCGGTGCGGGAAAATTGAGCGCGACTAGTCTGTTCGATGAGATCGAGCGGCGCGGCCTGGACAAGCTCGACCAGATAGATTTTGTGGCGGCATTTCGGCTGCTGGTTTGTGAACTATGTCCTGATGACGCGACCGGCCCTGATCGGGAGGACCGGCGCTTTGTGATTGGCCTCTACTCCCATGCTTATCGACGCGCATTTGGGCTTACGCTTTTTACGCCCGGCATGGGGCCTGATGGCAAGGCACCCTATGAATATCACACCGCTGACATAGTGATTGCGCCCATGGTGCCGCCGTCTGATGCGTTCGGGGAGCGTAAGATTAACGTCACGTCATCGGCGGCGTTTGATCCTATCGCTGATGGGCGCGAGCTGGTCGCCGCGCAGCGTCGCAAAATTATTGGCTGGAGCCATGGCGTAGCGGACGGGAGCCGAGTGGCGGGTGATGTGCTGATGACTGAAGTGTCTGCACGGGGGTTGCACTTTGAGATTTTGAGCCAGCATAACGATCGTGTTGGTGATCGAGTTTGCGCGTAACAAGATACGCAGTCCATGTGCCATCTATGTGCCATGGACTTGCCGGAATGGTGCGGGAATCGGCGGAAAACCAAGGAAAAGCGCGGCACACACTTGGCACATGAAAATCCGGCTAGGCCGCAGCAGGAGAATCTAAGCCATTGAATTATATGTGAAAAGTGGTGCACCCGACGGGATTCGAACCCATGGCCCTCAGATTAGGAATCTGATGCTCTATCCTGCTGAGCTACGGGTGCCCATCGCTTGGCCTCTATTATGGGCAGACGACGCGGTCAATTCTTCGCTTCGGGGGGAATGACGGGAAAAGGCAGCGGCGCGACCGGCACGCCCTCTTCCATCAGCGCTTTCGCCTCTGCCGGGGCGACCTCGCCATGGATGCTGCCGCTGGCCTGTTCGCCATAATGCATGGCGCGCGCCTGTTCGGCAAAGCCGCGGCCGACCCAGGTGGACCCTTCCAGCAGCTTTTGCTGGGCCTGCGCAAGCGCTTCGACCATCGCGCGCATCTTGGCCGCGTCGCCCGTGCTGATCGCGACAGGGGCGTCGGGCGTGGGCGCGGCAGCATCCTGCACCACGACCGAGCGGCTATTACCCTTGGCCGCCACCGCGGGCGCCATCACCGCTTTGGTCACCTGCGGGTCGCCACATATCGGGCAGGCCAGAAGTCCGCGTTCCTGCTGGTCCGCATAGTCGGCGCTGGAACCGAACCAGGCTTCGAACACATGGCCCTGCGACTGGCATTTGAGGTCGAACACGATCACGAAATTTGCACTTCCTGCGCAATGGCACGGCGGTTGGCGATGGCGGGCACACGCGCCCGCACCTCCCCTAGCCGCGTCAGGTCGATATCGACAAGCCCCAGTCCCCCGGACTCCCCCATGTCGAGCAGCACCTCGCCCCATGGATCGACCACCAGGCTATGGCCATAGGTCACGCGACCGTCCGCATGCGCGCCGACCTGCGCCGTCGCAATGACGAAACAGCCCGCCTCGATCGCGCGGGCGCGCAGCAGCACATGCCAATGCGCCTGTCCGGTCGGCACGGTGAAGGCGGCCGGGGCCAGAAGGATCGTTGCCCCGGCATTGGTCAGCGCGCGATACAGGTCGGGAAAGCGCATGTCGTAGCAGATCGAAAAACCCATACGGCCCCAGGGCGTATCGGCAGCGACCACCTGTTCGCCCGGTCCATAGACCGACGATTCGCGCCAGCTTTCTCCCGTCGCCAGATCGACGTCGAACAGGTGGATCTTGTCATATTGCGCCCGGATCGCGCCGGTGTCGTCGATCAGGAAGCTGCGATTGGCCCAGCGACCGTCGGTACGCTCATCTTTCAGAGGCAGCGATCCGATATGAATCCACAGGCCCTCCCTGGCCGCCGCATCGCGCACGGCGGCCAGCACGGCATCATCGGCTTGGGATCGCAATGTGGCAGCAGCGCGCGCGCGGTCGCGGTCCAGATAGCCCGCCATTTCCGGGGTGAAGAGCATGTCCGCCCCCTCCCCCCTGGCCCGCGCCGCCATCGCCACGATGGCAGCGGCATTGGCGGCAGGATCAATGCCGCTGGTCATCTGGAACAGCGCGGCGCGCATCGTGGTCACAACCCCAGCAGCGGGTCGAGCTTGCCCTGCCGGTTCAGCGCCGCCATGTCGTCGCTACCACCGATATGCTGTCCGTCGATGAAGATTTGCGGCACGGTGCTGCCGCCCCGGCTGCGTTCCAGCATCTCGGCGCGTTTCGGCCCGCCCATCGTGATGTCATATTCCTCGAACGCGACACCCTTGTCGTTCAGCAGTGCCTTGGCCCGCGCGCAATAGCCGCAAAACGCCTTGGTATAGATTTCGACCTTTGCCATCTGTCCGTCGTTGCTCCTTATTCCCTGAAATTGGGGCTTTGCTCCGCATTGTCAATCAGCGCTTTCGCGTGGCAAGGCCCGCGCCCAGCACAGCAACCGCACCTCGCCAGCCCCGCCGCGCTTGAGAATATGGGTGCAGGCCGCCGCCGTCGCGCCGCTGGTATGAACGTCGTCGATCAGCAGGATGCGTCGTCCCGTCATCCCATGCCCGGCCGCCAGCGCAAAGGCGCCGCGCACCGCCCTTGCCCGTTGCCCCGGATGCATGCCGCGCAAGGGCGCCGTCCGCTTGACCCGCAGCAGACCATGTTTGTCCACCGCCAGCCCGGTCAGTCGCCCCAGATGATCCGCGATCAGCGCCGACTGGTTGAACCCCCGCCCCCATAATCGCCAACGATGCAGCGGCACCGGCACGATCAGCGGCGGATCTTCGCCGGTCGCGGGCACATGGCGCAACATCTGCCGCGCGACCAGCCGGGCAAGGCCGATGCGCCGCCCATATTTCAACCGCAGCGCGACCGTGCGCGCGACATCGCCATAGGCCAGCACCGCCCGCGCGCTGTCGAAGGGCGGCGGATCGGCCAGACAGGCACCGCACTCCGCGCCCTCCCCCATGTCATGCGGAAAGGGTGTGCCGCAGCGCGCGCAACAGGGTTCGCCCAAAAATTCCATGCCGTCCCAGCAGGACAGGCAGAAACCATGATCTTCCCCCACGATCACGCCGCAACCGGGACAGCGCGGCGGCAATGTATAATCAAGCGCGGGGCGGATCGCGCTCTTGAGAAGCGGCAGGAAAGGCATCATCTGCCTTGTCCCCCCTTCCCGCCCGTTGCACAAGGCCCGGCATGAGCAGCCCCGACATATTCGACCGTTCCCTGCGCAGCATCCGGCGGGACCGGATGCTGGCCGATTTTGCGACCCATGACTTTCTCTATCGCGCCATGCTGGACGAACTGCTCGACCGGCTGGGCGATGTGCAGCGCGACCTGCCCGAAGCCTTGGTGATCGGCTGCCCGGACGGCAGCGCCAGGGCCGCTCTGGAAGCGATGGGCAAGCGGGTCGCCTGCATCGACCCCGGCTTCCGCGCCGCCCGTGCCGGCAATGGGGTGCAGGGGGATGAGGACGCCCTGCCCTTTGCCGACAATAGTTTCGATCTGGTCATCGCCTGCGGCACGCTCGACAGCGTCAATGACCTGCCCGGCGCGCTGATCCTGATGCGGCGGGTGCTGCGGCCGGACGGGCTGATGCTGGCGGCCTTCACCGGCGCTGGCAGCCTGCCGCGATTGCGCGCCGCGCTGATGGCGGGCGAAGGCGACCGGCCGGGCCAGCATATCTACCCGCAGGTCGATGTGCGATCGGCAGGCGACCTGCTCAGCCGCGCGGGCTTTGCGATGCCGGTGGCCGATGGCGAAACGCTGACGATCCGCTATGGTGATCTGCTGCGGCTGATGCATGACCTGCGCGGCATGGGCGCGGGCAACGTGCTGACGGCGCGCGCCCCCGCGCTGCGTCGGGACGCGCTTGTCGCCGCCGCGCGCCATTTTGCCGATGCAGCCGACCCGGATGGCCGGACGGCGGAGCAGATGGCGATCCTCTATCTGTCAGGCTGGAAACCCGACCCCAGCCAGGCCGCCCCGGCCCGACGCGGCAGCGCGACAGTATCGCTGGCGGAGGCGCTGAAGGGGAAGGATCATGCGTGAGCCGTCGGCTGTCCTACAAGGATAGCCCATGCTAAAAAGCCGCACCTGCCTGGTTCCAGTAGCCGCTTGTCCAGACTCTCACACTATTGGTGATCATGCGCTTTGCAAACCCGGTACAAAACCATCCTCCCCTGCAAGGGGAGGGGGACCGCCGCGTAGCGGTGGTGGAGGGGTGTCGCCCTATCCACGGCGCGATACCCCTCCGTCCGGCCTGCGGCCAGCCAGAAAGTATTGACGTAATATTATTACCAAATTCAGTTCGTAAATGTCTCGATTGCCGGGAAATATGCGAAGTTAAGCCCCGCAAATCCTATTCGTCCGGCAAAGCCCCAACGACGGGCGCATCGCGCATATCGTGTCCGGTCCAATCCTGCCCGTCGCGGACATATTCCACATGGCTCGCCCGGCGAAAGCCTGCGCCGTCCCAGACGATCACTTGCAACTCCATCGCATTGTTGCGCCGCACGTGCAGCCAGTTGAAGCTTTGCGGTTCGGCGTTGCGCAGCCGGGTCGATGTCGCGGTGCCGGCCTGGATGATCAACGCGCCGCCCGCCCGTTCCACCATCTTGCGCGCTGCCTGCGCATAGGTGCGGTGGAAATGGCCCGCCAGCGCCAGATGGACGCCCGCTTCGCATGCCGCCTGGACCGCGTCGTCATGCTGGCCGACCGCTTCGCTCAGTTCACCGCCCCGCCCGATCGGCATGGCGAACAGGGGATGGTGCGTCACCAATATGCGCGTCTTGCCGCTGGCGACCGGCGCGAAATAGTCCCGCAGCATGTCCATCTGGTCATGATTGATCCGCCCGTCCTTGATGGTCAGCGAGCGGGCGGTGTTGAGGCCAAGGATCGCGACTTCGTCATCCTCATACCAGGGGCACAGGTCGTGACTGATATAGCGTTTGTAGCGTTTGAGCGGAGCAGCGAAGCGCCGCACAACGTCATAGAGCGGAATGTCATGATTGCCGGGGATGACCAGTAATTTCAGCCCCGCCGCGCGCAGCCGGTTGAGCCATGCAGACGCCGCGCGGAACTGCTCGACCCGCGCGCGCTGGGTCAGGTCGCCGCTGATGATGACCAGGTCGGGCCGACGCTCCTCCAGCCAGGCTGTGGCGGCGTCGACTATGCGCGGATCGTGCGCGCCGAAATGAATGTCGGACAGATGAGCGATACGGGCCATGATCAGGTAACGATCCAGCGGGACATGGTTTCCCCGGAGCCTAACCCGCCTTCGCGAGTTGTTGTGGTATGATAACGAAATCCTCCAATCGCCCCCTCCCGCGTCAGGCCGCGCTGATCGTCAACGCGCACAGCCGCAAGGGCGAAGCGCTCTTTGCGGAGGCGAAGGAAAAACTGGAGGAGGCGGGCATCGACCTGCTCGCCGCCCATGCAGTCAAAAACCCCGCACTGATGGAAGAAACCGTGGCAAAGGCGATTGCCGATGGCGCGCCGATGGTGATCGTGGGCGGCGGCGATGGCTCCATGTCCAGCACGGTCGACCAGTTTGTCGGCAAGGATTGCGTGTTCGCCGTCCTGCCGCTGGGCACCGCCAACAGCTTTGCGCGAACGCTGGGCCTGCCGCTCGATCTGGACGGCGCGATCGCGGCCATCGCCAACGGACGCCGACGCCGGGTGGACCTGGGCATGATCGACCAGGATTATTTCGTTAACGCCGCCTCGCTCGGCCTGTCGCCGATGATCGGCCGGACGGTGCCGCACAAGCTGAAACGCTATCTGGGGCGGATCGGCTATCTGCTATGGGCGATCAAATGTTCGGTCGGCTTCCGCGCCTTCCGCCTGATCATCGACGATGGCCAGCAGGAACGGCGGCTATGGTCGACCGAAGTACGCATCCTGAACGGCCCCTTTCATGGCGGGGTCGAACTGTCCGATCATGCCGACGTCGATAGCGGCGAAATCGTGGTCCAGGCGGTTGTCGGGCGCAGCAAGCCGCGGCTGGCGTGGGACTGGTACGCCAAATTCTTCAAGCTGCGCGATCGCGACGCCCATACGCAGGAATGGCATGGCAAGGCTTTCACCATCACCACCCGCCCGCGCCAGCGCATATCCATCGACGGCGAAGTGCTGGCGAAAACGCCGGTCGTGGCGCGGATTGCGGCAGGCGCGGTCGATGTCGCCGTGCCCGCCGATCCATGATCAGAGCGGCTTTTCGTACAGCTGATAGACTTTGTTGACCTTGCTGTTGATCGCCTGCGCAATGGCGTTCATGCCCTGATTGTCATCCAGAACCCAGCCAATCTCGCCACGCGTCGCGCCATAATGGGCGATCGCTTCCAGCCTTATCGCCTCGATCATCATGAAGGCCAGCTGGCTGGCCAGCCGGGACGATTGCAGCCGTTGCAGCACGCCCATCAGCGGCACCCGCATTGTGCGGACCTTGGGCTTGCGCAGCCACCAGAGAAGCTTGGCCCAGCCAAAGGGAAACAGCGCGCCGTTGAGCGGCTTGATCGCCTCGTTAAGGTCGGGCAGCGTCATCATGAAGGCGACCGGCTCACCGTCCAGTTCGGCGATCATGATCAGATCTTCGAACACGATGGGTTTCAGCTTCTTGCCGGTATGCGCGATTTCCGCATCGGTGATCGGCACGAAGCCCCAGTTTCGGCCCCAGGCATCGTTCAGGATGTTGAGGATGATCGCCGCCTCCGCATCGAATTTCGACTTGTCGACCTTGCGAATGCGGATGCGCTCGTTTTTCTGGCCCGAAGCGACGATGCGCTGGATCAGCGGGGGGAAATTCTGGGTGATGTCCAGCTCAAAACAGTTGAGCGTCTTGACCGGCTGATACCCTGCCCCCTCGACCATCGCCTGATAGGTCGGGCTGTTATGCCCCATCATGACCGTTGGCGGATGGTCATGCCCGGCGATCAGCAGGCCAGGCTCCTCCCAGATCGACAGCGAGATCGGGCCGACCACGCGGGTCATGCCCTGTTGACGCAGCCATTGCTCGGCCTGCGCGATCAGCGCCGCGCCAATCGCATCATCTTCCGCCTCCAACAGGCCGAAATTGCCGGTCCCTGCCCCCATGCCCTGTTCCGGCGGCATCGACAGCGCCAGTTCGTCATAATGGGCCGAAATGCGGCCAACGACACGGCCGTTGCGGCGAGCCAGGAAATATTGCGCCTTGGCATGTTCGAAAAAGGGATTTTTGCCGGGCGTCAGCAATTCGTACATTTCCGCCTTCAGTGGCGGCACCCAATTGGGGTCCGTGGCGTAAATCGACCAGGGCAGGTCGATAAAGGCCTTGAGGTCGCCCTTGCCCGAAACGGGCGTAATCACCAGATCAGAATGTGCCACGGCTGCCGCTTTCACCAAAAGATGGCAGCAGTTCGCCGCTTGTTTGCGGATTGTCAATCACAGCCCGCCGCCAGCCCGCTATTGGGCGGATAATGTCATCGTGCTGCCACGATGTCAGCGCATTTGGAGATTAGGACGCCTGCCATGACTATGCATGATCCCATCCTTGCCGCCGCGCAGCGCGCCCGTGCGACCATTCCCGATGACGTGGCGATGCTGCGTGCGGCGGCCGAACTGACGCGCGACCTGTCCACCGCCAATCCGCGCATCTACTGGCCCGACATGCTGGCGTCCGCGCTGATCGGCTGGGGTGCGCTGGCGGGTGCTATCCTGATCGACAACGTGCCGCTGGCCCTTGCCTGCGCGGTTATTGCGATGCTGGCGCTGTATCGGGCGGCCAGCTTCATCCACGAACTCACCCATATCCGCGCCGGCGCGCTGCCCGGTTTCCGCGCCGCGTGGAACCTGATCGTGGGCATTCCGCTGATGATCCCGTCCTTCATGTATGAAGGCGTCCATACCCAGCATCACGCCCGCACCCGCTACGGCACGGCGGAAGATCCGGAATATCTGCCGCTGGCGCTCATGAAGCCCTGGTCGCTGCCGCTGTTCATCCTCGTCGCCGCGCTGGCGCCGGTCGGCCTTATCCTGCGCTTTGCTGTGCTGACGCCATTGTCGCTGATCATCCCGCCGCTCCGCGCGAAGATGATCGGTGAACTGTCCGCGCTGTCGATCAATCCGGCCTATCGCCGCCGCAAGCCCGAAGGGGCCTTCGCCCGCATGTGGGCGTGGCAGGAGGCTGGCGCGTCCTTGTTCGCGCTGGCGCTGGTCGGCAGCGTGTTCCTGTTCGGGTGGAAGCCGTTGCTGGTCTATATGGCCGTCCATTCGGCGATGACCGTCATCAACCAGCTGCGCACCCTGGTCGCGCATTTGTGGGAGAATGAAGGCGAACCGATGACCGTGACGGCGCAATATCTCGATTCGGTCAATGTACCCCCGCCCGGCAGCCTGCCTGCGCTGTGGGCGCCGGTCGGCCTGCGCTATCATGCGTTGCACCACCTGCTGCCCAGCGTGCCCTATCACAATCTGGCCGCCGCGCACCGCAAGCTGGTGGCGACGCTGGACCCGCAATCGCCCTATCATCGCGGCAATTATCGCGGGATGATACCGCTGGTCGGCAAGATCGCCCGCAGCACCATGGGGGCGCGCTAGGCTATTCCTCCGTCCTGAACAGCACAGTCTCACCGACCAGCAGGAACAGCAGGAAGGGCGCCCAGGCCGCCAGAAACGGCGGATAAGCGCCCAGGCTGCCCATTGCGAGCGAGAAATTGTCGGCGACGAAATAGGCAAAGCCCAGCGCCATGCCCATCACTGCGCGCACGAACAACTGGCCCGATCGCGCCAGCCCGAACGCCGCGACCGACCCCAATATCGGCATCAGCAGGGCCGAAAGCGGGCCGGACAGCTTGTGCCACAAATTGGCCTCCAACTCCGCCGTGGGCCGCCCGGCATCATGCAGGTCGGAAATCGCGGCCTGAAGCTGGCTGAAGGTCAGGGCATCGGGATCGACCTTGGCCAGGGTGAACTGGTCGGGGCGAATGTCGCGGCCAAAACGCACCGTGCCGACATTGGTCACGGTGCCGCGCGCCACGTCGAACTGGCGCGCCTCTTCCAGCACCCAGCTCTTGTCCGCCGCGTCATAATGGCCGCGCGGCGCCTGGATGATGGTCGTCAGGCTGTTGTTGATGCGGTTGAAAATCTCCACCTTGCGCAACTGCACCTGCGTACCGCGCCCGGCGACGATCGCCGCGTTGACCAGATTATTGCCGTCGCGCACCCAGGGGTTGCTTTTGACCCCGCTATCGCGCGGGATCGGGCCGTAATCGACCGCTTGCCAGGCACTGAGCGCCGCGGTGGACCGGGCGACGATCCGGTCGTTGAAGGCATAGCTGATGATCGCCACGCCCAGCGCGGACACCACAAGCGGGGCCAATATCTGGTGCGCGGACAGGCCCGCCGCCTTCATCGAGATGATCTCGCTATTCTGGTTCAGCGTCGCCAGCATCACCAGCGTGCCGAGCAGCACCGAAAAAGGCAGGAAGCGCGCCACGATCTGCGGCACGCGCAGGCCGACATAATGCCACAATTGCGCGTCGCCATTGCCGGGATAGGCAAGGATGTCGCCTGACTGGCCCAGCAGGTCGAGCGTCTGTAGCACCAGCACCAGCAGCGCCAGAACCGCCAGCGTCCGCGTAAGGAACAGGCGCGCCATGTACCAGCTGATCTGGCGCGAGGGGAAGAAAGCAAATTGCATGGGTCAGGCGGCTCCTTCCGCCGCAGGCGGGCGTCGACGGCCCAGCCGCAACAGGCGCACGATCTGCTTGCCCACCTTGGCAAAGGCGACTTCCAGCGCGCCGATCGGCTGCCCGCCGGGGCGGTGCGCAATGACATGATACATCCAGAAGATCAGGCCCGCCGTCAGCAGAAATGGTCCCCATAGCGCGATGATCGGATCAACCTTGCCCAGCGCGCCCACGCTTTCGCCATATTGGTTGACCTTGTGATAGGTCACGATGAAGATGATCGACAGGAACACGCCCAGCGCCGATGTCGACCGCTTGGGCGGGATCGCAAAGGCGAGCGCGGCCAGCGGCAACAGCATCATCATCACCACTTCCACCATGCGGAAATGGAAATTGGCGCGCACTTCGTTGCGCAATTTGTCCGGGGTGGCCGGATCGCGACCAATCACGATCAGTTCGGGGATCGTCTTTTCCCGGTCGACGTCGCGCCCGCGGAAATTTTCGATCTGCGGCAGGTCGATCGGCAGGTCGTGGCTGGAAAAGGACAGGATTCGCGGCGTCTTATATTTGGGCGCGTCGTTGACCAGAACGCCGTCGCGCAGGCGGAAGATGATCGTGTCGGGATCGTCCGTCGCCAGGAACATGCCCTGCGCCGCCGTGACCGCGACAGATTGTCCGTCCCGGCTGACCGCGCGGACGAAAATCCCCTGCAGATTGCGCCCACCGTCCAGGCTGCGTTCGATCCGCATCGTCATCCGCTTGCCCAGATTGGTGAACTCGCCGACCTTGATCGACGCGCCCAGCGCACCCGACCGCAATTCGAATCGCAGCGCTTCATAGGCGTGGCGGGACAGCGG
The DNA here is from genome assembly GCF_000367345.1 of Sphingobium xenophagum NBRC 107872. Taxonomy (GTDB): domain Bacteria; phylum Pseudomonadota; class Alphaproteobacteria; order Sphingomonadales; family Sphingomonadaceae; genus Sphingobium; species Sphingobium xenophagum. The sequence continues at coordinate 249,529 of NZ_BARE01000001.1, forward strand.
CTGGACGAAGCCGACAATGCCGAAATTAAGCAGCGCGAGCGCGATCGCATACATGTACGGCACCCGCAGCAGCCGCCCGTAGGACAGGCCTACTCCGCGCATCACGTCCAGTTCCGACGACAGCGCCAGCTTGCGAAAGGCCAGCAGGATGCCAAGCATAAGGCCGATGGGAATGCCGAGCGAGAGATATTCGGGCAGCATGTTCGCCAGCATCCGCCACACGACGCTGACCGGCCCGCCTTCCGCCGCGACGAAATCGAACAGGCTGAGCATCTTGTCCAGCACCAGCAGCATCGCGGCGATCACAAGCGTACCCAGCATGGGCACCGCGATCAGGCGGGCAAGATAACGATCGGTGGCGGTCAGCATTCTCTAAGTCGTCGTCCCATCACCATGTTTTGGCCGCAAACCCATTCCATATTGGAATCAGGAAAATAGCGGGGCGAACAGGGGCTGCCGTCCGACCCGATCGGGCGGCTATAGCTTCCAGGAGTCTAATGGTCATGGTAAAAGTTGCAGTGGGTCTGATGTCGGTGGCAGCGATGATCGCAGCTATCCCGGCAATGGCCCATGGTCAGGTCATTCCCAACGATCTGGAACGTTGCGGCGGCAGCCGGAACGGCCCGGCCGTATTGGTCGACGTGCGCGGCTTTGCGGCGGAAACCGGCAAGGTGCGCGTCCAATCCTACCCCGCCACCAAATCCGCCTGGTTGAGCAAGGGCGAATGGCTCAATCGTATCGACATTCCGGTTCGCCCGTCCAATGGCACGATGCGCTTTTGCATGCCGGTGCCGCAACCGGGCAAATATGGCATCGCCGTGCGTCATGATCGCGATGGCAATGGCAAGACCGACATCAGCCGCGACGGCGGCGGTTTTTCCAACAATCCGTCGATCAACATCTTCAATCTGGGCAAGCCCGGCGTCGAAAAGGCCGCTTTCTATGCCGGTCCCGGCGTGACGAAAATCACCATCACCCTCAAATATATGTGATCAAAAGCCATGGTCTGCGTCGCGCTCCTGTCCAATCCCAAGTCCACGGGCAACCGCCAGACCCTGCCGCGCGTTCGCAGCTATTGCGCCAGCAACCCGGACATCTTCCATTATGAAGTGGAGCATGTCGACCAGATCGGCCGCGCGCTCCAGACGATTGCCCGCGTCGATCCCGTCGTCATTGTCATCAATGGCGGCGACGGTACGGTGCAGGCGGCGCTGACCGAGCTTTACCAGGGCGAACATTTCAAGGGCCGGGTGCCGCCGATCGCCGTGCTGCCCAATGGCAAGACCAACCTGATCGCGCTCGACCTTGGCATTCATGGCGATCCCATCAAGGCGCTGGAACGAATCGTCGCGCTGGCCAAGGCTGGCGTTGACGACCATGTCGTCGCGCGCGAACTGATCGCCCTGTCGGACGGGCAGGTCGGCAGCCGCCCGGTGCTGGGCATGTTTTTGGGCGGCGCGGGGCTGGCCGATTACATGCTCTATTGCCGCAACCAGATCTATCCGCTGGGCCTGTCCAACGGCCTCAGCCATTTCCTGACGGCGATGGCGGTGCTGGTTTCCCTGATTTTCGGCATCCGCGCCAAATTCCTGCCGCCATCCAGCAAGCCGGTCAGCATATCCCTGATCCGCGACGGGCAACTGGCCGGTCGATTCTCCGTGCTGATCGTCACCACGCTGGAACGACTGCTGCTCGGCGTCCAGCCGGGCGACAGTCGCCGGGGCAATATGAAGCTGATGGCGGTGGAGCAGAGCTTGCCAGCCCTGCTGCGCCTGATCTTTGCAAGCCTCTTCAAGCGCGTGGGCAAGAGCCAGATGCAGGGCATCCATCTGGAACAGGGCGACACCATCCGGATCGAGGGCAATCACAGCAGCGTCATTCTGGACGGCGAACTGTTCGAAGCGTCGGAGGGCAAGCCGATCGTGCTGCGATCGACCCAGCCGGTGCCGTTCCTGCGGCTGGCGGCGTAGGGAAGAAGCGACCTTTTGTTGCCGATCACGAAACCGCCAACGTTAGTCCGAAGCTGCCGTCCTTGCCGTAGTCCGAGAATGTCATGTAAGCGGGCATTATAATTTTGATGCAGGATCGCCGCCATGGCTAAAGGTTTTTCTTCAATCAACCTTACCATGTGCAGCACGATCATCATGGCCCTGACTTCTTGTAATGTGCAAGAGCCCGAAAGCCCGTCCAATGCATTAGAGGGCAGCGTTACCGCGAACGGTCTAACCTACGAGATAATAAGCGGTAACGATTTAAGAAACACGATCGCTGAACACAAATTGGTTCGAATACCAAATATTCACGATTTAGCTTATCGCCAGTTCTACAAAAACCGACAAGCCATAAGAGACTGTAACGGGACGTGCTATGGCGTCTGGATGATCGATAAAAATAGACTTTGCGAACAGTATGATCGCGAAACCGAGGTGCAATGTGTGTTCATTTTACGGCGCGAACAAGAATATTATGAGAGCTATAGTTTAGATAGGCTGAGTGAATACATAACCCGCCTGGAAATAACCCCGATCAATTATCATAACGGGCGGTAAGACGTTCCTGATATAGTGATGTCTTCACGCCTGAAACCGCTTCCGCTCTGCTTTCCCGGAAGCGGCCATTACACTCACCTCCCAAACCGCTCTTCCTCAGCCCCGCAATTCCACCCAGGTCGGCGCATGGTCGCTGGCCTTCTCTCTGCCGCGAAAGGCCTTGTCGACCTGCGCGTCGACCAATCGGTCGGCGGCGGCGGGGCTGAGCAGCAGATGGTCGATGCGGAAGCCCGCGTCGCGGGGCCAGGCGTTCATCTGATAGTCCCAATAGGTCCACACCCCACCCGCGGGATGGCGGCTGCGTAGCGCGTCGGTCCAGCCATCGGCCAGCAGGCGGCGATAGGCAGCGCGGCTTTCGGGCTGCATCAGCGCGTCGTCCGCCATCGCCTTGACCGAATAGACATCATCGTCGCGCGGGATGACATTATAGTCGCCCGCCAGGATTGCGGGCACTTCCTCCGCCCAGATTTCCGCCGCACGGGCACGCAGGCGCTTCATCCAGCGCAGCTTGTAATCGAATTTGGGGCCGGGCTGCGGATTCCCGTTGGGCAGGTAGATGCTGGCGACGCGCACGCCCTTCACATCCGCTTCCAGATAGCGGCTATGCTCGTCCTCCGGCTCACCCTCCAGCCCGCGCCGCACTTCCACCGGGGTTTCGCCGCGCGCGAGGATGGCGACGCCGTTAAACCCCTTCTGCCCGTGCCAGATGACGCCATAGCCCGCCGCTTCTATATCCTTGGCCGGAAAGGTCTCGTCGGACGTCTTGATTTCCTGCAGGCAGGCAATGTCAGGCCGCGTTTCGTCCAGCCATTCCAGCAGGCGCGGCAGGCGCGCCTTGATGCCGTTGATGTTGAAGGTGGCGATGCGCATGACCTGACCCAATCCGTTTCGATTCCAATGTCGATGCCCCGCCCATAGCATGAAATGCGCTCCCGCGAAGGCGGGAGCCCCGTTCCGATGGCTGGACCGGACTCCCGCCTTCGCGGGAGCACGTCATGGATGAAATCAGACCGAAAAGCTTGTGCCGCAGCCGCAGCCAGCAGTGGCGTTGGGATTGGTCACCTTGAACGCCGCGCCGCCAAGGTCGGAAACGAAATCGACCGCCGACCCGCGCACCAGGTCCAGGCTGACGTCATCCACCACCAGCGTCACCCCGTCGCGCTCGACCGCCAGGTCATCCGCCTCGACCGCATCGGCCAGGCCGAAGCGATATTGGAAGCCGGAGCAGCCGCCCCCCTCCACCGCCAGCCGCAGGATCGCAGGCTTGCCCTGCTTGGCAGCGATCGCGGCAACACGGGCAGCGGCAGATGAGGTGAGATCAATATCGGTCATGATAGCCTAGATAGGATGACGCAAAAGGCCCGGCAACCCATAGGGTACCGGGCCTTTTGCGAAAGTCGATAAAAGCGCGATCAGTCGATGCTCTTTTCCTGCGCCTTGGTCGGGCCGCCCATGGCGACCGGGGGCTTGTTGTTCATCGCCACCAGATAGTCGGTGCCAGCGACGAAGGGCAGCGGGTTGATCGCGGCGCCGTCGACACGGACTTCATAATGGAGGTGGCTGCCGGTCGAGCGGCCGGTCGATCCCATCAGGCCGATGATCTGGCCGCGCTTGACGAAGCTGTTGGCGGGCACCAGCAGCTTGGACATATGGCCATAGCGCGTTTCCATGCCATTGCCATGAGAGATCTGGACGAGATTGCCATAGCCGCTGGCCCAGCCAGCACGGTTGACGATGCCGTCGGCGGTCGCGTGGATCGGCGTGCCGACAGGACCGGGAATATCGATGCCCTTGTGCATCCGGGCGCTGCCATTGAACGGATCGGACCGGACGCCGAAATTGGAGGTCAGCGCCAGTTTTTCGACCGGGCGGCCCGACGGGATATAGGCAGCGGTCTTGGCATTGCCATCAAGGCGTTGAAGGCTGGAGAAGAGGTTGGAAAAACCGACATCCTGCGGCCCAAGGGCGCTGGTGTTGATTTCCGACGCATCACCATAGGGATCGTCAGTTTCCGTCGCATTGGCCGATGCAGCGGCGCAGAGCGCGCCTGCAATACCGAGTCCTGCGAAAATCTTTGTCGCCTTTACGGCAGATTGGAACAAACGCGCACCACGAGTATTGATCATATGACGTTCAAACATGCCGACCCCGACTATGTCACCGGAGGCTTATGCCCCTCGGCGCTTCCCGTGTTACTTTTTGGCGACCTGGATCGCCCCCGCTGTTAGGCAGACTGCAAATCGGCGGTCATGTTGCAAGCGCGGCGTAGAATTCTAGCGTCAAACCGGCCTGCCGACGCGCTGAGTCGTTGAACGGTGGCTTAACCGAACCACGAAAATGCCTTTTCACAAGCATTTGGTAATGATTTGGGGCGGACAGGCCCAATCGGTTCGTCGCCGCAAGAAACCATGTCGTCCCCGCGGCGACATGGCGAATCTCATCCGCCATGATACGGCGGAGGGACTTTGCCGACACAAAGTCGCCCGCCCCTTCGAACCGCTCGACCGTCGCTGGCGTGATGTCGAGGGCGCGCGCTTCCAGCACCATCGGGACGATGGCGAGCCGGGCGAGAACGTCGTGCGCCGTCTCCTCCGCCGCCTGCCACAGCCCGTCATGGGCGGGGAGCGCGCCATAATGGCTGCCGCACTGGCGCAGCCGCCGGTCGAGCAGCGCGAAATGCATCGCTTCTTCAGCACCGACCTGCATCCACTGGTCGACAAAGGCAGGCGGGAACTGATCGCCGAAACGACCGATCAGGTCGAACGCAAGGTCGATCGCGACAAATTCGATATGGGCGAGCGCGTGGAGCATGGCGATGCGTGATCGCGCCGACCCCATCTTGCCGCGCCGGGGCATCTGGCCAGGATGCAGCAGGACGGGCGCGTCCGGGCGCGCGGGCTGATCGGGCATCGCCCCATCGAAGCAGTGCGCCAGCCGTCCCAGCCGCCACGCCCGCGCGACGGCGCGCGCAGCCATCACCTTGGCATGGGGATCAGCGGTCAGCAGGACATGGCGGCATGCCGCCCCGACACTATCGGGCAGGGTCAAAGCGCCCTCGCCGCCTCCAGCACCTCGGCGGCATGCCCCTTGACCTTCACCTTGGGCCAGACCCGCGCGACAACGCCGTCCGCACCGATCAGGAAGGTCGCCCGCTCGATCCCCATATATTTGCGGCCATAGAGCGACTTTTCGACCCATGTCCCGAACGCCTCGCAGGCATCGCCCGGCTCGTCCGACGCCAATGTGACCGTCAGGCCATATTTGTCGGCGAATTTCTTGAGCTTGGCGGGCTTGTCCTTCGACACGCCGACCACCGGCACACCCAGCGCGGCAAAATCGCTGGCCAGTTCGGTGAAATCCTTGGCCTCATTGGTGCAGCCGGGCGTGTCGGCCTTGGGATAGAAATAGACCACGACCGGCTTGCCCCGATAGCGGGCAAGGGTGAAATCCGCGCCATCAGCATCCTTGAGCGCGACGTCGGGCGCGCTGTCGCCTTGAACCAGCATCACATATCCTCCTGATAGGGCGCGGCGAGCGCGGCCCAGGCTTGGGCTATGCTTTGCCGCGCCTTGGCATAGCTTTCAAGCAACCTGTCCCAATGTTCAGCGCCGCAGGCGCGGGCGACCAGCGGGCGCGTCGCTTCGGGCGGTTCGGTGGAAGAAGGCGACACTAACCTCGACACAATCAAATAGCGCGTGATGAGCGCATGGGCCTCGATCAGATCGGCAGGCAGATGACCCGCCTCCACCAGCATGGCCAGCGCCTTGCCCAGATCGGGGTCGAACGCCATGCCGTGGCGGAATTGATTGATGTGGATCAGAAATTCCAGATCAACCAGACCACCCGGCACCAATTTGACGTCCAGTTCGCTGGCTGGTGGCTTATGGGTTGCGATGTCGCCGCGCATCTTGACGGCCTCTCGCTGTAGATCATTGATATTACGCTCTTTTTCTAATGTTTCCGTCAGAATCGCAGCCAACGTCTTGCGGGCCTTGGCCGATCCGAATATCGGCCGCGCCCGCGTCAGCGCCAGATGCTCCCAAGCCCACGCCTCTTCGCGCTGATATTTGGCGAAACTGTCGAAACTGACCGCCAGCAGGCCCTGCGCGCCGGATGGGCGGAGCCGCGTATCGACCTCATAGAGCGGGCCGGACGCGGTATGGACCGACAGGGCGTTGACGATGCGCTGCGCCAGCCGGTTGAAATATTGGGTCGCGCCGAGAGGCCTCCGACCATCGGATTCGGCGCGGAAATCGCCGGTGAACAGGAAGATGACATCCAGGTCCGATGCATGGGTCAACACCCCGCCCCCCAGCCGCCCCAGCGCCAGAATGACGATCTCGCCCCCTGGCACCCGGCCATGTGCAGCCTCGAACTCCGCAACCGTCCCAGCCGCCAATGCCTCGATCGCGGCCTCCGCCACCCGGCCATAGCCGCGCCCGGCCTCCAGCGGATCGCCGCCCCTGATGATCTGCGCGCCCAGCGCGAAACGGCGATCGCCCACGCGCTGGCGCACCCGGTCGAGCAAGGCCTGATAATCCTCGCCCGGCTCCAGCGCGGCCAGTTGCCCGGCCAATATATCGACCGGCGGCGGCGGGTCGAAGGCCGTGGCGTCGATCAGGCCGTCGATCAGTTCCGCCCGCCGCGCCAGCGCATCGGCCAGCGTCGGCGCATGGCTCAATATCTCCGCCAGCAGCGCGACCAGCGCAGGCCGCGCGGCGAGCAGCTTGAAGAAATTGATCGCACTGGGCAGTCGTCCGATCATGTCGTCCAGCCGGTTGAGCGCGCGCGACGGATCGGGCGCGGTCGCCAGCGCGCGCATCAGGCCGGGCAGCAGGCTTTCCAGCGCTTCGCGTGAGGGACCGCTGCGCAGCACCCGCACCTTGCCCGCGCGCCAGTGGGCGATCCGCGCCATCGCCGTTTCAGGATCGGCAAAGCCCATCTCGACCAGTTGCCCGGCCAGCAGCGCCTCATCCTGCGACAGGGAGGCGTCATCCTGTTCGGGGCTGAGCCGGTCATAATTCTGCCCGACCCATTCGACCTGCGGCCGCAGCAGGTCCAGCAGCGCGTCGCCATCGGCCAAACCATGGAGCCGCGCGACATTGTCCATCGCTTCTGCCGATTTGGGCAGTTCGTGGGTCTGCAAATCCTCCACCATCTGAAGCCGGTGCTCGATGGTGCGGAACAGGACGTAAGCCTCGTCCAGCCGTGCCACGACGTCAGGCTCGATCAACCCCGCCTGCGCCAGCGCCGCCAATGCCTGCCGCGTATTGCCCGATCGCAGCGCCGGGTCGCGACCGCCATGGATCAACTGGTGAACCTGCGCGAAAAATTCGACTTCGCGGATGCCACCCCGCCCCCGTTTCAGGTCAAATCCCGTCCCGAACGCCTGCCCCTGCGCATAATGGTCGCGAATCCGGCGGCTGATGTCGACGATCGCGTCGATCGCGCTGAAATCCAGATGCCGCCGCCAGACGAAGGGGCGAATCTGGCGCAGGAAATAGTCGCCCAGCGCCATGTCCCCAGCCGCCGCGCGCGACCGGATGAAGGCCGCCTGTTCCCACCCCAGGGCGGTCGATTCATAATAGCCGATCGCCGCTTCCACCGGCAGGGCGATCGGCGTCGCTTCGGGCGAGGGACGCAGGCGCAGGTCAACCCGGAATACATAGCCGTCGCCATCGCGCGCAGTCAGCAATTCGCTCATCCGCCGCCCGATCCGAACCGCTGCATCGGCGGGATCTTCGCGCGGGCCGTGCGGCAGAGTGGCGGGATCGTAGAGCAGTATGGGGTCGATATCCGACGAATAGTTCAACTCGCGGCTGCCATGCTTGCCCAGCGCCAGCACGACGAACCCTTTATGCTCGGCATCGGGATAGCGTTCGGCCATGGCGGCGGCCAGCGCTTCCTCCACGGCGGTATCGGCGAAATCGGACAGGGTGCGCGTCACCCGGTCCAGCCCCCATGCCCCGGACAGATCGGCAGCCGCCGTCACCAGCGCGATCCCCGTGCGCCGCCGCCGCAAGGACCGGGCGACGCCATCCTCCGGCTGGCCAAGCGCCTGCGCCACAGCCATAGCCGCGTCCATGTCTCCGGTCGCCAGCGCCGCCGCCACTTCAGGGTAGCGATCCAGCGCGCGCGTCAGAAAGGGCGAATGGCCGCGTATCCGCGCCAATGTTTCGGGCCAGTCCGTCACCATCGTCTCTCCCCTTGCGCCGGGCCTGCTGTCGCGCGCTATCGCTTGGGCTTGCGACGAATGCCAGAAACTTTTGCCTGCGACGTCCGTTCTACTGACATGGAAATGCAGCGCAAATCGTCCGGCCGATCGGCACCGGGTCGCCAAGGCGACAAGGGGCGGGTTGTGACTGTCGCGCTTCCCCTGCCCTATGAGGGCGTTGGCAATGCGCTGCGCTCCACCTACGCGCCGCCGCGCGACGCGCTGCCTGACGATATGACCGCCCTGCTGGCCCGACTCGATGTGTTCAGCCGGTAAAGCGCTGATCGGCACAGCTATTTATTTACCGATTTTGGATATTGTCGCCCGGTCGATCAGCAAGAAGTCCAGGCGATGATATACCGCAATTTTGCCATCTGCACGGTGATCGCAGCACCCTTGGTCGTGCTGGCGGTGCAGGACGTGTTGCCCAGGCGTCCCGAATCCTCTCTATCGCAGCCCGCCATAATCGGCACGTCGCCACCGCCGTCCGTCACCGTGCCCGTAGCCCAACCGGCCGTCCCGCCACCCCCGCCAGCGGATGCGCCAGCCTTTGGCCAGCCGATGGCCGGAGCGGGGCAACCGATGCTCGCCCCCGGCGCTGGCCTGCCGGAAACGAGCGCCGCGCCAACGGACGCAAACGGCCAGATGTACGACCCGGAGGCAGATCAGGCCGAATCAACCGACGATCAAGGACAATAGGCTCAGAGCGATCCGTTGAACGTGTCGCACTGGGCCGGATCGCCGGTCGACAAGCCCTTGCGCAGCCAGGCCATGCGCTGGGCGCTGCTGCCATGGGTAAAGCTTTCGGGCACTGGACGACGTCCCGCCGCCTTTTGCAGCGTGTCGTCGCCAATCGCCTCTGCCGCGCGCATCCCTTCTTCCAGGTCGCCCGCTTCCATCAGATTGGTGTCGCGCGCCGCCCACACCCCGGCATAGCAATCCGCCTGCAATTCCATCTTCACTTGCAGCGCATTGCCCTCCGCCTCCGATGCGCGCTGCGGCGCCCTGCGAATCCGGTCCGCCTCGCCCGTGATAGTCTGGATGTGATGGCCCACTTCATGGGCGATGATATAGCCGATCGGGAAATCGCCCGGCGCGTTGAACCGCGTCTCCATTTCCTTGAAGAAATCGGTGTCGATATAGATGCGCTGGTCGGCGGGGCAGTAGAATGGCCCCATCGCCGCCTGCGCCGCGCCGCAGCCTGACTGGCCGTTCTGACTGTAGAATACCAGCGTCGGCGGCGGATAGCTTTGTCCTTCCGCCCTGAAAATCTCGTCCCAGCGGCGCTCGGTCGATCCCAGCACTTTGAGCGACGTGCGCTGAATGTCGGTCAGTTCGGTCGTCGCAGGGCGCTGCGTCTGCACAGGCTGGCCGCCCCCGCCGCCGCCGATCAGGCTCAATGGGTTCATACCCATGACCATCATGATGATCAGCGCCACGACAATGCCGCCGCACCCGAATCTGCTGCCGATCAGCGGCAGGAGCATCCCCAGCCCGCCACCAAAGCCGCCACCGCCGCCCCGGCCGTCCTGCACCTCGAAATGACTGCTTTCCTGTTCGTCGTCGAGACGCATGACGCCCTCCCTGTTCAGGCCTGTGCCTAGCCGATTCACCGGATGCTGCAAACCGCCGGAATGGCCAGAGGGTTGCGGGCAAAGCAAATTTTATCTGGCGACATAAAGTTGGATTGCCGTTCGCAAAGCCTATATTGCACTGCATCATGGATATTCAGCCAAAGCCCCTCCGCCGTGCCCGCACGCCTTTGCCCCTCCCCCGCGAAGTCGCGCTCCTGCTTCAGGGGGGCGGCGCGCTGGGTTCCTTCCAGTCTGGCGTCTATGAACGGCTGGACGAACTGGGGGTCGATGTCAGCTGGGTTGCGGGCATATCGATCGGCGCGGTCAACGCCGCGATCATCGCGGGCAACCCGCCGCACCGGCGGATCAGCCGCCTCAAGAAATTCTGGTACACCGTATCGGGCGGGATGCCCAATATCCTGCTGCCCGACATCGACCATATCCGCGAGATCGCGCATCTGGCCGCCGCAGGGACGGTCGCGACCTTCGGCGTGCCGGGCATGTTCCGCCCGCGCCTGTGGCCCGCGACGATGATGCCCGAAGGATCGGCCGGCGCGATCAGCTTTTACGACAGCGCGCCGCTGAAAGACACGCTGGACGCCTGTATCGACTGGGACTTGCTGAATGACGGGCCAGTGCGGCTTTCGGTTGGCGCGGTCGATGTGGAAACGGGCAATTTCGCCTATTGGGACACGCGCGGGCCGGGCGGCAACACCCGGATCGACGCGCGCCACATCATGGCGTCGGGCGCGCTGCCGCCTGGCCTGCCGCCGGTCGAGATTGACGGGCGCTGGTATTGGGATGGCGGTATCGTATCCAATACGCCGCTGGCCCATGTGCTGGACCATCAGACAGAAGACATGCTGGTGTTTCAGGTCGATCTGTTCCCCGCCGAAGGGCCGATGCCGCGGCAGATGACCGACGTCTATTCGCGGACCAAGGACATTCAATATAGCAGCCGTACCCGGCAGGTGACGGACCAGTATCTGCGGCTGCGGCGCGAACATGGCACGATCCGCGCCCTGCTCGACAAACTGCCCGAAGAGCTGCGGAACGATGCGGATGCGCAGCAGTTGCGTCAATATGTCGAAACCGGATCGATCAACATCGTCCACCTCATCTACCGCAGCCGCAACTGGGAAAGCGGCGCGAAGGATTTCGAATTTTCCCGCGCCACGATGCTGGACCATTGGAGCCAGGGCCGCGACGCGGTGGAAGAAGTGATGCACAAGGGCGATCTGATCGCCCGCAACATATTGGATGGCAAGAGCGCCACGTTTGACCTCGACCGTCCCGATCATCTCAAGGAGAAAAAGGCATGAGCAAGTCCCTCGCTGGCAAGACCGCTTTGATCACCGGATCAACATCCGGCATCGGCCTCGCTTATGCCAAGGCACTGGCTGGCGAAGGCGCGAATGTCGTCATCAACGGCTTTGGCGACAAGGACGCGATTGAAAAGGAGCGGTTGGGCTTGGAGGAACTGAGTGGGGCCAAGGCGCTCTATAGCGGCCATGACCTGACCAAGCAGGAAGAGATTGAGGCCATGATGGCGGAGGCCGCCGCTACCTTTGGCGGGGTCGACATTCTCATCAACAATGCCGGAACCCAGCATGTCGCCCCGGTCGAGGATTTCCCGGTCGACAAGTGGAACCTGATCATCGCGCTCAATCTGACCAGCGCATTCCATACGACGCGGCTGGCCGTCCCCTATATGAAGAGCAAGAAATGGGGCCGGATCATCCAGACCGCCAGCGCGCATTCGCTGACCGCGTCCCCGTTCAAAAGCGCCTATGTGACCGCCAAGCATGGCCTGGCAGGCTTTACCAAGACCGTGGCGCTGGAAGTCGCGACCTGCGGCATTACCGCCAACTGCATTTCGCCCGGCTATGTCTGGACGCCGCTGGTTGAAAACCAGATCCCCGACACGATGAAGGCGCGCGGCATGACGCGCGAGCAGGTCATGAACGATGTGCTGCTGGCGGGCCAGCCGACCAAGCAGTTCGTGACGGTCGAACAGGTCGCCGCCATGGCGCTGTTCCTGTGCAGCGACGCCGCCGCCAATATGGC